>NZ_VFQC01000002.1 GCF_006717075.1 Haloactinospora alba
CGGAACCGTCCGCGCGGCCTTCGGCCGGGCGGTGGACGCGGTGAGCTCGGGAATCTCCTCCGCCGTCGGTTTCGTCCGGGAACTGCCGGGACGCGCCGTCAGCGCCCTCGGCAACCTGGGGCGCCTCCTGCTCAACAAGGGCAAGGACCTCATCTCCGGGTTCGTCCGCGGCATCAGGAACGCCGCGGGAAGCATCGTCACCACGATCAAGAACTTCATCACCGACAAGATCCCCGGCTTCGTGAAGGACGCGCTGGGCATCAGCTCGCCCTCCCGAGTCATGGCCCAGCTGGGCGAGGCGATCGGCAGCGGGCTCGCCACGGGGATCCACGACAGTCAGCGAAACGTCGAGCGGGCCATGGACGACCTCGTCCCCGACCCCCGCCAGGCCGCGGCCCGGATCGCGGCGGCCCCCGCGGCGGCCGGCGGCGGAACGCTCCAACCAGGGGCCGGCCGGCGCGCGGACAACCCCGCCGCCGGTGTGACGGTGAACGTCCACCCCCGGGAGGGACAGTCCGAGTACGAGATCGGCCGCATGGTGGAACGCGAGTTGGCCTGGGCGGGAAAACGATGAACGAACAGTTGCAGCTACCCGTGTACACGGTGGACGACTGGTCCGGGAACACCCGGGACAACCGGGGCGTCGAGTGGTGGGTGACCGGCGACGAGGGGTGGACCGGTTCCCCGCCGCCACGTGTCGAACTCACCGACCGGCCCCAGCGGCACGGCGCCTTCGACGCCGCCTCCTACCGGTCGCCCCGCGTCATCACCCTGGAGGGGGTGGCCATCGCTCCCGACCGGCGCACCAAGGAGGAGGCCAAGGACCGCTTCGCCGCGCTGCTGGCGGACGGCTCCGCGCTGCGGCCGCTCGTGGTGCGGGAGCACACCGCCACCCGCAGGGTGGAGGTGCGGCTCACCGACGAGAGCCGGCTACGCGACACCACCCCGCACGCCTTCGAGTGGTCCCTCCAGGTCACCGCGCCCGACCCGAACCGCTACTCCGCCCGGCAGCACACCCGCTTCACCCCGGTACCCACCCGCGGGCCGGGGGTGGACTTCCCCCTCACCTTCCCGTTGGACTTCGGGCGGACCTCGGGAGGACGGTTCACCCTCACCAACGCCGGCACCATCCCCACCGCCCCGGTGTGGCACATCGACGGCCCGTGCGAGAACCCCGCCATCCAGGAGCTCAACGGCGACGGCCTGCTCGAGTTCGACATCTCCCTCACCGCGCGGCAGCGGCTCACCGTGGACGTGGACGCCCGCACGGTCGTGCTCGGCAGCGCGACCTCCCGGCGCGCGTCGCTGCGGGCGTACTCGCGCTGGTTCCCGCTGCGTCCCGGTGACAACACGATCCTGTTCCGCACCACGCGCGGCGGCCCCGACCCGCGGCCCGACGACCGGCCCGGGCTGCACGCGCGCTGGCGGGACGCCTGGCTGTGACGACAACCCCGACGTTCCCACGAAGGAGACACACGATGGCCGAGAGCCGCCCCGGCTGGGTCAACGGGATGAACCAGGACGACGCCCGCCTCGCGACCGGGCTGCTCGTCACCTCCGCGACCGGGGAGGGGGACAGCGGCGCCGCACGGACGGGCATGAGACCCGCCCCCGGCGAACCCGGCCGGGTCACTCCCTCCGACGGTGACGGCGGCTCCGGGCTCGTCACGGTGGCCCCGTTCCAGGCCGTCCTGGAGCTGCCCGACACGGGAGGGCCGTTCCTGGTGACGCTGGAGAACAACAAGGACCTCGACGTGTTCGGCGGTGCCCAACCCCCCGAGACCGACCCCCGGATCGACCTGGTCACGGCGCGCGTCACCGGGGTGGAGGACCGGCGGTTCGAGGTGACCGTCCGGCACGGCGACGCCGCGCCCGACCCGCGGCCGCCGGAGCCGGAACCCGGTGCTCTGCCGCTCGCCGAGATCACCATCGCTCCGGAGGCCACCGGGATCGGTCCCGACGACATCACCCCGCGTTGGCGGGAGCACCCGTTCACCTGCGCCGTCGGCGGGGTCCTCCCGGTGCGCGGCGCGGACGCCCGCCCCGGCAACGCCTACGAGGGCATGTACGTGCACCGGCTGGACACCGGAGACCTGGAGTGCCTGCACGACGGTACGTGGGTGACCTACCGCCGGCACCGCGACACCGGTTGGATCACGGTGGAGAACCTGGGTGAGGACTACGTGCACGGCGACGCCGGCGAGCTCGCCGTGCGCCGGATCGGCGAGACGGTCCACATGCGGGGTTCGGTGCAGAAGACCGTCGACGAGGGCCGCCCCGACATCACCGACCTGACCAGTATCAACACCCTCCGGGTGGAGGACGGGCCCGGATTCCGTCCGGACGCCCAGTACCACGCCCTGCTGCACACCCCCCGCAGTCCGCGCCGCCTCTACATCCTCCCCAGCGGGGAGGTGCGGGGAGCGCGGTTGTCCGGCATCGACGTGGACGGCGAACGCCAGACCCCCCTACCAGCCGGACGCGACCAGTACGTCCACGTCTCCTGGCTCACCGACGACCCGTGGCCCGACGTGTCCCCCGGGCCGAAACCGCCGCCGCCTGGTGCCCCTGATTTTCCTGGGCCTTATGGCGGACCTGACCACTGGTAACCCGAACGCCCCGGCACGGACCGGAACCCAGAGAGTGAGGCACCCATGCAGCCACCGCGGTGCTCCCCGGCCGGACGGCGGCTCCCATGAGCACGCGCTACACCTACTACGTCGTGGACCTCGCCGACGGCCGCATCATCGGCGACCTCCCCCTGACCGGGGTCTCCTTCAGCCGGGTGCTGAACGGTACGGGAAAGCTGCGGGCGAACCTGCCCACCCGCGCTCCCGGTGTGCGGGCGCTGGAGCCCCGCAGGCTCACCGAACCGGGGCGGAGCGCCGTGTACGTGGACCGGGACGACCGGCTGGTGTGGGGCGGCATCATCTGGACCACCCGCTACGCCGCCGCCGACGGAACCCTGGAGATCAGCGCAGCCGACTTCCTCTCCTACCTGGAGCACCGCTACGTCCTCCCGGCTCAGCCGCCCCGGGCGACGCCGGTGGCGCAGTGGCCCCCGGTGCGCATCCCCGAAGGGGGCGGCAGGGCCGACCAACTCGACATCGCCGCCGAACTCGTCCGCCTCGGGCAGCGCGGCGGCGGGATCACCCCCGGTATGGGGTTCCGGCGCGCCGGAAGGGACGACTCCCCCTCCGGGGTCGCGCGGTCGGTGGAGTACCGGCCCTACGAGTTCAAACCCGTCGCGGAGGCCCTCGACGACCTCGCCGCGGCGGAGGACGGGTTCGACTACACCTGCACCGTCAGCTGGAGTCGCGGGGTTCCGGAACCGGCCCTCCTCGTCGGTTCCCCCCGGCTCGGCCAGGAGGGGCAACCGCACCTGTGGGAGTACGGAGCCGGACTGGTGGACTTCACCTGGCCGGTGGACGGTGCCGACATGGCGACCCGGGTCTTCGCCCAGGGGGCCGGAAGCGAGTCCGAACAGCTCATCGCGGTGTCGCCGGAGGACGGGGAGGTCCCCCCGAAGCGCCCGCTGCTGGAGGACACCCTGTCGGTCCTGGACATCGGGGACCCCGCTCTGCTCCAGGCGCACGCCGACCGGCACCGGCGCGGCGCCGAACGGCCGATCGTCCTTCCCGAACTGACGGTCCGCGCCGACCGGCACCCCCGCCTCGGTTCCTACGAGGTCGGCGACCGCGCGCGGATTCTCATCGACGACCCGTTCCTCGGTCAGAGACGGGACGTCAGCACACGGATCACGGAGTTCGAGGTCGCTCCCGGAGCGGACGCGGGCGAGGAGCTCGTCCGGCTCACCGTACGCCCCGTTGGGGAGGTCGATGCCACGTGACCAGGAACGACCGCAGACCCAGCCTGCTGGACGAGCTGCGCGACCTCCGGCGCAGGATCAGCAGGCTGGAGGCGTCCTCGCACCGCACACCCCCGGCGGGAGCAGCGGAGTCCGCGGCGGTGGCCGCACCCGCGCCGGCACCGGGCGGACTGATACCGGCGCGGGTAGGCGACTGGTGGCGCTGCGACGCGCCCGAGTGGGAGGCCGTGGGCCTCACCTGGTGGGAACGCGGTACCGGGCGGGTCGGGCTCCTGCTGTCCGCCGTGGCCGACAGCGGCACCAGCGGCGAGGTGCGGCTGACCCTGGACGGACACCGGGTGGGGCCGGTGGTTCCCGTGACCGCGTCCACCGTCCGGGAGACGCGGATGGTGGACGTCAGCGGAGCCGCCGAACTGCGCGTCGAGGCGCGGCGCGACAGCGGCAGCGGCTACGTGCGGGTGGCCTGCGGCACGCGGTGACCCCACTCACCGGCGGGATCCGCCCCGTTCGCGGACGGAGGGGCGCCGCCCCTACCGCACCCGGCACCTACAGGGCACGCGCCGGCGGGGTCGCCCGGTCGGCGGTCACCAGCGTGTCGATGGCGATCCACGGGCCGCTCTCGCCCATCGCCTCCCGGGTCACCCTGCCGGCGCGGCGCATCCACACGGGGTAGCCGGCCTTGACGGCGGCGTCGGTGATGGTGTCGGAGATCTCGCTCGCCCGGTGCAGGATGTCGGGGTCGGAGGGTCCGCCCGTCCCGTGGACGAGGTTGTCCCGGTCGTGGCCGACGCTGATCAGCCTCCCGTCCGGTGCCAACGCGCGCACGGCGCCGCGCAGGACCCGGTCCCACTCCTCGGGTGGGAGGTGGAGGTAGGCCAGCAGCACGAGGTCGAAAGCTCCGGGTTCCGGTGCGTACTCGCGCGCGTCGGCGTACACCCAGTCGACGTCCACCTCCCGGGCGGCGGCGAGCCGCTTCCCCCGGTCGATGGCCACGGACGAGAACTCGGTGGCGGTCACCCGCCAGCCTCTCTCGGCCAGCCACGCCGCGTTGCGCCCCTCCCCGGCGGCCAGGTCCAATGCCCGCCCCGGGGAGAGTTCGGTGGCCATCTCCACCACGAACTGGTTAGGTTCCGCGCCCCACACCAGCTCGGACGAGCGGTACCGCTCGTCCCAGTCTTCCTGCTCCATGCCGTTCCTCCGTTCACCGACGCGCACCGTAGCCGCGCGCCGCACCGTTCTCCCCGCGGAAAGCCTGCCACGTGCCCGGGGGCCAGCGCTCGCAACGCGCCTCCCGACGGTCCGCACCGCCTCGGGTAAGGGCAGCGGCCGGACGAGCGTCGCCGGGTTCCCGCCCCACCGGCCGGACCGTTCCGGCCGCGGCCCGCCCGGTTCCGGGGGTGCGGCTCGCGTTTCCCGGCGCGGGGGACTCCGGTTTCACCCGGCTGGCGACGATATCCGAACCAACCGCCGAAAGTACCGCACACGCGGGGATGTGGGGACCTTTCCCGCACCGCGGGCACCCGCCGGCGGCGCCCGAACCGTGCCGTCGCACCCCGGGAGGGTCGCCCCCTCCCGGGCGGACAGGTCCGGGTCCCGCGCGGCACCGGTTGGCCGGATGCGGCCACGGGACGTCCCCGCGCGTGGCTCCGCGAACCGGCGGGAGGATGGTGCCCTCTCGGCTACGGTGGGAGGCCGTATGCCGCCGGTCACCCGCCCCTGGTGTGGAAGGAGCGCCCGTGCCGAACATCGCCGAGGCCCTGGCCGCGCTGACCGACCTTCCCTTCCCACTGGTCCTCGTGGTCGCCGGGGCTTTCGCTCTCGCGGAGTGCACGTTCGGCCTGGGGTTCCTGGTTCCGGGTGAGACCGCGCTGCTCGTCACCGCGGCCAGTGTCGACAGCGTCGGCGCCTACGCCGTGATGACGCTGCTCGTCGCGGTGTGTGCCCTGACCGGCGACACCATCGGCTACGTGGTGGGACGGCGCTGGGGGTACCGGTTGCGCGACAGCCGGGTCGTGGCCCGGGTGGGACGGAGCCACTGGGACCGGGCCGCGCGGCTGCTCTACCGGTACGGCGCGTGGGCGGTCGTCGCCGCGCGGTTCCTCCCGATCGTGCGCACCCTGACACCGGCGGCGGCCGGCGCCAGCCAGCTCGAGTTCCTGCGGTTCCTTCCGGCCGCGGCCGTGGGCGCGCTGGGGTGGTCCGGTCTGCACGTCGGGGTGGGGGCCGCCGCCGGGGCCGCGGCCCGCACGATCGAGGAGGTCCTCGGCAAGGCGAGCTGGGTCGTCCTGGCAGCGGCCGTGCTGGTCGTGCTCGTCACGGTCCTCGTCCGGCGGCGCCGCGCGGCCGCGAAACAGCCGGACCCGCCCGAGGAGTCAGGTAAGGAGCCCGCGGAACCGGTCCCGCAGTAACGACCGGCGGCAGCGGCTCCGCCCCCTCCCCCTGTCCCTCCCGGCGCTCGGCGCCGGGAGGGACAGGGGGAGGGGGTGCGGGTCCCGGCCCGCCGGATCGTGCCGGAGTGCCGCTGGCGCGGTAAGCCCGTCCGGGGAGACCCCGCCGCGCACCGGTAATCCCACCCGCCGCACGGTTCACTGACGAACGGACGAACACAGCGGGCCGCGTACGGCCCCGGGCCCGCCTCTCGGAACCGCGCCCCGACGCTCCGGCGCGCGAGGGCCCCTCCCCCGAACGACACCCCGGCCGGGAACACGCGTATATGCGATATTCCCGGCCGGCCGGGAACCGCGTTCCGGCCCGCGGAGGGAATCCCGCGAACACGGGAAGCATCGCGCCTCTCCCGCGAACGACACTTGTTCCCGTGCGCGCACCGACCAGCGAACGGTTCCCCGGGAAAACGGGACGCTCCGATCCCCGCGATCGTCCGTCCGGATCCCCGCTTCCTATCTCCGGGCGGGAGGTGGCTCCCGTCCCCGTTCCCGAACGACTCCCGAGTCCGAACTCGACGCACACGCTCACCACAACAAGGCGATCATGATGCACAACGACGCTCCGGTCCCGGTCGCGAAGGAAAACCGCCCAGCACCGCACCCCCTCCCGGACGGGCGGGGGACCCGCGGGCACCACCCCCGCCGGTTCCCGCGCGGGGACGTGCTCCGGCGGAAGAACAGGACACCCCGGTGATGGGCACCGTCGTCCAGAAGTTCGGCGGCAGCTCCCTCAGCGGCCACGAACACGTCATGCGCACCGCGGAGACCATACGCCGCACCCGGGAGAAGGGGGTCGTGCCAGTGGTCTGCGTCTCCGCGCGGGGAGACACCACCGACGACCTCATCGCGGAGTCGGCCCGGTTCCACGCGGGCAACAAGCGGGAACTGGACCAGCTGCTCTCCACGGGGGAGATCGCCTCGGCCGCCTACACGGCGATGGCCCTGGCCGCCCGAGGGGTGCCCGCCGTGTCCCTGACGGGGCAGCAGGCCGGCGTGTCCGCCACCGGCTCCCGGGACGAGATCCGGATATCCGACATCGAACCGCAGCGGATCCTCGCCCACGTGCGCGAGGGAACCGTGGTCGTCGTCGCCGGGTTCCAGGGCATGGACACGATCGGTGACATCCGCACGCTCGGACGGGGCGGTTCGGACACCACCGCGGTCGCGCTCGCCGCCAAGCTCGGCGCCGACGCCTGCGAGATACACACCGACGTGGACGGGATCCACACCGCGGACCCGCGCATCGTTCCCAACGCCCGTCTCATCCCCGCCATCCCGCCCGGGGTGATGCACGAGATGGCGATATCCGGGGCGCGGGTGATCCACGCCCGCGCGGCCGAGCTGGCCGCCGCGAACGGGGTCGACATTTCCGTCCACAACTCTGCCACCCGCACACACGGAACCACGATCCCCGGACGGGGTGAGGAGATGCTCGAAAACACCGGATTCACCGTCGCCGTCACACACGACACGAACATCGCACGCGTTCTCGTCCACCGCGAGGGCCCGGCGCACGATCTCGGGCAGATCGTCCTGGAACTGCTGTCCGAACGCCTCCTGCCGATCGACCTGCTCGGGTGGGTCGGGAACGGCCCCCGCGGCGCGAACACCGGGTTCACGGTCCGCACCGAGCGGCTGCGTGACACCGAGGACGCGCTGAGCGAGGCCGCGCGGAAGTTCGACCTCTCCTACTCCGTGAGCACCGGCCTCGGCCAGGTCTCACTGGTGGGGATCGGGCTGCTCAACCGCCCCGACTACACGGCCCGGATACTGCGTTGCCTGCACGGCCTCGGCATCACCGCGGACTGGGTGAGCACCACCCAGTCGCGCACCACCGTGCTCGTCCCGGCCGAACGCACGGGTGAGGCCACCGCGGCGGTCCACGACGAGTTCGGCCTGGGGGAACCGGACACCGCCGGATCCATGGCAGTGCCCACGAGAGAAGGGATACAGCAATGACTCCGTACCAATCGCCGGCGGCCCGGCTGCGCATGCTGCGGCTGCACCGCCACGGAGACGACCGGCTCTTCGTGGTTCCGCTCGACCACTCCGTCGCCGACGGCCCGATCACCGCCGGGAACCGCCTGGACCCGCTGGTCAGCACCCTGGCGGACAACGGCGCCGACGCCGTCGTCCTGCACAAGGGGCGGGTTCCCTATGTCGACCCCCGCCGGTTCACCGGGATCGGTCTCATCGTGCACCTGAGCGCCAGCACCATGCACGCGCCCGACCCCGACGCGAAGTACCTCGTCGCCAGTGTGCGGACGGCCATCCGGTTGGCGGCCGACGCCGTGAGCGTGCACGTCAACATGGGCTCGGAGGAGGAGCGCCAGCAGATCGCCGACCTGGGAACGGTGGCCGACGCCTGCTCCGAGTGGAACATCCCGCTCCTGGCGATGATGTACCCCCGGGGGCCGCGGGTCGAGAACCCGCGCGACCCCGCTCTCCTCGCCCACGCGGCCTCGCTGGCCACGGACCTCGGCGCGGACATTGTGAAGATCCCCTGGGCGGAGACGCAGCAGGAGATGGCCGACGTGGTACGCGGGAGCGCCCTCCCGGTCATCACCGCCGGCGGCTCCCCCGACCCCGACCCCGCCAACGTGCTGGCGCACGTCTCCCGGCTGCTGGACGCGGGCACCGCCGGCGTGGCGATGGGGCGCAACATCTTCGAGGCCCCCGACCCCGGAGGGATCACCCGCCGGGTGGCGGACGTGGTCCACCCCTCCCCCGCCGCTCCCGTTCCCGCACCCGACACCCCCGCCCTGAGCCTCAACCGCTGAGTGCCCGCCCCCGGCGGGCGCCCCGTCCCGGCACGTCCCGGAGACACACCCCTGGAGAGAAGAGGAGAGACAGTGAAACTGACCTGGCTGGACCTACGCGAACGCGGAGAGGCCACCTCGGCCATCCTGGAGGAGGCGATCCACCAGCGCGTCGACAGCGTGGTCGCCTCCGACCCGGCCCTGCTGGCGGACCTGCCCCCGACCGTGACCGGTGTCCTGTTCCCCGACGGACCGGAGCTGCCCGGCGACTTCGGCGCGGCGCGGGTCGTCATCGTCGACCCCGCACTGCACGGGGACACCACCGTGCTGAGCAAGGAGCACCCCGAGGTGGAGTTCGGGCGGTTCGTGGACGTCTCCGACGCCCAGACCCTGGAGGAGGCCTGCGAGGCCGCCCGGACGGAGCGGTGGAGCGTGCTGCGGTTCCGCGACCCCACCAAGATCCCCCTGGAGATCGTGATCGCGGCCGCCGCCGAGGCGGACGGCGGGATCATCACCGAGGTCGCCGACGTCGAGGAGGCCGAGATCGTCTTCGGGGTCCTGGAACACGGCTCCGACGGGGTGCTGCTGGCACCGCGCGCGGTCGGCGACGCGACGGCGCTGCGGGCCGCCTCTGCCCAGGCCCCCGGGAAGCTCGAACTGGTCGAGCTGGAGGTGCGCTCGACCGAGCACATCGGCATGGGTGAGCGCGCCTGCGTGGACACCTGCTCCCACTTCCGCGAGGACGAGGGAATCCTGGTGGGGTCGCACTCCAAGGGCATGATCCTGTGCGTGAGCGAGACCCACCCGCTGCCGTACATGCCGACGCGGCCCTTCCGGGTGAACGCGGGGGCGATCCACTCCTACACCCTGGCCGAGGGGAGGCGCACCCGGTACCTGAGCGAGCTCCGGACGAACAGCACGGTGCTCGCCGTGGACGTGGAGGGACGCAGCAGGCACGTGCCCGTGGGCCGGGTGAAGATCGAGTCGCGTCCGCTGATCTCGATCGACGCCGCCGCCTCCGACGGGCGCAGCGTCAACCTGATCCTGCAGGACGACTGGCACGTGCGGGTGCTCGGTCCCGGCGGCGCCGTGCTGAACAGTACGGAACTGCGCCCCGGCGACCGGGTTCTGGGTTACCTCCCCGCGGAGGACCGCCACGTCGGCTACCCGATCCACGAGTTCTGCCTGGAGAAGTGAGCGCGACGGCGGGGCGGGCCCGGGGTTCCCTCCCCGGACCCGCCCCGTTCTGTCTGCCGGTCGGGTGCTGCGGCTACTCGGGCCGGGCGATGAGCACACTCGTCGGGGAGGGGGTGTCGCGGATCTCGTCGAGGCGCAGCCCCGCCGTGCGGAACAGGGGGTCGAGTTCCCGCTCGGTCCGGATCCGGCCGTGCAGCAGGGCCAGCATCACGATGTCCTCGAACTTGCCGAAGTGCGGGGAGTCCCCGGCCGGCGGCACCTCGTCGATGACGACCAGCGCCCCGTCCGGGGCCATGGCGCGCCGGACGTTGGACAGCATCCGCGTGGCGTCCTCGTCGTTCCAGTCGTGCAGCGTCCAGGAGATGACGTACAGGTCGCCCCCCTCGGGAACCGCCTCGAGGAAGTCCCCGCCGGCGCAACGCACCCGGTCCGCCACCCCGGCGCGGCGCACCACCTCCTCGGCCTCGGGAACGACCCGGGGCAGGTCGAGGACCACCGCGGTCAGGTCCGGGTGGCGCTGGGCGATCTCGGCGGCGAGGTGGCCCTGCCCACCGCCGACGTCCACCAGGTGGCGCACCCCCGTGAAGTCGTAGGTGTCCAGCACCTCGGAGTTGACGCGCCGCGACATCGTGCCCATGGCCCGGTTGAACAGCGTCCCGAGCTCGGGGCGCTCGGCGAAGTACTCCCACCACGCCGCGCCGTTCGCGTGCTCGAACGACGGCTCTCCGGTCCGCACGCTGTGGGTCACCGCGGCGAAGGCCCGTTGACGCTCGGGCAGGCCCACGTAGCGCGCGACGTCGCGCATCGAACCGTTGACGTCGCTGCACAGCGTCTCCGACAGCGGTGTCTGGCCGAAGACCCCCGGTTCCACCTCGGTGAAGACGCCGGTACTGGCCAGGGCCCGCATGGCCCGGTAGAGCGAGTCCCGGTGCGTCCCCGTGGCCGAGGCGAGCTCCCCGACGGGCCGGGGGCCGCCGGTGAGCTCGTCGGGCAGCCCCAGTTCGGCCGCGGTGATCAGCAGCTGGCTCACGATGGAGCTGTACAGCATCTGGTACATCCGGACGTCCGGCGGTGTCTCCGCCGTGCTGAGCGCCCCGCCGGGCATGTCCGGGGTGCCTGCGGCGCTTCCCGCGCCGTTCGTGGCGGGCTGGTGGGCGGTGTCGGTCACCATGCTCTCCTCGTGTCTCGTTGTTTCGGGTCGCCCGTCTGCGCGGGCAGCGCGTGGAGTACGGCGCTTAGGTCCTGTTTTTGGGCGCTGTTCGTCGCGGGCGGCGTCTCCGGTACCGCCCCGGCACGGCCGGTCAGGGAGGCGGAGCGGACCCTCCGCCAACCGGCGGGAACACCGCCGGGCGGTGTCCCGGGGCGACGCGCGGCAGGACAAGCGTCCGAAAAACAGGCCCTAGACGGCGGCTGTCTCCGAGGACACGCGTCCGCCGGCGGTGAGCGCCGTCGCGAACCGCTCCCGCAGCCGGCGTTTGAGCACCTTGCCGGTGGGGCCGGTCGGGAAGTCCTCCGGGCTGCTGGCGACGGTCACACCACGCAGCCGTGCCATCCCCTGGCGGGACAGCGCCCGGTTGCACGCCGCCAGGAGGTCGCGTGGGGCGTCCACGGGGTCGGCGAGCCGCACAACCGCGAACGGGACGGAGGCCTCCGACTCGGGGTCGTCCACCGCGAACACCGCGCAGTCGGCGATCCCGGCGCACCCCAGCACCACCTCCTCCATCGGGAGGCTGTAGACCGGGCCGCCGGTGGTGTGGATGACGTCGGGAACCCGGTCCACGTGGTACAGCCGCCCCTCGTCGGACCGGTACACGATGTCGCCGGTCAGCCAGTAGCCGGAGAACGACGACTGGACGGTACGCGCGGAGTCGTTCCAGTAGCCGGGGGTGACGGTGGGGGTACGCACACCGAGGCGGCCGACGTACCCGTCCGGTAGGGTGCGCCCCTCCTCGTCGAGTACGGCCACCTCGTCGACGACGTCGATGGGGACTCCGACGCAGCGGCCGTAGTCGCCGGTCTCCGGAGCGCTGACCTTGCGGAACAGGGCCATTCCCATCTCGGAGGAGCCGAGCCCGTCCACGAACCGGGAGCCGGGCAGTTCTCCCCCCTCGCCGTCCGGGCGGCGCCCGTGCCGGACCAGCTCCCGGATGTGCGCCTCGTGGGCGGAGTCGCCGGTGTTGATCCACGTGTGCACCGCGTCCGCGCCCGCGCCGTCCAGGTCGAGCCCGGCCAGTTCCACGTAGGTCTGGGGGAAGGCGACGACCAGGGTGGGGTGGAACACGCGCATGGCCTCCCGTACCGCCTCCCCGCCGGTGTCGGCCATCACCCGGGTGGGCAGCCCCAGCAGGGTGGCGGTCATCAGGTAGCTGATGCCGGCGGAGTGCGCCTGGGGAAGAGCGGTGAGCAGGCGGTCGCCGTCGGCGGCCTGCGGGAACTCGAGCAGGCGTTCACGCTTGCCGAGGAAGAACTGCCGGTGCCCGAACATCGCGGCTTTGGGAGCTCCGGTGGTGCCGGAGGTGTGGCAGAGCATCACGGGGTCCTGGTCCGCGTGCGGGTAGGGGAAGAGCGCGGGCAGCCGGTGTTCGGGGGAGGGAGAGTGCGGCAGCCGGTCCGCCTCGGCCCGGAAACGCGTCGCGCGGGGGAGCGCTCCGCTCTCCTGCAGCGCGGCCAGGTGGCGGGCAGAGGCGACGGTTCCGACGACGCCGATCCGCGCCATGTAGTCAGCCGCCACACCGGCGGCCATGTTGCCGTTGACCAGGGCCGGTACCGCGCCCAGCGAGCTGAGGGCGAGGTAGTGCAGGAAGTACCCGATCCCCTCGTCAAGGTAAACCCCCACGGGGTCGCCCTTGCGCACCCCGTTCTCGTGGTACCAGGCGGCGTAGGCGTCCCGTATCCCGGCGATCCGGTTCAGGCTGAACGGTTCGGGGGCATCGGCGGTGTCACCGCCCGGGGGCGCTGCCCACAGGAAGGGGGTGTCGGGTGCGGGGTGGAGTTCGAGGACCCGGTCGAGGAACGTGCCCATCCCCAGGCTCTCGTCGTCGAACAGCCGCCTGCGGACCTCCAGCGGGGTTCCCGCTGACGGCGGGGACGCGTGTACGTGTTGGTGCTGATCGGTGCTCATGGAGCCCTCCTCCGCGAGATTCGGCGATGCCGCGGTACCGCCGCCGGCGCGGGACCCGGGGGTGGTGCCCGACGGGCGCGCCGGCGGCGGTCTCGGTCACGCACCACCGAGAATGGCGGGGGCGGCCGCGGTGGATCATCACGTGTTCGCGCTATCGGAGCCCCGGGAGGAGTCGCCGTCCGGAAGCCCGGACACGGGATGACCGCCGTTGGAGAGCACCCAGCGGGTCAGTTCGACCCTGCTGTTCATCCCGAGCTTGGTGAAGCTGTGCCGCAGGTGGCTGTCCACGGTGTGGGGAGAGAGGTTGAGCTTGTTCGCGACGTCCCGGTTGGTGAGCCCCTCGGCCACCAGCCGCGCCACACGCAGCTCCGAATCAGTCAGACCGGTGGCGTCGGCGCGTTCCCACTCGGGTTCGGCCGCGCTCTCCGGCTGCGGCACCACCAGCCGCCCGAGCCGTTCCTCCACCCGGCGCACCCCGCGCCCGGCGTCGCACGACCGGTAACTGGCCAGCGCCGAGCGCAGGTGCTCGGCCGCCGCGGCGCCGTGCCCCTCCCGCTCCTCGGCCAGGGCCAGGTCCTCCACGGCCACGGCCGTGGCCAGTACCCGCGGACCGCTCCGGTACACCTCCGCGGCGGAGCGGAGCCGCTCCGTGTCGGTGTACAGCACTCCCTCGGCGTGCAGCGCCGCGGCCACGACCGTCGGCACCTCCGGGTTGCGTTCCCGCAGCTCCCGGGCCGAGCCGGTGACCGCCTCCGCGAGCCGCTCCTCCCCGGCGGCCAGTGCCATGCCCGCGATGTGCGGCGCGGCCTGCGGGGTCCGGGCCAGCAGGCGGACGCGTGCGTGCCCCGAGCTCAGGTGCCGGGCCAGCACGGCGGCCCCGTGGTCCGGGTACCCCTCCGCCTCCGCGACCATCGCGGCCGTCCAGGCGAGCTCGGCGCTCGGACGCTGGCCGGCCTCCACCGCCGTGGACCACGCCTCCTCGGTGTAGGAGCGGCTCGCCGCGACCTCGTCCCGGTGCAGAGCCACCCGCGCCAGGAGTGTCAGCAGCCGGACCGTCTGCGGTGTGGTGCTCAGCCGTTCCGCGATCCGCGCGCCCATCTCGGCCTCGATCCGGGCCTCCGCGAGCCGTCCCGCGGCCACCCGCAGCTCGGCCAGGTGGGAGTACCACACCGGCTGCGACCACGCGGTGTCGAACTGTTCGAGGTCGGCCTGGTCGGTGACCAGTGCCTCCTCGGCGTCCTCCAGCCGGTCGGTGGCGGCCAGCGCCGCGGCCAGCCAGAGCCGGGGGTGCCGGTGGCGGTCCTGGTCGCCCGCCTCGTCGGCGGAGCGCGCCGCCACCGACCCGAACAGCACGGCGGAGCCCAGCTCGCCCCGCTCCAGGGCCTCCCGGCTCCGCGCCGCGTACCCGCCGACCAGGGACCGGGTGTCCCCGGTACGACGCGCGGAGTCGACGGCCTGGCCTGCGGCGACCGCGGCCTCGCCGAGGCCGTCGGGACCGCTCGACTCGTCCAACAGGCCGTGTGCCCGGATCCCCTGCAGCTGCCCCCGTGTCGTCTCGGAGATGCCCGGGCTGGCGAGCGCCCTGCCCGTGGTCGCGATCATCTCCCGGACGCGGCCGTTCAGGTAGGAGACGTCGGCCAGGGCGAGCAGGATCTCTCCCCCCTCCTCCGGCGATGCGCCGTCCCGCATGGCCTCCTCTGCGAGCTGCTGGGCCTCCTCCCACCGGCCCGCCGTCGCCAGCAGCCGGATCGCGTCGGAGACGACCAGGGGCCGGTGCCCGTCCCCGGCGCCCATCCTCCGCAGCATGTACAGGATCAGGTCGGCGGCGGCTCCCGGGGTGGTCGGCCTGTTCCGTTCCCCTTCCCGGAACAGGGCCACCGCCGTCTCCCCGGTGGCGGCCTTCGCCCCCGGGGACCGGGTCTCACCCGGTTCCGCACCGCGCTGCTGGGACAGTGCCTCCGCGGCCTCCTGCAGGGTCGTCCGGACGCCGCGCGCCAACGAGTTGTGCAGGGCCGTCCTGATCAGGTCGTGCCGGAAGGAGAACTCCCGCCCCTTCTCCACCAGGGCACCCGCCTCCACCGCCTCGTTGAGGGCGGGCAGGATGTCGATGGGCGGTTGGCCGACCAGACCGGCGGCCTCGGCCACGGTGAAGGGGCGGTCCAGCACGGAGCCGGCCTGGAGCAGCCACCGGGTGTTCTCCGACAGGCCGGACAGCAGCTGTTCGGCCTCCGGAAGCAGCTCCGGGGAGAGTTCCGCGTCCCCGAGGACCGCCACACCGTTGTCGATCCCCACGAGGCCGTTGTCGCGCAGCGACCGCACCAGTTCCTTCACCAGGAACGGGTTCCCGCCGCTGCGTGCGGTGAGTTCCCGCAGCCTGCGGTCGGGTTCCGAGCCGACCAGTGTGGTGAGCAGCCCGACCGTCTCGGTGTCGGACAGCGGGTCGAGGGAGACGAGTCGGGCCTCCTCGCGGACCAGCCAGTCGAGGGTCCGTTGCGCGTATCCCGGTGACTTGCCGGGGCGTCGGGCGAAAACCCACAGAACGGGCGCCGGCCTCAGCTCCGAGACGAGAACGCGCATGGCGAGTGCGGTGATCTTGTCCGCCCACTGCGCGTCGTCGAGCAGAATGACCACGGGGTTGTCACGGGCGAGCGTGGAGATCCGCTCCCTGAGACTCTCGACGACGCGCAGCCCGTCCTCCTCCGCGCCCCTCCGTCCGAACCGGTGCGCGGCGCACGGGAACCCGCGCAGGGTGGCCATCGGCATGAGGTGGTCGAGCTCAGTGGCGGCCGCGGAGAGCACGGGGACGTCCTGCCGCACGGCGTGCTCCCGCACCTCCCCGAGCAGCCAGGTCTTGCCGAGACCGGTGTCGCCCTCGACGACGACGCATCCCCCCGTCCCGTCCCGCAGCGCGTCAACCTCCCGGAACAGGTCGTCCAGAATCTCCCTTCTCCCGTTCAGCGTCCTCCGAGGCGCGTGCTCCATCATGCGTGTCCCCCTGATATAGCACTGCGGTCGGCGCGGACGCCCGGACCGGCCCACCCGGGTTTCCCCGGCTCCGCGGGGTCACGTTCCACGGTGCGGCCGAATTCGAGCAGAGCGCGCCGGAACGGAGGAAAACAGCTTCGACCCTGTCGAACAATTCACGGTTCGGTGTTCCCCCGTCTCACATCAGAAACGAAAACATCATATATATGATCTTTCTTTGTGATAAGAACCTGTCCGATATCGGACAGGTGATACTTTTCTACAGCGCGGCGGAACAAAGTATGTTATGCACAAAAATGCCGCTCTGTTCGGGTACAGAGCGGCATCTCGGTCGGTCGGTGAGCCCCCGCGGGGGAACGGCGGTCAGCCCCCCACGAGGTTGAGTCCCATGACCCCCGCGACGATCAGGCCGAGGCAGGCCAACCGCCCGCGGGACGCGGACTCCCCCAGGGCGACCATGCCGGTGACGGCGACGCCCACGGTGCCGATACCCACCCACACCGCGTACGCGGTGCCCACCGGAAGACTCTTCAACGCATACGACAGCATCCCGAGACTGACCATGGCCACCCCCACACCGAGAACCGACCACCCCAACCGGGTAAGCCCGTCCGCCTTCTTCAGCGCGAGTGACCACACGATCTCCAGAAGCCCCGCAACGACAAGAATGACCCAGGCCACAGGAACCGTCCTCAGCTACGCGGTACGGCCGGCGTATCGTCGGCCTGTTGTTGCGGACTCGATTCGAGGTTGAGCCCCATCACCCCGGCGACGATCAGACCGAGGAAGACCATCCGGGGCCAGGTGACGGGCTCCCCCAGGGCGACCATGCCGACACCTGCGACACCCACGGTGCCGATACCCACCCACACCGCGTACGCGGTGCCCACCGGAAGACTCTTCAACGCATACGACAGCATCCCGAGACTGACCATGGCCACCCCCACACCGAGAACCGACCACCCCAACCGGGTAAGCCCGTCCGCCTCCTTCAGCGCGAGTGACCACACGATCTCCAGAAGCCCCGCAACGACAAGAATGACCCAGGCCAGAACCATTGGCTGTCCCCCGTTGTGTGCTGTCACCGGTGCTCCCCCACCCGAGGGAGCGCGTGCTGGCGCGGTCCGGTCACGCGGTGACGCCGCCGTCCACGGTGACCGACGTCCCCGTGATGTAGCTCCCCGACGGACCCGCGAGGTGGGCCACCGTGGCCGCGATGTCCTCGGTGCTGCCGTACCGGCCGAGCGAGGTCAGGGCGCGCTCCTCGTCCGCCCCCTCGCCGTCCGCCGGGTTCATCTCGGTGTCGACCGAACCGGGGTGCACGACGTTGGCGGTGATGCCCCGCGGGCCCAGGTCGCGTGACAGTCCCTTGGTGAAGCCGACCAGGGCGGACTTGCTCATCGAGTAGAGGCTGATCCCCGGTGCCGGCACCCGCTCCACCAGGCTGCTGCCGACACTGACCACCCGTCCCCCGTCGCGCATGTGCGGCACGGCGGCCTGGACCGCGACGAAGACGGCGCGGACGTGGATCGCCATGGTGTTCTCGTAGTCGTCGAGGGTGAACTCGCTGATGTCCCCGTAGGGGAAGATGCCGGCGTTGTTCACCAGGATGTCGATGCGTCCGAACTCCGACACGACCTGCTCCACCGCGGCGGTGACCGCGGCGGGCTCCGCGATGTCGGCGTGGATGGCCGCGCCCCGGCGGCCGGCCTGCTCGACCTTGGCGACGACGCCCTTGGCCCGCTCCGCCGAGGCGTTGTACGTCAGCGCGACGTCCGCGCCGTCCTGGGCGAGCCGCTGCGCGACCGCCGCGCCGATCCCCCTGCTTCCTCCGGTGACCAGGGCCACCTTCCCGTGCAGTGCGCTCATTCTCGTCTCCTTGTGCCACTGTTATTTATTCACCAATCGGTGCTTAATTGATAGCATCGGCCCCAGAGGGTGTCAAGGGAGAGCGAACGAGGAGCGCCATGCCAGCACGGGGACGGCCACGCGAGTTCGACAGGGGCGCAGCCCTGCGCGCGGCGATGGAACTCTTCTGGAAACGCGGGTACGAGGGAACGTCGCTCAGCGCGCTCACCGACGCCATGGGCATCACGCGCAAGAGCCTCTACGCCGCGTTCGACTCCAAGGAGGCGCTCTTCCGCGAGGCGGTCGAGCTGTACAACTCCGCAGACGGCGGCACCGCGAACGGTCCCCTCGACACCACCGCCACCGCCCGGGACGCGGTCGAGGGCATGCTGCGGGAGAACGCCGACGCCTACGTCGACCCGCACACCCCGCGGGGGTGCATGGTGGTGCTGGCCGGCCTCAACCTGACGGAAGCGCACGAGACCGTCGGCGAGCACCTCGCCGAGCTGCGGCGCCGGGACCACGAGGCGGTCCTCGCGCGGCTGGAGCGCGGCGTCGCCGAGGGCGACCTCCCCCAGGAAACGGACACGACGGCCCTCGCCTCCTACTACCTGACCGTGCTGCAGGGACTGTCGATCCAGGCTCGGGACGGGTGCACCCGCGCGACGGCGCACGCCGTCATCGACTGCGCGATGGCGGCGTGGGACGCGCTGGTCTCCCCCGAGCACCGGCCCTCGTCCACAACCACCCGGCCCGGTCCGCCACAACCTCCACCGAACAGGCCCTAAACCGACTCGATGCCGTACCGCTCCTCCGCCACGCGCATGGAGCGCGCGATCTCGGCCGGGGACTGCTCCGCCGCGGGCGCCTGCCCCCGCACCGCCTCCGTTCCCACCTCCAGGAAGAACTCCTCGAACCCGCTCGGCGAGAACAGCATCAGGATGCGCGCCGGCCGGTCGGAGACGTTGGTGAACCGGTGCGCGGAACCGCGGGGCAGCAGCAGGAAGCACCCCGCCTCCGCGGTGAACGCCCGGTCGGCGTCCACGATCTCCAGCGTCCCGTCGAGGAGGTAGAACATCTCGTCCTCGTTGTGGTGGATGTGCAGCGGCGGACCGTTCCCCGGCGGGATCTCGGCCTCCATCACCCCGAGAGCGCCCCGGGTGTCCCCGGTCCCGGCCTTCAGGGTGTAGCGGTCCCCGCCGAAAGCCCACACGCTCGGCCCCGCGCCCGGCGCGACGTACATCGCCCGGTCGCGACCGTCTCGGTCGGACGTTCCCAACTCGTTCCTCCTCCGCCTCGGCCGCCCCTGCGGCGGCTGCCCGCGGCCATGCTCCCCGCCGGCCCCCCGCCCGACCATCCCGAGAACCAGCGATCCAAAGCACGGATCCGGGGGCGGTACGGAACGGGAGGACTCCCGTACCGCCCCCGGCCGCGTTCCCGCAGCGCGCGGCGGGACGCCGCGCCCCGCGGCACGGAGCGGCTCCCGGGGTTACCGCACGCACCGGAACCCAAACGTGCGGTCCGAATCTGGCGTGAACACGCCATACCTCCCCGCTCTCCCCAGCCGCCACGATGAGCAGCACGCCCCGGAGGCGCCACGCCCCGTCCCCCCGGCGCCCCGCGGGGCCAGTGACACGTGAGACACCCCTGCCCCGGCGGGCAGGGCACACCCGGAAGGTTGCCGATGACCACACCCTCGCCGCGACCGGAGCACGACGCGCCGGCGGTCCCCACCGTCCGCCGGGGGGACCTGCGCTACCCGGGACTGACCCGCGGGCAGAACCAGCGTTGGGTCAGCCGCCCCGACCACGTCCACCTCCCCACCACCACCGGGGAGGTGGTGGCCGCGGTCGGCCACGCGGTCCGCAACGGCTCCCGGCTCACCGTGCGAAGCGGCGGCCACTGTTACGAGGAGTTCGTCGACCGGCCCGACGTCGACGTCATCGTCGACATGACGCAGATGAACGCCGTCACCTACGACGAGGACCGCGAGGCGTTCATGGTCGAGGCCGGCGCGTCCCTCGGGGACGTCTACGACACCCTGCTGAAACGCTGGGGGGTGACCCTTCCCGGCGGCTCCTGCTACCCGGTCTGCGCCGGCGGCCACGTGCCCGGCGGCGGGTACGGTGCGCTCAGCAGGGAGCACGGCCTGATCAGTGACCACCTCCACGGCGTGGAGGTGGTGGTCGTCGACGGGGACGGAACCGCCCGGCCCGTGGTGGCCACTCGGGAGGAGGACGACCCCAACCGCGAACTGTGGTGGGCCCATACCGGCGGCGGGGGCGGCAACTTCGGCGTCGTCACCCGGTACTGGTTCCGCTCGCCGCGGGCCGAGTCCGGGTGTACGCCGGACGCCGCCCTCCCGGCCCCGCCCGCCAGCGTGTGGATCCACCGCTCCGAGTGGTCCTGGGACGACATGACCCGGGAGCGCTTCGGCGCGCTGCTGCGTAACTACGGCTCCTGGCTGGAGGAGAACAGCTTCCCGGAGAGCCCCTACACCGGCCTGTTCGCCCGGCTGGAACTCGCCCCCCAACCCGTGGGTTCCTTCCACCTGGTGGTGCAGATGGACGCGGACAGGCCCGACGCGGAGCGGCTGCTGGACGACTTCCGCGCCGCCGTCAACGAGGGGGTCGGGGTCGAGCCGACCGTCACCGAGCACCGGAAGCTCCCCTGGCTGCACGCCGCGGGGTGGCGCGGCATGTGGTTCAGCAGCCCCACGGAGCGCTACAAGTACAAGTCCAGCTACCACCGGCGCGGTTTCACGGAGTCGCAGATCGACGCGTTCTACACCCGACTCACCGACACGGAGTACGACCAGCCGCCCTTCGCGGTGTCGATCGCCTCCTTCGGAGGTCGGGTGAACGCGCTGGAACCCGCGGACACCGCCAACCCGCACCGCGACTCGGTGATGCTGCTGCTGTGGGGGACCACCTGGAACGACCCCGCCGAGGACGACACCCACCTGCGGTGGCACCAGGAGTTCTACCGCGCCGTGTACGCCGACACCGGAGGCGTTCCGGTACCCAACCGGGACACCGACGGCTGCTTCGTCAACTACTGCGACATCGACCTCAACGACCCGGAGCTGAACACCTCCGGCGTTCCCTGGTACCGGCTGTACTACAAGGAGAACTACCGGCGGTTGCAGGAGGCGAAAGGCACCTGGGACCCCGGGGACGTATTCCACCACGGCCAGTCCGTCGCGCTCCCGTGAGACCGGCACGGGTGTTCTCCCCACCCCGGCGGGGCGAACACCCGCCCGACGGTTCCCGGACGGTTCCTAGCGGGACGGTTCGAGACGCCACCCGGACAGCAGGGCGTCGACGTCGCGGATGCAGGAGCCGCAACCGGTGGTGGCCCGCGTCCGCTCGGCGACGGCCTCCCGGGTGCGGGCACCGTCCAACCAGGCCGCCTCGATCCGCTCCCGGGTGACGGCGTTGCACCGGCACACCAGCGGCGCGGCGCCCTCCTCCGGCTCCTCCCGCCCGGCGGGCCGCCCGTCGCGCAGCAGGGTGAGCCGGTCCTCGGGCACCGGCTCACCGGTGTCGTACAGGCGGGACACCTCCGGCACCGCCTCCGGGAACCCGAGGAGCACCGCTCCGGCCACCCGGCCCGCGCGCACCGCCAGCCTGGCGTACCTGCCCCCGTACGGATCGGAGACCGTCACCGTGTCAGTGGTGCCGGGGTCGGCGTTGGCCTCTCCCAGCGACGTCAGCTCGACCCCCTCGGCCTTGAGGCGCGTCACCGGGCGTGTGCCCGTGTAGCGGGAGCCGGGGGCGACCCCGGTGATCAGGTCCGCGAGTACCGCGGCCTGCTCCCACCCCGGCTGCACCAGGCCCGCCCCGCCGCCGGGGTGCTGGGCGCAGTCACCGACAGCATGCACGCGGGGCGCTGAGGTGGTCAGGGTGTCGTCGACGAGGACGCCGTGGTCGGTGGCGATCCCGGCGTCGGCGGCGAGTCCGGTGTTACCGCGCGTGCCGGCGGTCACGACGAGGAGGTCGCCCGCCAGCGTGCGGCCGTCATCCAGCTCCAGTCCGGAGCCGGGCCACCAGCGCACGGCGCCGCGGCCGGCGTGTATCGCCACGCCGATACGCGCGTAGGACGCGGTGAGGATACCGGCCGCCTCCGCGTCGACCTGCCGGGACATGATCCACGGCGCGGACTCCACCACCGACACCCGCATCCCCCGTTCGGCCAGGGCGCGCGCGGTTTCCAGCCCCAGCACTCCCCCGCCCAGTACCACCGCGGGCGCCCCGGGCCGGACCAGCGCCGCCACCCGGCGGCAGTCGGCCATGTCGCGCAGGGGGCTCACCCCCGCGGCGGGGGCGCCGTCCTCGCTGACGAGCCCGGCCACCGGCGGGAACGCGGCACGGGCGCCGGTGGCGAGCACCAGGTCGTCGTAGCCGACCCGGGTGCCGTCCTCCAACACGACGGCACGGTCCCCGAGGTCGAGGGAACGCACCGCCGCGCCGGTGCGCACGGTCGTCGCGGGGTGGCCGGGGCGCGGCAGCCGAACGTCGGCGGGGTCGTAGGTCCCGGCGACGATCCCCGGCAGCAGGACCCGGTTGTAGGCCGGCTCCTCCTCGGCCCCGAGCACGGTCAGGCGCACCCGCCTCCCCTCGGGATCACGGCGGGCGACCTCCTCGGCGAACCGCGCCCCGCTCATGCCGTTGCCGACGGTCACGACGTGACGCGCGGGTTGGTTCACGATCGCGTCCCTCCCTGGGTCCTGTTCGACGGGCGCTTGTCCTGCCACCCGCCGTCGCTCCGGTGCCGCGGCGGCGGTGTTCTCGTCAGTCGGCGGAGGGTCCGCTCCGCCCCCTTCCTCGGCATCGCCGGCGCGGCTTGCCGCGCCGGTCGTGACGCACAGCGTTCCACCGAGCAGGTCCTAGTCGTCGGGAACCGGGTCCAGCCGGACCGCTGTAGCCTTGAACCCGGGCATACGGCTGGTCGGGTCGAGCGCGGCGGAGCCGGTGAGGTTGTTCGCCGCCGCCTCACCGCCGTAGTGGAACGGGAGGAACACGGTGTCGCGGCGCGCCCCGGGGCGCAGCCGGACCCTGGCCAGCGCGGTGCCGACGGGCGACGTGACGCGGGCCCACTGCCCCTCACCCAGCCCGTTGCGCGCAGCGGTGTCGGGGTGCACCTCCACCCGCGCCTCGGGTTCGGCCTCGGCCAGTTCGGCCACCCGGCGGGTCTGCGCCCCGGACTGGTAGTGGCCCATGAGCCGGCCGGTCGTGGCGATCAGCGGGTAGTCACCCCCGGTTTCCGCCACCGGGTCCCGGTACTCCACCGGGGAGAAACGCGCGCGGCCGTCGGGGTGGGCGAACCGGTCGAGGAACAGTCGCGGTGTAGGAGGGGCGCCGCTGGGCACGGGCCAGTGCAGTTCCTCCCCGTCGGACAGCCGCTCGGGGGTGGCACCGGAGTAGTCGGCCGGCGCACCCGCCGTGGCGTCGCGCAGTTCGGCCAGGACCGTGTCCGGGTCGGAGGGGAAGCGGTGGGCGGGCTGCCCCAGGCGCTCGGCGATCCCCCGCAGGACCTCGAGGTCGCTGCGTACGCCCGCGGGTGGGAGGGTCGCGGCGCGGCGGCGCAGCACCCGGCCCTCGAGGCTGGTCATGGTGCCGTCCTCCTCCGCCCACTGGGTCACGGGAAGGACCACGTCGGCCAGGGCGGCGGTCTCCGACAGCACGAAGTCGGCCACGACCAGCAGGTCCAGCGCGGCGAGGCGTTCCCGGACGCGGGCGGAGTCCGGCGCGGACACGGCCGGGTTGGCGCCGAACAGCACCATCGCGCGCGAGCCGTGTTCCGTGCCCAGGGAGTTCAGCAGCTCGGTCGCGCTGGGTCCGGCTCCCGGAAGTGTCTGCGCGTCCACGCCCCACGCGTCGGCGACGCGCGCGCGGGCGTCGGGGTCGTCGATACGGCGGTAGCCGGGCAGCTGGTCGGCCTTCTGGCCGTGCTCCCGGCCGCCCTGGCCGTTGCCCTGCCCGGTGATGCAGCCGTAGCCCGAACCGGGCCGTCCCGGCAGGCCCAGCGCCAGCGCCAGGTTGATCCACGCCGAGGTGGAGTCGGTGCCGGTGACGTGCTGTTCTGTGCCGCGGCCGGTGAGGACGTAGGCGCGGGAGGCGGTGCCGAGCTGGTGCGCGACGGCGCGGATCTGACGGGCGGGAACCCCGGTGACGCGTTCGGTGCGTTCCGGCCACCACACGGTCGCCTGTTCCCATGCCCCGTCGAAGCCCGTGGTGCGGTCGGCGATGTAGTCCGTGTCCAGCATCCCCTGGCCGCGGGCCGTGTGCAGCAGTCCCAGCGCCAGCGCGAGGTCGGTCCCGGGGCGGGGGGCCACGTGGGTCCCGCCGTGTTCCAGGGCGTGCTCGGCGGTGGCGGTGCGGCGCGGGTCGACGACGACCAGCCGCGGTGCGGTGAGGTGGCCCATCATCGGCGGCATCGTCTCGGCCGGGTTCGCCCCGGCCAGCAGCACCGTGTCCGCCCCGCCGAGGTCGCTCAGTGGGAACGGCAAACCCCGGTCCAGACCGAACGCCCGCGTTCCGGCGGCGGCGGCCGAGGACATGCAGAACCGGCCGTTGTAGTCGATCCGGGAGGTGCCCAGCGCCAGCCGGGCGAACTTCCCCAACAGGTAGGCCTTCTCGTTGGTGAGCCCGCCGCCGCCGAACACCGCCACGGTGTCGTTCCCGTGCCGCTCCCGCAGCCGCAGGAGGCGACCGGCCACGTGGTCCAGGGCGGTGTCCCAGTCCACCTCGCGGAATCCGCCGCCGCGGCCCGTACGCAGCAGCGGCGCGGTGATCCGGTCCGGGGTGGACAGCAGTTCCGCGGACGTCCACCCCTTGCGGCACAGCCCGCCCCGGTTGGTGGGGAAGTCCGCGGGCCGCACGGTGAGCTTCCCGTCCGCCCCCGGTTCCAGGTGCATGGCGCACTGCAGCGCGCAGTAGGGGCAGTGCGTGGCGGTCATGGCGACACCGGCTTCCCGCGGCGGGCCGCCGGCGGCACGGCGCCCGCCGGCGGCGGTGTCGCGGGGGGCGGGCCGGGCGGGTACGCCGCCCCCGGCCCCACGCGCAACGACATTGCGGACCACCTCCAGACGGGTTCCGCGCCGGGTGCCGGGCGCCGGTGTCCGCCGTCCGGCGCCCGTGTTCCTACCATCCGTCCCGACCGTCGGCCGGGGGCCATATCCCGTGGCGCGGGCGCCATCCCAACTCCCGCAGCACCGCGCCGCTGTCGACACGCTGCGACGGCAGGTCCGGTGCCGCGTCCCGGTCGTGTTCCGGCGGCGGGCACCCTGTGCGCCGGGCCAGTTCGGTGAGGTACTCACCCGTGGTCACGGGCGTGTCGGAGACGTTGAGGACGCGGCCCGCCGCATCCCCTTCCAGCGCCGCGAGCACGGCCCTGGCGTAGTCGGCGACATGGACCATCGAGACGTAGGATCCCCCGTCCCCGGGAATGCGCATCTCCCCCCGCGCCAGCAGCTCCCGCTGGGTATCCTGCACGGTCCCCGAACCGGCGAACCGGGAGCCGCGCAGCACGGTCCACGCCAGCTCGGAGGGGGAGACAGCGCCCAGGGTGGACTCCAGCTCGGCGACGGGCCCCACCACGGCCCGCCGGGCGGGGTCCGGGTCGAGGGGGGTGTCCTCGGTCAGCCACGTGTCGCCCCCGTCGGGATAGGCCATCGTGATGCTCATCTGCACCAGGCGACGGACTCCCGCCGCCCGCGCCGCCGTGACGAGGCGGGACGTGCCCTCGCCGCGGATGCGGGAGGTCTCCCGCCACGCCCCGGGAGCCGCGGGGTTCCGGGGCATGCTCGTCGCGAGGTTGACCACGGCGTCGTCGCCCGCGATCAGCTCCTCCAGCCGGATGTGGTCGTCCAGCAGGCCACCGCGTACCCGTGCCACCTCCGGCGGCAGTGCCTCCAGCCGGTCGGGGGCCAGCACCGTGACCCGGTGCCCGCGCTCCACCAGCATCGGCACCAGCGCGCCTCCCAGTACTCCGGTCGCTCCCACCGCGAATACCCGCATACCCGCCTTCCTCGCTCGTCGTGTTCCGTCCGTCCGGAACCCGGTCACGTCCCGGAACGCAGCGCCGCCCCCGCGCGCGCCACGAACTCCGGGAACCGGCACGGTTCGCGACCGGTGATCCGGCGCACCTCGGAGCTGACCCGCTCCGCCTCGCCGGCGCGGATGGTGCCGTACAGGCCCAGCCGGGCCTCGATCGCCCACTCCGGCACCCCGGCGGCGCGCATGTTGGCCGCGCTCACCTGGGGGTCGACGTCGACGTAGCGGACCTCCCCGCCCGTCCCGTCCGACAGGTGCGCGGCGATCTCCGCGTAGCTCAACGCCTCCGGACCGGTGAGTTCCACCTCCCCGTCCACACGCTCCGGTTCGAGCAGCGCGTGAACGGCCACCGCGGCGATGTCGCGGGCGTCGATCATGCTGACCCTCGCCCCGCCCATGGGCAGTTCGATCGTCCCCCGACGCGCGATCGAGGC
The DNA here is from genome assembly GCF_006717075.1 of Haloactinospora alba. Classification (NCBI taxonomy): domain Bacteria; kingdom Bacillati; phylum Actinomycetota; class Actinomycetes; order Streptosporangiales; family Nocardiopsidaceae; genus Haloactinospora; species Haloactinospora alba. The sequence goes on from NZ_VFQC01000002.1 coordinate 26,675, forward strand.
CCGCCACTGCAGGGCGTTCTGCATGAAGGCGTTGGGGCGCAGGCTCGCGTGGGACAGGCCGGAGGCGCGCAGCGCCCGCTCCGCGCGTCCGTGCTCACGGTGCACGGACACGGTGGAGGAGGGGTCGGCACCGAGCGCGGAGATCTTCACGACCCGTTCGACGCCCGCCGCCTTCGCCGCGCCGACCAGTTCGGCCTGCCAGTGGCCCTGGCCGGGCGCCAGCGGGGTCAGCAGGAGGAGCGCCCGCGACCCGCGCAGCGCGTGTCGCACCGCCCCGGTGTCGCCGAGGTCCGCGGGGACCCGCTGGGCTCCGGCCGGTACGGCGGCCTCGGAGGAGGGGCGGGTCACGAGGCGGGGCCGGTGCCCCAGCGAGGCCAGCTCCGCGGCGACGGCGGCGCCGACCGTTCCCGTGGCGCCGGTCACCGTGATCTCTCCCGGCCCCCACGGGCCGGTTCCGGGTGCCAGTGTCGTGTCGCTCATGCCGGCTCCAGCGCCCGTTCGGTGACACGCGCGAGTTCGTCGGGGAGCCGGTCCTCCTGGGCGGAGTCGGCGAGCAGCTCTCCCAGGACCGGGGCCAGCTTGAACAGGTTGTGGCCGGTGACCGCCGTGACACCGGGAGTGTGCCAGGCTCCCAGCGCGTCGCTCCCGCCGGGGAGTTTGCTCATCACGCACACCCGGATGCCGACGGGTTCGGGGACGAGTCCCGGAAGGGCGCGCTCGACATAGGCGGAGAGGCGGCGCACGTGGGCCTCCATCTCGGTTCCGGTGGGAAGCCCGTTGTTGATGTCGACGTCGACGCCGTTGCCGATGAGGCCCACCACGTAACGCCCCGTCGTGCCGATCGGGGAACCGTAGACGGTCTCCCCGAAGGCTCCGGAGCGGTCCACCCAGCAGGGCAGGGGAGTCCGTTGGAACTGGTCCCGCACCGGGTAGTGGGGGCGGGCGTGCAACGCGCAGTCCAGCGGTATCCCGATACCGGCCCCCGCCGCCAGCCTCGGGGTGTGCGTCCCGGCGCAGATCAGGACGTGCCGGGCACGGTAGATGCCGTCCGCGGTCTGCAGCTCCACACCGTCGCCGTCCTCGGGTACCGAGACCCCGTGCACGTCCTGGGGGGTGATCCGGTCGCCCACCCACTCGCTCAGCGCGTCGATGGTGTTGCGGGCCCGGATCGCGCCGGAGCCCGGATCCACCAGCAGCGGCCCCGACACGGGGGCGAGCGGCCCGAAGACGTCCCCGGCCCTCTCCCCGTCCGTCCATTCGTGCCGGACCCCCTGCAGCCGCATCCCCTCGGCGTCGCTGTCGTCCATGCCCGCGTACACCGTGCCCTCCGGGCCGATGAGGACGCGGCCGGAGCGTTTCTCCCACGTGCGCCAGTGCTCCAGTGACTCCGCCGCGAGCCGGACCACGTCCGGGTCGTCGTGCCGGTGCCGGAACGTGCGGGTCAGTCCGCCGGACTGCCCCTGGCCCGGCTGGCGCCCGTCGAAGCACACCACGTCCGCGCCGCGACGCGCCAACGCGTCGGCCGCGGCCAGGCCGAGCACTCCGGCTCCGATCACGGCGATGTCGAGGCGGTGTCGGAATCCCGTCATATGTCGTCCCCCATTCCGGTCCCCGGCCCTCCATGAGCCGGGGACACCTCATGGCTCCATCCCACGCCCGCGCGGTTGCGGCAGCGGATCCCGGACCGGGTCCGGGGCGTGCCGTGTCACCACAGCCGGCCGTTGACGGGTCCAAGTGTGCGCCGCGCGGTCCGCGGCGCACGTCCCGTGTTCGCGCGATGTTGTGCCGTAGCGGACCGGCGGCCCGCTGCGGGGGGACGACGGGGAGCGGGGGAACGGCGCATCCCGCGATTCCGGGGTCCGGGGGTTCCGGCCGCCGGGTGGGCCCTAGGTACGGGGTGCGGGAGCGGTGGCCTCGAGGGAGTCCACGAGCGTGTCCAGTCCGGCCTCGATCCGTTCGACGCTCATCGAGCAGGCGTCGAGCTGGTGCGTGATGAGCGTCGCCGTGAGCGGGGCGAGCAGGGCGTCGGCCATGTAGTGGCTGTCCAGGTCCGGGCGGGCCTCCCGGAGCAGGCCGGCCACGTGGGCGTGGTGCACGCCGTAGGCGCCCGCGGTGAAACGCGCCCGGGCGCTGTTGCTCTCCGCGCTCACCAGCAGGGCGCGTTGGCGCACGACCCGCCAAAGCAGCTCCCGCAGGAAACTGCGCAACCGGGGCATCGGTTCGGCCCCCGGTCCGAGCGGGGGCGGGCCGTGCAGGATCGACTCCTGCAGCGTCCGCTCCTCCGCGTCCAGGAGTGCGTACGTCAGTCCGGCCCGGTCACCGAAGCGCCGGTAGAGCGTACCCACGCCGACGCCGGCGGCGGCGGCGACCTCCTCCATCAGCAGACCGTCCGGACCGGCGGTGTCCAGGATGCGCGAGGCCGCGTCCAGGATCTTGCGCCGGTTGCGCGCGGCGTCCGCCCGTTCCGTTCCTCCGTGGCCGAGCACGGGCAGTTCGTTTCGGATCTCGGGTCCGTCCCCTCCGGTCTTTCCCACCGCGGGATCTCCTTTCGCGCGTCGGTGATCGCTACGGCCACCCCCGTTCTGACGGAAGCACCCCGGTGCGGCTCGGGTGGTCGCACGCTGTGCTGGCATTCCTCCCCTCATCAGAGATTAATCGGAAGTTCGTCCGCCTCGGCCTTGCCTCGGTTCCTCCGTGACGCTACTGTAAACGGAAGAGCTTCCGTTTGTAACCGTCCAACGCGCCGCGGGGTGCCCACCCCACAGCGGGCCAGGCCCGAACAGCGGATCCGCCCGGCCCTCGACCGTCACCAGAGGTCACAGGGCGTCCCCGGCCCACCACGAAAAGGAGCACCCCACATGCCCGACATCGGGATCATCGGAAGCGGAATCGCCGGACTCCACCTCGGCCTCTTCCTCCGACAGCACGACATCCCCGTCACGATCTACAGCGACCGGACTCCCGAGGACATCGGCGCCTCCCGGCTGCCGAACAGCGTCGCCCACCACCGTTCGACCCTCGAACGGGAACGGGCTCTGGGAGTCGAGCACTGGGACCCGCAGGAGTACGGGTACTTCGCCAACCACCACCACGTGAACGGACCGACCCCGCTGGAGTTCCGCGGCGACCTCCGCGGTCCCGCCCGTGCCCTCGACTACCGGATCTACCTCCCCCGGCTGATCGCGGACTTCCAGGAACGCGGCGGCACGTTCGACATCCGGGCGGTGAAACCGGAGACCATCGTCTCGCTCTCCGAACAGCACGACCTCATCGTCGTAGCGGCGGGCAAGGGCGAGATCGCCGGCATGTTCCCCAGGCGGGCCGACAGGAGCCCCTACGAGACGCCGCAGCGCCGCCTGTGCGTGGGGCTGTACCACGGGGTCTCCTACCCGGACCCGAAGGGCATGTCGTTGAGCGTCTCCCCCGGCCACGGGGAGCTGCTCGAACTTCCGTTGCACTCCTTCGAGGGCCCCGTGACCGCCCTGCTGTTCGAGGGGATACCCGGGGGCGACCTGGAACAGGTGTCCGGGATGGATCAGGCCTCGGACCCGACCGGGTTCGAGAAGACCGTCCTGGAGAAACTGGAGTCCCACTTCCCCCAGGTCCGGGAACGGGCCGACGCGGCGCGGTTCCACCTCACCCGGCCGGAGGACCTCCTGCAGGGGGGACTCACCCCCGTCGTGCGCGAGGACTACACCCGCCTGCCCAACGGCCGCTTCGCCCTGGCCCTGGGCGACATGCACACGGTCCTCGACCCGCTGGTCGGCCAGGGCGCCAACTCGGCGTCCTACTCGGCCTGGGTGACGGGCGAGACGATCCTCGAGGAACTCACGCTCGACGAGCGGTTCTGCCAGAAGGTCGCGCGCCGCCGCGCCGACCGCACCCTCTCCGCCGCGGCGTTCAGCAACTTCATGCTCCGGCGCGAGGCCGCACCGCACCTGATCGAGCTGTTCTCGGCCATGGACGGGGACCCCGAGCTGGCGGAGGAGTTCGTCGACCACTTCAACCGGCCGGAACGGATCTGGGACATCCTGTCCACCCCCCAGCGGACCCGGGCCTACCTCGCCGGCCAGGAGTGGAGGCAGTGATGGCACCCGCCACCGGGCACACGGCGAGCCCCGACATCGACACGCGGCTCTTCCGGCGGACGATGGGGCGCTTCGCCAGCGGCGTCACCGTCGTGGCCACCCACGGCGCGGAGGGGGTGCACGCGATGACGGCGAACGGTTTCCTGTCCGTGTCGCTGGATCCGCCGCTCGTCCTGGTCTCGCTGGGGCGCCGCACCCGCATGGCCGCCACGCTGGACGAGTCGGGCCACTACGGGGTCAGCGTCCTCGCGGAACACCAGGAGGCCTACTCCCGCCTCTTCGCGGGACAGCCCACCGTCGACGTGCGGCCGGAGTTCACCGAGGCCGACGGCATCCCCCTGCTCGGCGGGGCTCTCGCGCACGTCGGATGCCGCATCGCGGAACGGGTGGAGGCCGGTGACCACGTCCTGTACCTCGGCCGGGTCGAGTACCTCGACTCCGGGGAGGGCGACCCCCTCGTCTTCTACACGGGGGGCTACCGGGTCCTGCACGCGACCGCCAGCGACGAGATATTCACCCACTGAGACACGGACACGAAGGGAACACGACCCTGTGGCTACGTCACCTGCGGAACTCGGCAACACGATGGAACGGCTACTCACCCATGTCCGCGGAAACGTACTCCTGCCCGAGGACGACGGTTACGCGGCGGCGTGCTCGGGCCACAACACCACGGTGGAGCACCGGCCCAAGGTCGCGGTCGTCGCCGACAACCCCGGGGACGTGCGGGAGGCCGTGCGTTTCGCGCGGCACAACGGGCTTCCCGTGGCCGTGCGGGCGACCGGACACGGCCCCGCCGCACCCGCGGACGGGGCCGTCCTGGTCAACACCAGCCGCCTGAACGAGGTTCGGATCGACCCGCACGCCCGCACCGCGCGGGTCGAGGCGGGCGCGCGGTGGGAGCAGGTCATCACCGCCGCCGCCGAGTTCGGACTGGCTCCGCCGAGCGGATCGTCGGCGACCGTCGGCGCGGTCGGCTACACCCTGGGCGGCGGAATCGGCCCGCTGGGACGCTCCTACGGGTACGCCGCCGACCACGTCCACTCGCTGGAGCTCGTCACCGCGGACGGCGCCGCCCGCACCGCCTCCGCCGCGCAGAACCCCGACCTGTTCTGGGCCCTGCGGGGCGGCAAGGGCAACTTCGGGGTGGTGACGTCGATGACCATCAACCTGTTCCCCGTGTCCCGCCTCTACGGCGGCGGCCTGTTCTTCCCGGGGGAGGAGGCGGAGACGCTGCTGCGCACCTACCGGGAGTGGACGGCGACCCTGCCCGTCGAGATGGCCTCCGCCCTCGCTCTCGTCCGGTTCCCCGACGCCGAGGGGGTTCCCGACGAGATCCGGGGGAGGTTCGCGGTACACGCCCGCATCGCCTACCTCGGCACCGAGGAGGAGGGGAGGAAGCTGCTGGAGCCGATACGCCGGGCCGCCCCCCTCCTCATGGACACGGTGGCCGACATGCCGTTCACCTCGGTCGCCACGATCAACAACGACCCGACCACTCCGGGCCCCTACATCGAACGTTCCACGGTGCTGGACGACCTGACCCCGCCGGCGATCGAACGGGTGCTGTCCTGGGCCGGACCCGGCACCGACTGCCCCCTGGTCGCGGTGGAGCTGCGCCACCTCGGCGGCGCGCTGTCCCACGCGCCGGCCGGGGGCAACGCGGTCTCCAACCGGGACAGGGCGTTCACCGTCTTCGCCGTGGCCGTGCCCGAGCCGGACGGGGAGACCGTGCGGAACTACCAGGACGGGATGATCACCGACCTGGCTCCCTACGGTTCGGGCGGCCCCTTCCTGAGCTTCCTGTCCAGCAGCGAGACCGACACCGAACTGGTGCGCTCGGCCTACGACCCCTCGGTCTACCAACGGCTGGCGGAGGTCAAACGCACCCACGATCCGGACAACACGTTCCGGAAAACGCACAACATCCCGCCCGCCCGCTAGGTCCTGTTTTCGGACGCTGTTCGTCGCGAGCGGCGTCTCCGGTGCCGCCCGGCACGGCCGGCCAGGGAGGCGGAGCGGACCCTCCGCCGACCGGCGGGAACGCCGCCGGTCGGTGCGCCGGGGCGGCGCGCAGCAGGACAAGCGTCCGAAAACAGGACCCAGGCCCGACGGAACGACGCCACTCGGGGCGGGGCGCCGCTCCCCCCATGGCCTCCGGCCCCGTCCGGCGGCGAAGCCGGACCGCCCCGCCCCTTCCCCGACCACCACACGGCCCGACCACGGTCCACCACCGTTCCCTCGACCGCACCCCGCGAATTCCGAACGCTCCCGGTGTCGTCGCACTTCAGGAACGAAATTGCTCGTCAGTAGCCGTTCACATTCCCATTCCCGAGGGGACAGAACCCGGCACGTCCCTATCCAGCAAAAACGAAAATGTGATCCACATCATTCTCGCAGAGCTCGTTACGAACAGGTGTCTTGCCTAGTATCTGTAACGAATAGCGCGCGATTCCGGATGTTCCTCCCGCGCGAAAAATCTCCGCAAAGGCGCGAAACTCCAGCTTCCGGCCACACACGAGCGGAAGAAACCACGTCACACGACAATACCCCGTCCTCGCCTGAAATTAATTGAAATAAATATTTCACCAGAGGAACATATATGAGCGGAAATGCTCCCCCTATACCGTTGATCGGCAGGAACGGTGTCGCGGACGACCTGTTCGGGGCCGTGGCATCCCTGCGGGACGGAAAGGGGGGCTGCCTCGTCCTCGAGGGCCCACCCGGAATAGGGAAAACCCGCCTCCTCCAAGAGACCGAGTCCTACGCGCACCGGTGGTGCGTACCCGCCGTCTCGGGACGCGCCACCGAACTCGACCGCGTCATCCCGATGGCGACCCTGGGAAGTTTCCCCCTCGGCCGGAAGGCCTCACGCGGGCGGTCCACCGGAACGGACGGCCTGCAGATCGTGGAGAACATCAAGAAACGCCTGGCGACCTTCTCCCGCAACCGGCCGCTGCTGGTCACACTCGACGACGCCCAGTGGGCCGACGAGCTGACCTCCCTGGCGATACGCCTGTTGGTACCGGAACTGGCCGACCTCCCCGTGCTGTGGGTGTTCACGCGGCGGCCGGGCCGCGCCCAGGGCTACGCCCAGGAGTCCATCGACTGGCTGCTGGGCAACGGCGCACGCGCGATCCCCGTAACGCCGATGTCCGACCCGGACGTGACCCGACTGTGCACCCTACTCCTGGGAGCGGAACCGGACCGGAAACTGCTCGAACTGGCGCGCCGCAGCGGCGGGAACCCCTACCTCGCCGAACGCACCATGCGCTACCTGCGCGACAGCGACCTCATCCGGTTCACCGGAACCACGGCGACACTGAGCCGCGAGGAGCTCCCTCCCGAGTTCCTGCGCGGGGAGGACCACCTGCTGTACAACATCTCGGACGCCACCCGCTGGCTGCTCCAGGCCGGATCGGTCCTCGCCCGCCCCTTCAGCTCACACGAGATCGCCGGTCTCCTGGGCCAGTCCCCGGTGAGCGTACTCCCCGTGCTGGAGGAGGCGGTCGCCGCCGGGGCCCTCGTCGAACACGAGGGGGAATTCTCGTTCCGGCACGACCTGGTGCGCACCGCCATGTACAACGCCCTGGCCAGGCCCGTACGCGAGACCCTGCACCGGGAGGCGTTCGCGCTCACCCAACAGGCGGGGCGGCCGGTGGAGGAGAGCACGGTACACCTCCTGCACGGCGGTTTCGACGACACCGAACAGGCCCTCGTCGTGCTGTGGCACGCGGCCGCCCAGGCCGGACCGACCGCGCCGAACACCGCCGCCAACCTGATCCTGCACGCCCTGGAGTCCCTCGCCCCGCGCGACGCGCGGCGCCCCAGCCTGGCCGCGGAGGCCGTGCGGCTACTGGCGCTGGTGGGGCGGGTCGGCCAAGCCCAGTTCCTGGCGGAAAGCGCGCTGCGCAGCACGTGCACACCCGGTGAGGAGGGAAGCCTCCTCCTCGGCCTCGCCGAGGCCGCCTACATCCGGGGCAACCACACGGGGGTGGTCGAGTACACCGACCGGGCGCTGGCCATCGCCGACGTTCCGGTCACCACGCGCTCCCAGCTGGAGGCGATCCGCGCGTTCGGCCTGCTCGACCGGTGGGGAGGGACACGGCCGGTGCGGGACGCCGACCTGTCCGCCTCCCGAGCGATCGAGAGCGCCCGCGGCACCACCGAGTCCTCAGCCATGACGTGCGGCTACGCGGGACGCTGCATCGCCGCCCGGGAGACGGGAGACCTGGACACCGCCACGGACTTCGGGAGGCGGGCCGTACGCATCGCCGACGAGGACGGCGGGGAAGCGCGCCAGCGCCACCCCCGGATCTGGCTGGCCTCGGCACTGATCGCGGCGGACGAACTCGACGAGGCGGAACAGACCCTGCTCGTCGACCAGAAGGAAGCCAACCAGCTGGGGACCGCCTGGTCCCAGCCCCTCTGGCACTACCAGCGGGCGGCGTTGCGTCTCGCGCTCGGCCAGCTCGACGGCGCCGACGCCGAGGCCACCGTCGGCCTGCGGAAAGCGGAGCAGCTCACCGCGCCCGCCCAGAACATCAAGCTCCGGGGCGTCCTCGCCCGGGTCGCCCTGCACCGTGGGGATTTCCACGCCTGCCGCACGCACATCGAGGAGGCGCAACGGCTCGTCATCGAACGCAACGAACAGTCCCCCAGCGTCCTGGCCTGGACGAGCGCGCTCCTCGCCGACACCGAGAGCGACCCGCACGGGGCCCTTGCCGCGCTCTCGGGCTTCCTGCACGGTAACCAGCGGACGCGCCTCATCATCCAGGAACCGCAAGCCGTTCCCTACATCGTGGACCTCGCCGTGCGCGCCGGCGCGACGGACGAGTCCCGGGAGCTGGTGGCGGCGTCCCGCGCCCTCGCGGAGAAGAACCCCCGAACGGCGTTGCTCAACGCCACCTCCCGCCACGCGGAGGGAGTCCTGCGCGGCGACCTGGCGACGCTGCGGGCCGCGGTGCGGGAGTACGGGTCGAGCCCGCGGAGGCTGGCCGGCGCGCTGGCCATGGAGCACGTGGCCGCGGCCGAGGACGAGGCCGGCCAGCGCGAGGAGGCGGTCACGCTGACGGAGAGGGCCCTGGAGGGCTACACCGCCTGCGGCGCGCCCCGGGAGGCACAACGCGCCCGGCAGAGGCTCCGCGAGCTGGGTGCCGACCGACAGCCGCCGGAGGGCTCGTCCGGGACCGGTATCGGCTGGGCGGACCTCACGGCCGCGGAGCTCCGGGTCGCCCGGCTGGTCGCCCAGGGGTTCACCAACCGGGAGGTCGCCAAGGAGCTGTTCGTGTCACCGCACACCGTGGACAGCCACCTGCGGAAGAGTTTCAGCAAGCTGGGCGTGATCAGCCGGGTGGAGCTCACCCGCCACGTCCTCGCCAACGACACCCCCTCCGCGTCCGGCCCGCGGTGACTCCCGTCCCGCCGCTCCCGGGGTGCCGCGACGCCCCGGGACCACGGACGCGCCCGAACAACCCACCGCCTGCCCCACGAAACGAAACGACACGACAGGAGTGCCCATGACCGCGAACGACTCGTCCGCCGCCCCGTCGCCGATGCCGCTCATGCAGCTCGCCACGAGCTTCTGGTCGTTCAAGACGCTGGCGGCCGCCCACGAACTCGGACTGTTCTCCCACCTCTCGGGAACCGACGGCGTCACCAGCGAGGAACTGTCCCGACAGTGGCGGCTCCACCCCCGGCCCGTGGAGATGCTGCTCACCGGCTGCGCCTCCCTGGGGCTTCTGGAGAAGGTCGACGGCCGCTACCGCAACAGCGCCATGAGCGAGCACTACCTCGTCCCCGGCGGGGAACGCCACTTCGGCGGTCTCGTCTCGATGTTCGACCAGCGCCTGTACGCGGGGTGGGACCAGCTCACCCGGGCCGTACGGACGAACCGCCCCACCACCTGGGACCCGGACAAGGAACGTTCCCTGTTCGAGAGCGCCGACCCGCAACTGCTCGACATGTTCTGGGAGGCCATGCACGCCATGTCGAGCCTGACGGCCCGCACCCTGGGCGAGTCCGTCGACCTCGGCCGGTTCCGGAAACTGCTGGATGTCGGCGGTGGTTCCGGGGCCTTCGACATCGAACTGTGCCGTCAGTACCCCCAGCTGCGGGCGAGCGTCTACGACCTGGACTTCGTCACCGACATGGCGAAGAGGTACGTGGCCGAGACGGATGTCGCGGACCGGGTCGCGGCGGCCCCGGGCGACTTCTTCGCGGACGGGGAGTTCCCCGGCGGGCACGACCTGCACCTGTTCTCCATGGTGATGCACGACTGGACCGAGGAACGCAACCGTGAGCTGCTGCGCAAGTCCTTCGCGTCGCTGGAGAGCGGCGGTGCGGTCCTGCTGTGCGAACTCCTCGTCAACGACGAGAAGACGGGTCCGGCCCCCGCGGCTCTGATGAGCCTGAACAAGCTGGTCGAGACCGAGGGGCGCAACTACACCAGCGCCGAGTACTTCGACTGGCTCACCGACGCCGGCTTCCGCGATCCCCGCGTGGAGTACTTCGACGCCGTCGGCGCGAACGGGGTGGTCATCGCCCGCAAACCGTGACCCCGGCCGGGGAGGACACACGCCGGGGGCCGGGCAACGCCCGGCCCCCGGCTGCTGTGCTGCTCCGTCCCTAACCGCGCCCGGGACGCGGGGTGCGGGAACGTGTCACTGCGCGCCCCGGAGGAACCGCGCGGCGACCTCTGCCACCCGGGTCCCCTGGTAGTTGGCCACGGCCAGCTCCTCCTTGCTGGGGTTCTTCTCCCGGTGGGTGCTGCTCGCCCCGTAGGGGTTGCCGCCGGCCGCCGAGACCGCCTCGTTCGTGTAGCCGAGGGGGACGATGATGGACCCCCAGTGCATGAACACGTGGTACATGCTCGTGATCGTGGTCTCCTGCCCGCCGTGGGCCTCGTCGGAGCTGGTGAAACCGCTGACGATCTTGTCCGCGAGCTTGCCCTCGAACCAGAGGCCGCCGGTTGTGTCCAGGAACTGCTTCAGCTGGGACGAGATGTTGCCGTAGCGGGTGGGCGAGCCGAACACGTAGGCGTCGGCCCACAGCAGGTCGTCCAGCTCGGCCTCGGGGATGTGCGTGGTGGCCTGCTGGTGTTCGTACCAGTCCGGCTCGTTCTCGATCACGCTCTGGGGGGCCAACTCCTGCGCGCGGCGCAGCCGCACCTCGGCCCCGGCCTGCCGCGCACCGTCCTCGACCTCGCGCGCGAGCTGGTGGACGTGCCCGGTCGAGCTGTAGTAGATGACCGCGACTTTCACTGACATGGGAACTCCTCGCCGTAACCGGCTCGAATCCGAGCCGTCGTTTCGCAGGGGTGGACGGGTTGTCCGGAGGGTCTCCGACCTCCGGCGGGTGCGCGCCGGCGGCTAACCGAGCGCGCGGGGAAGGAGGGAGTCGTAGATCTCCGGGGTGTCCCGGTCGATCACCGGGAACCCGACACCGACGCCGCCCTCCCAGTGCAGTTCGATCCCGGGGTTGTGCACCGGGGGGCCACCGTCCGGGAAGAAGAGGGTGGGGCTTCCCTGCACGGCCTCGCCCCGGCACAGCGGGACCTGTTCCTCGATGTAGGGCCGGGCCGTCCCGTGGACGAGCCCGTACCGGACCGCGTCCACGTCCAGCTCGCAGGAGCCGGCGACAGCGAGGACCTCGTGCCGCATCGCTATGTTCCGGCTCTCCCCGAAGAACGCGCGGCGGAGGGCGCGGTCGAAGCCCGAGCTCGCTTCGAGCCCCTGAGCCTTGGCGACCTCGACCGCTTCCATCGCCGGAACGGTGGTGACCGGATAGTCGTGCGCCGGCCCCTGCCACATCTGCCATCCCGCTTCCGGCTCCGTTCCGCCGGCGACCGGGGTCTCCGCGTCCAGGATCAGCTTGGGTGTGGCCATGTCGTTGATCAGTTCCAGGGGGAAGGGACGGATGTCGAACCGCACCGTCTCCTGCATGCCCAAGCGGTGACGCGCCGCGTACAGCCGGTGGAGCGCGACGTGCGCCCACGGACAGCCGAGGTCGCCGTACATGACGATGGTTCCCGGAGCCACGTCGACGGGTGCCATGGAAGCCTCCAACCTCACGTTCAACTCCACCGAGGGCACGCGCCCCCGCTCACCTCCAGAGCATAAACGGAAGAGATTCCGGATGCAATGCCCAGAGCTCCGCCCCTCGGACACGTCCCCCGTCACACAAACGTCGGGTGGCGGGAAGGGAGCTGGTTCCGCTCCCCTACCCGCCACCCGAACGCCGCGGTAGCCGAGCTACGGCTGAGGTCCTGCTTTTCGGACGCTTGCCCTGCTGCGCGTCGCCCCGGCACACCGCCCGGCGGCGTTCCCGCCGGTCGACGGAGGGTCCGCTCCGCCTCCCTGGCCGGCCGTGCCGGGCGGCACCGGAGACGCCGCTCGCGACGAACAGCGCCCAAAAAACAGGACCTAAGAGGGCTGCCCCTCGTAGATCGTGATCCGGTACCCGTCGGGGTCCTCGAAGATGAACTCGCGCCCGCAGGAGCCGTCACACAACGGCTTGACGATGGGCACGTCGTGCTCCGCGAGCTTCGCGGCGACCTTGTCCGGGTCCTCCGCCTTGATCCAGATCACCACGCCCCACGCGACCTTCGACACGGCGTCGAGATCGTCCGTAGCCTGGCGCAGAGCCACCTTGATCGGCTCGCTCCCCAGGACAGCGGCGTTGGGCACCTTCGTCGGGACCGTGTGGAAACCGACGATGTCCGTGTAGAACCGGCGGGACCGTTCGAGGTCCCGCACCTGCAGGGTGAGGAAGTCCGGACCGACCACGTTCACGTTCTCCGACATGCGAGCGTCTCCTTCGTGGTGTTGTGACAACAACGCGCGAACCGCTGGTCTCCACGCCACCGGCGGGAACCAGCTTCCTCCACCATGGCCGCCGTGACATCACGTCTTCGCGCGATTCCCGCACGAGCGGCCTCCGCGCCGGTCGGGGAACGCCGCAGAGGTCAGGGTTTGACCGCCACGCCGGCGTACTCGTCCACTGGCCAGACGGCGTCCGCCGAGGCCGGTTCGGGACGCCACAGCGGGCAGGACACGAGCCCCGGCTCCACCAGCTCCCAGCCGGCGAACAAGGCGGTGATCTCCTCGGGGGTGCGCACCGTGATGGCGGGGGTTCCCCGCTCGTTCCACACGCGCGCCACCTCGTGAGCGCGCTCCGGAGCGACCACGTCCGTGGGGTGCGAGATCACCAGGTAGCTCCCGGAGACGAGCTCTCCGGACAGGTGGTCGAGCACCCGGCGCGCCTCGTGGTCGTCGTCCAGGAAGTTGACCACCCCCAGCAGCATCAGCGCCACCGGTCGCGAAAGGTCCAGGGTGCGCGCGGCCTGTCGCAGCACCCGCCGCGGGTCGCGCAGGTCCGCGTCGACGTAGTCGGTGGCGCCCTCCCCACTGCTGGTGAGCAACGCCCGCGCGTGGGTGAGGACCAGCGGGTCGTTGTCCACGTAGACCACCCGGGACTCGGGGGCGAGCGCCTGGGCGACCTCGTGCGTATTGTCCGCGGTGGGCAGCCCGGTACCGATGTCCAGGAACCGGCGCACACCGGCCTCCGCCACGAGGTAGCGCACCGCGCGGCCCAGGAACGCCCGGTCCGCCCGGGCGTTGTCCACGATCTCGGGGTAGAGGTGCCGGATGCTGTCTCCCAGCTCCCGGTCGGCGGGATAATTCTCCTTCCCGCCGAGCCAGTGGTTCCACACGCGGGCGTTGTGCGCCACCTCCGGATCAACTCGGCCGGCGGCTCCGGTGTCGGGGGTGGGATCCTCCATCACAGCGTCCTTCCCGGTTCGAACGGCCTCCACGATGGCGCTGAGCCTAGGTCCTGTTTTTCGGACGCTTGTCCTGTTGCGCGCCGCCCCAGGACACCGCCCGGCGGCGTTCCCGCCGGTCGACGGAGGGTCCGCTCCGCCTCCCTGGCCGGCCGTGCCGGACGGCACCGGAGACGCCGCTCGCGACGAACAGCGCCCAAAAAACAGGACCTAGCGGCGGCGGGCGGGACACGTGCTACGGCCACGCGGACGTACGGAACGGGGCGCAACAGTGCGCCCCGCGGAGCGGGGCCTCCCCGGATTCGGCCCGGTGCGGCCGGCGGGCGCGAACACGCCGGACGGTTCCCTCCCGACCGCGCTACCCGCGCGGTGCCGCCTGGGAGTACAGGTAGAGCAACGCGTTCACCGAGGTCCCCGACACGAGTTCCCGCCGCGCCACCAGGTCGGGGACGCACGCGAGCGGCAGCCACACAATCCGCTCGGCTTCCCAGTCCTCCGTGGGAGCGCCGACGTACTCGGCGGAGTCGGCGCGGAAGACGTGGTGTTCGGAGTCGCTGATCCCGGGGGACGGCTGGACGTAGAGCAGGGGGCGCAGCGGCCCCGGACGCCACCCCGTCTCCTCCTCGACCTCCCGGGCCGCCGCCTCCACCGGCTCCTCGCCCTCGTGCACCCCGCCGATCGGGATCTCGTAGGCCCAGGTGTCGGTGATGAAGCGGTGCCGCCACTCCAACAGCACCCGGCATTGGTCGTCCATGACGACCGCACCCGCGCCGGGGGCCGACCGGATCAGCCGGTGCTGCAGGCGCCGGCCGCCGGTGATCTCCACGTCGGCGACGCGCAGGTCCAGCCACGGGTCGGTGTACAGCGGCTTCTCGGAGTAGACGGTCCAGCGCATACGGCGGCTGCTCCCAGCGACGGTGTCGGTGCCGCCTTCCAGGAGACCACGCCCGGCCATCGGCTTCGGCACCGACGCGGTCGGTGAGGCCGAGGGCCGGCGGGCCGGGCCGAAGGCACCGGAACCACCGGGAAGCCCGGTCCCACCAGCACGCCGCGCGCGGTCGCCTCCCGTCTTCCACCGCTCTCCCCGCCCGTCGGGGTGTGAGCGAACCCACCGCCCCCGTCGCCGCCCGTTACGGGTAGAATTTGTGTACTGATGTACATAAAAGTGGAGGTTCGATGAGCTGGCTGCTGTTGATCGGCGCGATCATCACCGAAGTGCTGGCGACGACCAGCATGAAGATGTCCGAGGGGTTCACCCGTCTGTGGCCCAGCATCGGCATGGTGGTCGGCTACGTCGTCGCCCTGGGGCTACTCACCCTGACCCTGCGCACCCTGGAGGTCAGTACCGCCTACGCCATGTGGTCGGGCCTGGGAACCGCGCTCGTGGCGGTCATCGGTGTGTTCGCCTTCGGTGAGACCATGGACTGGACGAAACTCGTCGGACTCGCACTGATCATCGCCGGAGTCATGCTGCTGAACCTCGCCGGGGCGCACTGATGGGAACACGCCGGGGACCCAACGACCCGCACCGGCGGGACCGCATCATCGCCGCCACGCAGACGGTGGTCGCCGAACGCGGCGTCGCCGGGCTGACCCACCGCGCGGTCGCGAAGCGGGCGGGGGTCCCGCTCGGCTCGACCACTTACTACTTCGCCACCCTGGAGGAACTACTCCACGCCGCGCTGGAGCGGGCGGCCCAGCGCTACACGACGCTGTTACGGGAGTGGGCCGCCCGGTTCGACACCACCCCCGGGCCGGCGGAGCTGGCCGACGCGCTCACCGACCTCATCGCCGACTTCCTCGGCCCGGACCGGGAGCAGAACATCGTGGAGTGCGAGCTGTACGTGGCGGCGCTGCGGCGCCCCGCGCTACGGGAGGTGGCGAACAGGTACACCACCGCCACCATCGAGGTGCTGTCCGGGTTCACCACACCGGCCCGGGCGGCCGCGCTCAGCGCCGCGCTGGACGGGCTGGTCCTGCACGGCCTCACCGCGCCGGAGTCGCTGAGCCGTGCGGACATCGCCACCGTGGTGGAGGCGATCCTCCTCCCCGGGTGAACAAAACAGCCGGCGGCACGGTCACGTGAGTACGCTACTCGCAGGGGCGGCGAGTCACCTCCGCCGTCTCGGCCGCCTCGGCCAGGCCGGTGAGGACACTCGCGAGCTCCCGCAGCGCTGAGGCGCGCAGCCGGTAGTAGGTGAAGCGCCCGTGCGGTTCCGCAGCGACGAACCCCGCCTCGCGCAGCACACGCAGGTGGTGGCTGACGGTGGGTTGGCGCGCGCCCGTCTCCTCGATCAGGTGGCAGGTGCACATCCGCTCGGTGGCCAGCAGCCGCACGATGCGAACGCGCAGCGGATCACCCAGCAGCTTCACCACGGCGCCGTCGAGCGACGCGTCCAGCACCGACCCCATAACCGGATGCCACCACCTTCCCGTACAGCCGTCAAACCTCGCGGTGCGTGGGGGTTACGCCCGCGCGGCAGCTCCCAGCTCGTCCAACAGTCCGCGCACGCGCTCCTCGATCTCGGCCCGGATCGGACGCACGTCGGCGAGGGAAAGCCCGGCGGGGTCGGGTACCGCCCAGTCGAGGTAGCGCTTCCCGGGAAACACCGGGCAGGCGTCGCCGCACCCCATGGTGATGACGACGTCGCTGGCCTCGACCGCCTCCGCCGACAGCGGGCTCGGCGCGTTGCCGGAGATGTCGACGCCGACCTCGCGCATCGCCGCGACGGCGACCGGGTTGACCGCCGCGCCCGGATCGGAACCCGCGGAGCGGATCTCGACGGCGTCCCCGGCGAGGTGGGCGAGGAACCCCGCGGCCATCTGGGAACGTCCGGCGTTGTGCACGCAGACGAACAGCACACTGGGTCTGTCGGACATGATGGTCCCCTTCACGTTGCGAAGAACCGGCGTGCCCACAGGGACACGTACACCAGCCCCACCAGCACCGGCACCTCGATGAGCGGGCCGACGACGCCGGCCAGTGCCTGGCCGGAGGTGGCGCCGAACACGCCGATCGCCACCGCGATCGCGAGTTCGAAGTTGTTGCCCGCGGCGGTGAAGGACAGGGTGGCCGCGCGGGCGTACGGCAGGCGGATGGCCCGCCCCAGCAGCAGGGACAGCCCCCACATCAGGGCGAAGTAGACCAGCAGCGGGAGGGCGATGCGCGCCACGTCCAGCGGCTGCTCGGTGACCGACTCGCCCTGCAGGGCGAACAGCAGCACGATGGTGAACAGCAGACCGTAGAGGGTGACGGGGCCGATCCTGGGGAGGAAGCGCCCCTCGTAGGCCTCCCGGCCGCTGGTGCGTTCGCCGAGGACACGGGTCACGTAGCCCGCGGCGAGCGGTATCCCCAGAAAGATCAGGACGTTCTTGGCGATGTCGAGGGCGGAGACGTCGATACCGGACTGGGGAAGCCCCAACCACCCGGGCAGGACCTCGAGGTAGAACCAGCCCAGGACGCTGAACAGCAGCACCTGGAAGACGGAGTTCAACGCGACGAGCACCGCGGCCGCCTCCCGGTCGCCGCAGGCCAGGTCGTTCCAGATCACCACCATCGCGATACAGCGCGCCAGCCCCACGATGATCAGGCCGGTGCGGTACTCCGGCAGGTCGGGCAGCAGCGCCCAGGCCAGCAGGAACATCAGCGCCGGACCGACGATCCAGTTCAGCGCGAGGGAGGGGATCAGCATCCGGTAGTCGCGGGTCACGGTGTCCAGCCGGTCGTAGCGCACCTTGGCCAGCACCGGGTACATCATCAGCAGCAGCCCCAGGGCGATGGGCAGGGACACCCCGTCGACCTCGACCACCGCGAGCAGGTCGTGCAGTCCGGGAAAGACACGCCCCAGGACCAGCCCGGCGGCCATGGCCAGACCGATCCACACGGGGAGGAACCGGTCCACGGCCGACAGCCGCCCGGGCCGTTCGCGCGCAGCCGGCTGCGCCTCAGCCTGTCGCACCACTCGGCGTCTCCTTCACGGACCACTCGCGGGAACACATCCACGCACTTTGATATCAGCGACGATTGATATGTCAATCCGGGAAAGGGCCGGACAGGGGCGGTGAGCCGGATCACCCGCGCTTGACAATCCGCCCATCTCTCGCGAATCCTCGCGGGTCATGCGCGGGGCTCCCCCGCGCTCCCCCGCATCCCCGCACCCCGGAGGCCCATGTGAACGAATTCCTCCTCGTACTGACAGGAGCCGGTGTCAGCCTCGTCAGCAGCGTCACCGTCACGTGGCTGCAGGCCAGACACACCCGCAAGACGGAGGCGCGCGCCGCCGCCCGGGGCTCGACGCGCCAGCTCACCAGCCTGTTCATCACCGAACGGGACACCCCCGAGAACGGGACGTCCCTGACCGAGGCGGAGGTGACCTCGGTCGCGATCGCCGACCGCCGCACCCGGGAACGCGTGCAGACCCTGGTCCGGCTGCTGCGCGAGCTGGACCTGCCCGAGCTCCGGGAGCTCAGCGGGACGGAGCCGCAACGCGCGCGGCGCACGCTGTGCGACCACGCGCTGGAGGTGCTGGGCGCCCACTTCCGCGGCGAACGGCTCCCGGCCGTGCCGCAGGACGTCCAGCGGATGCTCGACGTCGAGGACGAGGCGCTGAGCATCCACGCCGGCGGCGCACCGGACAGCACGGCCGCGGCCTCCTCCGGTTCCGCCACCGGGACCGAGCGCGCGGAGACCTCCCCGACCGGCGGCGGCGAACAACGCGGCGGTTCCGGTAAGGGGAACCGCGGCTCGAGCGGGCGGAAAACCGCGGGCAAGGAGAGCGGCAAGAAGGAAACCGCCGGTGCGGACACCGGCGGCCAACGCGACGACGCCGAACCCGGGGACGGCTAGCCACTGTGTGGGGGGCTCCCCGGGGGAGCCCCCCACACACGACGGGCGCCCCCGGCTGGGGGATGGCCGGGGGCGCCCGGATCAGGGCCCGTTGCCCGCGGGCGGGCAACGCCTCACACCTGGGTTAGTTCGTCACCAGGGTCAGGTTCCAGCGGTCGAGGATCGGGTTCACCGGCTGGAAGTACGTGGTACCTCCCCAGGTGCAGTCGCCCGAACCGCCCGAGGTCACACCCTGGGCCTGGTCGCCGCTGATGAAGGAGCCGCCGGAGTCACCGGGCTCGGCGCACACCGTGGTGCGGGTCAGGCCGTGGACGGTGCCCGAGGGGTAGGACACGGTCTGGTTCTTGGCCTCGACGGTGCCGCAGTGCCAGCCGGTGGTGGAGCCGGACCGGCAGATGGAGGCGCCGACGCTGGCCTCGGTGGAGCCGGCGACCGGTTGCGAGCTGCCGCTCACCCGCGAGGTGGGGTTCCAGTTGGTGGTGTTGCCGACGTAGGCCATGTCGCTGCCCGGGAAGTCCGAGCCCTGGAAGGTGCCGCTGCCGTTCGAGCTGCCGCTGGCGCTCTCACCGACCGAGCCGCAGTGGCCGGCGGTGACGAACCCTTCGGTCACGGCGAAGCCGATCGAGCAACGTCCGCCGCTCCCCATGTAGTAGGGGTCGCCGCCCACGATGTCCTCGAGCTTGCGGGGGGATTCCTTGCTCTCCTGGACGGAGACGGCGTCCGCGTCCACACCGGCCTCGGAGACGAACTCCTCCGCCTCTCCGGTCGCGCCCGGTTTCACCGTCATCACGACGGTGTCCTCGTCGGCGTCCGGGTACCAGCCGGTGATGCTCTTGTCGTGGTCGGACGCGTGCTCGTTCAGGGTGTCGACCACGCTGTTGAGGGCGTCCTCGCCGTAGGTGACGACCTCGGCCTCGGCACCGGCGTCCCGGACGGTCTTCGCCGCGTCCTTGTCGGTGACGGAGACGGTGAGCTCCCCGGACTCGGTGTCGAAGACCGCACCGCCGAAGTCCGAGCCCAGAGCCTCGCGGAGTTTCTGCTCCTTCTTCTGGGCCTGGTTCTGCTGCTGTAGCAGCTCGTCGGCCTCGCCCTCGGAAATGTCGAGGTCGCGTTCCATCGCCTCGAGCTGGGCGGGGTCACTGACGTCGGCGGCGGTGTCGGCGGAAGCGGCGGCGGCACCGGTGGTTACCAGGCCGGCCGCGAGTCCGACGCTACCGAGGATATGAATAACGGGGGATTTGGGGGATTTTCGCACGTGTCTTTCTCCTTGATCGGGGGTGGAACAAGGCACTGTGCTGGTGAGACGGGCGCCTCACCCCTTGATCCGTCAGCGGAACCGGGCCTTGTGGGACCGGCCCCGCCGTTATTTACCTAAGCGGTAAACGCCAGGAACCATAAACGAGCGCGACGCTGAGCGACAGCCCCTGTACGTGGGGGCCTCCCCCGCCGACTCCGCAGCGTGAGAACCACCGGGGTACCTATTTCCTAGTGCTCCGGTCGGTTCCTTCCGGTCTGCAGTGCGGAGTTACAAAAGCGAAAAGTCAAAAAAAGTATTCATAATGTATTTAAACATCACGAGCGTGGCCGGATTCGGCCACATCGGATGGAATACAGTTCGGCTCTGCTGTCACCGCACGTTCCGCGCGTCACACGGGCCCCGACAGGGCATAATCCCCCCACACGATCCGCGAGATTAGGGGGACAACCGTGGAGATCACCGGCATCATCAGCGCCATCGTCATCGGCCTGGTCCTGGGGGCGGTGGCCCGGCTCATCGTGCCGGGCAAGCAGCACCTGCCCATCTGGTTGACGATCGTGATCGGGATCGTCGCGGCACTCCTCGGTACCTGGATCGCCGGTGCCATCGCGGTCGGCATGATCCTGACGATCATCATCCAGCTCATCATCGCGGCGCTGGGGGTGTACCTCATCGACGGCGCGTGGAGCGCCGGGCACCGTTCCCGGTGACGACCACCGCGCACGGGGGCGGCACCGGCACGGAAAGGTGGCCCGGACACCACCATGTCCGGGCCACCACGCCCCCGGGCGGGGCAATCCGGCTCCGGACTCTTCGCCCCGGGAACCCCCACAGATCCCAGGACGCCCCGCTGTCCGAAACCGGCCCGTGCCGCGCCACCCGGGGGCCGACGTGCGTTCCGTCGCAGGCGGTGGAACGGAACGCACGGTTCCACAAGGGTCTTACAGAACCGAGGCGTCGTCCTCGACGTCGGCGAGGTCGTTGTCATTGACCGTGTCCTCGACCTCGTCCTTCACCTCGGAGGCGGAGTCCTCCACCTCGTCAGCGGAGTCCGGGACGTCCGCCGGGGCGGGGGCGTCCTGCGGGAGCTTGTCGGTGGGAACCTCGTCCTTGACCTCGTCCACCCGGTCGGTGACGTCCTCGGCCTTCTCGGTCACCTCGGAGGCCTGGTCCCGGGTCTCGCCGGTGGGCTCCGGCAGGTTGTCCGTGCCGGTGGCGGGCAGCGCGTTCCCGACGTCCTCCGTGGTCACGGGGGACTGGGGCAGGTTCTTCACCACCGGGGAGGCGTCGGGCAGCTCGTTGGCGAGCTCGCCGGCCGCCTCGGTGGTGCGCGGCAGCACCGCGCTGGCCTTGTCCGCCACTCCGGTCTCGGGGAGTTCGGCGTTCTGCGGCAGCGTCCGGGCTCCGTCACCGTGCAGCACCTTGTTCACGGTGCTGTGCACGGTCCCGTTCGCCCCCGGGGCGACGTGCTGGACCGGGAGCGTGTTGACCGCCTTGTGCACGGTGCCGTTGGGCGCCGGGGCGGCGGTGTGCTGGACCGGGTTCTCCACGTCGGCCGCCTCGCCGACCGTGGTGAGCGCGTCGTCCACCTCGTTGGTCAGAGGCGAGACATCCCCGCTGGGGGTGGTGAGGTTGCTCGCGGCCGGGGCAGGCAGCGTCTGCGCGGGCTCCGGGGACTCGAGGTTCTCCTGCAGCATGTGCGCGGCACCCGCCGTCGCTTCCGGCAGACCGGTCACGGTCGGAGCGACGTCCTGCGGCCCGGCGGGGCCGACGGCGTCCGCTCCGGCGATCCCGGCGCCGAAGGCGACGAACCCGGCGGCGCCGGCCGCGACGATGGCGGTCTTGGCGGAAGTGCGAGCGAACTGGAACATGGGAATTCCTTCCGGATCTGTGTCTCGATTGCTGCTGTCAGGGAACAGGCGAATCTCTCCGCCCTGACCGTGAGTGCCCTGGCCGGGGGCATCGGTGCACGGTCGTGGTGGTTATGGAAGGGTTCCTCCGGCGTTCCACCGCCACGCTTGGTGAGCGCGGCCAGCGAGTGCCGGTCAGTCGGAGCGGGTCTGGCGGACCCCGCCGGCTGACGTGAACCGCGTGACGCTGGGCGGCACGGGGCTCACGTCAGCCCCCAGAATTCGGGTGGCGGCTGGGAAGGGGCGTCAACGCCAGAGGGGAACCGGCCCGTACGGGAGCGTCACTGAGCGCTGCGGCACGGTTCCCGGTGGTGGCGGACGCTAGTCCGGAGAGACGGTCGGCTCGTCGGCCGGACCGTTCGGGAGAGTGTCGAGTGCGTTGCGGGCCTGCTGCACACTGCCGACACCGGGCGACACGGTGACAACGTCGCCGAGGTAGCCGGCAGCGCCCGCGGCCGGGGAGGAACCGGAGGACGCCGAGTTCAGCACGGCGGAGGTTCCGCTCCGGTCACTGCTGCCGTGCTCCACCGGGGTGTCGGCGGGCGCCGGCTCGGCCGTGGGAACTTCCTCGCTGTCCGCCTGGGCGGGCTCGCGGGGCGTGTCCACCGCGAAGCGGACACTGTCGTCCCGCTCGCCGCTGGTGTCGGGGGCGGGAGTCCGTGCGGAGTCCTCGCCCTTCCCGCTGGCGTCGTCCTCAGCGCCAGTGTCGTCGCGGCTCTCGGAGTCGTCCCCGGTGCCGGTCCCACCACCGGGCTCCGTGGACGCGGGAGGCTCCGCAGAGACCACCTCGTCCACAGTTCCGGGAAGGTCGCTGACCGCGCGGTCGGCGTGCTCCAGCGCGTCCCGGGCATCGGGAACGTCGGTGCCCAGGGCCGCGGAAACGGGTGCGGCCTCCGGCGAGGAGGCGGGCAGGGACCGCTGCGTGTGCTGCTGAGCCTCGGCGGACCGCTCGGCCGCCTCGGACGCTTGCTGATCCGTTCCCGTCTCCTGGGCGGCGTTCTGCCGGGCAGCGCTGTCGGAGGTCGCCTCCTCGGCTGCCCTGTCGGCCTCCGCGCTGGCGGAGGCGGGATCCTCCACCGGCTCGCCCGCGTCCTCCGACAGTTCGCCGGGGGACTGCTCAGCTGAGGCCGGTGCCGCGTGGGCGGCCTCGTCAGCGGTCTCGTTGGCCGTACCGACCGTGTCGGCGCTGGCCGCTGCGGTACCGAGAAGCCAGCCGGCGACGAGGATTCCGGCGACGACGGCCACCCGGCCCAGCAGGTTCCGTCCGTGCAGGCGCGCGGCGGCGACGGCGTGGCGCACACGCCCCGCTTCGCCGGTACGCAGCACGGAACTACCTCCCTGGACCGCTGACACGAGAAATCGAACCGACAGGACCGTCACACCCGCCGCAGGGGCGAACACGCGGAGAGAAGGCCGCTGATGTGCGGTTCCCGTCTGGGTGGGACCGTAGCACGATCGCTTCTCAGCGCAACCGGGAACGGCGGAATCTTCCCCGCGCCCGTACCCGACCGGCCCGGGGTGCGGCCGGTGGTGAGCGGCCCGGACCGCCTGCCTCACAGCGGATCGCGGCGGGCCAGGAGATCCTCGGCCCGCTGGCTTGCCGCCAGCACGAGCGGATCCGCGTGACGGGGCCCGACGATCTGCAGACCGACGGGGAGTCCGCCGCTGGTGAGGCCGCAGGGGATGCTGGCGGCCGGTTGCTGGGTCATGTTGAAGGGGTAGCTGAACCCGGCCCACCCGGTCCACCGCCGCTCGGTGCGGCCGGGAGGAGTCTCCCGCCCGGCGGTGAACGCGGGAACAGGGGTGGTGGGGGTGACGAGGAGGTCGTGGGCGCGGTGGAAACGCCCCATCCGTTCGCCGAGGGCGGCCCGGACGGCGACGGCGGCGAGGTAGTCCTGCGCGGAGTGTCCGCGGCCCTCGTCGGCGACGGCGCGCAACCCGGGATCCAACAGCTCGCGCTGCTCACCGGTGAGGTGCTGGGTGGCCTTGGCGGCCCCGCTGTACCACAGGGTCTGGAACGCCTCCCGGCAGTCGCCGACCGGCGGGTCGACCTCCTCCACCCGCGCCCCCAGCCGCTCGAACAGGGCGACGGCCGCGGCGACGGCGCCGGACACCTCGGGATCGACCTCCACCCCGCCGAGGGTGGCGCTGTAGGCGATGCGCACCCCGTCCAGCGACCGGTCCAGCACGGTCGTGTAGTCGACCCCCGGAGGCGCCAGGGCGGACCAGTCACGGTCGTCGGGCCCGGCGAGCACCGTGAGTATCAGCGCGGTGTCGGCGACGGTGCGGGTGATCGGGCCGGTGTGGGCGAGGCTCCCGAAGGGACTCGCGGGATAGTGCGGCACCAGCCCCCGGGTGGGTTTGATGGTGGCCGTCCCGGTGAAGCTGGCCGGGATACGCACCGACCCTCCCCCGTCGGTGCCGGTGGCCAGCGGCGCCATACCGGCGGCCACAGCGGCCGCCGCGCCGCCGCTGGACCCGCCCGGTGTCACGGACGCGTCCCAGGGGTTGCGGGTGACCCCGGTGAGCGGGCTGTCGGTAACCCCCTTCCAGGCCAGCTCGGGGGTGGTGGTCTTGCCGACGAGGACGGCGCCGTGCTCGCGCAGGCGGGCGACGGCCGGGGAGTCCTCCCGCCAGTCCTGGTCCCGGCTGGTCGTGCGCGAACCGCGCAGGGTGGGCCAGCCGCGGGTGAGCATGACGTCCTTGACCGAGGTGGGGACGCCGTCGAGGCGGCCGCACGGTTCGCCGCGGTGCCAGCGCTCCTCGGAGGCGCGGGCGGCGTCACGGGCACGGTCCGCGTCGACGAGGCAGTAGGCGTTCAGCTCGGTGTCGCGCCGCGCGATCCGCTCGAGCACGGCCTCGGTGGCCTCCCGCGGGGAGAGCTCCCCGCGGGAGAAGCCCGCCACGAGCCGGGTCGCGGTCATGTCCGCCGGGGAGGTCGCCGTGTCGCCGTCCGGGGCTCCCGGGAAGGTGCTCGCCCCGGCGGCGGTCCGGTTCGTCTGCTGGGGTTCGGTGCTCACGGTGGCGGGCCTCTCTTCCGGTGGCGGACGGGACGGCGGAGCGCGGACCGGGTGAGCCTCGTTGCCGGGGGTTCGCTGGAACTCCCGGCAACGTCTAGGTGCCGGGGACGTAGCCGCGCCGCTTGTCGACGACGTTGCGCAGCTCCGCCCCGCTCAGGAACCGGTCGAGGTTGTCGCGGAACAGGGTGGTGAGCTCCGTGCGCCACCCGGTGACGTCCCCGGACATGTGCGGGGAGACGATCACGCCGGGTGTGTCCCACAGCGGGGAGGAGTCCGGCAGGGGTTCGGTCTCGGTGACGTCCAGCGCGGCTCCGGCGATCTCCCCCGCGGCGAGGGCCCGGGCCAGGTCGTCCTCGACGACGAGCGGCCCGCGGGCGACGTTGATCAGCCGGGCGGTGGGTTTCATCCGCTCCAGCGCCCTGGCGTCGACCAGACCGCGGGTGGCCGGGGTGAGGGGAGCCGCGACGACGACGTAGTCGGCGCGCTCCAGCGCCGGGGCGAGGCTGGGCTCGGGGGCGTCGAGGGAGGCGGCGGCCACGGTGGTGAAGTCGGGGTCGGAGCTGCGGGGGGTGCGTCCCGCGCCCTCCACCGTCATACCGACGGCCGCGAGCTGGCGGGCGGTCGCCCGGCCGATCGGGCCGGTTCCGACGACGAGAGCGTGCTTCCCGCCGGCGCGTTCGGTCTCGCGGTGCCGCCAGGTCCGCTCGCGCTGCGACGCGAGGGTGGCGGGGATGTCCTTGGCGAAGGCCAGCACGAGTCCGAGGACGTACTCGGCTATCGGCTGGTCGAACACTCCCCGGGAGTTGGTGACGGTGACGTCGCTGTCGGCGAGGTCACCGAACACGAGCGTGTCCACCCCGGCCGTGGCGGCGTGCACCCAGCGTAGTGAGTCGGCCTTGGGCCAGGCGTCGGCGAGGGCGCCGGAGAACAGGTCCCAGACGAGCAGGGCGTGCGTCCCCGGGAGGGCGGCGGGCAGCTGGTCGGCGGTGGCGTAGGTGACAGAGGCGAGCCGGGGGTCGTTGTCGATCTCCTCCCGACCGGGAGGCAGGTCACCGCCGTGCAGGACGGTCAGGTGGACGGGGCTGCGGGACTGGTCGGACACGTGCGCTGCTCCCCGGATCGCGGCCTCGCCGGCCGGTTCTGGCCGTCCGGCACCTCCCCTACCCGGCCTCGGTTGCGCTGACCCGCCCGGGTGTCACGAAACGTGGCCAAACGCTAGGGACATCCCACACGGTTGTCAACAGTCCCCAACCCCACACGTGGAGGGCGGCAGCACCGCCCGTCCGCGGCGCCGCGGACGGCGCCGACCGGGCCTTGCGCGCGGAACCGGGACTCGCGGGTCCCCACCCCCGAGTCCCCCGGAGGACACACCCGCCTGACCCGGGCGCCACACGCGTTTCCTTCCCCCGCCACACTGGCCCACTCATTTCGGCGTGGCCCTTGCGCCGGACCCACGCGACTGCGGAGAATCCGATTACGGGGTCAAAACACCGCGTTCACCTGGGATCTTTACACTGTGCAGTGTCGCGGAAACAGGAGAGGCCATGGGGGCACTCAGCGATCTGGATATCGCACGGGCAGCGGAACTCGAACCGCTCACCCGCATCGCGGAACGGATGGGAATCCGCTCCGACCTACTCGAACCATACGGCGAAAGCGTGCTCAAGGTCCGGCTCAGCGCCCGGGACGAACTCGCCGAACGCCCCCGAGCGCGCTACGTCGTCGTGACAGCGGTAACACCCACCCCGCTCGGTGAGGGGAAGACCACCGTCACGGTCGGCCTCGGCGACGCTCTCAACCACATCGGCAAACGGGCCACCATCTCGGTGCGTGAACCCTCGATGGGGCCGGTGTTCGGCATCAAGGGCGGAGCCTCCGGCGGGGGGTACAGCCAGGTGGTGCCGATGGAGACCCTCAACCTGCACCTCACCGGCGATCTCCACGCCGTGACCTCGGCGCACAACCTGCTGTCGGCGATGCTGGACAACCACCTGTACCAGGGCAACGCCCTGGACGTGGACCAGCACGCCATCTCCTGGCGCCGGACCATGGACGTCAACGACCGCGCGCTACGCAACATCATCGTCGGTCTCGGCTCGCGCACCGACGGTGTCCCGCGCCAGACCGGCTTCGACATCACCGCCGCCTCCGAGGTGATGGCGCTGCTGGCGCTCACCACCGGCACGCGGGACATGCGCGAACGGCTGGGGCGGATCATCGTCGGCTCCGACCGTTCCGGCAAGCCGGTGACCGCCGAACAGCTCGACGCCGCCGGCTCGATGTCCGTACTGCTGCGGGACGCGATCAAACCCAACCTGCTGCAGACGCTGGAGCACACCCCCGTCCTCGTCCACGCCGGCCCGTTCGGCAACATCGCCACCGGCAACTCCTCCATCGTCGCCGACCAGATCGGCCTGCGCACCGGGGACTTCCTCGTCACCGAGGCCGGGTTCGGCGCCGACATGGGAGCGGAACGGTTCTTCAACATCAAGTGCCGCACCTCGGGGGAGTCCCCGGACGCGGCCGTGGTGGTGGCGACCGTGCGGGCGCTGAAGACGCACTCGGGCAAGTACACGGTCACGGCGGGCAAACCCTTGCCGGACGAGATGCTCGCCGAGAGCCCCGAGGACGTCCACGCCGGCGCGGCGAACCTGCGCAAGCAGATCGAGAACTGCCGGCTGCACGGGGTCACGCCGGTGGTGGCGATCAACGCGTTCCCCACCGACCACGCGTCCGAGCTGGAGGCGATCCGCCAGGTCGCCGACGAGGCGGGGGTGCGCAGCGCGGTGTGCACCAACGTCGTCGACGGGGGTCAGGGAGCCGCCGAACTGGCCCGGGCGGTGGACGAGGCGTCGGCCGAGTCCACGAACTACGCCCCGCTGTACCCGGACGCAGCGCCGCTGCGCGAGAAGGTGGAGACCATCGCCGGCAAGGTCTACGGGGCGAGCGGTGTGGACTACAGCCAGCAGGCGGAGCGGCAGTTGGACTCGTGCGAACGCAACGGGCTGGGCAACCTGCCCGTGTGCATCGCCAAGACCCACCGGTCGATCTCCGCCGACGCGTCCCTGCTCGGTGCGCCCACCGGGTGGCGCCTGCCGGTACGGGAGGTCCGGGCCTCCGCCGGAGCGGGCTTCGTCTACCTGCTCTGCGGCCCGATCCAGACCATGCCCGGTCTGAGCCGCAACCCCGCCGCGGCGGTGATCGACATGGACGAGAACGGCGAGATCACCGGTCTTTCCTGACCCTGGTCCCGACCGCTACGTGGGGGCTGTGAACCGGCTGGCGCCGGGTCACAGCCCCCACGCGTGTCACCGCCCCTGTTCGCCTTTCCCCAGGCCCGGCGCGCAGGGGGTTTCGGGACGGGATGTGACACATCTTTCCCGAACGCATATTGTACGTACCATCAGTACGTACAAGATTCCGCTCGCGGGTGAGCTGCCACAGAACGAGCGCCCCGCACGGAAGGAGCGACCATGCCCAACGGCGATACCGCCGTCGTGCCGCTGTTCCGGACGATGAAGCGCCTCCCCGGAGGACTCATGCTGATCCCGCTCGTGCTGGGATCCCTCATCGGCACCCTCGCGCCCGGCGCCCTCGACATCGGCAGCTTCACCACCGCCCTGTTCAAGGACAGCGCGCTCCCCCTCATCGCGCTGCTCATCTTCGCCACCGGAACCCAGGTGACACTGCGCACCGGCGGTCCGGTGCTCGCCACCACCGGCGTCGTCCTGCTGTGCAAAAGCATCGTCCCCGGCGCCGCGATCGTGGCTCTCGGCGCCGTCGTCGGACCCGACGGAATCCTGGGCGTGTCCATACTGGCCCTGCTCACCGCCGCCACCAACGCCAACGGCGGGTTGTGGCTGGCCGTCACCGGCCAGTACGGGGACGAACGCGACCGGGGCGCCTACATCGCCGGAGCCGTCAACGACGGCCCCTTCTTCGCGCTGCTGTTCCTGGGCGCCTCCGGCCTGGGCGAGATCCCGCTGCTGGCACTGCTGGCCGCGATCGTCCCGTTCCTCCTCGGAGTCCTCGTCGGCAACCTCGACGGGCAGTGGCGCGCCACCCTGCGCCCCGTGCCCGACATCGTCATCCCCTTCTTCGCGTTCGCCCTCGGCACCGGCATCGACCTCGGCGACGTCGCCTCCGGCGGACTGACCGGCATCGTCCTGGGAGTGCTCATCACCCCCGTCACCGGCGGCCTGGTCTACCTCGGCTACCGGCTGCTGCTGCGGCGCGGCGCGGAGAGCGGCCTCGGATTCGCGGCCGGCACCACCTCCGGGAACTCGATCGCCACACCCGCCATCGTCGCCTCCGCCGACCCCGCCTTCGGCCCCTACGTCGGCGCGGCCACCTCCCAGGCCGCCGCCTGCGTCCTGGTGACCGCGGTCCTCGCCCCCACGCTGGCCTCCTGGGCGCTGAAACGCGGCGGAGCCCTCACCCCACGCCAGGACACGAGCGAGGCGCCCGCATGACACCCACCGTCTCCCTCATCGCCGACGACCTCACCGGTGCCAACGACGCCGCCGTCCGGTTCCTGCGCTCCGGCTGGCCCACCCGGCTCCAGCTGGACACCACCGCCGACGCCACCGGCGCCGAGGTCGTCGCCGTCAGCACCGACTCCCGCTCCCTCAGCCCCGCCGACGCCGGCCGGACCGTGGCCCGGCACGTCCGGCACGCCCGCGACAACGGCGCCCGCCACCTGTACAAGAAGATCGACTCGACGCTACGCGGACCCCTCGCCGCCGAGACCGAGGCGGCCCGGGCCGCCTGGGCTCCCACCGCCACCGCCGTCGTCTGTCCCGCCTTCCCCGCGGCGGGACGCACGGTGGAGGGCGGGACGCTCCTCGTCGACGGCCGACCCGCGCACGAGACCGCCCTGGCCTCGGACCCGGTCACTCCCGTGCGGGAGAGCCACATCCCCACCCTGCTCGGCGCCCCGCACGTACGACTGGAGAGTGCCGCCCCCGCCGCCAACGCCCGCGCCCTGGCCGCGGCCGGCCCCACCGTCGTGGTCGACGCCGCCAGCACCGAGGATCTGGACCGGCTGGCCGCGGCCGTCGCCCGCCTGGGACCGGACGCCATCCCCGTCGGCTCGGCGGGACTGGCCGGCGCCATGGCCGGCGCCTGGGCCGACAGCGGGACCTGCGCGCCGGCGCTCGTCGTGGTGACCTCGCTGCACGCCACCACCCGCGCCCAGGTGGAACACATCGCGCGAGAGAGCCCGGAGGCCGTCGCCGCCCCCACGGCCGGAACCCTCACCGACGACACCGCCTGGCGGGCGTGGAGCGCCGAGGTCGACGCCCGGCTCGCCCGCACCAGCGACGTGCTGGTGCTCCTGGCTCCCGATGACCGCGCCCGCGGTCTCGACCCGGACACCCTCGCCCGACGGTTCGGCGCGCTCGCCGCCCACCTGGCCCAGCGCCACCACCTGGCGGGGTTCGTCGCCACCGGCGGGGACGGGGCCCGCACCCTCATCGACGAACTCGGCGCCACCGGGATCGAGCTGAACTCCGAGGTCGCGGCGGGCATCCCGATCGGCACCCTGTCCGGCGGCCCGCTGGCCGGCCACCCCATCGTCACCAAAGCCGGCGGGTTCGGGGACCCCGCCGCCCTACGCACGGCCGCCTCCGCGGTCCGACACAGGAGGAAACACACATGAGCCTTCCCACCCTTGCCGTCACCCTCGGCGACGTCGCCGGAATCGGCCCGGAGATCACCGCGAGAGCCCTGACGCAACACCCCGAGCTGCGCGACGTCTGCCGCCCCGTCGTCGTCGGCGACGCCGACGCGCTACGCGCCGGCCTGAGCGCCAGCGGCGGCGACCCCGCGCGGGTCCGCACTGTCAGCTCCCCCGACGAGGCGAGCAACGACCCCGCGACCGTCGACATCGTCCAAACCGGCCCCTCCCTCGGCCACATCCCGCCCGGCGAGCTCAGCCCCGAGGCGGGCGACGGCGCAGCCCGGTTCGTCAAGGCCGCCTGCGAACTCGCCCGGAACGGCAGCGTGGACGGCATCGTCACACCACCGCTGAACAAGGCCGCCATGCACCAGGGCGGCCACATGTGGCCCGGCCACACCGAACTGCTCGCCCACGAGTTCGGGGTGGAGGACTTCAGCCTCGTCCTCTCCGCCGGGGACCTCTACTTCTTCCACCTCACCACGCACGTCTCGCTCTCCGAGGCGATCCAGCTCGTCACCCCGCACCGCACCGACGCCGTACTGCGCCTGGCGGGCGCCGTCGCCACCGCGCTGGGCACCCCCGGGGAAGCGGTCGGTGTGGCCGGGCTCAACCCGCACGCCGGGGAGAACCGGCTCTTCGGCGACGAGGACGCCGACGTGCTGGAACCCGCCGTCCAACGCGCCCGCGCCGCCGGCATCAACGCCCAGGGGCCGCTGCCCGCCGACGCCCTGGTTCCGGCCGCCGTCCGCGGCGACTGGAAACTCATCACCCTGTGCTACCATGACCAGGGCCACGCCCCGTTCAAGGCCGTCTACGGCGACGACGGGGTGAACATCACGGTGGGCCTGCCCGTCGTACGGGTCTCCGTCGACCACGGCACCGCCTTCGACATCGCCGGTAAGGGCGTCGCCCGCGAGTCCAGCCTGGTACTGGCCATGCGGAGAGCGGCCGAGCTGGCACCCGGGTGGCACCACGTGTGGGAGGCCACCCGGGCCGCGTGAACCCCGAACACCGCGCCGGAAACGGCCGCACCGTCCTAGACTCGCGCCATGTCCATCGACCGGTCCGCCTCCCGCCCGCTGCACGCCCAGATCGCCGACACCCTGCGCGCGGAGATCCGCGACCACGTCATAGCGCCAGGCGACACCCTGCCCAGTGAGCAGGCGCTGCGGGAACGCTTCGGCATCTCCCGCAGCGTCGTCCGCCAGGCGCTGGCGACCCTGGACCAGGAAGGCACCGTCCAGCGCGTCCCCGGCAGGGCACCGGTCGCGGCCGCCAGCGTCGAGCACCGGCGGCTCGTGCAGCGGGTCACCGGCCTGTTCGACCAGTTCTCCCGCAGCGGCCTCAGACTGTCCACCCGTGTGGTGCGCCTCGAGGACACGAGCGCGCCCGCACGGGTGGCCCACCAGCTCGGCACCCGCGAGGTACTCCGGCTGGAACGCGTCCGCTCCGTGGAGAACGAGCCGCTGTCCTACGTACGCACCTGGCTGCCCGCCGACCGGACAGCCGGCCTGACCACCGGCGAACTCACCGACGCCTCCCTGCACCAGGTGCTGGTGTCGCGGTTCGGCATCCGGCTCGTCAGCGGCCGGCGCCAGATCCGCGCCGTACCCGCCGACACCGCTATCGCGCGCGAGCTGGACACCGCGCCCTCAGCGCCGCTGCTCCTGCTCGAGGGCAGCAGCCTCGACGCGCACGGCACTCCGGTGGAGTGGTTCGAGAGCTGGCACCGTTCGGACCGGGTCACCTTCGACGTGGAGGCCGACGAGGCCACCGAACAACTCCGGCTCCAACCGGACCAGAGCGTCCTCGGCGAGCCCCGGGACGGCAGCGGCGCCCCCGCCGACGAGCTCCGGCACGCCCGCGAGCTGGCCGAACAGCTGCGCGACGAACTGGACCGGCTCACCCACCGGGGGGAGGAACCCCCACGGTAGGTGTTCCGCCTCGTGAGGCCGGTGACGCGGGTGGCCGCCAACACCGGTGCGGCCTGTACGGGCGGCACGGTCAGGCGCGACACTTGCGGCATGACGCAGCTCTACCGCAGCCGCACCGGCCGGTCGGTCATCCGGTACTGGTGCACCAACCGGCTCGCCGCCTGGACCACCCCGCACACCCGGACGACGGTGTCCGCCGGCGGCACCGGTACCCACGCCGTCACAGCCGGGTCGGGCTCCCCGACCGTGGTGTTCCTCCCCGGGACGAACATGAACGCCGCCGCCTCGCTTCCCCTGCTGACCGCGCTCGCCCACCGCGGCCGGACCGTCGCCCTCGACCTCCCCGGCCAGCCCGGGCTGAGCAGTAGCGAACGCCCGCCATCCCCGGCGAGGCTGGCCTGGTACGGGACGTGGCTCACCGATGCGCTGGAAGCGCTCGACATCCGCTCGGCCGTCGTCCTGGGGCACTCGCTGGGCGCCGCCGTCGCCCTGTCGAGCGGCTCCCCGCGCATCGGCCGGCGCGTCCTCCTCGCCCCGGCCGGGGTGACGCGGCTGCGGACCACCCCACGCGTGCTGGCGGCGTCGGCAGCGTGGTTCCTGGCGCCGGGCGACGCCAGCAGCACCCGACTGCTGCGGACCATGCTGGCACCGGCCAGCGGCCCGCCCCGCACCGAGTTGGCCCAGTGGATGACCCTCGCGGGGCGGCACGTCCACACCACCGCGGACCCGGGGTTGGCACCGCCGACGACGAGCCGCGTGCCCACCGCCGTGGCCGCGGGGGAGCATGACACGTTCCTCCCGCCGCACCGCCTCGCTCCGGCGGTCCGGCGGAGGCTGGGCACGCACCTGGAGATCCTGCCGGAAGCCGGCCACCTGGCGGGCGAGGAGTACCCCGCCCGGGTGGCCGCGCTGGCGCACGGCAGCGGGGTGTGACCCCGGCCGGTCCGGTCACACCCCGCCGATTCCCACGTATTTCGTCTCGAGGTACTCGTCGATACCGACCCGGCCGCCCTCGCGGCCGATCCCGGAGTGCTTCACCCCGCCGAAGGGGGCCGCCGGGTTGGACACCACCCCCTGGTTCAACCCGACCATGCCGGTCTCCAACGCCTCGCACACCCGGAACGCGCGGCTGAGGTCGGTGGTGTACACGTAGCTCACCAGCCCGTACTCGGTGTCGTTGGAGGCGGCCAGCGCCTCGCTCTCCGCGCCGAACGGGATGATCGGCGCCACCGGCCCGAAGATCTCCGTGCTGGACAGCTCGCTCTCCTGGGGGACGTCGGTGAGCACCGTCGGCTGGTAGAAGTATCCCGGCCCCCCGCTGGGGTTGCCGCCGACCAGCACCCGGGCTCCCCGCTGCACCGCGTCGTCCACCAGGTGCTGGACCTTCCGGCGCGCGTCGGCGTCGATCAGCGGCCCCACCTGGGAGGCTTCCTCCGTGCCGCGCGCCACGACCATCTCCCCCATGCGCTCGCCCAGCCGGCGGGCGAACTCCGCGGCGACGCCCGACTGCACGTAGAACCGGTTGGCCGCCGTGCACGCCTCCCCGATGTTGCGCATCTTGGCCTGCACCGCGCCCTCGACCGCCGCGTCCAGGTCCGCGTCGTCGAACACCAG
The DNA here is from genome assembly GCF_006717075.1 of Haloactinospora alba. Classification (NCBI taxonomy): domain Bacteria; kingdom Bacillati; phylum Actinomycetota; class Actinomycetes; order Streptosporangiales; family Nocardiopsidaceae; genus Haloactinospora; species Haloactinospora alba. Next base: position 60,806 of record NZ_VFQC01000002.1, read on the forward strand.
GAAGGGGGCGTTGCCGCCCAGCTCCATCGAGGTCCGCAGCACCTGCGGGGCGCTCTGCTCCAGCAGTGCGCGGCCCACACCGGTCGAGCCGGTGAACGACACCTTGCGGATACGCCCGTCCCGCAACAATGGTTCGGTCACCCCGCCCGCGTCCGAGGTCGGCAGCACGCTCAGCACCCCGTCCGGCAGCCCGGCCTCGCGCAGGATCCCGGCCAGCGCGAGTGCCGACAGCGGCGTCTGCTGGGCCGGTTTCAGGACCATCGTGCAGCCCGCCGCGATCGCGGGGCCGATCTTGCGCGTGCCCATCGCCATCGGGAAGTTCCACGGGGTGATGAGCATGGCCGGGCCCACCGGTTGGCGCATGATCAGAAACCGCGCCTGGCCCGAGGGGGCGAGGGAGAACCCGCCCTCGATCCGCACCGCCTCCTCGGAGAACCAGCGCAGGAAATCCGCCGCGTAGGCGACCTCCCCCTTCGCGTCCGGCACCGGTTTGCCCATCTCCAGGGTCATCAAAAGCGCGAGGTCGTCCCGGCGCTCCATGAGCAGCTCGTAGGCGCGCCGCAGGATCTCGGCGCGCTCGCGCGGCGCCGTGGACGCCCACTCCCCCTGGGTCCGCGCCGCTACGTCCAACGCGGCGAACGCGTCCCCGGTGGCGGCGTCGGCGATCTCGCACAGCGTCTCCGTGGTGGAGGGGTCCTCCACGGCGAACGTCGCCCGGGAGGCGGCGTCGCGCCACTGCCCACCGACGAACAGTTGTTTGGCGACCCGCTCGACAACCCGCGTCTCGTCACCAGCCGTGATCATGGGGCCTCACGTTCCTTCCGCAGCGTCGCGTGCTGTGCCCGTTCCACGGTGGCCACTGCCCGGTTTCGGGCCCGGTACTCCCGCGGCCACTCCCAGCGGACACGTTCCCGGACGGTTTCCGCGGCACACCAGCGGACCACGCGGCCCGGTTCCCGGCGGCCGGGCGGGACGGCCGCGCGCACCACCGCCCCGCCCGGCACTCACCGGTTGCCACCGGTCATCCGGCCGCCGCCTCCAGGGCCCGCTCGATGTCGCCCCAGAGGTCGTCGAGCTGCTCGATACCGACGCTGATCCGGATGAGTCCCGGCGTGATCCCCGCCTCGGCGAGCTCCTCGCTTCCGAGCTGGCGGTGCGACGTGCTGGCGGGGTGCATTACCAGGGTCTTCACGTCGCCCAGCGACGGAGCGAGAACGCACAACCGCAGCGCACCGGCGAACGCCTCCCCCGCCACCTTCCCGCCAGCCAGCTCGAAAGCGAGCACACCCCCGCACCCTCCGGGCAGCACCCGCCGCGCGGTCTCCCGGCTGGGGTGGGTGTCCAGCCCCGGGTAGTGCACGGCGGCCACCTCCGGACGGGCCGACAGCCGTTCCGCCAGAGCCTGGGCGTTGGCGCACTGCGCGCGCACCCGCAACGCCAGCGTCTGCATCCCCCGGATGGTCAGCCACGCGGCGAACGGGTCGAGGGTGGCGCCGGACTCGACGCTGTGCTCGCGCACCGCCCCGTGCGTCCGGGAGTCGGCGAACACGGCCACCCCGCCCATCGCGTCGGAGTGGCCGCCCAGGTACTTGGTGGCCGAGTGGATCACGACATCCGCGCCGTGCTCCAGCGGGCGGCACAGCATCGGGGTGGCGAAGGTGTTGTCGACGACGCTGGTGACGCCGGCCTCGCGCGCGATGCCCAGCAGGGCTGACAGGTCCACGACCCGGACCGTGGGGTTGGTGATGGTCTCCAGGACCATCACGCGGGTGTTGGGACGCAGCGCGGCGCGGACCTCGTCCGGGTCCTCACCGGAGACGCGGGTGACCTCCACACCCCACCGCCGTTCCAGGTCGGCGAGGAAGGCGAGCGTGCCGCCGTAGAGGCAGTTCTGGGCCACGACGTGGTCGCCGGTTCCCACCAGCGCCCCCACGGTCGAGGTGATCGCTCCCATGCCGGAGGCCGAGGCGAGCGCGGCCGCACCGCCCTCGAGGTCGGCGACGGCCGTCTCCAGCGCGCTGGTGGTGGGGTTGCCGAACCGGGCGTAGAGGTAGGCACCGTCCGGCCCGGTGAAGGCCGCCGCCATGTCCTCCGCGGAGTCGAAGGTGAACGTGTGGTTCTGGTGGATCGGCACGCCCACCGGGCGGCTGCCGTGCACCTCGGACGCCGGGGTGTGGACCGTGCGCGACTCGGGTTGGGGAGCGGGGTTCGCGGATGTCGTTGTCATACCCGCAACGGTGCGTCCCCCGGCGACGACACGACAGAGCCAATCCGGCACGATTGGTCCGATGTCGAAGCCAATTCCCGCGGCGGAGATCGTGACGCTGCTCGGACGCTGGGCGGCGGGCCGGGGTGCGCTGTACCGGCTGCTCGCCGCACGGCTGCGCGCCCTCGTCGACGAGGGCGCCATCGCGCCGGACAGTACTCTTCCCCCCGACCGCACGCTGGCCGGCCACCTCGCGGTCGGCCGGGGGACCGTGGTCGCCGCCTACGACCTGTTGCGCGACGAGGGGGTTGTGGTCCGGCACCGGGGAAGCGGAACCCGCGTCGCCTCCCGGGGGCTGCCGGTGGCGCCCTCGGACCCCACCCAGCACACCGGCGGCGCGTACTTCCTCAGCATGCTCGACGACGTTCCGGGCTCGCTCGTGCTGACGTGCGCGGCCCCGGACACCCCGCCTCCGGAGCTTCGACCGGCGTTCCACCGCGCGGCCGACGGCCTGGGAGAGCTGACCAACGACATCGGGTACCACCCGACGGGTCACCCTGAGCTGCGGAGGGCGGTCGCGGACAGGTTCACCGCCCGCGGGCTGGCCACCGCCCCGGAACAGGTCCTGGTGACGACCGGGGCGCAGCAGGCACTCGCGCTCCTCGTGCGCCACTACGTCTCCCCCGGCGACACGGTGCTCACGGAACGGCCCACCTACCCGGGGATCCTTCCCCTCCTCGCCGACGCCGCGGCCGACACCCGCACGGTTCCGGTGACCGCCCAGGGCAGGGACGTCGACACGTACGCGCACGGCATGGGGCGGTCGCGTCCCGCCCTCACCTACGTGGTCCCCTCGTTCCACAACCCCACAGGGGCGCTCATGCCGCCGCTGCAGCGGCGGCGTCTGGTCCGGATCACGGCGGAGCACGAGGTGCCCCTGGTCGAGGACGAGACCGTGTGCGAACTCGGTTTCGACGGTCCGCCGCCTCCCCCGCTGGCCGCGTACCCGGGAGGGGAACGGGTCGTGACCGTCGGCTCGCTGAGCAAGGTGGCCTGGGGCGGGTTGCGTGTGGGGTGGATCCGCTCGGACGCCGCCACGGTCACCAGACTCGCGCGGTTGAAAGCCATCACCGACCTGGGGACGAACGTCGTCGGCCAGGTGGCCGCGTGCCACCTGCTGGGGACACTGGACGGTCTGGCCCAGCGGCGGCGGGAGGAGCTCGCGCGGCGGCACGACCACCTGTGCGCTCTGCTGGACCGGTGGCTGCCGGACTGGGAGTACGGGCGGGCCTCGGGCGGTCAGACCCTGTGGGTCCGGCTGCCGGGAACCACCGGTGCGTCCTTCGCCCAGGTAGCACTGCGCCACGGCGTCGCCCTGCTCTCCGGTGACGTTCTGGCACCCGGCGCGGAGGGTGCCGACCACCTACGTCTCCCCTTCCTCCCGGATGAGGAGACGCTGGACACCGCGGTACACCGGCTCAGCCGCGCCTGGGAGGAGCACACCAGCGCGACCGGCAGGACAGCGACTCTGAACGCGATGGTGGTGTGAGCGTACGCACAGCGGGGCGCCCACCGGCGAAAAGCCCCGCGGCGCGGTGCGCGCCGGTTCCTCGAACGCGTTCCCGCCCCGCGCCCGGTTACCGCACGCGTCCCCGGGGCGCCGCGTGCGGGCTGCTCCTCGCCGCGTGTGCGCTGACCCCGCCATACCCGTGTTACAGTAGAAGACGTCTTCAGGGCGAACCCCCGGAATCCGCGGGAAAGCTCGCTGACACGCGCTCGTAGCTCAATGGATAGAGCATCTGACTACGGATCAGAAGGTTGGGGGTTCGAGTCCTCCCGAGCGCACCGCCTTGAGACAGCGGAGTTAAGGCCCCGACCTGCGAAAGCAGGCCGGGGCCTTAACTTGTGCGGTCGGAGTTCGGGTGTGGAACCAACCTGTGTGCTAACAGGTTTGCTAACACGCGCTAGCCGGCGTTCCGCAGGACGCGGGCGAAGGTATCGGCCACCGAAGCCCCCTGTTCGTCGATCACGTGGGCATAGACCCGCAAGGTAATCGAGGGATCACCGTGTCCGAGCCGGGCGGCCACCACATGCACCGGGACACCGGAGAGAAGCAACGTGGTCGCATGAATATGCCGGAGATCATGCAATCGAGCGGACGGAAGCGGTTCCTCCGGTGCCGGTCTCCCCTCCCCTGGCTTGTTGTACCGGCGGATCAGAGACGACATCAGCGATGAGACTGTATCCGGATGCACCGGAGCGCCCCATCCGGTGGTGAACACGTAGTCCTCTGCTCCGCACCACTGCTCCCCGACCGCTAGCCGGTCCTGGAGTTGCTGTTGCCGGTGCGTTCTCAGCACGGCCACCGTCTCAGGATCGATACTCACCACACGAGAACGACCGCTCTTCGTCGATCCCTCCACCCGCTGACCATCGATGAAGGCCGCTGTTCCGGTAATGCGGACCTCTTCCGATTCCATATCCACATCCGACCAGCGCAAGTTGAGTAGTTCGCCACGGCGGGCACCGGTATACGCGGCCAGGTGGAAAAACGCGTACAGCCGATGGCGGCTCGCTACCTCAGTAAGGAACTGCCGAAGTTGCGCCGGTGTCCACACCGATCCCGGTTCGTTGCGTTCCTTGCGCGGACGCTTCGCCCGTTCAACCGGGTTGGAGGCGATCAGCTGTTCCACTTCCACGGCGTCCCGGAACGCCCGACGCAACACCGCGTGCACGTATTCGACCGTACGCGGCGACAGCCCCCTACCGTTGCGCCCACCGGTTGCCGAAAGCTCGCGGTAGAACTTCGTGATAGTAGCGGGACGAAGCGCTTGGATCCGCTGATCACCGAGACGCGGAATTACGTACCGTTCTATGAGGAACCGGTACATGTGCAGCGTTTTCGGCTTGATCTCGACCCCGTGCGTCTCGATCCACTCTTCAAGGTACTCGGTCACGGTGACACGGTTGCGGTCAATGTACTCACCCCGACGGGCCTTGACCCGAGCTTCATCGCGTGCCGCTTTGGCGTCCTCTTCCGTAGGGAACCCACCAACCCACCTCGGCTTACTCACACCGGTTTCAGGATCAGTGACCCGGATGACGTAGGACCAAGTGTTACCCCGCTTCATCACGCCATCGCGGAGCTTCGACCGTTTCCTATCGTTGCCGTTGTCTTCCGGCTCGTCCGGGATCCCCACTGCTGTCTTCGCCATCAGGCCGCAACCCCCTCAGCAGCCAGCCGCGATGAGATGTAGTCATCCAGGGATTCCACCGGAACCCGGCGACAACCATCGATCTTCAACGAGCGCACGGAGCCAACGGCGATCAGCTCATATAGCTTGCTACGGGAAATCGCCAGAGCCCGAGCGGCTTCCGGAACAGTGAGAAGTCGTTGTGAGGTAGTCATGCGGCTCTTTCCGTTGCCGAATGGTGGTGTTGCCGAACGGTGTCCAGGTGGGCGCGGCGGTTGAGCCGCTCGCCCACGGCCCGGAGTAATCGGTGTTCGCGAGGGGCCACGTCCGGATCGGTGGGTTTGGCGAGTTCCCACACACAGCGCCCGTTGGTGGCGGTTGCCGAGAGAACCGGAGCACCCGGCTGCGAGGTCGTCTCGGAGCCGGTGCCGTCGTCGGGGTCGGGGTTGGCGGGATCCACACCGAGGGTTTGCAGCACCCAGGTCAGCCGATCGGCTTTGTGGTCGGCCAGGGTCTTGTTCGACCATTTGCGCGAGACCAGCACCCGACGTCCGGCATAGCCCAGGTGTTGGCGTTTGTGGGCTTTGGACCGGCAGAAGCCGGGGCGCATGCCCGCTGTGGGGTTCTGGGGTTGGATGCCGTAGCGCAACCAGTTCGCACACCGAGGTGAGCAGGGTTCGAACCGCAAGGCGTCCATGAAGCGGTCCACGTGGCGCTGTTGGGCGGCGGTGGTCACCGGGTGGCACTCGGCGATGTCCTTGGTCAGGTATTTCGCCAGGTAGCGCACGCACCGGTTGGCATCACCACTGCCGGCCACCACGCCTTTGGCGTCCACTTGGGGACCCAGCCGACACACGTGCATGGGTTCGGCCTCCGGATCCGTGTCCAGCACGTCCAGGGCCTGTTCCCAAGTGGCCAGCACCTCCCCGGTATCCGGATCGACATAGTTTCCGGTGTCCTCGTCGAAGAGGGGCAGGTGATCGTTGTCGTAGACGACCTGTTCAGCGTGGGGCCACCAGACTTGGTGGTAGGTCGCCGCGGCGATCTGGCGCAGTTCGGCCCGGGGCAGGGTGCCCCGGATCGCCATGTGTAGGTGCGGGGCGAGGCGTTTCTGGGGTTCCACGGTGGCGAAGTACTGCACGTCGAACCCGGCCACCCTACGGAGGTTCTGCACGAACCGGTCGATGAGCTTGGAGAAGTGAAGCGTGTCGCGCGCGCAGCGTTGATAGTCGTAGGTGTCGGGATCCACCGGGGTGCCGTCCGAGCGCACCCGCCCGTAGGAATCCAGGGTCAGGGTGAGGAACAGGGACGGGCGAAACGTCGTGCCTGTGGCGCTGTCCTGGAAACTACGGCCCACGGTTCTGCGAGCCATGGGGCGTTTGGGCAGGTCGGGCACGTCGCTGCGGCGTTTCGTCGAGCGTGTACGCCGTGGGGAGGAACCACCCGAGGAGGAGGAACCCCGTGAGACCGACCCGCGCAGGCCGGTGGCGGTGATCTCCTCATCCATGGCGGTCATGGCCTCGTCCAGCTCGGCCAGCTCGTCAGAGGTGGTCGCTTGGGACGCGGCGAGATCGTCACGGCGAGCCGTGGCCCGAGCGCGGTGTTCGACCCACCAGCGTTGCACCTGCGAGGGATCATCCGGAGTGGGTGTGGGTTCCTCGTCCAGGTGCCAGCCCTCTTCGCACTGGCTGCGCCGCAGGGAACGCTTACGAGCCGCACAGGCCGGGCACTGGCTGTCCAACGTGGAGCCGCACGGCACATCCACGATCTCTGAGGCCCCGGTGTCCAGGTTGGTGCGCCGCAGTGAGACCGGACGGATGCACACCCCGTTGTCGGTGGCGACCTGTTCGGCGACGTCTTTGGCCAGGGGTTGGGCTTGGCGCTCGGCCCGTGTGGTTTTGCCGGTCGGAGTCGGCATCAGGCCACCTCCACATCCGCCACCGGCTGCAGAGAACGAGTTCCGTACTCGTTCGCCATGGCCGTGATGTCGTCGTCACTGACGAAGGCGGCCCGCACGCGCACCGGCAGCGGGGAGCCCTCCAGGCGGACGAACGCCACCCCGGGAACATCGGGGTCGATGAGATGGGCGTTGGCGCCGCGTTCGCGGGCGTCATCGCCGAGCACCATGTCAACCTGAGACGCTTCGTCCAGCCGTAGGGCGATCTTGTCGGGAAACAGGTTGCGCAGGTTCATGACCTCTTTGCGCGGGTCCTGGAGTGCGGCCAGCACGCACACTCCCACCGCACGCCCCTGGCTTGTGAGGGTGGCGATGGCGTTCTCGGCCCGGCGGCGGATGTCTTTCTCGGGGTGGTAGGCGGTGAGGAAAGCGACCTCATCGACCATGATCACGATGAAGGGGTCCTCGACTGTGGGGGTGTGGGTGCGCCGGATTCCGGCGTAGCGATCCGCCCGGGCGTGCATCTCGGACACGGCCGCCTCCAACACGTCCACGGCCGCCTCAGCGGTGTCGGCGTAGCGGGCGAACAGGCTCCGGCCGTAGGACAGTTCCATGCGTTTGGGATCGATCGCCCACACCTGGGCAGTGCCCTCGCCAATGGCGGGCAGCAGGGCGCGGATGGCCGACCAGAGCACCGAGCCTTTGCCCGAACCTGTCACTCCGACCGTGAGTACGTGGGTGCCGTGCAGCCGCAGGTCCCACGGGGTCCCGTCTTCACACAGGCCCACCTCGAGAGCGGCCATGTCGACCTGATCCGGGACGGGGCGTGCCGGCAGGGGGTTGGCCAACAGGTCGCGGCGGGGAAACTCCAACACCACGTCGCGCGGCCCGCGCGTGTAGACCCGGCACGAGGGCGCTTGGAACCCGTGGGCGAGCTCGGTCACCCGGTCTTCGAGATCTCTGGGAGTGGTGCCCTGTACCAGGGTGATGCGCACCCGATCCGCCCAGGCGGTGCAGGACACGGTTTTGATGCGGGGCAGGTAGTGGCGTTCCTGATACGACTCGGCCAGTCCGGCCACCACGAGCACGGGTTGCCAGTGACGCCGGTACACCCACAGCCAGCGCCAGCACGCCAGGCTGCGCAGCACGACCAGGCGGTGGAACGCGGCGGGCCAGTACCACCACCACACCCCTAATCCCACGCCAGTAAGTACGGCTGTTCCAGAAAGGACCAGCCAGCCGAGATGGACGCCGATCGCTGTGGCGAGCGCGGCCACGGCCGCTGCGACCGGAAACCGGACAGGGGTGAGCACCACTAGGCGCAGGAGCCGATAGACCCACCGGGACACGATGACGATGCCCGGCGTTTCCACCACCGGGGTCGTGAACCGCACCCCGTGCGCGGGAAGAGGGGTGGTGGGCTGTACTTGGGCACTTCCGGCACTGCGGTCGCGCAGCATCACGAGTCACCCCCCAGCACCTCGAACAGGGAGGCTTGGTACTCGGCCCGTAGGGCCGCGTTGCGCGCCCGGTAGGCGGCCAGATCCGCCCGAGCCGAGGCCGCCACCACGTGCGTGTGCGGGTCCTCGCTGGCATCAGCGATGCGCTCCAACAGGTTGGTCTTCCAGGCCAGCAGGTCCGAGTTGTCCTGGTGTGGGGCCATGACCGGACGCTGGGAGCGCGATCGCAGTTCCTCCAGGAACCGCGAGATCTCACGCGCGTGTGAACCCTGAGAGTTCGACATAAGCTAGAGACACCTCTTCTACATGTATGAGCAGTGCAACGGGGAGAGGTAGGGGCGGCCGTTGGTGTTGGCGCACCAGGCCGCCCCGCGTGTGTTCTCAGGCGGCGTCCTTGGCAGCGCCCGCGTTGGCTGAGGCAGCCTTGCGCCCCGAGGCGTTGGGGGCTTTCACTCCGCGTGCCCGCAGCGAGTAGGCCACCCGAGGGCGCCGGCCCGACTCGTCCACATAGGGCATCACCGACATCTGTTCGAACTCGGCCGGGCGGAACGGCAACCCCGGAACCTCGTCCGGCAGGGTCGGGCACACCTCAGCGGCGACCTTGACTTTCACGCTTTTGGCCTTGCCCCGGGCTTCCGGGTCGGCGTCGATGACCTCCACCGCCCACAGCGGCAGCCCCGAGGTCTTGTCGGTCTGTTGGCGCTTGGTCTCAAAGTCGGTGATCGCTTCCACCCCCAGGGCGTAGGCCCCGTGCGGGAACACCGTTCCGAACTCCACCGGCAACGCACCCTGAATAGCCATCAGATACTCCTCGCTTCGTCTCTATCGCCATAGGTCCTTGCGGGCTTCGAACGACCGCAAGAACAGATACAGGTATAACATGTATCGATTCATTGTGCCAGTGTTCCCGCTCCTACTGTCTGGCGGGAAGGAAGCATCACCGGCCCCTGGACTCAGAGCGACTGTTCTCCTGGACTACGAGGAAGCATCCATTAGAGGGCCGGGACCAGATCACTACGTGGTTGGACGTGTTTAGGACGTCTCGATAATGTGAGCGCGTCCTTGGACGTCCTGCGAACACGGGGTACATGCCAAACGAGAGGTTGCGCGCCGCGCTACTTGAACGCGGACTGACGCCCGCTGATCTCGCCGAAGACGTCGGCGTGGACACGAAGAGTGTCGAGCGGTGGATCAGTCTTGAGCGCACCCCGTACCGACGGCATCGCTATGCTGTCGCTGCCCGGCTCGCCATGGACGAGACGTATCTCTGGCCCAAGGCCCTCAGCCGCGAGCAGAGCGCGGCGGCATCCGAAGGTGAGATTCTGGCCGTCCATCCCCACCGGTGGACCGTTCCCCGCGACACATGGAAGCGCCTGTTCGAATCCGCCCAGCACGAGATCAACATTCTCGTCTACAGCGGCTTTTTCCTCGCTGAAGACGGCAGCATGCGCGAGCTGTTCGCCGAGAAGGCGCGGTCAGGTGTACGGATCCGTTTCCTCTTGGGGAACCCGGACAGCAGCGCGGTCGCCGAGCGGGGAGCGGATGAGGGTATTGATGACGCGATGGCGGCCAAGATCCGCAACGTGATCGTGTTGTACGAGTCTCTCAGCGCCATGGAAGGAATCGAGTTCCGGTTGCACGACACCGTGCTGTACAACTCGATTTACCGTGCTGACGAACAGATGCTCGTGAACACCCACGTCTACGGAAACCCCGCTGCCAGCGCCCCGGTACTCCACCTGCGCAAGATCTCGGGGGGAAGCATGGTCAACACCTACCTTGAAAGTTTCGAACGTGTCTGGAACCAGGCACAACCGCTGCGTTAAGGAAGAGACATGGGTAGGCGGATCGACTACTACAACGACCCCCAGGCGCCCGCAGCCAACAGCCTTGTCCCGTCCGTGAACGTGATCGTGGCCAACGACCGCGACGAGGTTCTTCTGATCCGGCGTACCGACAACGAGAATTGGGCTGTTCCCGGAGGCGCGATCGATCTCGGCGAGTCGGTCCCCGAGGCAGCGGTACGGGAGACACGGGAAGAGAGCGGCATCACCTGCGAAATCACCGGTGTTTCCGGGATCTACAGCGACCCGCGACACATCATTCTGTACACCAGCGACGGGGAGGCCAGACAGGAATTCTCCATGGTTCTCACCGCCCGACCGGTGTCGGGAGAGCTGTCCACCAGTGACGAATCGCGGGAAGTCCGTTGGGTCCCCAAACCCGAGCTGACGAAATACAGCATGGACCGCTCTATGCGAATGCGTATCGAGCACTTCGTGGAGAACCGCACCACCCCCTACATCGGGTGAGCACGCCCGTTCACGTCCCGGTTGCTATACGCGTTTCCACCGAGCGCACCGCCCCGAGCAGATCCGGTTTCGACCGTGTGATGGCTCGGTGGACCAGATCCTCTGGCTCGTAGCGCTCCAGGATCTCGGAGAGGCGCTGTTCAACCGGCAGATGCTTCCCGTCCGGACCGGTTGTCATGTCGCAGTAGGTCAGCGCTTTCAACAGGTCAGGGCGGGGAAGCGCGAATTCACTGGTGAGTTCGTCGAGCAGGCCGCGTTCCTCTGCCTCCACCAGCGCGCCAGAGTGATGGGCCACCAGGGCGCACACACGTTCGTCAGCGCGTTCACCCCCGCGCAGGTAGCGTGCACCGTCCAACGGGTGGAATCCGGTGACGGCCAAGTCAGGGGCATAACCAATGTCGTGGAGCCAGGCTGATGCCGTCACCAGGTCAGCATCAGCCCCGAGGACACAGGCCAACGACTCCGCCTGTTCGGCTACGCCTTGCGTATGTGCCCAGCGGCGCGGCAATGGCTCTTCGAGGAGGTGTTGTGCGAGTTCACGCGCCCATAGAACCTGTTCCACAGGTGCAACTCTAATGCCCCGCTGTTCCCGCATCCCGGACGAAGCGTCCCTTGCCCGGCAAGGAGACGATTACGCCCGATCCCTCCAGTTCGGACAAGGCTTGGCGCGCTGTCCCTCGTGAAACCTTGTATTCCTGGACTAGGGCGGACTCGCTGGGAAGGGCGGCCCCGGCGGGGAGGACACCACTGGAGATCTGGTCATGCAGCTCCGCAGCGATCCTGCGGTACTGAGGCTGTTGTTGGGGCAGGGCACGTTCGCCCTGTTCTCCCGGTGTGCATACGATCCGACCGGTTCCCGGAACGGACCGGATCAGTTGCTCTGCTTCCAGCGTGGCCAGCGCACGCCGCACCGTGGTGCGGGCTACCCCGAACTCGTCGCCCAACGCGGCCTCCGAGGGCAGTGCCGCCCCCGGAGTGAGCGCACCGCTGGAGATACGTTCCCGCAGCGTGTCAGCGATCCGCGTGTAGGTCCGCCACGGGGTCGCGCGTGGACTCACCAGGTGTTCCTTCCACTAGCAGTTGTGCAGCGCTAGCGCTGTAACAGTGCTAGCGCTGACCATGATCCCAGATTCCTTAAGGACCTTAAGGACCAACTCAAAGCAGGGGAAATCCTCGTATTGGGCAAATATTGAAGGCGCCCCCTGCCTCCACAGGAAAGCTGAATACCTTACGTGGCCAGTACGGCACGTAACACGCACTGGCCACACAGCAGTCCAGATCAGGCGCCGGGCAGCTGTAGGGCCTGGTTTGAGTTATTCGAGCTCCGACTGGAGCCATCGCGCGGCAAACGAAGTCTGTCCAGCGCTATGAGGAGGGTTTTCGAGTTGTCGCACGAATTTTTCGATCTCGTGTTCGATGATTGTTGGAGCGCTATCAGTGTCCGTATCGAGAACAGTCGCGATCCACAGCTCTTCTGTACAACGAATGCGCCACCGGTGCCCGTAATGCTCTTGCAGTAGCCGCAGCAGCGGAGCTTTGTCCTCTGTCATGCGGCCACCTCCACGGAACGAGCGAGTTCCAGGAGCACCGCCATACCGGCCCGGTTGTCGCAGCTGTTCACCCAGGAGTGCTCGTGACGCGGCACGTAGGGGCGAACCAAGGCCGCTTGGGGCGGCACGAGGTAGGAAGCCGGGGCGGGCGTTAAGGGAACCTCGATACGGATCCGCTCTGGGCTGTTCGCCGCATGCCTAGCTACCCGGTGCCCCGGGTTGCGGAGATAGCGCGCGATAGTGTTCCGCATGTTCCACCTGCCTTGCCAGGTTGGGACCGTGCCCCGAAGTGTTCGCCGCACTCGCGGGGCCGTTTTTACCTGCGGAAACTCTCCTCTGATCGGGTGGACATGTGTACCACGTATCGGACTTCCCGAGGGACGTCTAGGGACGTCTTCTGTTATCGTCGTTGACATCCCATCCCGGAGGTCAACGACGTGAACGAGGCTTTGCGCCGCGCTCTGGCCCACTCGCAGCTCACAGACACCGATGTCGCCGCACAGGTGGGCGTGGACCCTAAGACCGTCCGCCGGTGGATCTCCGGACAGAAACCACACCCGCGCCATCGCTGGGCAGTAGCCGACCTTGTCGGCGTCCCGGAAAACGAACTCTGGCCAGAGCACAGGAATCCTCAGGAACAGGCAGCCACCACCACAGAAGTTCGCCGGATCTATCCACACCGGTGGGCCGTCCCACACGAAGAATGGTGGAGACTCTTCGAGTCCGCCCAGCACGAGATCAGCATCCTCGTCTACAGCGGCCTGTTCCTTGCCGACGATCCCGGAATACGCGCTCTTCTCGAACGCAAGGCCCGCTCGGGTGTATCGGTACGCATCCTGTTGGGGAACCCCGACAGCCCCCACGTACAACAACGCGGCGTGGAAGAGGACATCGGCGAGGCGATGCCCGCCAAGATCCGCAACGCGCTCGTCCTCTACCAGCCGCTCCTCAAAACAGACGGTGTCGAGCTGCGCCTACACGACACCGTTCTCTACAGCTCCATCTACCGCGCAGACGACGAACTGTTCGTCAACCAGCACATCTATGGAGTACCAGCATCAACAGCTCCAGTGCTGCATATCGATGACCAGGTAAATCACGCGATGGCAGCGACTTACCTAGACAGCTTCGAGCGCGTATGGGAAACAGCAGAAATTTATTATCATAGTTGATAATTATTTAATTATCAACCCAGGGAACACATTCGGACTGTCCTGAATATCTGTCGGGATATATCCTTGGGGATATTTTTCCTTTGTAATTTAGCCAGTTCAGTATACTTAGCTCTAGATAATAAGTTATTAAAAGCCAAGTATCAACAAGAATATCATTCCAGTCCCATGTTTCATTTTTCTTAGGGTGTACGATTTGATCTCTAACCTGGCTTATGATTTCTGGTGAGTCTATATTTTGGTTTTTGCCCAGTACGATAGAGTTTTTAACTCTTTTGGAACTTGATATTTATGCGATATGTCAAAGATCATTCTTCTAATTCTTTGGTCTTCATATTTCCTTTTCTTGCTAAGTTTGCCATCTCCTTTTAGTACGTATTTATACCAATACAAATGATCAAGGGCAGAAAATGCAGTTACTATTTTTTGTTCTATGAAACCTTCATTGTTTGATGCTAATGCAGATTGCGTTATAAATTTGAGTGTTTTCCATGCATCCGGATCGGAATCTACAAATTTATTGAGGAATAAATTCAAAAAATCTTTTAGATCCTCACTTGTATGTGGATCCCACCAACTCACGCCAATTCCATATTTTTCAGCATGCTTAATACTCCAGTTTTGCCACATAATTTCATTATTAAAATCAAATCCAGTAGGAATATTGGGTGAAGTAAAATTTCCTCGCGCAAAAGAAAGTGCTAATTGTAATGCATATAGCAAATCTTTTGCTTCCTTGCCAGTAAAAGAACCTCCATCTTCACGAGTAATTTCCATTGCATGGCTAAGAATATAACCTCCACATTCTTTTGCTTTTTTTATCTCCTTGCTTAGATGCGGACGAGGATCAATTAATATATTGTATCCTGCCCCTGAAAATGAAATCCTTCCTTTTTGGTAAGACGTGCGATTTTTATAATGAAAAATAACATTTTCTCCTGGTATTATATTTGGCCCGTTTATCCAATGAGCAATTACTTTTTTAAGAGGGTGTTTTGAATCTCCGATTTCTATTTCAGGAATGTATCCGCTGGGTGGGTTTGTTGAAGTTATTTTTGCTGACAGAGAAAAATAATTATTTTTGGAATCTAAAATATTTAATTCTTTATCTTCCAAATCAAAAATTGGAATTATATTATTTTTGGAATTTTTTGGTTCTTCAGCAAACCAGCGAATTTCTTTTTTAGGAAACCATCTAGCTTCAATTAGTCCATTGTTGAACTCCACTCCGTCTATCCATATTTTCCCTTCATGGAATTTAAATGCTTGATTTGTTTCTCCAAATTCATAAACCCCTTCTTTATTGTCTTCATATTTCATCTGATCTCCTAGAGTAATAATTTGCCGAATTGGGCTATATGGGATCAAGGCGGCGGCGCTTCGCGCCGCCGCTTACCTACAGGTGGGGGCCGGTCGAGCTGCGGGCTGCCGCCCGGTCCCGACCGGCCCCCAGCACCGGCCTATGGCAAGAGTGACACACCGCCCGGTGCCGCCGGCACCAACGAACGCGCCAGGGCGGCGTTCCCCTGTTGCCGCCCTCCATCATGCCGACGCGGTGCGGGCCGTCAAGGACGCTGTTCGCGCCGCTATGCGGTGACGCTACGCGTCATCCTTGACGGCCCGCACCGCTCTCGGCAGGCTCGCGGCAACAACAGGGGAACACAAGAAAAACGGGGAGGCCCGAGGAAGAGCCCCGGTACAGGTCCGTAGTGGAGTGCCAGGAACGAACCGCGATCTTGATCCCACACAGTGCTAACACGAGCGCTAACAACGGCTGCGTACAGCACCGGATAACCCTGGAACCAGCGAACCGCACTAACGGTTTTCTCCCAGGTCAACACATATTCTTGGATGGAACTGGACAATCCACCGCTTGCTACGGATCAGAAGGTTGGGGGTTCGAGTCCTCCCGAGCGCACCGCCTTGAGACAGCGGAGTTAAGGCCCCGACCTGCGAGAGCAGGCCGGGGCCTTAACTTGTGCGGTCAGGACTGATCTCAGAACCGGCCTTCACTCATTCCCGTACCCCAGTGAGGTACTGCAACATCACTCCGACGAAGTCCCGTCCTCGGGATCCAGGGATTCGTCTCCGGAATCGCTGAGGCTCTCCCCGAGCTGTCGTAGCGCGTCTCGAGACTGCTCTGACGTCACCTCGGTGTAGACCTCCATCGTGGTCGAGATGCGGCTATGGCGCAGGATCGCTTGAGCCACACGCGGATGCACGTTCAGGGCGGCCAGCAAGGAAGCGCACGTGTGACGCGCTTCGTGGACCCGGATCACGGGCAC
This sequence comes from Haloactinospora alba, assembly GCF_006717075.1. Taxonomy (NCBI): domain Bacteria; kingdom Bacillati; phylum Actinomycetota; class Actinomycetes; order Streptosporangiales; family Nocardiopsidaceae; genus Haloactinospora; species Haloactinospora alba. The sequence goes on from NZ_VFQC01000002.1 coordinate 76,882, forward strand.
CCCAGCCTTGCGGCACCGGTCATGGAAGTATCGGTTGAAGTTGCGTGGGTCGATCGGGGTGCCGATGCGTGTGGTGAATACCAGGTTCCGTCCTCGCCAGTTGACCCACTCCGCTCCGGACGCCCGGCGTTCCTCGTCCTGGCGATCGATCCGTTCACGCAGTACACGGACACACAGCCCTGGCATGGGAAGCCCGTCTTCCGATTCCTCGGTCTTGAGCGACTGGTCATGCAGGAGTCCTTGGTGGACCCTGCGCAACTGCCATGTCACGTCCAGGTCAGCGTTGTTGAGGTCAACCCCGTCACGGACCATCCCAAGTAGTTCACTCTTGCGCAGCCCCATGACCAACGGTCATAAGGTCACGTCACGTGCGCTGGCGCCCGTACTCGCGCGGCCGTCCAGCGCGAATCTGGGGCTGGTTCACCACATCCTCGCCTCACACATACCCCACCGCACCAGCGGACCAGGATGGACCGGGTGGACGGCACGGCCCCGGTCTCGGTGTCGTCGGCGGGAACCGCGATGAGAGTGCCGCCTCCGACCGGACATCGCCCCGGGAGTAGGGTCAACGGATCCATCGTGAGTACAGCCGAAGGGAGATCATGACCGAGCCGTTGGGTCCGCTGGAGCTGGTCGGGGATCGATGGGTCATCGGCGATCCTTACCGGAGAGAGGGAGCGTGCCTGGTTCTCACCGCCGACGGCATGGAGCATCACAAGCTCGCCGCGTCAGAGCCGCTTGCCGTCATCCCGTGGTCCAGGTTCGTGGACGGCCCAAGCGTATGGGCTACCGCACGAGCGTGGTCGGCCACCCGCACCGCGGGCGTACTACTCGACACTCTCGCGACGCGGACGGTCGCTGGCCCTCGCGCCTGCTCCGTTTTGGCATACTTGCGCCATCCGTACGAGGACGTGCTGATAACTTACACTCACCACGAGCGCCGCTATCCGTTCCTTCACATCTCCCTCCTGGACATACTGCTCAGGAAGACGACCGAGGCGAAAGCGGCGCACCGTCTGGGGGACCCAGCGTGGCTGGGAGAGGCGGTCGCCCGCGTAGCAGCGATACGTTCCGGGCGCCGCCCGGAGCGGGCTGTAGCTGAGATCATCGCGGACCTCAACTCATGAAGAAGCCGAAGAAGGCTCGTGGGACCTTGATCGTGCTGAACACGCGCGCAGGACGGCGGGATCGAAGCCTTGATCGCCGCGGTTCAGCTCGTCAGCGGCCTGAGCCACGTTCATGAGCGATGCACCGCGCCTCGGAAGTCAGGGCTTCCAGGACCCGATGCGGTCCAGGCGGCGGCGCTGCTGGCGTGCGGCGGGTAGGTCGAGTCCCTGGCCGCGTTCGGTGAGCGCCTCGGCGACGGCGGCGCGGTGCTCGACGGGTTTCTGGTCGTCGTACTTGAACTTGGCCGCCACATTGGTGACCTGCAGGTCCAGGCCGCGGATACCGGAGAGCATCCGGCCGTAGGGCGGCTGGTCGGCGGCGATGGGAGCGTGGTCGCCGTCGGGCTGGAAGTGGGCCATCTGGCGGCGCAGCAGCTCGGCCTTGGCGTCGGGGTCGTCGACGACACTGGCCCGGCAGGTGAACTGGACCGTGGTGTAGTAACTGGTGGGCACCCCCTCAGAGGGCGGGGTGCCGGCCTTGGCCCGCCAGGAACCGGGGATGAAGGCGTAGTCGCCGACGACGGTGAAGGCGACGTTCGGGTCGCGCTCGATCGCCTCCCACACCGGATTGGGCCGGGCGAGATGAACGAGCAGGTGACCACCGTCGCAGGTGAAGTGGGTCGGGACGACGACGGGCGGCTGGCCCGGTGAGCCGTTGACAGCCAGTTGCCCGAAGTCGTGGCCCTCGGCGATCCAGCTCTGCCACTCGTCCTCGTCCAGGGTCGCGTCCCAGGGATGCACCAACATGCTGTTCTCCTTCGTCCGGCGGGGTAACGGTTGCTAGGTCACGGCGAGCAGGCTCACCGCCACGGCGGCGGTGCCCAAGCCCACGAGCTGGCCGCGGTGGATACGTTCGGCGGTCACGCCACAGGCGAGCAGGACCGTACCGGCGGGGTAGAGGGCGACGATCACGGCGACGACACTGAGGTTGCCACTGCGGGCGGCGAGCAGGAACAGCAGGTTCGCTATGGAGTCCAGTGCCCCCGCGGTCGCCGAGATCGCGTACGCGGGCCGCTCGGGACCGAGCCTGCGCCGCATCAGTCCCGCCGCGGCCAGGGTGATCGCCGAGGAGACCGCTCGGCCGATGATCAGCGGAGCCACTCCGCTGTCGGCCGGCGCTTGGTGCAGGAAGACCAGCTGGCCGGCGATGGCGGCGCCCGCGCCGAACGCCAGTAGCAGCGCGGTCCGTGAGGGCCGCGCCGCGCCCGTGCCGGGACCGGCGCTGACCAGCACCACCGCCGCCAGCGCGAGCGGGAGCCCCACCATTCCGGCGGCAGCCAGGTGCTCGCCCTGCAGCAGCCCCACACCGACGGGCAGCGCGGCGGAGACCAGCGCGGTCACCGGGGAGAGCACGTTCATCGGACCGACCGCCAGGGTGAGGTAGAGCAGGGCGAACGCGGCGGCCGAGGCCACCCCCGAGGCGGCGCCCCAGACCACGGTCGCGGTGCTGAACGAGGCGCCGAGCAGCGGCCACAGCAACAGTTCGACGGCGCAACTGGCCGGGGCCGCGATCATCACGGTCCGCAGCACGTGTGCCCGGCGGGCGCCGAGGCCGCCGAGGAAGTCGGCACACCCGTACGCGAGCGAGCTGCCGAGAGCCAGCAGCAGAGCGATCACAGCACACCCCTTGATAGTCGATAGAACGACCAGACAGTACGATATAATGACCGCTGGGTCAACAAAACGACCATACTGTTCATTCGAATGGCCCGCTGTAGGAGTGGTGATCACATGGTTGAGACGGCGGCGGCTCTCCGGGCAATCGCCTCCAACGTCCGGGCGGCCCGCATCCGTGCGGGCCTGTCCCTGGATGAACTCACCCGGCGTGCACAGGTCAGCAAGGGGGCTCTGGTCGCGCTCGAGAAAGCCGAGGGCAACCCCAACCTGGCCACCCTGGTCCGGCTCGCCGACACCCTCGGCGTGTCGGTGTCCGCCCTGACACAGGAAACATCCGAAGACCGCGTCCGCGTCGTGGCCGCCGACACCGTCGCGCCGCTGTGGACCGGGGAACAGGGCAGCCAGGCACGCCTCATGCTGACAACCTCAGGGACCGCCCCCACCGAAGTCTGGCGCTGGCAGCTGGAGCCGGGCGAGGAGTATCCCAGCCACCCCCACCAGGCCGGAGTCGTGGAAACCGTCAGTGTCACCTCCGGCCGGATGACCCTGGTCGTCGACGGCACCGAACACGCCGTCGAGACCGGGCAGACCGCCGTGTTCGACGGCGACACCACACATACCTACCGCGGAGCGGGCACCGGCACCTGCCACCTGATCATGACCGTCCACCTGCCGCCCGGACCCGCTTCCGCGACCTGACCCGCGCAACGCACGCGAATCCTGCGGCGTTGCCGTCATCACACCTGATGGCGGCAACTAACCCTCGCTGAGTCGGGCGCGGCCACCAGGCTCTTGTGTACCGAATCCCCTATCCGCCGAACGCGTGGGTACGGAGTGACAGGCCCGGCTACGGTACCGGCGACTCGTGTGCTGCGAGCGTGCGGCGGTTAGCCAGCTCCCCTCGCCCGGTCGGAGAACACCGCGGCTCCACGGGTCAGGGACCGCGAACGGAGCCCGCCCGGCCGCGCGGTGCGGGGTCGAGGGGCTCCGCTGTCCGGGTGTGTCCAGCTGTCAGCCGGTTTTGAGCCCGGTGAACTCGTTGGGCGCCTCGGGAAGCTCGCTCTTCGCCCGCACCTCGCCCGAGGAGGTGTCAACGGCGCGGAGCGTGTTCTCCCGGGGGTCGGTGACGTAGGCCGTGCCGCCGCGCACGAAGAGGGTGGGGCGGGCCTCCTGCCACTCGACGGGCTCCTTCCACTCGTCGATGACCGGGAAGGAGTCCGCGACCTCGGCGGCCTCCATGTCGATCACGTGCAGCGCCCCGTCCGTGCCCAGGACCAGCCCCTCTCCGTCGGGGCCGCGTCCCAGGGAGCGGAAGCTGTAGCTGGTGCCCAGGTCCACCAGTTCGAGATCCCCGTTCCCGGTGTCGACGACGGACACCTCCTCGGGACGCTCCAGTTCCGCGTCGGGGTCGGTCTTGTAGTCGCCGAGCACGAGGGGCGACTCCTCGTCGCCGACCTGGTTGCCGATACGGCCGTAGTCGTCGGGGCTGTCAATCTTGGTGATCTCTCCGTTCCGGTAGACGAGCATCCCGTCCTCGCACCCGACGGCCACGGCCTCGTCCCGCGCTGCGGCCTCCCCGTGCACACCGGGGCAGTTCTCCGCGCGGGCGAGCTCCGCACCGTCGGCGTCGCGCACCTGGATCCCGGGCCGTTCCTCCTCGTCACCGAGGGTCGTCACCAGTTCGCCGTTCTCCAGTTCCACGGCGACACCGTGGTGGGCGTGCTCGGTGCTGTGCGTCTCGGCATCGGGCAGCCCGTCGCCGAGGTCGTCGGGGTCGAAGACGGTGATCTCCCCCGTCCCGTCGGAGAAGAGGACCGTCCTTCCCGCGTGGTGCACGACGTGCCCGGGTTCGGGTGCCTCGAACTCGTCGCCGCTGAGCTCGGCGCCCGCGGCGTCGAGGACCCTGAAACCCGAGGAGGTCGACACCAGCACGTGCTCGCCGTCGCCGGCCGGGTTGATCCGGTTGAACCCGTCCAGTGGTATGTCCTCGGCGACTTCCAGGGTCTCGCCGTCGATCACGAGGATCCCGCCGTCGTAGGTGGCGACGAGGGCATCGGTGACCTCCTCGGCGGTGGTCCCGCCCTGGCCTCCGCACGCGCTCACCGCCAGTCCCGCGGCGAGCAGCACCGGCAGGGCCGCGTGCCTGCCCGCGGGCCGGGGCGTGTTCCTGTGTCCCATTCTCTTGCTCCCTGTTCGGTGGGGGATCGTGACGGGCGGCAGCACAGCGCGGCTGCCGTCGGGGGTCAGTCGTCCGTGAGACCCGCTGCGATGGAGTCGACGTTGGAGCGGGTCATCTCGAGGTAGGTCGCTCCTCCCCCGCCCTCCTCGGTGAGGGACTCGGAGAACAGCGTGATCACCTCGACCTCGATGCCGGCCTCCTCGGCCATGGCCTCGGCGAGGCGGTCCGGTTGGGAGGAGTCGGCGAAGACGGCGGGAACCCCGGCCTCCTCGACGGCCTCGGACAGCGACTTCAGGTCCGAGCTGCTCGGTGAGGCCAGGGTGGTCCCGCTGGGCACCACCGCTCCGATGACCTCGAAGTCGTAACGCTGGGCGAGGTAGCCGAACACGTGGTGGTTGGTGACGAGGTCGCGGCGTTCCGGGGGGATCTCGGAGAAGCGTTCGGCGGTCTCCTCGTGCAGTTCCTCGACCCGGGAGCGGTACTCCCCGGCGTTGGCGCGGACGCGTTCCCCGGACACGCCGTCGACCCGTTCGACGACGGCGTCGGCGATGTGGTCGACCGCGTCGGCCATGCGCAGCGGGTCGGTCCAGAAGTGGGGGTCGGGCTCCCCCTCGGAACCGCCCTCCCCGTAGTCGATGGGGTCGACGCTCTCCCCCACCGCGAGGGTCGGCGTGCCGGCCTCTCCCGCGGCGGTCACGTTGTTCAGGACCTCCTCCTCGAGGCCGAGCCCGTTGTAGACGAGGAGCTCGGCCTCCTCCAGACCGGCTGCCTGCTGGGCCGAGATCCCGAAGGAGTGGGGGTCGGCGTTGGGTTTCATGAGCACGGTGACCTCGGCCTCGTCACCGACGATGGTGCGGGTGACGTCGCCGAGGATGTTGGTGGTGACGACGATCCCGGAACGGTCGCCGCCGAGGGCGGCGCACCCGGTCAGCGCGGCGGGCGCGGTCACGCAGGCGGTGGCCAACAGAGCGGTCGCGGCGCGTGCGCTCGAGTGTGTGGGGGGCATGGCGGTCACCACCCTGTCTCGACCATGAGGTCGGGTCGGAATCCGAGGTCGAAGGTGCGCGCGACCCGGAGGTCGTCGTTGTAGTCGATCTCGTGGACCGTGCGGTCCGCCGGGTCGTTGACGTAGGCGCGGCTGGTGTCGGTCCGGATGCGGGGATTAGGGAAGTCGCCGTCGGGGTTCTCCAACAGCTCGGTCCGCGCGGTCTCCTCCCCGGTCTCGGGGTCGTGGGACCGCAGCGAACCGTCCTCGGCCAGGACGAGGACGGGCATGTCCTCGCCCGCCGCGTTCACGGCGAGGGCGGGATCGTCGGTGTCGAGGCGGGTCCAGCTCTCCTCGGCGATGTCGAGCACCCACACCTCGCCGTCACTGTTCTCCCCCGCCAGCACGGGGGCGGTGGGTCGGTGGTCCAGGGACCGCACCGGGCCGGTGCCGTCGGGGTAGGGGACGCGGGTCGCCGCGAGCCCCTCGTCGTCCTCCTCGGTCACCACGAGGGCGCCGTCGGAACACCCGAGTACGGCTCCGCGCCGGGTCGACGCCTGCCCCCGCGGGTCGGGGCAGTCCTGGCCGAGCTCCTCCTCTGCCGGTTCCCCGTCCCGCGTCCGTACCTGGACGGACGCGGGACCGCCGGCGCCGGCGACCAGCAGCCGCTCCCCCAGGGGCACGGTCGCGATGCCGTCCACGGAGGCGATCTCGGTGATCTCGCCGTCGTCCGCGAGAGCGTCGCGGTCGAGCACGCTGGTGCCGTCACCGGAGGTCAGCGCCGTGACGGCGGAGTCCCCGGCCGCGCGCAGCCCGTTCCCGGCGTCGGTTTGGCCCACCGTGCCGGGTTCGGTGCGGTAGTAGTGCACGTGGTCGCCGTGGTCGACGGTCCAGGTACCGCTGTCGAAGACGGTGGCGGTGGTACCGGTTCCGAGGTAGACGAACCGGCCGTCGGTGGTGGCCTCCCGCACCCCGGGCACCTCCCCCACCTCGGTGACCTCCTCGGCCGCGGGGTCCAGCATGTGCAGCGCGCCGGTGCCGGTGTCGGCCATGACCAGGCGCCACTGGGGCTCCGCGGTCTCCTCGGCGCCCTCGACGTAGCCGTGCGGCGCGGCCTCCCGGTCGTCGGCTGTCTGCCCGGCGCCCGCGCCGCATCCCGTGAGCACCAGTGCTCCTGTGGTTCCGGCGAGCACGGCGCCGTATCCGATCCTCATCGCGTGTACTCGAGCTCCTTTCCGGGGTGTTCGTCCGCGGCGGCCGCTTCGGCCGGCGGGCGGCGGCCCCGCAGGTACGCCGCCCCCGCGGAGAGGAAGAAGAGGAGGACCGCGATCGCCGTGATCGTGGCTCCGGCCGCGGTTCCCGTGTGCCACGACACGAGCAGTCCCGCGAGCGTCGACACGGAGCCCAGCACCGCGGCGCCCAGCATGATCACCGGGATCCGCCGGGCCCACAGCACCATCGCCGCCGCGGGGGCGATCAGCAGCCCGAAGACCAGCAGCGTGCCCACCACGCGGAAGGAGGCGACGATGGCCAGGGTCACCAGCCCGAACATCGCGGCGTGGGCGAGACGGGGCCGCAGGCCGAGGGTCAGGGCCTTACGGGAGTCGAAGCACAGCGCCACGAAAGCGCGGTGTCCCGCCAGGGAGACCGCCACGGCCGCGGCGAGCGCGGCCGCCAGCACGAGCAGGTCCCGCGGGCGCACCGCGAGTACGTCCCCGAACAGCAGCGCGGTCAGGTCCACGGCGAACGACTGCGAGTGCGAGACGATGATCACGCCCGACGACAGCATTCCGACGAAGAGCAGCCCGATGCTCGTGTCCTGGGACATGCGCGGCGATCGCGTCAGGGCGCTCACCCCGAGCGCCATAGCGGCAGCGCTCAGGGCCGCCCCCAGGAACAGACTCCCCCCGAGCAGCGAGGCGAGGGCGACGCCGGGCAGCATCCCGTGCGCCATCGCGTCGCCGAGGAACGCCATGCCGCGCAGCACCACCCAGGTGCCGGCCAGGGCGCAGATACCCGACACCAGCACACCTGCCACCAGTGCCCGCGCGACGAAGGAGACCTCGAACGGGGCGAACAGCCAATCCATGCCCAAGAATATACAATGAAAATCATTGTCATTTTCAGGAGGGAAGCGTATGACCTGCCCCACACCGGCCGCTGTCCGACTCCGCGGGCTCCGCGCCGCCTACGGAGGCACCACCGTGCTGACGGAGGTCACCGCGGATGTCCCGGCCCACCGCGTCACCGCGCTCGTCGGGCCGAACGGCTCGGGAAAGTCGACCCTGCTGGGTGTCATCGCGGGAATCCACACCCCCATGGCCGGCACCGTGCAGCGCACCCACGCCGAGCGGCCCGCCCTGGTGGTCCAACGCAGCGCCGTTCCCGACACGCTCCCGGTCACCGTGCGCGACACGGTGGCCATGGGGCGCTGGGCCCGCCTCGGCACCTGGAGGCGCCCCACAGCCGCGGACCGGGCCGTCACCGACGAGTGCCTGGAGCGCCTCGGTATCACCGACCTGGCGCCACGCCCGCTGGGGTCGCTCTCCGGGGGGCAGCGCCAGCGCGCACTGATCGCGCAGGGACTCGCGCAGCGATCCGACCTCCTGCTGCTGGACGAGCCCGCAGCGGGACTGGACGCGGACGCGGACGCCATGATCACGGCCCTGCTCGACGAGGTGAGCGCGAACGGCACCACGGTCGTCCACGCGACGCACGACGCGCAGGCGGCACTGCGCGCCGACCACCGCATCCGGATCGAGCACGGGAGGATCGCGGCCGCCGAGCCCTCTCGACACCTCTCCCGACCCCGGGTGCCGGTTCCCGGGAGCCGAACCCCCTGATCCGCGTACGCCCGCCTCCCGTGCCGGGAAACCGGGGAAACTAGGAACCGGAGGTGAGAACAGCCCGCGCGAGGTCACCGGGTTCGGCGCTGGCCTCGGCGAGGAGCTCTCCCGAGGCGGACCAGACACCGGAGCGGCCGGATGTGCGGTCGAACCCGCCACCGGTCGGCCCCGCGAACGCCGCCCTGGCGACCCACACGCCGTGCTCCGCGGCGACCCTGCGGGCCCGCTCACCGTGCAGTTCGGCCTCGTGGTCGGCGTCGAGCACCCCCGCCACGTAGCCGTCGATACCCAACGAGGCGGTCCGCGCGGCGTGCTCGGGGATGCCGGTGTCGCGGCAGACGGCGAGCCCCAGCCGCCACCCGTCCACGTCGAGCACGGCGTGCTCGCCCGGAACGAAGTACCGGGCCTCGCTGGGGTGGAGGTGGACCTTCCCGTAGGCCACGCGCGCGCCGTCCTCCCCCACCGCCAACACGCCGATGCGCGGCCCGGGAACAGGGGCGCCGACCAGGGCGAGCGCCCCGGTCCGGGCGCACGCCTCGGAGATCGGACGCAGCCGGCTGTCGTCCGGAGCGACCGGCGCGGCGTCCAGCTCGTAGCCCGTCAGGGACATCTCGGGAAACACCACCACCCGCGCGTCCGCCGCCAGGACGGCCTCCGCGTGGGCCCGCGCGTTGGCCGCGGCATCGCGGGCCAGACACTCCGGTTGCGCCACCGCGACACTCAGCGACCTCACGCGGACTCCCCTCTGGTGGCACGGCCGCCCGTCCGGGCGCCGCGGCGCGGCGTTGCCTGCCGGTCGGAGACTGTGTACCAGCATCCCGGTCCCGGCACCACCCCCTCAGTGGCCGCTCGGGCGAAGGGCGGTGCGGTGAAAGCCAGGCTGCGCCTGTCCGAGCGGACCTTCACCTGCGAGTCCTGCGGCTACACCGCAGACCGCGACGGCAACGCGGCGGCCAACCTCGCGGGCCTGGCGTCCTCCCCGAGTTGCGGGGCGGCGGAAAACGAGCCCGCTGGAAACCCACGTAAGCCCAGCCTGGCTGGCGGCGGGTATCGCCGCGGGAAGACCCCGACCCAACCGGCCGGGGCCAACGCCGCGCCGCAAGGCGACGGCTCGGGAACACTGTCACACGTTTCCTGAACGGTGACGGCCATCAGGGGTCACCCACTCGTTTGCGGGCGCGTGGTCGACTCCCGTACCACCAGCCGGGTCGCCAGCTGTACGTGGTGGGAATCGGGAGCCTCCCCCCGGGCGAGTTGCATGACCGTACGCGTCGCCACACGCCCCATCTCGTGCAGCGGCTGCCGCACCGTCGTCAGCGGGGGGTCGGTCCACAGCGCCCCGTGGGTGTCGTCGAAGCCGACCACGCTCAGGTCCTCCGGAACCGAGAGACCTCGGGCCCGCACCTCCTGGAGCACCCCGACTGCGATGGTGTCGCTGGCCGCGAAAATCGCCGACGGCGGCTCGTCGGCGTCCAGAATCCCGGCGGCCATGTCCCGCCCGGCCTCCACGGTGAACGCTGCCGGGGCAGCCGGCGACGGGCCGGGCTCCGCCCCCGCCGACTCCATCGCCTCCCGGAAGCCGTGCAGCCGCTCACGCGCCGGGACCGACCCCACTGGCCCGCCGGCCAGCGCGACCCTCCGGTGGCCCAGGGCCAGCAGGTGCTCGGTGGCCTGCACGCCTCCCGCCCAGTTGGTGGCGCCCACACTGACCACCCCCTCGTCCAGGGGGTTGATCGGGTCGACCACGACCAGCCCCAGCCCCAGACGGCGGCAGGCGGCGACCTCCTCCTCGGCGAGTTGGGAGGTCACCACGATCAGCCCGGACCGCCGCCGCTGAGCCAGCCGCTCGATGAGGTCGACGCCGAGAGGCGCGGGCTCCGCTGCCCCGGCCGGAGCCAGCGCGCTGGTCACCACCTCGACTTCCAGCTCCCGGCCCGCGGACAGTACGCCGTCCAGGACGTGCAGGGCGTAGAGGCTGACCATGGTGTCGAAGACGACGTGCACCGACGGCGCCGGGTCGGGGTCGCGCGGCCCGGTGGTCGGGGCGTAGCCCAGAGTCCGGATGGCTTCGCGCACTCGTGCCCGGGTCTCCTCGCCCACCCCGGGCCGCCCGTTGAGCACCTTGGAGGCTGTCGCCTTCGACACCGCCGCCGCAGCGGCCACCGCATCCAGAGTCGGCCGTTCACTCTCCACCGTCCGCCTCCCGTCCGTTCGCGGGCCGCTCCGCCGGCCCCACTTACCGACCACCCTATCTGAAACTTTTTCGTTCAACCGAGGCGAAATCAATGCCCCAAAAGGGCGTTGACACGGAATAACCTCCTCTTTAGCGTGAAACAACTCACAGAAAAAACCGGAAACTGAACGAAAAAGTTTCTACTATCTGCCGCGGCTCGCTCCCTCCCGAGCCCGGCGGAAGGGACACACCTCATGGGACCGAGCAGAGCGGGACGCACCCTCACGGCCGCATCCCTCGCCCTCGTCGTGACCACAGCCACCGGATGCGGCGGCTTCGGAGGCGGGTCCTCCTCCGACGGCGCCACCGCGTGGGCTCTCACCGGCGGTTCCGAGGAGGCCTTCCGGGCCTCCTTCAACTCCTGGAACGAGGCCAACCCCGACCGCGAGATCAACGTCGAGTGGTTCGCCAACGACGCCTACAAGGAGAAGATCCGCACCGCGGTCGGTGCCGGCAACGCCCCCACCCTCGTCTTCAACTGGTCCGGTGGCACCCTGGCCGACTACACCGAGGCTGACCAGGTAGTGGACCTGTCCGGCCAGGTAGACGGGCTCACCGAGAACGTCCTGCCCTCGGTGGCCGCCAACGGCGAGACCGGCGACGGGCTCTACGCCGTCCCCAACAACCAGACCCAACCGATCGTCCTCTACTACAACAAGAAGGTCCTCGCCGACGCCGGGGTCGAACCGCCCGAGACCCTGGACGACATGACGGACGCCGTCGAGGCGCTGAAAGGCGAGGGTGTGGTACCCATCGCCCTGGCCGGGCAGAGCGTCTGGCCCGAACTCATGTGGATCCAGTACCTCACCGACCGCATCGGCGGGCCCGAGACGTTCCAGCGCATTCTGGACGGTGAGGAGGGCGCCTGGTCCGACCCGGCCGTCATGGAGGCCGCCACTGCCATCGCCGACCTCGTCGAGGCCGGCGCCTTCGGCGACAGCTTCGGTTCCGTGGACGCCGACAGCGGAGCCGACACCGCTCTCCTGCACACCGGCAAGGCCGGGATGCTCCTCCAGGGGAGCTGGGTCTACCCGAACATGGCCGAGGACGCCCCCGAGTTCGTCGGGGACGACCTCGGCCACACCACGTTCCCGGTGGTCGACGGCGGATCCGGCTCCCCCTCGAACATCGTCGGCAACCCGGCCAACTTCTGGTCGGTGTCGGCCGACGCCTCCGAGGAGGAGCAGCAGACCGCCATCGACTACCTGAACGATCAGGTCTACAACGAGGAGAACGTGCAGTCGCTGCTGGACCTGGGAAGCGTTCCGCCGGTCTCCGGCCTGGAGGACGAGATCGCCGCCCAGGACGACTCCGAGCACCTCGACTTCACCTACGGCATGGTGCGCGACGCCGAGCACTTCCAGCTCTCCTGGGACCAGGCGCTGCCGCCCGACCAGGCCCAGGAGCTGCTGTCCAACCTCAGTCGGCTGTTCCTCGGCGAGATCACCCCCGAGGAGTTCGGCGCGACGATGGACCAGACGCTGTGAGGGCCGCCGGGAGACCACGGGCCCGCCCCGCCCGAGGCGGGCCCACCCCCTGGATGGCCGCCCCCGCGCTCCTGGTGTTCGGGCTGTTCGCGCTGGTCCCCCTGGCCGGGGTGGTGCTGCTCTCCTTCACCTCCTGGGACGGGCTGGGCACTCCGCGGTGGTCCGGGGCGGACAACTGGATGCGCGCCGCCGGGGACCCCGTGACCCGCAACGCGGTATGGCTGACGGTCAAACTGACCGTGCTCAGTTACCTGTTCCAGGCGCCCGTCAGCCTGCTGCTGGGGGTGTACACCGCTTCCCGCAGTCGCCACCGCGAGGCGCTCGCGGTGCTGTACTTCCTCCCGCTGCTGTTCAGCTCCGCCGCAGTCGCGCTGACGTTCAAGGGGCTGCTGGACCCGAACTTCGGGTTGGGCGCCGCGCTGAACGTCCCCGCCCTGACCCGCGACTGGCTGGGCGACGCCGACCTGGCGCTGGGCGTGGTCGTCTTCGTCATCGGGTGGTGTTTCATCCCGTTCCACACGCTGCTCTACCAGGCCGGCGTCCGGCAGATCCCCGCCTCGCTCTACGAGAGCGCGCGCATCGACGGCGCCGGCCCCCTGGCACAGTTCACGCACATCACCCTTCCCCAGCTGAAGTACACGTTCGTGACCTCCTCCACCCTGATGCTCGTCGGCTCACTCACCTACTTCGACCTGATCTTCGTGCTGACCGCGGGTGGCCCTGGAGACGCCACCCGCATCCTCCCGCTGGACATGTACCTGACCGGGTTCCGCTCCTACGACATGGGCAAAGCGAGCGTGGTCGGAGTCGTCCTAGTCGCCGTCGGTCTGGCGCTGGCGCTCGGTCTGAACCGGATGTCCGGAGCGAACCGCATGGAGAGCCGACAGGAGGGAGCGTGATGACCCCGTCCATCCGATCCGGCCCGCGGCGGCGCAACGTCGCGGGGGCGCTCGGCGGCTGGCTGTGGCTGGCCGTGACGCTCCTGCCCGTCTACTACATCGTGGTCACCAGCCTGCGTCCGCAGGACGACTACCACACCGAGAACCCGCTCTCCCTGCCCTCGAACCCGACCCTGGCCGCCTACGGGCGCGTACTGGACGCCGGCTTCCTCGGCTACTTCGCCAACAGCGTGGTGGTCACGACCGCCGCGGTCGCCGGAACCCTGGCCGTCTCCCTCATGGCCGCCTACGTGGTCGTGCGCGGCCGCACCCGGTTCGCCCAGCGGGTGTTCCGGCTGGTGCTGCTGGGGATCGCGATCCCCATCCAGGCCACCGTCGTCCCCGTCTACTACCTGATCGTGCAGATGGGTCTCTACGACACCCTGGCCGCGCTCGTCCTGCCCTCCATCGCCTTCGCCATCCCGCTGACCGTGCTCATCCTCGTCAACTTCCTGCGGGATGTGCCCGAGGACCTGTTCGCGTCGATGCGCATGGACGGCGCGAGCGAGTGGCGGATCCTGTGGAGCCTGGCCCTGCCCATGACCCGCCCCGCGCTGGTGACCGTGGGCGTCTACGACGCGCTCACCGTGTGGAACGGGTTCCTTTTCCCGCTGGTCCTCACGCAGAGCCAGAGCACCCGGGTGCTTCCGATGTCGCTGTGGGTCTTCGAGGGTTCCTTCTCCGTCGACGTTCCCGGCCTGCTGGCCGCGGTAGTGCTGTCCGTCCTGCCTGTCGCCGCCGTCTACGTGGTCGCCCGCCGCCAGCTCGTCGCCGGACTGACCGCCGGATTCGGCCGGTGACCGCAACCACCGCGGCCCCCTTCACCGCAACACCACAAAAAGAGGAGCAGCATGCCCGAGCACACTCCGCGGCGCGTCCCCTCTCCCTCCGGAGAGGAAGAGGAACGGGTCGAGGCCCTGCTCACCGCCATGACCCTGGAAGAGAAACTCGCCCAGCTCACCTCGTACTGGCCGCGCCCGGAACAGGAGCCCGGGCAGGAGTCCGGAGGAGGCTCCGGCGCCGAGGGCGAGGTCGCCCCCATGGAACACGCGTTCCAGCGGGGGCACCGCGACTACGGCGATGCGGCGGCGGACGGGCTGGGACACCTCACCCGTGTCTTCGGCAGCGCGCCCGTCGCCCCGCAGGAGGGCCGCGCCCACCTGGCCGGTCTGCAGAAACCGCTCACGGACGACACCCGGCTCGGTATCCCCGCCATCGCCCACGAGGAGTGCCTGACCGGGGTCACCACCTACGGCGCGACCGTATACCCGGCACCGCTCTCCTGGGCAGCCTCCTTCTCCCCGGAGCTGGTACACCGCATGGCCGCGGCCATCGCCCGCGACATGCGGACGTTGGGCGTGCAGCAGGGCCTGGCCCCGCTCATGGACGTCGCCCGCGACCCGCGGTGGGGCCGCGTCGAGGAGACGATGGGCGAGGACCCCTACCTGGTGGGCACCGTCGGAACCGCCTACGTCCAAGGGTTGGAGGAGAACGGAGTCGTCGCCACCCTCAAGCACTTCGCGGGGTACTCGGCCTCGCGGGCGGGCCGCAACCACGCGCCCGTCCCCATGGGGCCGCGTGAGTTCGCGGACGTGCTGCTCCCGCCCTTCGAGATGGCGGTGCGCGAAGGCGGCGCACGCTCGGTGATGAACTCCTACAGCGACATCGACGGGCTTCCCGTCGCCGCTGACGAGGGGCTGCTCACCGGTGTGCTGCGGGACCAGTGGGGGTTCAGCGGCACGGTCGTGTCCGACTACTGGTCGATCCCGTTCCTCGACCTCACCCATCGTGTCTCCGCGGGCCGGGCCGCCTCCGGGGAGCTCGCCCTGCGCGCCGGAATCGACGTCGAGCTGCCCGAGGGTGACGCCTACCCGCGCCTGGCCGAGGCGGTCGCCTCCGGCGCGCTGCCCATCCGGACGGTGGACCGCGCCGTCCGCCGGGTACTGCGCCAGAAAGCGGAGCTGGGCCTGCTCGACCCCGGCTGGACGGCGGCACCCGAGGAACCGGGTGCTGGGGAGGAGATCGACCTGGACCCGCCCGCCAACCGCGCGCTGGCGCGGGAGGTCGCCGAGGCGTCGGTGGTGCTGCTGGACAACCGCCGCCTCCTCCCGCTGTCCCCCGCCGCGACCGGGCGGATCGCCGTCGTCGGCCCGTGCGGCGGCGACCCGCGCACCTTCCTGGGCTGCTACTCCTTCCCCAACCACGTGCTGTCCCGCTACGGGGACCACAGCACCGGGGTGCGCGTGGACTCCCTGGCCGAGGCGCTGCGCGCCGAGTTCCCCGGCGCCGCAGTGGAGCAGACCGACGGGGTTCCGGTGCTGGAGGAGGACCGTTCCGGCATCCCCGCCGCCGTAGCGGCGGCCGCCCGCGCCGAGGTGTGCGTGGTCGCGGTCGGCGACCTGGCCGGACTCTTCGGCCGCGGCACATCCGGCGAGGGGTGTGACGCCGCCGACCTGGCGCTGCCCGGTGTCCAGGGCGAGCTGGTGGACGCGGTGCTGGCGGTCGGCACTCCCGTCGTGCTGGTCTGCGTGTCCGGACGGCCCTACGCGCTCGGCGCCTTCGCCGACCGGTGCGAGGCGCTCGTTCAGGCGTTCCTGCCCGGCGAGGAGGGTGGGGCGGCGATCACCGGGGTGCTCTCGGGGAGAGTGAACCCCGGCGGGAGGCTACCGATCGGGGTGCCCCACCATCCCGGCGGCCAGCCCACCCCCTACCTGGTGCCGCCCCTGGGGCGGGCGAGCGGCGGGATCTCCAACCTCGACCCGTCGCCGCTGTACCCGTTCGGACACGGTCTGTCCTACACCTCCTTCGACTACACGGATCTGCGGCTGAGTGCCGGCTCGATCCCCGCGGACGAGGAGCTGGAGGCAGCGGTGACAGTGCGCAACACCGGCAGTCGGGACGGGGCCGACGTGGTGCAGCTCTACCTGTCCGACGAGACGGCCCAGGTCACCCGCCCCGACCGGGAGCTGGTGGGCTACGTCCGGGCCGAGATCCCAGCGGGCGGGGCATGCCGGGTGCGGTTCCGGCTGCACGCCGACCGGACGTCGTTCACCGGGCGCGGGGGCCGCCGCGTCGTCGAGCCGGGAGCGTTCACGCTGGCGGTGGGCCGATCCAGCGAGGACATCCGGCTGTCGGACCGGTTCACCGTCACCGGAACCCTCCGGACGGTGGAGACGCGACGAGCGATGCTCACTCCGGCGGCGGTCAGCCCGGCCGAGTAACCCGCTGCCCCGGGTGACCGGTACGGCGAGGCGCCTCCGGGAACGACCGGATGGCCCCGGGCGCCAGCGACCCCGCCCCTCCCGTCGGGGCGCCGCTGGTGGCGGAACGTGTGCTGCCCGGAAACATGGTCCGGTACTCCTCCCCGGGAAGTACCGGACCGCACGACGGCTATCCGCTGCCAACAGCCGTTCCCGGAGACGGTTCGCCAGGGGAACCAACCGCGGCAGCGGCCCCTACCGGGAACCGCTCACAGGATCACGTCCTCAATGGGGATGCCGAGGGTCCCGCTGATCTCCTGCCGCTCGCTGTGATCGTCGAAGATCTCCTCGACATCCTCGTCAGCCTCCTCGGGGTTGTTCGCGGCCGCGGGCGCGGCAAGCGGACCGACCAGGACAGCCGCCCCCCAGAGCCAGAGCGGTGGCGGATGCGCGTGCGAACGTCCTTCGCACGCCCCTCTCCTCTCATACGTCTACTACGCCACCCCCACCGTGGGTGTATCAACCCAACAGAACAAAACAGTTTCCCTGTGTGATTGCTCGGTCTTTACTCAGGTTTTCGAAAGGCGTCTCAGTGCCCTGACCGGCCAGCTCTGTTGGGGGTGGGTGTCGCAGGACGACCGGGCGGGGCCGCGGGGAGGCGGGACCCACAGAACACCGAGGGCTCTCGGGGATCCGGCTCCCCGCGTGGCGCGTCGCAACGGGACGGACGGGACGCGCACCCGGAGGCGACCGCACCGCCTCCACCAGCAACGATCCGAGGAGCCCACGGAGGCACCCGCGTCCCCGAGTCTCTACCGCATGGCCCACGTCCTCTCCGCTGCCTGGTACCTCGTCATCGCGGGGTTCCTGTTCGTCCTGTACTGGCCGCTCTCGCACCTGCCGCTGTCGCTCGCGGCGATATTCGGCATCGGATTCCTGCTCCTGGGGCTCCGCGAGATCTTCAAAGCGGAACGAGGTCCGCAGCAGCGCCAGAGGGCCGCACCGCACCGCCGGTAACCGCGTTCCGGTCAGTCCGAGGCTGTTCCGGCGCGTCGCTCGTAGCGCGCGCGTGCGCGGCGATGGGCCTCGCGCAGCAGCTCCCGGACGGCCGCGTCGGTTCGCGGTCCCGGGTTCACCACCGCGAGCAAGCCGACGGAACCGTACACGGGGTGCGCGAACACGGTGTCGGTGGTGCCGGGGGTGGGGCCGGTGGCCGGTTCACGCGGCCCGTGCCCGGTCCAGCGGGTGAAGGCCTCCTTCCCGGCGGCGATGTTGACGCGGAACCGGTCCGGAAGGTCCAGTCGCGATTCCCCGTCGCCGGGGTAGTTCTTGGTCACGATCGTCGCGAAGGGTTGTGTCGCCTCCGGCATGACCCCCTCGGGTGAGTGGAAGAAGAACGTGTCGCCCCAACTGATCTCCGGCGACCACCCGTCCTCGGGGCCCGGCCGGACCGTCAGGACACCGTCGATGCCGTCCACGAAACTGATGATGTCGTCCTCGGTCATACCTTCAGCGTCACATTAGAGTGCTTATGGAGACCTCGGTACCGCTGTGGAGGACGACCAGGGTGCGAACCCTCAACTCACCGGTCATGCGCACCGTCGATGTGGCGCGGGGCGCCGGCTACTCCGTCCAGCAGGTGCGCAACCTCGAACGCGACGGTGTGCTGCCGCCGGCGGCGCGCACGGCCTCCGGCTACCGGACTTACGGTCGGATCCACCTGTGCTCCGCACTGGCCTACCGGAACCTGGCCGCCGGTACGGGTCCGGTCGAGGCGAAGCGCATCCTGCGGGCGGTGCACGAGTGCCCGCGCCCGGAGGCGCTCTCCCTCCTCGACGCGGCACACGCCCGGCTCCACCGGGAGCGCGAGCGGCTCAGACACGCGAGGGAGGCCATCGCGGCGATCTCGACCGAACCGCTCGACGACGTGCGCCCCTCGGACGCGATGAGCGTCTCCGAACTCGCCGCCGCGCTCGGGGTGCGCCCGTCGACGCTGCGGCACTGGGACGCCGAGGGACTCGTCGTTCCCGACCGCGTGTCCGCGCGCGGGACGCGACGGTACTCACCGGCCCAGGTGCAAGACGCCCGGATCGTCCACCAGTTGCGCGGCGCCGGATACCGCATCGGCCCCCTGCGTGCCCTGGTACCGCACCTGCCGCGCGCGCACCGCTCGGAAACCGTCGCGGACGCGCTGGCGCAGCGGGAGGCGAGCATCACCGCCCGCTCCCAGGCCCTCCTCGACTCCGCTGCCGAGATCAGTACCGTGGTCTCACTCGCTCTGCCGGGCTACTCCGATCGTTGAGCCCGCGCCTTGGATCCGCAGCGCAGGAGAGCGGTGAGAATCAGTACCCACATGGCGATATAAAGCAACGGCTGGATGATGACGTGCGCCAAATCGAGCGTGTCGGCCTGGTTGTAGCGTCCCGCTTCGAGTATCGCTGGCTCTACGGCATTCAGGACGTGAGTGGTGAGGTTCTGCAGGATGAACAGCGTCATGGCCCCGATGACCAGCCACCGCCCCGAACGCATCCGGAAGGCGAGGATAACGCCGACCACACCGAGAATGGAGTTGTATAAGGGGAAGAGCATAGCGACCAACATGAGGTCTCCTGGGAAGAGAGTCCGTCCGAGAGCAGCGCGACTCTAGCGTTCCAACCCGCCTCCCAGGGGAACCGGTGCGAGTCAGCATGCGGAACGCTCGGGTCTACGCAGGCCGCGTACGCGTCAGGCGCACGGCCCGAACGTACCGTGGGAACGGAAACCGTGTGCCGCAGCGGTCACTCGCGCGCTTCCCGCGGCCGCACCCACAGTTGCTGGGGGTGGTGCATCATCCAGCTCTCCACCGGGGCCGCGGTTCCGGCCGCCTCCTGGCCAGTGTCCAGAGCCAGCTCGGGGAAGCGCGCGAACAGGCGCGGCAGGGCGACACCGAGCTCCAGACGCGCCAGCGGGGCGCCCAGACACAGGTGGGGGCCGTGGCCGAACGCCAGATGACCGCGGGTCTCGCGGCCCACGTCGAAGGTGTCGGGGTCCTGCCAGGCGTCAGGGTCGAGCGCGGCGGCGCCGTAGGCCAGCAGCAGCATCTCCCCCTCGGGGACGGGCACACCCGCCACCTCGGTGTCTCGGGTGGTGAACACCGCCGGCAGCAGGCTCACCGACGTGTGGCGGCGCAGTACCTCCTCGACCGCCGTCTCCCAGGGGACCTCGCCGCCGGTGACGCGCGCCAGCTGGCCGGGGTGGGTCAGCAGCGCCCGCACACCGTTGGCCAGGGTGCCCATCGTGGTCTCGAAACCCGCGATGACCAGCAGGAGGAGGTTGGCGGCGATCTGGACGTCACCGAGCCGGTCGGCCTCCGCGCATGCGTCGTCGGCGGCCACCAGTGCGCTGACCAGGTCGTCGCCGGGATCGGCCCGCCGCTTGGCCACCAGCTCCCGCAGGAAGGCGTTCGCCTCGGCGTAGACGCCGGGGTCGCTCAGCTCGAACACGCGCCGAGCGATGTCGCCGAGGACGGGCGTCTCCTCCTCGATGTCCAGCAGGCCCGCCAGCACGCCCACCGTCAGCGGCCAGGCGAACCGGTCCTTGACGTCCACGCTCGACGCGCCGTCCATCCCGTCCAGTAGGTCGTCGGCGAGCTTCTCCACGCGCGGCCGCAGCGCCTCCACCCGCCGCCGGGTGAAGTGGGTCTGCATGGGCTTGCGCAGCCGGGAGTGCTCGGCGCCGTTGCTGGTCAGCAGGCTTCCGATGGAGCCGCCGACCAGGCGCACCAACGCGCTGTCGGGGTCGACCTCACCCTCGCGTACCGCCCGCCAGTTGTGCCGGGCGCCGCCCCGCACGAAGGTGCCGGTGCGGTCGGCCAGCACGGTGCGCAGCGCCTCGTGGTGGGTGACGGCCAGAGCCCTCACCTCGGCCAGAACCACCTCAGCCACTGGCCCAGCCGCATGGAGGGCGTGCGCGGTCGCGTCTCTGTCGGGGTCTTCGGGGTCGATTGCGATGCGCTGAGTTGCCACGGGGCTCCTTCGTAGATGCGATCGGTGGGGGTGAACTCGACGCGTAGGGACTCCACGCCACTCAGTCGGCCCTCGGCCACCCCCTGCCACTGCTCGTCGACCAGGACCATGTCGGGCAGGCGGCGGTCGAGCAGCTGCACGGCCTTCTCGGCGAGCGCCAGACCGAGGTCGCGTCCGGTGCTGGGGCAGGAGTGCGGTCCCAGGCCGAAGACCATGTAGGACCGGTTGGTCTCGGTGTCCAGGCGCTCGTCGCGCCGCAGCAGCTGCTGCGCGGGACCGAAACCCATCACCAGGCAGTCGCCGGCGGCCACGGTGTAGCCGCCGACCTCCACGTCGCGGGTGGCGAAGCGGCCGATGAGGGTGTGCATCGGCGGCGAGTGCCACACGCTCGCGTTGACCGCCTCGTGCACCGTGCGGCCCGAGTGCAGCTGCACGCGCTCGCCCTTGCGGCCCAACAGCAGCCACAGGGCGTGCGCGATGGTGTGCGCCGTCGGTTCGTGGGCCGCCGCGGTGATGAACGTGAGGTGGTCGCGGATCTCCTCGTCGTCCAGCCCGGCCGCGACGAGTTCCGAGACCAGGTCGGCTCCGGGCGACGCCCGGCGGGGCTCGGCCAGGGCCGTCATGCGCCGCTGCAGCTGGGCGTGGGCGTGCAGCGCGTCCTCGGCACCATCCCACACCCGCCGCTGGGCCGAGCACACCGCGACACCCTCGTTGGCGTCCATGCCGTACAGCCGGCACAGCACCAGCAGCGGCACCACGCTGGCGTAGCGGGTGACCAGGTCGGCGCGCCCCTCGGTGCAGAACGTGTCGATGACCCGGTCGATGACCTCGTCGATGTGGGTCGTGATCCGGGTCTGCGAGATGTTGGACAGGGCGCGGACGACGATGTCCCGATAGTGCCTGTGGTCGGGGCCGTCGACGTTCCACACGTTGCGCCGTTTGGTGTAGATGCTGCGCAGCGGCGAGGTCTCCGGGATGACGCCGTTGTGGAAGTCGCGCCAGTGGTCGACGTCGCGGGCGAAGGTCTCCGGGTCCTGCAGGACCCGCTGGTGCACCTCCAGCGTGAGCATGAGCCAGGCCGGCACCCCCTCGGACAGGAACACGGGCGCGAGCCCTCCGGGGTAGCGCTCCAGGAGCCGGTCCCACAGCGCCTGGGGGTCGGCGAACGCCTCGGGATCGTCGAGTCGGAGGGCGTCGCTCGGATGCTGGCTCGGGTGCGGCATCGCGTTGCGGCTCCGTGGGGATCGGGGGGAGGGGAACCTGAGCCGCAGGCCGAAGCGCTCCCATGGGGGTCGGGCATGCGAGCACCGTCCTCTGCGCCTCATCGACAACCTGGCCGGCGCACGGGTTTTCGTCCGTCAATTCACCCGCGCCCCAAGGCCGCCATGAAGTCTGTCGGAATTTCCGGATATTGCGCAACCCGGGGAGATAGTTTTGTATTCACCTATTGAGCCGGGAGAATTCGTCGCACGAGGAGTGACGCACCCGTTTTCGCAGTACTCCCGGTTCGTAGGGAACCGACCGCGTTTCCTCCCCGAGGACACCGAATCGGCGTTCCGCGGGACCGTCCGCGCTCGGCGGCGGGTGCGCGACCCCGGATACCGCGCCGTTGGGGCGGTCCCCGCTCGCGGCCGACCGCACGGGGCGCGGGTGTGGGGCGGCCCGCCCCTTCGTTCACGGGCTATTCCACGCGCGAAACAAAGAAACGTACGGGCGGCCGGCATTGGTACCACGCGCAATGGGAATTTCCGGGTGAGTATTGGCCATGCGCCGGGTGCCCTGCCATTGTGACGTCACAGCACGCACCGGCCGGCCCGCGTTCACGCGTGAAACTCCTGGTGCGGGTAGTTCCGCCGCGGAAACACCGACCACCGCGCTCCCCGCGCGCCCGCGGGTCCCACCACGACGCGGGAGTCAGGCAGCGCCGAGTTCGGCGGCGGACGGGGGGTCCGCTCCGGGACGGGAACAGGTGATCGCGGCGGCGGTCGCGGCGAAGTCCAGGGCCGCGCGCCAGTCCTCGGCGGTGAGCTCCGCGACAGCGGCGGCGTCCAGGGCGTCGTGACGGTCGAGCCAGTGCAGGAGGGCAGCCTGCACCGTGTCGCCCGCTCCGATGGTGTCGACGACCTCCGAGCGTCTGCCCGCGACGTCGACCCGCGCGCCGTCCGGGGTGAGGACGGAGATCCCGTCCGAACCGCGGGTGAGCACCACCGCCGCCGGGCCCAGTTCCGCCCAGTGCCGCGCCTGCGACACGGGGTCGCTCTCCCCGTCCGCGGCGAGCCAGCGCGCGTCCTCGACGGAGAGTTTGAGCAGCCCCACGTGCGGCAGCCAGCTCTCGAACCGCCGGCGGTAGGCCGCCGGGTCCGCGATCAGGTCGCCGCGGACGTTCGGGTCCAGCGCCACGAACACCCCCCGCGCGGACTCCCGCAGCAGCATCCTCTCGTAGGTGGTGGCGCCCGGTTCGAGCACCAGCGACAGGGTTCCCAACGACAGCGCACCGACCCGGGCGTCCTGCGGGCCGGGGTCGGCCACCAGCCGGTCCGCGGTCCCGTCGGTGTAGAAGCTGTAGCGCGCGGACCCGTCCGGCTCCGGGGCGACCACCGCGAGCGTGGTGGGCTCCTCCCCCCGCTGCACCAGCGACACGTCCACACCGCACTCGCGCAGGTGTTCCAGCAGGGCCTGACCGAACCGGTCGCGGGAGATCCGGGAGAGGAAGGAGGTCGGCGACCCCATCCGGGCCAGGGCGATGGCCACGTTGTAGGGGCCGCCTCCCAGCCGGGGGGCCAGCGGTGCGAGCTGGGGCGGGGGAACGGGGTCCTCCGGCACGAGGTCGACGAGGGCCTCGCCTCCGACAACGATCACCAGAACTCCTTCCTCCCAGGCGCCGACCGTCGGCCGCACGCCCGCGGACTCTCCTCGACAACGGCGGCCCCAGGGGCCGCTCGGCGGCCGGGGAACCGCCCCGTGCCGGCGTTCTCCGCCCGCGCCGGCGGCCGCCGCCCTCGGCTCGTGCCCCATCCTCGCACCCGCACCGGTGGGCGACGTATCCCTCGCCCGCGACCGGCACCGGAGCGGACCGGAGACGCGGGGCCGGTTCCATCCCCGCGGGGTCGGGAGGAGAGCATACGCCGCCCGGGAAGGTAGCCGCCCCGTGGTAGCCGGTGGGAAGCCGGGATACGTTCCCGGCCAACCGGTTGAGCGCTGAGGGGCAACCGGACCTGGCCGGAGCCACTGGCGATGACAGTTGGGGAGCTCTTTCCCGATCCCCGGGCGGGCCAGCACTCTGGAGGGGTGTACTCATGCGCTCCCATCGCCGCGCCCGCGCTCTCCCCCACCGGTGCCAACGCCGACGGGCGGGAGCCAACACCGTACGCCTCGCCCTCGGCAACGAGGTTCCAGGAACCGCACAAGCCCGCCTTCCAGCGGCCCGACACCAGCATTCCCCCTGGAGAGAGTCAGAATGGCGCACAACAGCAGCCACACCACCCGGTCGGCGTCCCCGAGTCCCGAACAACCGTGGCTGGACGGGCAACGGGACGCCCTCGTGCGGTGGACGCACCGCGCGCGCCAGCCGCACGGTTTCGCGTGGCTGGACGACGACGGCGTTCCCGACCGGGAGAAAGGCGTGCAGACGTGGATCACGGCGCGGGCGACGCACGTCGCCGCGCTCGCCCACCTGCACGGGGACAGCACGGCCGGCGAACTGGCCGAGCACGGGGTGCGCGCCCTGCTCGACTCCCTGCGGGACGACCAGGAGGGCGGGTGGTTCGCCCGGATCGCCGCTGACGGCACCCCCGTCAGCACGGACAAGGCCGGTTACGAGCACGCGTTCGTGCTGCTGGCCGCGGCGAGCGCGACCTCGGCGGCCGTGCCGTCGGCGAATGAGCTTCTCGACCGGGCGAGCCGGGTGGTGCTCGACCAC
This sequence comes from Haloactinospora alba, assembly GCF_006717075.1. Classification (NCBI taxonomy): domain Bacteria; kingdom Bacillati; phylum Actinomycetota; class Actinomycetes; order Streptosporangiales; family Nocardiopsidaceae; genus Haloactinospora; species Haloactinospora alba. The sequence continues at coordinate 101,456 of NZ_VFQC01000002.1, forward strand.
TTCTGGGACGGGGAGGCGGGCCTGTGCCGCGAGTCGTGGGACCGCTCCTGGCGGGCGGCGGAGCCCTACGGCGGGGCCAACAGCAACATGCACATGGTGGAGGCGTTCCTCGCTACCGCCGCCGCCACGGGCGACACCGCGTGGGCACGACGCGCATCGCGCATCGCCGACTTCCTGATCGGTGAACAGGCCCGTGCGCACGGCTACCGGCTGCCCGAGCACTACACCCCGGACTGGCAGGTGCTCCCGGAGTACAACCGGGACCGGCCCGACGACCCGTTCCGCCCCTACGGGTGGACACCCGGCCACTCCATCGAGTGGGCGCGGCTGCTGGTGCACCTGGAGGCGGCACTGCCCGACCCCGGCGGGGAGCTGCTCGACCACGCCGAGAACCTGTTCGCCACGGCGGTGCGCCACTCCTGGTCCCGGGACGGGGCCGAGGGTTTCTGCTACACCCTGGACTGGTCGGACCGGCCCGTGGTGCGGTTGAGAATGCACTGGGTGGCGGCGGAGGCGGCCGCCGCGGCCGAGGTGCTGCACCGCAGGACCCGCCGGGAGCGCTACCGCGAGCTCGCCCAGCACTGGTGGGACCACATCCGCACGCACCTTGTCGACGGCCGGGGAAACTGGGTCCACGAGCTCGGCGCGGACAACCAGCCCTCCTCGGTGGTCTGGCGGGGCCGGCCCGACGTCTACCACGGTTACACGGCAGCGTCCCTGGCCTCGGGACTGCGCGTTCCCGGGTACGCGATCCGGAGCACAGGGAACTGGACCGATTAATTAACCACATCATCAACAACGAGCGCCAGATCAGCAACACCCCTGGACCTACTACGACTCTTCCGGCTGCCGGTCCAGGAGCGCCAGACCACCGTCAACTTCGGGCGCTACGAGAACGAGGAGGCCTGGGAGCTCCCCGAGGAACTCGCCCGGGTCCCGGTCGGGGACGACGAGCGCATGCGCAAGATCACCTCGCGGCTGCAGGAGATCCAGCTCACCGAGCTACCCGCCTCCTGCGGGGTACGCCTCCAGCGTTGAGCGCGCGGATCCGCGGCGGGCGCGCCCGCCGCGGACCGCAAAGGGTCGCATCCTGGGAAAGCCCGCTCCCTGGAGGGGCTTTCCCAGGGCAGAGCACGGAGGCGCGGGGTGCCGCGACCGCTCGGCTACCTAGGGGGCAAGACCGCGCAGGGTCGCCCGCAGGGTCGCGGCGAAGGACGTGGGGTGGGTGACGAAGCCCGTGTGGCCACCCGCGAACAGCACGGGTTTCGTCACCAGGTCACGGGCGAGAGCCAGAGCGGTGTCGTGGGCGAGTTGGCCTTCCGAGGCCGCTCCGGCACCAACGGCCACCGGTACGCGGCAGGAGCGCAACGCGGTGGTGTCGGGCAGGTAGGTGGCCGTGGGCAGAACGATGTGCGCCAGGAAGAAGTCGAGATTGCGCTCCACCCGTTCCAGTCTCTCCCGGGTGCGGACGGCCGCTTCCGGGCTCTCCGGAACCTGCTTGCCGGGATCACCGGCACCACGCAGTCCGGTCCCCGCGACGAAGGTCTCCATCGCCGCGCCGACCCCCTCGCGGCGGTACCGGTCACGTACCTTGCCCAGGACGGTACGGCGCGGGTCCCCGTCGGGCAGGAGCCCGACGGCGGGAGGCTCGTGCGCCACGAGGGCCCGCACGTGTTCCGGATGGCAGGCGGCCAGGGCGAGTCCGGTCTGCGCGCCGCTACTGCTACCGAAGACGTAGGCGGGCTCGGTCCCGACCGCCTGGAGTATCCGCCGCGCGTCGTCGGCCTGGGTCGGTATCGGAACATCGTGCTCCGGACGCGTGGCGCTGCTGCGCGATACGCCGCGGCAGTCGTAGACAACGAGGGTGAAGTGCGGCGCGAGAAGGGGAGCGACTCCCGCGAAGTCGCGAGCGTCGTCGGTACCGCCAGCGATCAGCAACAGCAGCGGCCCGGATCCCGACGTCTCGTAGTACAACCGCGCCCCGGGCACGTCCAGCCAGCTCACCGCGCGTCTCCCTTCCGAGCGCAGGGGTTCGTGATCGGTTCCGGTCCGGGGCCGCGTCTCCCGCCCCGGACCGGGGGTCCGGACCCGGTCGGCGGGTACCTGTTCCACCGCGCGCATATCCAGTGCCGCGCCTCGCGGACAGCCCGCCGACCGGGGTACTAGGCAGGGACGGTGGATTCCGTCGGCTCGTCCGCGGCCTCCGTGGCCAGTGGTCGCGCCTGGCGGATCTCGTCCGCCAGGAAACCGGCCACCGCGCGGACCGTCGGACTGCTCCACAGGATCGTCGGAGGCAGGTCTATGCCGACCCGACGGTTCAGCCGCACCCGGAGGCCGACCGTCATCACGGAATCCATCCCGAGTTCGACGAGAGGACGGTCGACCCCGATATCGGCGGCCACCAGGTTGAGCTCCGCGGCCACTGCCTCGTGGACCTCGGCGATGAGGCGGTCGTCAAGCTCCGCGTCGGGCAGCCCTGGCCAGTCGATCCCCTCCGCCAGGCCACCGTCCGCATCGATGTCGCCAGCGTCAGCGAGTTCCGAGAACACGGGAAGGGAGCGTTCCGGCAGCACGCGCAGAACGGCGTAGTACGGCAGCGTGAAGCGGTCCGTGAACGCCCAGGCTCGGAGCGCCTCAGCGGGGGAGACGCCTCCCAGGCCCCGTGCTTCGGCCTCCATGATGGTGGTGTCGGCGGTGGACTCTCCCATACCGGTACCAAGCCACTGCGTCCAGGCGAGGCTGACGGTCTCGGTGTGCCCCTCCGCGTGCCGCAGCGCCGCGAGCCCGTCCAGGAACGAGTTGGCCGCCGCGTAGCTGGCCTGGCCGGTCAGCCTGGCGAACTGGCCGCACGAGGAGAACAGGGTGAGGAAATCGAGGGTGCCCGGGGGGAACATGCGGTGCAGCACCATCGCTCCCTGGGCTTTCGCTCCCAGTGTGATCTGGAGGTCCCGGCGTTCGGTCTTGTCCACCAGGGCGTCCGACACCACACCAGCGGCGTGCACCACCCCGAGAATGGGGGGAAACCCCAGCGCCGAGGGGGCGAGTGCCGCGTTGACGGCGTCGGCGTCCGTGATGTCCAGCGCGAGTACCCGGACGCTCACGCCCAGATCCTCCAGTGCCAGCACCGCGTCGATCTGCGAGCGGAGGGCGGGATCCTCGACCCGCTCCCACTCGGACCGCGGCGGCAGACCGCGCCGTCCCACGAGGACGAGCCGACGCGCTCCGCGGTCGACCAGGTAGCGGGCGGCCTCCAGACCGAGCGCGCCCAACCCTCCGGTGATGAGGTACGTACCGTGCGGACGGCACTCCAGGGGCTGCCCGTCGGCCAGCTGTTCCACCTGGGTCAGGCGCGCCGCGTGGGTGTCGTCGGAGGTGAGGGACACGACGTCCTCGGTTCCGTCGAGTTCCGCCATGAGGCGCAGTAGCGACGCCGCGGTGTCGGCGCCGAACGGTTCGGCGGGGTCGCCGAGGTCGACCAGGCCTCCCCACAGGTCGGAGCGTTCTCCCGCGATGATCCGGGACACACCCCACAGCGGAGCGTGGGCGAGGCTGGACTCGTGCCGGGGAGCCCGCGTGCCGCGGACCAGGCACCACAGTGTTATGGGGGAGGCCGCCCTTCCGCCTTGCCCGGTGGAACGGGCGCCAAGGTGGTGGGCAGTCTCCAGAAGCTCCCATGCGCACCGTTCGGCCGCCTGTTCCGGGGTCTCGGTCGGGCGTTGCGGCTCGGGAGCGAGGACGAGGGCTCCTTCCTCTCCGGCGGGGACCTCCGCGAGCTCCGCGGCTCGCGCCAAGCGCGTGCACGGCACGTCGCACTGCCCGAGGTGACGCGCGAACGGGGCAGTCACGGCCTCGTCCCCGAGCAGCAGTACCCGTTGCGGAAGAGCGTCATCCTCCCGTTCCGCGGTATCGAGGGCGCGCCACTGGAGCTGGTGCACCAGCTGGCTGGGGGGCAGGGCCCTTCCCGGCTGGTCGTGTACCTGGGTGAAGCGGAGGCCGCTCGCCTCGCACACCACGTTCCCGTCCTCGTCCGCGACCCGGACGTCGATGGTGGTCTCCGGCGCGTTGGGGGAACGGGTGGTGTGCACGACGACGCGGCCCGGGGGCTCCCCGTGGAACACGATCGAGTCGAGATGCGAGGAGGTGCGCAGCGTCCGCGAGTCCTCCGCGGTGACCAGGACGCCGCTGATGGTGAGCGCGCCGTCGATGACCGCCGACCAGCTACTCGGGTGCAGTTTGGGAGTTCGGTCGATGGTCACGACCGCGAGCTGCTCCGTCTCGTTGCGGCGCAGCTCCTCCACCACCCAGGGGAAGGTGTAGCCGTCCACACCCATGGCGCGGAAGACGGCATCGACCCGGTCCCATGTCCACTCCTCCGGGCAGCGAGCGCGGATCGCGGCGATATCGTCCACGGGGCTCGGACACACCGCCGCGGACCGGTCCACCGTGGCCGTAGCGTGCGTGATCCACTCGTGGTCGTGGCCAGTGGCCGTGTCCGTGTCCTCCTCCCGCCGGATGCGGCTGGCCAGCCACACCCGGTTCCGGTCGAGGACGACCTGCACCACCCGGGGCGGTGTGGACGCGAGGGGCGTGCGAAGCACGATGTCGGACAGGCCGGGGCGGCTCCCGTCGCGGGTGGCAGCGGCGACGAACGAGTTGATGACGACCGAGGCCGGGACCGTCTCCACTCCCACGACCTTGTGGTCCTGCGGGTAGGGACGGTTCGACATGTCCAGGTGCGTCTGCCACACGTGCTGGGCGGGTGCCCCCGCCACCGTCGTACGCCCACCGAGCAGGGTGTGGCTGTCCGGGTCGTGCCCCCCGCCGCGCTCCTCGGAGGCGTGCTCGGGAAAGATCCAGTAGGGACGGTGCTGCCAGTGGACGGTGGGGAGGGTGACCAGGTCTCCCTCGTAGTGCCAGTCCACGCGCATGCCGCCGCAGTGCAGCCGCGCGAGGTTGGCCAGGAGCGTCTCGCGCTCCGGCTGGTCACGGCGGAGGGTGGCGGCCACGACCGTGTCCCCCTGACCCGCGTCGAGCGCGGTCTCGGTGAGGGAGTGCGCGACCACCGGGTGCGAGGACACCTCGAGGAAGGCGCGGGCGCCGTCCGCCAGCGCGGCACGTACCGCCTCGGTGAACCTGACGGGGTGACGGAGGTTGGTCACCCAGTAGTCCCCGTCTCGCGCGTCCGTGGCGCGCGCGTCCGCCAGCGCGGTGCTGTAGAGCGGGATACGTGCGGTTCGCGCCGTCAGGGAGCGGGCTGCCTCAGCGACCTCGGGCAGAACCGCGTCGACGTGCGGACTGTGGAAGGCGACATCGGTGTTCACCCGCCGCGCGTCGGTGTCCTCCGCCGCCAGTTCCTCCACCAGGCGCTCCACCGCGTCGCTGTCCCCGGACACCACTGTGGCGTCGGGGCTGGCCGAGATGGCGGGAACCACGTCGCCACGTCCGGCGAGGCGCCCCTCGGTCTCGGAGAATCCCAACCCGACCATGGCCATGGCGCCCTGGCCGGCGACCCGCTCCAGCGCTGCGGCGCGGCGGCAGGCGAACCGGGCGGCGTCGCGCGTGTCCAACGCGCCGGCGACGACCGCGGCGGCGATCTCGCCCACCGAATGGCCGATGACGGCCTGGGGACGCGCGCCGTGCGCGGACCACACGGCTGCCAGGGCGATGTGCATCGCGAAGGTCATCGCCTGGGTCCGGGAGACGGTCCAAGGCCCCCCGGACTCGATCAGCTCCCGTGGGGTCCAGCCGAGCTCGTCCCGGAACACGTCGGCCAGGGTGTCGATGGCGGCGGCGAACTCGGGAGAGGTCCGCAGCAGCTCGCGCCCCATCCCCGACCATTGGGCGCCGTGTCCGGAGAACACCCACACCGCGTCGTACGGTCGGGTGGGATCGGCCTTACCCGTGGCGACCCGCGGTGACCGGCCGCCGGTGGCGAGCTGGTCCAGCTCCCGGGCCAGCTCCTCGGCGGAGGAGGCGACGACGGCACCCCTCGCCGCCAGATGGGAACGGCGGCGCGTCAGGGTGTGCGCCACCCCGTCGAGCGGGACGCGGGCGGTGGCGCGGACCCACTCGGCCACCGCGCCGGCGAGCGAGCGCATCCCGCTCTCGGAGGCCGCCGACAGCGGGAACACGCGGGGGGACTCGCGCTCCGGCCCACCGTCCTGGCGTTCGGCCAGCTCAGGGGGTGCCTCCTCCAGGATGAGGTGCGCGATCGTGCCGCCGACGCCGTAACTGGACACCCCCGCACGGCGGGGGTGTCCGCCCCGCGGCCACTCGGTGGTCTCGGCGACCAGGCGGAGGTGGGAGGCGTCGAGGTCGAGCTCCGGGTTCACCTGGTCGTGCGGGCTGGGAGGGATCCGGCCGTGTTCCAACGCGAGCACGGTCTTGATCGCACCGGCGATGCCGGACGCGGCCTCCACGTGGCCGATGTTCGGTTTCAGAGTGCCGAGGAGCAGGGGGTCGTCCCCTTGCCGGGCTTCGCCCAGGACCCGGCCGAGCGCTCGGGTCTCGGCGTGGTCGCCCAGGGATGTCCCGGTACCGTGCGCCTCCACGTACCCGACCGTGGCGGGATCGATGTCCGCGCGCCGGTACACCTGACGCAGCATGTTCTCCTGGGCGCCGCTGTCGGGAGCCATCATCCCGTCGGAGCGGCCGTCCTGGAAGACTCCGCTGCCGTGGATGACCGCACGTACGCGGTCGCCGTCCCGGCGGGCGTCGGCGAGGCGTTTCAGCACCATCACGCCCGCGCCCTCACCCCGGCCGTAACCGTCCGCGGACCGGTCGAAGGCTTTGCTGCGCCCGTCGGGGGAGGTGGCGCCGGCAGCGTCCAGTGCCACCACGAGAGCGGGGGTTGCCATGATGTTGACGCCGCTGACGATGGCCAGGGAGCTCTCCCCGAGCCGGAGGTTCTGGCAGGCGACGTGCAGAGCGCTGAGGGAGCCGGCGCAGGCGGTGTCCACGGCCATGCTGGGCCCGCGCAGGTCCAGGAAGTACGACACGCGGTTGGCGATGCCGTAGTACGTCGTCCCGTTCACCGCCCACGCGCCGGTGCGGGAGATGTCCTCGAGCAGCCTACGGCCGTAGTCGTTGGAGTTCGCCGAGACGAACACCCCGGCCTCGGTTCCGCCGAGCGCGAGTGGTTGCACGCCCGCGTCCCCCAGCGCTTCCCAGGCCAGTTCCAGGGTGATCCGCTGCTGCGGGTCGAGGTACTCCGCCTCGCGTGGTGTGATCTGGAAGAACTCCGCGTCGAACCCCTCGATGTCGTCGAGGAAGGCGCCCTTGCGGGTGGTGCGGCGCAGGATCGCTGTCGCGTCGGGGCTGCCGGCCGTGTAGGGGTCCCACCGCTTGTCCGGCATGTCGCTGACGTGGCTCCGACCGTGGGCGAGGAACGACCACAACTCCTCCGGGGAGGAGAGGTCGGGAGCGAACCGGCAGCTCATCCCGACGATCGCGATGGCGTCGCCGTCGTTGTGTTCCGTCACTCCTCAACGCTCCCTTCCGCGCCCTGCGCCAGCCGCTGGCGCAGGCTCAACGGCCGCAGGTCCGTCCAGATCCCGGATATGTGGTGGAGGCACTCCTCCTTCGTCCCGCTGAACCCCTCAGCTCTCCATCCCGCCGGGATGTCCCAGCCTTCCTGCCAGATCGAGTACTGCTCCTCGTGGTTGACGACCACGTGGTACGTCCGTCCGTCGGAATCCAAGAGACACTCCTATCCGTCTCGTCCGCGTGCTCCCCTGCGGGAGTGGTCAGGAAGCCGCTCCTCGTGCGGACGCGTCGCCGCGCGTGAGCGAGTCGATGTAGCCCGCGAGCTCCTCCGGGGAGGAGATCGCCTGGGAGTTCACGATGCGGTGCACCTCGGGGTCGCCGTCCGCCACGAAACGGAACAGCCGCCGCCTTTGGGCCTCGTCGCCGGGCTGGCGGGCGATGTGGCGGGCGATGCCCGCCACCCACACCCTCTGGGGGTCGAGGCCGCCGACCAGCTCGTACCATTCCCGGTCCGGTACTGGTGCGAGGACGTGTCCGGATACGCGCAGCCCGTCCAGCAGGGTGCGGGTTCCGCACACGACGTCGGGTACGGCGTTGACGATCCGGTGGCCCGGTTCGGAGCCACGCGCGGGGGCCGCCGCGGAGACCGCCTGTGCCACCGCGTCTCCGGGGAGCCCCTGCAGCAGCTCGTTCTCGGGGTCGGCGAAGCTCTCGGGGTAGCTGCCGGTAGCGATCATGGCCGAGGTCCAGCTCCACAGCGCGTCGGCGGGATTCACCTGGAAGCCCCGCCGGTCCCCCATCACCGTGGGCAGCCGGACGGCCACCGCTGGGACACCGAACGCGCGGGCGTGCTCGAGGTACAGCTCGGCCACGGCCTTGGAACGCACGTACCCCCTGCTCTCCGCCGGTAGCGCGGTGAGCGGGGCAGCGTCGATCTCCGCCCCCTCCGGGTAGCCGGAGGAGTCGACGACAGCGCTGGTGGAGACCAGCGTGACGCTCTTGCGGCGCGTGGTGGCGGCGAATCCGAGAACGCCAGCGGCGCTGTGCGCGTTCACGTCCGCAAGGGGCGCGTAGGGGTACACGTGGTTGACCCATGCCGCCGTATGGACTACGTCGCCCACCCGGCCGGCCAGGTCCCGGTAGGTGTCGGGGTCCATGCCGAGGTGCGGCTCGCCGACGTCGCCGTCCACGACCTCGATCCGTCCCTCGTACTCCTCCCGCCACTCTCCGAGTCCCCGCAGCCCGCGTACCAGCGCGTCTCGCCGCTCGGCGCCGCCGCGCAGCAGGCACACCACGGTCTTGCCCCGGGCCAGCGTGTGGGCGAGGACGAAGGAACCCACGAAACCGGTCGCTCCCGTGAGCAGAACCGTGTCCCCCGTGGCCGGGGAAAACGCGTCCGCGCCCGTGTCGGGCGGGGCGACGCGAGCGGCGATCTCGGCCCGCACCGCCGCGATGTCGGCGGAGGTGTCGCGTTCCGCCGGCTCTGGGGCGGGGAGCTCTTCCTGCCCCCCTCGGGGGGAAGCCGCGGCGAACGCGTCGAGCGCGTCCGCCATCTCCTGCAGCTGCGGACAGCGGAACAGCGTCTCCATGGGGACGTCCACTCCCAGACGATCGTGGATCGCCGCGACGAGCCGCACGACCATGAGGGAGTGGCCTCCCAACGCGAAGAAGTCGTCCTGCGCCCCGACATCCGTCGTGGTGAGTAGCTCGGACCAGATCCGTGCGAGCGCGGTGGCCGTCTCCCCCTCCGGGGGTGTGCGGGAGGAGCGGTCGTCCCGCTGACGCGCGCGAAGCTCCGCCAGCGCGTTCCGGTCCAGTTTCCCGTTCCGGGTGAGAGGAAGCGCGTTGACCAGCACCACCGAGGAGGGCGTCATCCAGTCGGGCACGTGCCGTGCCAGCTCGCGGCGCACGCGGGTAGGGGTGGTCTCCCGCCCGGCGGCCGGCACCACGTAGGCGGTGAGCTCCGTGTGGCCGGTGCGTCCCCGCTCCGCCAGCACCGTGCTCTCGGCCACCTCGTCCAGCGCGTCGAGAGCGGCCCGCACCTCACCGAGCTCCACCCGGTGCCCGCGGATCTTGTGCTGCTCGTCCGCACGGCCGAGGTAGACGATCTCCCCGTCGTCACGACGCACTCCGATGTCGCCGGTGCGGTACATCCGCGCCCCCGGCACCGGGGTGTAGGGGTCCGGCACCATGCGCTCCGCGGTCATCCCGCCGGAGCGCTGGTAACCGAGCGCCACCCCCGCCCCGCCGACGACGATCTCCCCGGGAAGGCCGGTGGGGACCGGTGACAGCTCCCCATCGAGGAGGTACAGCGCGAGGTCCGGCAAGGGGCGGCCGATCAGGGAGTCGTGGCAGGTGAGGTCCTCGGCGGTGACACGGCGGAAGGTCACGTGGACGGTCGTCTCGGTGATCCCGTACATGTTGACCAGCCGAGGCCGCTCGTCACCGAACGCGCGCATCCACTCGGCGAGCGCCGCGTGTTCCAGCGCCTCTCCGCCGAACACCACGAGCCGCAGCGTGTCGGGGGCGTCCTTGTTTCCCAGGACGCGGGAGAACTGCTGGAAGGCCGAAGGGGTCTGGCTGAGGACGGTCACGCGCTCCCGCCGCACCAGTTCCACCAGCGCGTCGGGAGCGCGTGTCACCCAGCGGGGGACCACGACCAGGCGCCCGCCGTGCGCGAGCGCCCCCCACATCTCCCAGACCGAGAAGTCGAAAGCGCAGGAGTGGAACAAGGTCCACGTGTCGTCCGCGCCCAGCTCCATGTAACGCCGAGCCGCGGTGAACAGACGGGCGACGTTCGCGTGCGAGACCACGACCCCCTTCGGCGCGCCGGTGGAACCGGAGGTGTAGATGACGTACGCGGGCGCGTCGATCGGGACGTCGACGTCGACCGGGGTCGTCTGCGCCCGGGCGAGCTCCGGAGCGGACCAGTCCAGCGGTACCGCCGGAGGCCCAGCGTCGGGAAGCCGGTCCATCAGGTCGGTGGCGACCAGCACCGCCGCGACCGAGCACTCCGTGAACTGGTGGGCGGTGCGCGCCGCAGGACTGTCCGGGTCGACCGGAAGATAGGCGGCCCCGGACTTGAGCACGCCGAGGATCGCGGCCACCAGATCGGCGTTGCGGTCGAGCATGATCCCGACGAACGCTCCCGGGCCCACACCGCGCCGCCGCAGCACGTGCGCCACGCGGTTGGCCCGACGCTCCAGCTCCCCGTAGCTCAGGTGTGTGGCCTCGTCCGAAAGCGCCGTCGCCTCCGGTCGGCGCCGCGCCTGCTCCGCGAACCGCTGGTGCACGGGGGTGTCCGCCGCGCCGAGGTCCGACGGCCCCTGTCCGACCGCCTGTCTCCGCTCCTCCGCGGAAAGGAGCGGCAACGCGGCGACGGGCCGGTCCGGGTCCGCGGTACCGGCCGCGAGGAGGCGGTGCATCCAGTCGGCGAACCGCGCCACAGTGGCGGCGTCGAACAGGTCGTCGTCATAGGGGAGGTAACCGACGACCCGGTCCTCCTCGCACCACAGCTCCGCCATGAGGTCGAAGTGGGTCGCCCCGCCGTCCAGGTCGGCGAAGCTCACCTCCAGTCCTGGCAGCGACGGGGGGTTCGGAGCGCCGTCCCGCAGGCTGAAGGAGGTCTGGAAGATCGGGGTGACCCCGGGTTGGCGCGCTGGTTGGAGCTCGTGCACCAGCATCTCGAACGGGACGTCCTGGTGTGCCATCGCGTCAGTGAGCGTCTGTCCCACCCGGCGCACGAGCTGCCGTAGCGAGGGACGGTCCGCCACACTCACCCGGATCGCCAGCCAGTTGAGGAAGTAGCCGACCATGCGCTGCGTTTCGGGGCGGGAGCGTCCGGCCACGGGGACGCCTATGACGAGGACCTCCTGACGCGTCAGTCGGGACAGCAACCCGGCGTACAGCGCGAGGAACGCGACGTGCAGGGTGGTGGCGTGCTCCCGGGCGAGCTCGCGCATGGGCGCCACGAGCTCCGCCGGGAACTCGACGTGGTGGAACGCTCCCTGGCTGGTACGCATCGCCGGACGCGGGTGGTCGGTGGGAAGCTCCAGCAGTTCCGGGATGTCGTCGAGCTGGTCCCTCCAGTAGGTGAGCTGCCTCTCCAGGGCGGTGCGGTTCTTCGCGCGGCGCTGCCAGTACGCGAAGTCCGGGTAGTGCAGGTCCAGCGGGCGCAGGTCCGTGGGGTTCCCGAGCTCACCGGAGTAGAGCGCTCCGAGCTCCTCCAGCAGGATGCTCAGGGACCAGTAGTCGGAGATGATGTGGTGCTGGGTGAGGAGGAACAGGTGGTCCTCCGCGCCGATCGTGTAGAGGTCGCACCGCAGGAGCGGACCGGAACGCAGATCGAAGGGGGCGGCAACGGAGTCCGACGCCCGACGGCGCGCCGCGAGCTCCGGGTCTGGAGCGTCCCGGCAGTCGTGCACGGTGACGTCCACCGCCATCCCTTCGCGCACCACCTGGCACGGGCCGTCCTCCCCGTCCTGGAAGACCGTGCGCAACGCCTCGTGGCGCTCGGTGAGCCGCGCGAACGCGCGCCGCAGCGCGTCGACCTCCACCCGGCCGCGGAGCCGCAACGCGAGGGGAACGTGGAAGATCGCGCGGTAGGGGACCAGCTCGTTCATGAACCACAGCCGTTCCTGCTCGAACGACACGGGAAGCCGGCCGTGTGTCCGCGGGCGCCGGTGGATCCCCGGTTCGGAGCCACCGCTCTCCGCGAGGAGGCGGTCCAGCACGTCGCGCTGTGCGGGGGTGAGCGCGGCGATCCGCTGCTCCAGGCTACGACCGTCCGGCGTGGGGCTGCCTTGCTCGGTCATTGCGTTCCTCTCTGCGACGGGGGCGGACCGGGAGCGGTCAGCGCGCGGTGAAACCGCCGTCCACGAGCAGGTCCGTGCCCGTGGTCCCTCCCGACTCGGTGCTCGTGAGCCACAGGCAGGCCGCGGCCACCTCCTCCGCTGTCACCAGGCGCCCGGTCGCGTGCTGGGTGGAGGAGGCGCGTTCGTACTCGGCCAAGGAGGAGCCGAGGCTTCGGGCCACCGCGGTGGTGCTCACCGCGTCCGTTCCGTCGCCGACGGCCACGGTGCTGGGGGAGACCGCGTTGACGCGTATGCCGGAGCGGCCGTACTCGAGTGCCAGTGCTTTCGTCAGCCCCACCACCGCGTGTTTGGCGGCGACGTAGTTGGAGTACAGCTCGAACGCGACCCTGCCGCCCGTCGAGGCGGTGTTCACGATCGTCCCGAACCGCTGGGCGGCCATGTGCGGCAGCACCGCCCGGCAGCACCGCCAGGTACCGTTGAGGTTGACGTCGATGACCAGGTTCCACTCGTCCTCGCTCAGCTCGTGGGAGGGGACACCGCCGGGAGCGAGCAGTCCCGCGTTGTTCACCAGCGCGTCTATCCGGCCGAACGTGTCCACGCCCGTGCGCACCGCGTCATCGACCGCCTCCCGGTCCCGCACGTCCGCGACCGCGGTCACCACCCTGCTGCCGTGCCGGCGGCACTCCTCAGCGGTCTCCTCCAGCTCCTTGCGGCCCGCCAGAGGGTAGGGACCCTCCGTGGCGCACCGGTCCACCAGCAGCAGGTCCGCGCCCTCACGGGCGAATAGCAGGGCGTGCGCGCGTCCCAGCGACCGCGCCGCTCCCGTGACCATCGCCGTCCGTCCGTCAAGCCGCATCACCGGCCCCCTTTCCTGTGTCACCGGTCAGCGCGGTCCCGGAACGCTCCGGTCGCGGCGTTCCGGGCACCGCGCGCAGGCGTGTGCCGATCCGTGCCAGGGCCCGGGTGAGCACATCGACGGACCGGCTGAGGTCCGCGATCGGTATGTGCTCGTCACTGGTGTGGTCAAGGTGCGCGTTACCGGGGCCGTAGGCGGCCATCGGAACGTGCCACGCGTCCACCGTGTTCATGTCGGAGGTCCCGGCCTTCAGCCGCAGCGCGGGGCTGCCGCCGGTCGCCGCGATCGCGGCGCGTAGTGCGCTGACCACCGGGTCGCCGCGGTTCCGGCGCACCGCGGGGACCCGTTCGTCGAACCAGACCCGCCCGTGCGCGCGGGCCCGCACGTGCGCCTCGAAACCGTCGAAGTCGAACTCGGGCGGGACCCGGCAGGTCAGGAACGCCTCCGCCCTGCTCAGGTCGCCTTCCAACCGCACCAGGGTTCCCGCGGCCGCATCGAAGGCGACCGGGTCCACGGCGCGCGACGCCGTCCGCAGGTACTCCTGCACCAGGCGGGAGAACGCGGCCGCCGACTCCACCGCTGTGGGTTCCGGGCTGCTCGTGTGCGACGGCGGCTTGCTGGTCTCGTAGCCGACCCCCACTCGGCCCTTGTAACCGAGGCAGACGCCGTCCCACCCGCTGGGCTCACCGATCACCACCGCGTCGGGGGCGGGAGTGTGCGCCAGCAGGTGTCCGGCGCCGCGCGATCCCGCGACCTCCTCGCACACCGCGCCGACGACGTGTGTCCGGACGCCGGCCACGCGCGCCGCGGCGCAGATCATGGCCGCCATCGGGCCTTTGGCGTCCACGGCCCCGCGGCCGTACTGCAGGTCGCCGACGCGGCACACCGGCACTCGGCCGGGGACGGTGTCGATGTGGCCGAGGAGCATCACCGTGGGCCCGCGGGCGGGTCCGGTCACGCCGTGCACGTTTCCCACCGCGTCCACGTGCGCCGTCATGCCCAGGCGCTCCATCTGCCCGGCCAGGAAGGTGGCGAGCCTGTTCTCCTGTCCGGACACCGACGGGATACGCAGCATCTCGCGCAGCAGCCAGGCTGGGTAGTCCGCGTCCCTCATATGTCCTCCCCGGGGGAGGTGGTGACCACTGTCCCCCCACCGTTCAGCGCGTCCCGCAGCGGGTGCGCGGAGTGCGCGGACGCGATGGCGACCCGGGGCACGTACCGCCGCGCGTCCAGGGCCGCACGCACCTTGTGCCGCATCCGCCCATCGGCCTCGTCCCGTTGGCCGTCGATCGCGCGCAGGAGCGAGGAGGGGTCGCCCGGGTCCCGCAGGACACCGGGCATGTCGGTCAGCAGCGCCAGGGAGGCGGCCGGCAGGGCCGAGGCGATCCGCGCCGCCACGTGGTCGGAGTCGACGTTGAGCGGAGCACCGTCCTCGCTGGCGGCGGGCGGGGACACGACCGGGACCATGTCCGCGGCGAGGAGCGCGCGCAACGCCTCCGGCCGCACCCCGGTGATCCGGCCGGATCGGTCGTCCCGGACCACGCGCACCCGCCCGTCCTCCACCGAGCGCAGCGCCCGTTTCCGTTCGGCCGTCACCATCGCCCCGTCGGCTCCGCACAGCCCCGCCGCGGTCACACCGCGCGCGCGCAGCCCCTCGACCAGAGCGGGTTTGACCCGCCCGAGCAGAGCCATGGCCACCACGTCGAGTGTCTCGGGATCGGTCCTGCGGCCGCGGGTGCCGTCCGGAGAGGTGAGGGTGCGGGCGGGCATCCCCAACCGCGCCGCGAGGCGGTCCACCTCCCCTCCTCCCCCGTGGACGAGGACCACACGCGCTCCCTCCTCCGTGAACGCGGCGACGTCGTCGAGTACCGCACCAGTGCGGACGGAACCGCCGACCTTGACCACATGTACGTCCGGAATCTCGCACCACTCCCTCAACCCGCGTGCAGCCCGGGGAACTCCAGCCCCGCCCGTTCCGCGATCCCCGACGCGGCGTTCAAGCTCTGCACGGCTCCCCCCGCCGCGCCTTTCATCAGGTTGTCCAGGGCGGCCACAGAGACGATCCGCGCGCCGTCCTCGTCCACGTCGAAGCCGAGGTCGGCGAAGTTGCTACCGGTCAGGAACTGCGGGTCGGGCAACCGGTGCGGTCCCGCCCGCCGCGCTACCAGGCGGATGAAGGGCTCCTCCGCGTAGCACGCGCGGTAGGCGTCCCACACCTCGGCGCGCGACACCGGACGCGGGGGACGCGCGTGGACCACGGCCTGCACACCACGCACGAGGGGCACGGCCGTCACCGTCATCCGGGTCCGTACGCCGCATATCCTCGCGATCTCGTCCGCGTGCCGGTGTCCGGCCGCGCGGTACACACGCAGGGCGTTCTGGCGTTCGGGATGGTGGGTCGCCGTCGTCGGCGCGGTTCCCGCGCCGCTGGACCCGGTGCGCGCGTCCACGAGCGCCTCTCCGTCCACCAGGCCCGCGGAGACCAGTGGCCGTAGCGCCAGCACCGCGGCTGTCGCCATGCAGCCGGGGACACTGATCCTGGTGGCGCCGGACAGGGCGGCGCGGTTCAGCTCGGGCATTCCCAGCGTGTAACCCGGTTCCGGAGCCGTCCGCGGGTCGCGACTGTCCGGACTGAGGTCGACCACGACGCGCGCTGCGCTGGTGAGCCGCTGGTGTACGCCGGCCAGCTCACCCGCCGGCACGGCGGCGAGGACGGCGTCGGCTGGTTCCAGCTGCTCCGGCGCGGTGAAACGCACCCCGGAATGGTGGTGCAGGTTCGGGTGCACAGCGCCCAGCGGCCTTCCCGCACAGCTCCGCGAGGTCGCCTGGACGAGCTCCAGCTCCGGGTGCCCCAGCACCAGCCGAACCAGTTCCCCGCCCACGTATCCGCGGGCTCCCACGACACTGACTCTCATCCCGGGGCTCCGCTGAGGACGTGGTCGGCGATGGTCTCGGCGATCGGCGCGTCCGTGTGGGCCGCGGAGAGCCCGTGGAACTCCACCGCTCCGTTGACTTCCAGCACCAGACGCTCTCCGGTGTCGGTCTCCAACAGGTCGACGCCGAGCACTCCGCCGCCCACCGCCGCGGCGGCGCGTTCGGCGAGGCTCGCCAACTCCGCGTCGAGCGCGTAAGCGCGGGCGCGAGCCCCGCGTCCCGTGTTCCGCACCCAGTGGCCGGACTCCCGGGTGATCGCGGCGACGGCGCTCCCGCCGACGACGAGGACGCGGAGGTCCCGGCCGTACCGGAACTCCTGGAGGAGACCGAGGCGCTGTGTGGGTGAGGCCAGCTGCCCGCGGAGCTCGAAGACCGCTTCGGCGGCGTCCCGGTCGCCGATCCTGGCGACCCCCCGACCCCAGGACCCGGTGGTCGGCTTGACCACGGCGGGGAATCCGATCTCCTCGGCCGCGTCGCCGCCGGCAGCGGGGTCGAGCGCGACCACGGTGTGCGGAACGGGGATTCCCGCCTGGTGCAGCGCGAGCGCCGTGGCGATCTTGTTATCGCAGCGCGCCAGGGTGTCCGGCGTGTTCAGCACCGGTGTGCCCACCGCCTCGCACCATCGGCTCACCTCCAGCCGCCGGCTGGCGGACAAGGCGCGGTTGACCACGGCGCGCCACGGTGGCGGAGGCCCGCCGACCCGGTAGACCAGGGAACGGTCGTCGACGTGATGGCATGGGACCGCTCTCCGCTGGAACGCGTCGAGGAGCATCCGCTCCTCGACCCGGATACGGGTGGCGACCAGCGCCACCGGTGCCGCCGCCCATGCCCCGGCGTCTCCGTCCCCGGTCACTCTCCCCAGTCCTCCTCGACCTCCGGAGCCAACGCGAGAACGGGCGGGTCCACCGCGACGACCTCCAGTTCGCTCGAACAGTCCTCGCACACCACGATCTCCGCGGCCATAGCCGTGTCCGGCAACGAGACCTGTCCCTGACATTCGGGGCATACCGTCACAAGTTGCCTCCTGCATATTTTGCGACTAGAGTCATTAATCTACATAGAAGCTAGCATAGATTTAGCCAAAACACTTCATGTGACGAGAGTGGAGACGTGACGGGCACCGCGGAGACAGAAATCCGGCGCACACACGCGATAACGACCGTCGAACTGCAGCGTTACAAGAACAACATCGCTCTGACAACACTACAAACCCTACACTTGGGCGCGCTGAATGTCTGGGGCAACAGTCTGCCGTCGGAGACCATGCCGCACGAGCAGATCACCGTAGACGGCGTCCCCTTCTCCGTGTCTCCCGCCACGGGCGAGGCACCGGACAACATCCGCTGCGCCGGGCAGTATCTGGAGCTTCCGGAGACAGCGGCGGACTGGCTGCACCTGCTGGCTACCTCAGAGCGCCGCTGCGAGGAGACGGTCCATATCCACTACTCCTCGGGGGCCGCCGACCGGGAACGGCTGCGTGTCTCGGACTTCCTCCCCGCGCGGTCGCACTTCGGTGAGCTCCTGGCCGCGCGGTCGCCGGCGATGCACTACCCCCACCACCGGCAGGACAACCTCAGCGGCCAGATCTGGGCGGTGCGCGTGCCGGTCACCAGGCGCGAGACGCTCCGCGGGTTCCGGCTGCCCGACAACCCGGCCATCCACATCTTCGCGCTGTCCACAGAGGAGGTGCGATGACCACGCTTCCCGCCGAGCCTTCCCTCCTTCCCGCCGAGCCGTCCCTCTCCTGGTACGACGACCTGTGTAGCTGCCTGCAGCTCGACATCGGCCACGTGCTGGAGCGCGCGGGATGGGACCCCGTGCAGGCGCTCGGCTCCAGCTGGCGCTTCCACCTCCCAGCGGGTCCGGTCGAACCGGTGGAGTACTTCCATCCCGCCGGGGAACGACTCCAGGACACCCTGTGCGGGGACCACCCCGTGCGGCTGCGGTGGCACCACCCCTCCAGCCCCGCGGAGGCGCACCGCGACCTCCGCACCGCCCTGGAGCGGGGAACACCGGCGATCGTCGCGGTCAACAACTTCCATCTCCCGTTCCGGCCCGCTTACCGCGACGTGCACGCCGCGCACCTGGTCATCGTCACGGGATACGACCCCGAGCACGACGTCTACCGGGTGATCGACCCGGTGCCGCCCTCGTTCTCCGGGAACCTGCCGCGTGCCGTGCTGCAGGAGGCGCGTGGCCGTATCAGCCTCGACGACGAGAGCGACCCGTTCTTCGCCGGCAGCAACCCCTCATGGCGCTGGCTGGAAGTCGGGGTGTCCGGGCCGCAGCCAGAGCCCGGACCCGAGTGGGTGTACGGAAGCATCCGCGCGAACACCACCGAGCAGCGTGCCCTCCGGCAGGGGCCGCAGGCCCTGTCGGACCTGCTGGAGGAGCTGCGGGCTCCGGACAACCACGAGCGGCCCCGAACACTGCGCGAGATCTACATCCTCGGCTGGCCCGCACAGGCCGAGGCCAGCCTGCACAGCGCGTTCCTCACCCGTGCCGCGCGCCGGCTGGGAGCCCCCGACCTGGCAGAGGCGGCCCACTCGGTCGACCGGGTGGCACACGCCTGGACCGGGTTCCGCGTGGCCGCCGCCCACGAGGCGACCAGTGACCGTCCGCACCACGACCGCGTCACGACACTGGGCCGACGCCTGCGCGGCACCTGGGAAGAGTGCCTGGAGCATCTGGAGCGCGTCGCCGGGAGAGCACGATGAGCGCGCTGGCGATGCTGGGCGGGGCGCGGGCGGTCCCCCGGGGGTCCGACGACGCCCCGTGGCCCGTGGTGACGTCCGGGGAGGAACAGGCCGTCCTGAGGGTACTGCGCAACGGCCGTCTGACCGCGACCGCGGCGGGAGAGACCGAGGTTCCCGCCCTGGAACAGGCCTGGGCGCAGCACGTCGGGGTGGCGCACTGTGCCGCGGTCGCCTCCGGCACAGCGGCCCTGCACGCCGCTCTCGCGGCGCTCGGCGTCGGCGCGGGGGACGAGGTCATCCTTCCCGCCCTGACCATGAACGCGACCGCCCACGCCGTCCGCCAGCGTGGTGCCGCACCGGTCTTCGCCGACATCGAGCCCGACACCCTCACCCTGGACCCGCGGAGCGTCCGCGCCGCCCTCACCCCGCGCAGCACGGCTCTGCTGCCGGTTCACCTCCACGGCCTGCCCGCCGACATGGACGGGCTGAACGCGGCCGCCCGAGAGCACCACCTTCCGGTGGTCGAGGACGCGGCCCAGGCACACGGCGCCTCCTACCGCGGAACCCCGGTGGGAGGAGTGGGAACGCTCGGCTGCTTCAGCCTGCACCCCAGCAAGAACCTCCCCAGCTGCGGGGAGGGCGGGCTCGTCACCACCGACTCCACCGAGCTGCACCGTGCCGTCACCACCGCGCGGAACTTCGGAGAGGCCCCGCCCACCCGAGTGCGCACCTACCTCACCCACCGGCCGGGAGGGAACGCGCGCCTGAGTCCCGTCCAGGCGGCCTTCGCCCGGTCCCAACTCGACCGGTTCCCCGACTACGCCGCGTCCCGGGAGCGGGCGGCCGCGGACCTGTGCGCGCGGCTCGCGCGCCTGCCCGGCCTGCGTGTGCCGCACGTCCCGCCGGACCGCACGCACGCGTGGCACATCATCCGCCTGCGCCTCGCCCCCGCGGAGCTGGGGATCGAGGACACGCACCCGGCGGCGGTGCGCGAGGCGTTCCACCGCGCCCTGCGCGCGGAGGGGGTGCCGGTCTCCCAGTACCAGACGGCCCCCCTTCCGGCGCACCCAGCGTTCCGCGCCCCGGACACCAGCGACGCGGAGCTCGCTGAGGCGTTCCCCGTCAGCTGCGCCGCCGTCGACGACTCGCTGTGCTTGCAGCGACGGCATCTCGGCCCGGACGCGGCCACGGTCCTCCCGGCCTACGCGGAGGCGTTCGAGAAGGTCTGGCACCACCGCGACCTGGTTCTTCGCATGGCTAGAGCACGGCCCCGGATCCGGGACTGGCGAGACGCGGTGAGGGGGCGGTGACGTGGATACCGACACCGCGGCGGTGGAGATCCGCCGCTCCATCATCCGCGCCGCGGGCGGCCCGAAGGGAGCGCACGTGGGGGGAAGCCTCTCCTGCGCTGACATCCTCGCCGTCCTGCACTTCGACGTCATGGGCGAACGCGACACCTTCATCCTCAGCAAGGGGCACGCGGCCCCCGCCCTCTACGCGACGCTCGCCGTACGAGGGCTGCTCGAAGCCGAGGAGCTGGACACCTACGCCCGCCCGGGAAGCCGGCTGTTCGGCCACCCTCGGCAGGGGATACCGGGGGTGGCGTTCCCCACCGGGTCGCTCGGCCACGGGCTCGGGTTAGCGATCGGTACCGCGCTCGGGGAGCGGCTGGACGGCGGAACCGGACGTGTCTACGTGCTGCTCGGGGACGGTGAGCTACAGGAGGGCAGCGTCTGGGAGGCCGCCATGTACGCCGGGACCCGCGGTCTGGACAACCTGGTCGCGGTGGTCGACCGCAACAGCCTGCAGATCACGGGCTCCACCGAGGAGCGCGCCGGACTGGAACCCCTGGCCGGGCGGTTCGCCGCCTTCGGCTGGGAGACACGCGACGTGGACGGGCACGACACGTGCGCCCTCAGCGCCGCCGCGCGCGGGCCCGCACAGCGGCGCCCCCTCGCCGTGATCGCCCGGACGGTGAAAGGCAGCGGTGTCCCCTTCCTGGAGGGCAAGACCTCCAGCCACTACGCCACCCTGCGCCCCGAGCTCGTGCGGCGGGCACTCACGGCCGTGGAAGCGAGGCGACCGACGTGACGACCACTCCCCCCGACCACGCCGCCCCCGGGACGGACCCGCGCGCGGCGTACCGGGACGCGCTCCTGCGGCTGGCCGAGCACGACGAGCGCGTGCTCTGTCTGGACTCGGACACCGGCGGGCTGGAGAACACGTTCGGCGCGCGCTTTCCCGACCGTTACCTGAACGTGGGGATCGCCGAGGCGAACATGCTCAGTGTCGCGTCCGGTCTGGCCGCCCGCGGCTACCGACCCTACGTGCACACCATGGCGACCTTCGCCACCACGCGCGCCGCGGAACAGCTCAAACTCGACGTCGTCGGCAACGCGCTCCCGGTGGGCGTCGTGGCGACGCACAGCGGGCTCTCCGCGACGCACCTCGGGACCACCCACTACGCCCTGGAGGATCTCGCCGTCGTCCGCGCGCTCGCCGAGATGACGGTCGTGGTACCGGCGAGTGGTGCCGAGGTCGGCCCCGCGCTGCACGCCGCCCACCGCCGGCCCGGCCCGACCTACCTGCGTCTGGGGCGGAGCGCCACGCCCGACATCCGGCCGGAGGATGCGGGGTTCGAGCTGGGAAGCGCGGCCACGCTGCGGTCCGGTACCGACGCCACCGTCATCGCCATGGGTCCGTACCCGGTGCTCATGGCCCTGGAAGCCGCACACGCGCTCGCCTGGGAGGGGGTGTCGTGCCGCGTGCTCCAGGTCCACACGCTGGTTCCCCTGGACACCGCGGCGGTGCTCGCGGCGGCGCGTACCACCGCGGGGATCGTCACCGTGGAGGAGCACCGCCCGCAGGGCGGACTGGGCGACGCGGTGGCCGCGACCGTCAGCGCGGAGCATCCCCTCCCCCACCGGCGCGTCGCTGTGACCGGCGAGGTCGGGGTCGTGGTGCAAGAACACCGCGAGGCGCTCGAAGCCGCTGATGTCAGCGCTGCGGCGATCCGTACGGCCGTAGCGCACGTAATCGAGACCGGAAGGGGGAATCGGCATGACTGGCCCACCCTGGGCTGACGCGGAGCGGGACTCCCGCGCCACCGCGGCGTGGATCGCCGGACTGTACGCTCACATCCTCGAAGTCGGGGACGTGAGCGCGGACAGCGACTTCTTCGTGCTCGGGGGGACGTCGCTGTTGGCGATGCGTCTCCTCGACACGATCGCCGAGACGACCGGGACCCGGATACCGGTCAGAGCCTTCTACCACGCGACACGCGTGTCCGAACTCGCCCGTGAAGTGGACGCCCGGCTACCGGACGCGACAAGAGGAGCGTGACGTGCGGATCTCCTGCCCCCCGTTCGATCCAGTGCACTGCGACGATCCCGACCTGCTCGACTCCGCCTTCTACGCGCACGGGGACCCGCACGCGCTGTGGGCGCGGCTACGCGCGGAGAACCCCGTCTACCGATGCGACCCCGGGGACGGACGGGAGCCGTTCTGGGTGGTCACACGGCACCAGGACGTCTCGCGCGTCCTGCGCGACTACGAGACGTTCTCCTCCCGGCGCGGGACGATGTTGTGCATCGTCGACCTCAGCATGCCCGACATCGCCTCCGACGACATGATGCCGGACACCGACCCGCCGCGGCACCGGCAGCTGCGGGAACCACTGAACCGGGCCCTGACCCCGCGTGCGGTCTCCGAACAGAAGGAGCCGATCCGGGAGATCGTCCGGTCCGTGCTCCGGCCGGCACTCGACGGGCGAACCATCGACATCGCCCAGGAGGCCCTGATGTTCCCGATGGCCTTCACCGGGACGCTCATGGGGCTCCCGCAGGAGCACTGGCCCCGCATGGCGGAGCTGACCACGAGGACGATCGCCTACGACGACCCGGACTACAGCACCGGCTCGCCCACCAGCACGGTCCGCCAGGCACACCACGAGCTGTTCGAGTTCTTCCGGGAGGAGATCTCCCGGCGCGTTCCCACTGACCCCGGAACGGACCTGATCGGCATCCTCCGCTCCATGGAGCTCGACGAGGGGCCGCTGAGCGAGCGCCAGCTCATCCTGAACTGCTACGCGCTGCTGCTCGGAGCCAACGTCACCACGCCCCACGCCCTGTCGACCATGGTCGCGCTGATGGGCGAGCACCCCGAGCAGTTCCGGATGGCGCGCGAGGATCCGGGACTGCGCGCAGGCTGCGTACGGGAGGTGCTCCGCTGGTCCTCACCCGCCAGCCACTTCATGCGGTACGCCACTCGGGACGTCGACCTGGGCGGAGGAACCATCCGGACGGACGAGCCGGTGAGCGTGTGGCTGGGTTCGGCCAACCGCGACGAACGCGCGTTCGACGACCCGTACCGGTTCGACATCACCCGGCACCCGAACCGGCACCTCGCCTTCGGCATCGGTCCGCACTACTGCATCGGCGCCGGCCTCGCGCAGCTGGGGCTGCGGGTCTTCCTCGACGAGCTGCTGGACCTCGTCGCCGAGGTCGAGCCCGCGGGCGAGGTCGCGCACCTCGCCTCCAACTTCGTCGCGGGTTACAAGAGCATGCCCGTGCGTCTCGTCCCACGGCACCGGAACGCACCGACGGTGGTGGGCTCCGAATGACCGCTCCCCGACACCCCGCCTCCCCCCGCGCAGGGGAGCCCTGGTTCGACCACCGCCTCCGGTTCCCCGCTGCCCGGTACAGCCTGTACTGTTTCCCGTTCGCCGGGGGATCGGCGAGCTACTACGCGGACTGGGCCGGTGCCATCGCCGACTCGACCGAACTGGTCCCGATCCAGCTCCCCGGACGCGGGACGCGCATGGCGGAACCGCCGGTGACCGACCTCGCCGCTGTCGCCGACGCGATCGCCGCGCGCATCGCGGCCGAGCGCACGGTTCCCCTGCTGTTCGGACACAGCATGGGAGCCATCATCGCCTTCGAGACGGCCCGGCGTCTGGAGTCCATGCGGCGCCCCGCCGCCTACCTCGTGGTGAGCGGGCGCCCCGCCCCGTCGAACGCCCGGCCGCGTACTCCCGTGAGCGCGCTTGCGCGCGAGGAGCTCGTCCGCGTGCTGCGCGCCTACGGCTCGGCCGCGGAGGAGGTCCTGGAGCATGAGGAACTGCTCGACCTGCTGTTACCCATGATCCGCGCCGACTTCGCCATGATCGAGCGGTACCGCTACCAGCCGGGTCCGCCTCTGAGCTGTCCGATCCAGGCGTGGTGCGGCGACCGTGACCCCGAGGTCGCGCCGGAGGCCATGCAGGGATGGGAGGAGGAGACCGCGGAGCGCTTCGACCTGTTCGTGCGTTCCGGGGGCCACTTCTTCCTCACCCAGCACCACGCGGAGGTCCTGCGTCGTCTCCGCCTCGGCGTCGCAGACTGGGAGAACGGTGCCGCCGATGCCCCATGCTGACCGCCCCCGGCTCCTCGTCCTGTGGAGTCCGCCGCGCTGCCGCTCCACCGCCTTCCTGCGGATGATGCGCGAACGGGGCGACTTCACCGTGGTGCACGAGCCGCTCTCGCACGTGCACGACTTCGGTGCGGCCGACGTCCACGGGACCCGGTGCACGAGCGGGGAAGCGGTGCTGGAGGCGTTGGACTCGCTGTCCCGGCGCACTCCGGTATTCGTCAAGGACACCACGGACTTCCCCTACCCGGAGGTCCACGCTGCCGAGTGGTTCCTGCGCTCCGCCACCCACACCTTCCTCATCCGGGAGCCCCGCGCGGCGATCGCCTCGCACTACCGGCTCAACCCCTCCCTAGGACGGGACGAGATCGGTTTCGCCCGGGTACGCCGGATACACGACGCCGTGACGGAGACGGGCGCCCGCCCCGTGGTCGTGGACGCGGACGAGCTCGTGGACCGCCCCCACGCCGTGGTCCGCGCCTACTGCGACTCGGTCGGCATCCCGTTCCTCCCCGCGGCGCTGTCGTGGCCGGCTACGACACTGCCGGAATGGCGCAGGACGCTACGGTGGCACACCGACGTCGCCGACAGCACCGGCTTCACGCGCGGCGAGGGCACACACGCCTCCATCACGGACCATCCGGTGCTGGGCCCCCACTACCGCTACCACCTCCCCCACTACCTGTGGCTCCGAGAACGGCGGATGCGGGTCTCCCCGGGGGGATGAGGGTCCGGACCCTCATCCCCCCGGGGAGACCGCGGCGGCGAGGTCGCGCACTGTCGGGTGCTCGTAGAGGAGCTCCACCGCCACGTCGCGCTGGAGCCGCTCACTGAGCTCCCCGGCCAACCGGACGGCCCGCACGGAGTCGCAGCCCAGGCTGAAGAACGAGACGTCCCTGCCGACCGGTTCCAGGTCCAGCACATCTCCCACAGCGCCGGCGACCAGTGTCTCGCCGCGTCCCCGCGGCGCGTCGTGGTCGGGCGACGTGTTCTCCCGGGAAGCCAGTACGGTCTCCGGGTCGACCGCACCAGCAGCGTCGCGCGGCAGCCGCGGCAGGAGGGTGATCTGGGCGAACACGCCGGAGGCGGAAAGCTCCGCCGCGACCGCGCGGCGCACCGTCTCCGGGTCGGCGCTCTCCTCCGGCACCACCGCGACGACGGTACTACCGCCCGCGAACTGGTCCGGGGCGAGCTCCGCCTTGACCCGCGCGTTCGCGGGATCGACCCCAGCCAACAGGTAGGGGGCGGGCTGGTGCAGGGCCTCCAGGAGGAGGGACAGGCCGTCGGCCGGTTCGAGCACCCGCAAGCCGCGCCGGCGGGCCGCGGCGACCAGCGGATTGCCGTCGTTCATCCCGGCGCCGTCCCACATGGTCCATGCCAGGCAGCGGACCGCGTGCCCGCGCGCGGCCCACCGGTGCGCGAACGCGTCGAGCCCCGCGTTCGCCGCCGCGTACGCGCCGAACCCGCTCCCGCCGAGGAAGCCGTTCACGGAGGAGAAGAGCACCACGGCGGTGTCCGGCCGCTCGTCCAACAGCCCTTCGATCGCGGCGCCGCCGTCCAGCTTGGGGCGGAGCATGTGCCTCAGCCAGGACGGTGTCTCCCGAGTGAGGTCATGGGCGGACAGGTCCCGCCACTGGGGGGACACCGGAGAGCCGGCGAGGTGCGCTACCAGGTCGATCCCCCGCCCCCAGGCGCGTTCCGCCGCGGTGACCGCGGCGGCGAGGCCGTCGCGGTCAGCCACGTCGACCGGGGCGTAGCGGACCTCCCCGAGCTGACGCAGTTCCGCGAGCGCGGCGCCGGCCTCGGGGGTGAGCCGTTCCTCGGGAGTACGGCCCACGATCAGGATCCGCGCGTTGGCGCCCACCAGGAGCTGCTCGGCGACGTGCCGGCCCAGCCCGCCGAGCCCCCCGGTGAGCAGGACCGCCCCCTCGCGGGGGAGGAACGTGGTGGGGACGTCGACGCGTTCGCCGCGCCGCACCGTGCGCAGCCGCGGCGCGTATCCCGCCCCGCCGCGGACCCCGACGACCTCGCCGCCGTAGCGGGTGCCGGCGAGCTCCGCCAGCTCCGGCCCCCCGGCCTCAGGAGGGGCGTCGGTCAGTCGGGGAGCCGTGAGCAGACCCTCCGCCGCCGCGGTCCGGACCATCCCGACCAGTGCCGCCCGTTCCGGCTGGACCGGGTCCGCGGGTCGCACCCCGGTGGCCTCCTGGGTGAGGACGGTGAGCTCGGCCTCCGGCGCTGCGCGCGCCATGGCCGAGAGCGCGGCCAGGAACCGCGCCGGCGCGTCCGGGTTCCGGCCCCCGTCCGCCGGCCCGGTCTCCAGCGCGTAGACGATACGCTCCGGTCTCCCCCGGTGGGCGACGAGGTGGGCGAGCGCGCGCTCGTGCTGCTCCGGATCGAGCGGGTCGATCACGACATGGTCGGCGGCGCGGACCTCGAACCGCTCGCCGGGAGTGACACAGCCGACGGCACCCGCCGCGCGCCGCGGCCACGTGGCAGCGGCCGGAGCGTACAGCACCGTGGGCCGGTCCGCCGTGGGGGACGTACCGGCCTCCTCGCGGGGCAGCCACACCGGCTCCAGGAAACAGTCCACCTCGTCGGTGCCGCGTTCCGGGCCGCCTCCGTACCTGCGGTGGTCGAACCGCCCCTCGGCCAGCGCCGCCGCCAGGCGTTCCCGCTGCACCTTCCCGCCCGCGGCCCGGGGGAACTCCGCCTCGTTCACGGGGACGATGGACTCGGGGTGCAGGGCGATGTCCCGAGTGAGCGCAGCCCGGATGCCGGTAACGGTGCCGTCCAGGTCGCCGAGGGCCTCCGCCGTGGGCACGAAGAACACGTGCAGGGAGTCGGTGCCCGTCTCCTGGTCCTGCACCCCGCAGGCGGCGGTGCAGGCGGGCCGGACTCCGGGCACCTGTTCCACGACCGACTCCACCTCGTGGGCGGGGTAGTTGGCCCCGTTGACGACCAGCATGTGCTTCTGCCGCCCGGTGAGGGTCAACCGCCCGTCCCTGAGGAACCCGAGGTCCCCCGTGTCGAACCACCCGTCGTCGGTGAAGCCGGCGGCGTTGGCGGCCGCGTTGTGGAGGTAGCCCGCCATGATCGTGGTGCCGGAGACGTGCACCCTCCCCACACGCCCCTCCGGCAGGAGCTCTCCCGCCTCGTCGACGACACGCAGTGCCACCCCCGCCACCGGCGCGCCCACCTCGGTCAGGGTGAGCGCCCCCCGCGTCTCGGGAGCCACCTCGACGAGCTGGCCGTCGAGCGAGGAGGAGTCGAGCGTGACCGTGCCGACGGCGGGATCGCGCAGGTCCAGTCGCGCGTAGGTCACCCCGGAGGAGGTCTCCGACATGCCCCAGCAGGGGACCATCGCGTCGGGCGGAAGCCCGTGCGGCGCCAGTGTCCGCAGGAACTGGAACGCGGTGCGCGACACCACGGCCTCGCCGGCGTTGCAGATGTTGCGCAGGCAGGACAGGTCCCAGTGGCCGGAGGCGATCTCCGCGCGGTGCTTGGTGAGGAGCGCGAAGGCGAAGTTCGGCGCCCACGTGGTGGTGACGCGGAACCGGTCGATCCAGTCCAGCCAGTTCAGCGGGCGGCGGACCACCGCGTCCGTGGGCGCGTTGACGTGCTCGCACCCCAGGAAGACGTCCCGTACGTTGAACATCACCATGCCGCCGACGTGGTCGAGGGGCATCCAGTTGAGCGACACCTCGTCCCGGGTGAACCCGTTGGCGGCGATGGCCGCGTGGGTGCGGGCGGTGATGGAGCGGTGCGTGTGGTGCACGCATTTGGGAGTACCAGTGCTTCCCGACGTCAGCAGGTTGACGAGGGGATGGTCGGGGTCCGGCAGGAACGGCTGCGCGGGTTCCGCCTCCGTCACGTCCGCGACGGAGACGGCGCGCAGCTGGGCGCCGTCGTCCCACCGGTCGCGTGCTTCCGCGACCCGGTCGCGCACCCCGGTGTCGGTGAGGACCAGCGGACGCCCCAGCAGCCTCCACGCCGCGTGGAACTTGCGCACGGCGGCGTTGTCCGTCCGGTACTCGGGAGCGGTCGCCACGGGCGTCGGCACGAACCCGCCCAGGACGCACGCCCAGAAGCCGGTCACGAAGGCGCGGTTGTCCGCGCACTGCAGCAGGACGGGGTCGCCGGCGCGTGTCCCCGTCCGCCGCAGTCCCGTGAGAACGCGCAGCGCCTCGTCGCGGAGCGCGGCGTAGGTCTGCCGCCGCACGCTCCCGTCAGCGCGGACGTAGGTGGTGCCGCGTTCCGGAGCACGGGCGGCCGTCGTCAGCAGCGCCTCCGTGACCGTCGTCGGGGCGTCGGCTCCGGGGTCCGGGTCGGGCCCCCGGACCAGCGCCGGACGCGCTCCGGGCACCGGTGTTCCTGCGGCGGGTTCCGCCCCCGCCCCGGCGTACGGGTCCGTTCCCGGACGCAGCTGCCGGTCGAGGACGGCGGCTGCGGCGTGGACCCCGTCGACCGCTTCCGCGGTCCGGCTGATCCGTGCGAGGTCTGCGCTGTCGGTCATGTGCTCCCTCGTTCATCCGGTGCGGAGGACTCTCGCCAGGGTCCGCGCGGTGTCCTCGGATACGTCGTTGATGAAGTAGTGACCGCCGTCCACGACCACGTCCGCGCTTCCGGCCGAGGTGTGCTCCCGCCACGGCGCGACCGCCTCGGCGTCCACGACGTGGTCGGCGTCTCCGCGCAGCGTCGTCACGGGGCAGGGCAACCGGGGGCGGGAACGGTGCCGGTAGCCCTCCCACAGGGCGAAATCGGCCCGCAGGAGGGGCAGCAGGAACTCGATGAGGCCGGGGGCGTCCACGAGCGCCTCGGGGAGGCCGCCGCGCCCCTGGACCGCCTCGCGTAGCTCCTCGTCCGGCAAGCGGTGCAGCGGGGCCTCCGGTCCGGGCAGGTGCGGCGCGGGTTGGGCGGCGGCGACCAGGTGGCGCGGCCACGTCCCGAACCGCTCTCCCATGTGGTGCGCGACCTCGTAGGCGAGCAGAGCACCGGCGCAGTGCCCGTAGAAGGCGAGGGGCAGCGCGCGGTAGGGGCGCAGCGCTATGGCGCAGGCGCGCGCGAGAACGCCGATGTCTGCGGGGAACGGTTCCCGCGAGCGGTCCTCCCGACCCGGCGGCTGGATCGCGAGCACCTCGACTGTGTCGGGAAGGAGCGCGGGCAGAGGGTGGAACAGCGACGCGCCTCCGCCCGCGTAGGGGAAACAGACCAGGCGCAGGGCGGGGTCGGCACGCGCGCACCTTCTGACCCAGGGGGACTCCGCGGCGAAACGCCCCCCGCCCCGCGCCGTGTCACGGGTATCAGCCATGGCCACCACCAGGTCTCCCTTCGGGCCCGGACACCCGAGCGCACCAGCCGGCTGCTCAGGTGTCCCGCGATCCGGAGTCCAGCGTCTCGGCGAGCTCGCCGAGCTCCGCATCGGTACGGTTCTCCACGAGCTCCAGCGCTTCGGTGAGGGCGTCGCGGTGGTCCCGCTCGCGCGCCACCTCCTGGTCCACCAGTTCCGCGAGCCCCGCCACCGTCGGGGTCACGAAGAACTCCGCGATCGGCACCTCCACCCCGAACACCGACTTGACCCGCGCGGCGATGCGGATCGCCTGCAGGCTCGTGCCGCCGGCGGCGAAGAAGTTGACGTGATTGCCGACACGCGCCCCCAGCAACGGAGCGAAGACCTCGCCACGCACCCTGCGCTGCGTGGGGGTGCTGTTCTCGTCCTCCTCGTCACCCTCCTCCTCGACCGCGACGAACTCCACGGCGGGAAGGGCGCGCCGGTCGACCTTGCCGCTCTGGGTCAGCGGCACCTCGTCCAGCGGGACGAGCACACTGGGCACCATCGGAGGGGGCAGGCGGGCGCTCAACGCGTTGCGCACCGTGTCGAGCTGGAGTTCCGCACCGTCCTCCGGGACCACGTAGGCGACGAGGAGCGTGCCGCGGTCCGGGTCGACCGCGACGTCAGCCACCGGGCGGGCCACGCCGGGAACCGCCTGCAGGGCCGCCTCCACCTCGCCCAGCTCGATCCGCACCCCCCGAACCTTGACCTGGCGGTCGACCCGTCCGAGGAACTCCAGGTCGCCGTCGTCGTTCCAGGACGCCAGGTCCCCGGTCATGTACATCCGCGATCCCGGCGGGCCGTACGGATCGGGGCGGAACCGGTCGGCGGTCAGCCCCGGCTGTCCCAGGTAGCCCCGTCCGACGCCGAGCCCGGAAACCGCCAGCTCCCCCCGCGCGGCGGGGGGAAGGAGTCCCAGATCCTCGTCAACGACGTAGGCGCGGTGCTGTGCCATCGCCCGGCCGATCGGCGGGGACTCCGACCATGTGCCCGCGCACTCCTTGGCGATCACCGTCACGGTCGTCTCCGTCGGGCCGTAGCCGTTGTAGAAGTGGCACTGGCGGGCCCACCGGGTCGTCAGCGCGCCGCTGAACGCCTCCCCTCCGACGAAGGCCACCCGGAGGTCGGCGTAGTTCTCCGGCTCCAGCAGCTCCATGACAGCGGGTGGCAGGTCGATGACCGTGATGCGCCTCTCGGCCAGGATCGCGTCGAGCGCGGCCGCGGAACGGCGCTCGTCCTCGTCGACGACGTAGAGGAGGGCTCCGGACAGCAGCGCTCCGAACGTCTCGAACACGGACACGTCGAATCCGGGCGAGGCGAACTGCACGATCCGGTCCTGGGAGCCGAGCGCGAACATCTCCTGCACGGTCCTGATGAAGTTGGTGACGTTGCGGTGCTCGACGAGCACGCCCTTGGGACGCCCGGTCGAGCCCGAGGTGTATATGGCGTAGGCGAGGGAGTCCGGGAAGCTCGCCGCTGGCGGCGGTGTCTCCGGCAGGCCGCGTGTGTCGGCCTCGGCGTCGACGGTGATCGGTCCCGCACCGAGGCGGGGCGCTGTCTCCGCGGAGGTGAGGACCACGCGGGCGCCGCAGTCGCCGATGATTGCCTGGACCTGCTCGTCGGGCTGGGTGAGGTCGATGGGCACATAGGCGGCGCCGGACTTGAGTACGCCCAGTATCCCCGCCACCAAGAGGGGCCCGCGTTCGAGCAGGACGGGGACGAGCGTCTCCGGGCCCGCTCCCGCGCGGCTGAGGCCGTGGGCGATCCGGTTGGCCCACGCGTCCAGCTCGGCGTAGGTGATCTCGCCGTGCCGCCACGCGACGGCGGTACGGTCCGCGTGCTGCCGGGCGGCGCGTTCGAACAGGTGGTGCACGCTCCCCTCGGGTGGGTCTCCGATGCGGGGGTTCCAGTCCTGGAGAATGGCGGTGCGTTCCTCGGCGGTGGCGAACGGAAGCGCGGTCAGCGGCTGGTCCGGACGCGCGCACGCGCCGTCGAGGAAGTCGAGGTAGCGGCGCGCCAGCCGGTCGGCGGTCGCCTCCCGGTAGAGGGCGGTGGCGTACCGCACGGTGACGACCGGCTCCGCCGTGTCCAGGGTGGTCTCCAGTGCCAGCTCGAAGGTGCCGATACCGGTGTCGACCCGTTCTCCGGTGATGCGGAGCTCGTCCGCCCAGTGGGGGCCGGCGCCGGGCTCAGGAGCGTCGAACCCGAGCTGGACGAGGGGGAGCCGACCGGGGTCGGGATCGATGTCGAGCCGGTCGAGGATGCGTTTGAAGGGCAGTGTCCCGTGCTCCTCGGACGCTGTCCTGCGCGCGTGCACGGCGCGCACCAGGTCGGCGAACGGGGCCGCGGGGTCGACCTCCAGGCGCAGGGGCAGGAGGTTGCCGTAGTCCCCCAGAAGGGCGTCGGGGGAGAACGGTCCGGGCACATCGTGCGGCAGTCCGACGGTCAGGTCCAGAGCCGCGGTCTGCCGGGAGAGCACGGCGAGGTAGGCGGCCAGCAGCACGTCGTCCGCCGGCACGTCCAGCCGCTCGGCGAGCGCCCGCGCCCGCGCGGCGGCGCCCCTCGGCACCGGACGGCTGACGGACTCGCTGGACAGGTTCAGCACACGCGGACGCGGCAGGTCCGGGGGAAGCTCGGTGTTCTCCCACCCGGAGAGCGCTCGGCTCCAGAACTCCTCGGCGTGTTCCGCCTCAGCGCTTCGGCTCCACTCCCGCTGCCATACCGCGTACTCGGCGAAGGGGGTGGCAGCGCTGTGGAACCCTGGTTCCGTCCCGGCGCGGCGTGCCGCGTAGGCGGCCGCGATGTCCGCGCACAGCACGTCGTGGGAGCGCCGTCCCATCGCCAGGTAGTGCGTAGCGACGATGAGCGTGTGCTCCTCGGGCGACCACCGCACCAGCCGGAACCGGACCATGGGCTCGGCGTTGACGTCGAAGCCGCGGCGCAGTTCCTCCCGCACGATCTCCTCGTGGACCCGCGGAGGATCCTGCCCGTGGGCGTCCTCCGGAACCAGCCGCGTCTCGCGCTCGGGCTGCACCACCTGTTCCCCGGTCTCCTTCTCGTGGGGGAAGAGGGAGCGCAGGATGGGGTGGCGCGCGACGAGGTCAGTAACCGCACCCTCCAGTGCCACCGTGTCGAGCGGGCCGGTGAGGGTGAGGGCGAACCCCAGGCCGTAGGCGGTCCCGCTCGGGGCGACACGGTCGAACAGCCACAGCTGCTCCTGGCGGAACGACAGGGGAGCGGACCGGTTCCCGGGGGTGACTCTGTCCAGTTGCGCGAGGAACGCGTCCCGGTCCGTCTCGGGCAGACGGCGAAGCCTGCGAAGTAACTCGCTCTGATGTTCCATACTACCGCCCCAATCACTGTTAAATACTATATAGTATTCATTGTCACGACACAGCAATAATCTACAAGAGTCTTCAGCGGCGAGCGCGAGCGAGGATCGCGGACATGGACTTCGACACCCCCGAATCGACGACACGCTTCGCGCGCGAAGTGCGCGGGATCCTCTCCGATCCGCACACGCGCCGGCTCGTCCGCGCGGTCCACGAGAGGGACGACGGCATGGACGGCGATGCGCGCGACCTCTACCGCCATCTGGGCCGGTCCGGCATCCTCGCCCCGTCCTGGCCGGCCGAGTTCGGCGGACGGGACGCCGACTTCACCGCCACCGTGGCGCTTCTCGAGGAGATGGTGCGCCACGGCATACCGCAAAGTCTTTACTACATATCGGTGCAGATCATCGGCTCGCTGATCCTCCAGGCAGGGAGTGAGGAGCAGAAGCGCCGTCTCCTCCCCCAGCTGGCCGGGGGCGAGCTGACGGCGTGCGTCCTGTTCACCGAGCCCGAGCACGGATCGGACCTGGCCGGGATCACCACACACGCTGTCCCGGACGACGACGGGACGGGGTGGACCATCAACGGGCGCAAGACCTACAACCTCAAGAGCGCCTACGCGGACGTGGCCCTGTGCGCGGTGCGCACCGACGAGAGGCAGAGCCGCTACGAAGGGCTCACGCTCTTCCTCCTGCCGCTAGGGGATCCCGGTGTCTCCGTTCGGCCGCTTCCCAGCCTCTCCGACGAGCAGTTCCACGACATCGGCCTCTCGGGGGTACGGGCCGGACCGGAGGCGGTGGTCGGGGGTGTGGGATCCGGATGGCCGCTGATCACCCGGATGTTCGCCGCCGAGCGCAACGGGCTGGACTACTACGCGCGCGCCCGCCACTGGCTCGAGCTCGCCAGTGAACGTATCGACCGGGACGGCAGGACCCCCAGTGAGACCGAGCTGGGCGAACTCGCCCGGCTGCGGGCCAAGCTGGAGGCGAGCCGACTCCTGGCATGCCGCACACTGCAGAGCCTCCACTCCGGGGAGTCCGACATCGCCCAGGCCTCGCTGGCCAAGTGGCACTGCAGCGAAACAGCACAGGAGATCGCCTGGTGGGTGTTCGAGACGCTGGGCCCGCAGGTGCTGGACCCCGACGCGGACCCCGGCACACTCACGCTGGAGGCGGCCTATCGGGAAGCTCCCGGGCTGACGGTCTCGGGAGGCGCCTCCGAGGTTCTGCTCGACATCGTCACCGGCGCACGGCTGCTCGACGACGTACCGCGGGAAGGCTGAGGCATGGACCAGAGCATCGATCCGCTACAGACCCGGATCGCCGACGCGCTCACGACCGTACTGACCCGCACCGGGGACCTGGACGCCGAGCTGGCCGCGATCGGGGTGCCGGGTATGGGCGCCCCGGAGTCCGTGGGCGGGCTCGGCCTCGGACTCAGCGCCGACACCATGGTGAACCTCGGCCTGGGCCGCGGACTGGAGCCGCAGGCGTCGTACCGGGAGACCGCACTGGTGTTGGACCTCCTGGCGGGGAGTGAGGTGCCGCGCTCCCGGCTGGCCGCGCTGCTGCGCGGGGAGCAGCACGCCGCCACGGTCGGGGTCCACACCACAGCCGACCTGCGAGTGGACGACAGCGGACGGGCGTGGGGCGAGAGTGAGCACCTGCCCGCCGGCCGGTTCGGGCTGGCCCTGATCCGGGCGATGGAACAACACGGAAACAGCGGCTGGTACCTCGTCGTTCCGCAGGAGTCCACCTGCGAGACCGAGTCCGGAACGCGGCTGGGGCTGTCCACGGTGCGGCTCCGGTTCACCGGCGCACCAGCCGAGGCGCTGCGGCTGTCCGAGCCGCACACGCGTTGGGCCCTGGACGCCGCCCGGGTTCGGCAGGCCGCGCTGCTGCTCGGTGTCGCCGACCGCGCCCTGGAGTTGGCCCGCACCCATGTCAACCAGCGGCGCCAGTTCGGCAAGCCGCTGGTGGAGCTGCAAACCGTCGCGCACGAGCTCGCCCGCCTCATCGGCGCGGCGGACGGATGGCGGCTGCTGCTGCACCAGACCGCCTGGCGATGCGACCGCGGCCGCGCTGAAGCGGCCGAGCCCTCGCGACTGTTGGCGGCCGCGTCGGAGCACGCCCTCGCGTGTGCCCGGACGTCCCTCCACCTGCATGGTGTGCGGGGGATGCTGGCGCACTCCACCCCCGCGGCCGCGTTCCGTGTCGCGTCGGTCGAGGCCACTCGCCTGGACACTCCGGCGAACCTGTGGAACGCGGCCGGAGCGGCACGGGGAGACGCCGCGGACTCCTGACCCGTCCGGGGGGCTCCCCGCGGTGGCGCGGGGAGCCCCCCGGACGGGGACGCCGGTTGTCACACTCCGGTGAGGTCACTCCGCAGCACGTTCCGCAGCGCCTCCGGCGCCCGCAGGAACGTATGGTGTGTGCCCTCCAGCAGACGCTCGCCGACGTCCCCCCATTCCGCCCAGCCCCGCGTGAGTGCGGGCGGGATCTCCGCGTCGTCGCGCCACCCGAGGACCGTCAACGGGAACGGGACCCGAGCGGGCTGCTCCCTGCGGTACCGCCGGTTGGTCTCCAGGTCGGCCTGGAGCACCTCCATGACCAGATCGACCATGTCGCCGGAGGGCTCGTGCGCTCCCATGCTCGCGAGCAGGTCCAGCAGCTCCGCGCGCAGCTCCGCCGGCGCCAGGCCGAGGAAACGTCCGTACGGCCCGTCCTGCGGAGCGACCTGGGAGGAGACGAAGCACCGGTCCGGCGGGCGCGGTCCGTGCTCCGCGGCCCACAGCGCCGTCTCGAAGGCGGGAAGGGCCCCGCCGCAGTGCCCGAACACTCCGTAGGGCCGGTCCAGATACTCCCCGGCATCAGCGACGAAGGAGGCG
This sequence comes from Haloactinospora alba, assembly GCF_006717075.1. Lineage (NCBI taxonomy): Bacteria > Bacillati > Actinomycetota > Actinomycetes > Streptosporangiales > Nocardiopsidaceae > Haloactinospora > Haloactinospora alba. Next base: position 137,195 of record NZ_VFQC01000002.1, read on the forward strand.
GCGAGCCTCTCGTAGGTGCCGAAGTGGGGCTCCGCCATCCTGTTCTCCCGCCACGGCGGTTGCACCGCCAGGAGCTCCACCGGCCCGAGCCAGGCCGGCCAGTGGCGGAACATCGAGGCGCCGCACCCCGAGTAGGGGAAGCACAGCAGCCGGAACTCGGCGTCGGGAGACGGCTCCCGGAGGAACCACTTCTGGGGTGCCACGGTGGGACTGCTCCTTCCGGCACGGGGTCACGGTTTCCGGGCCAGGAGGGCCCCGTTCGCGCCAGCGGCCCGGAACCGCACCACGCGCACGGACACGAAACCCGCGTCCCGCAGCCAGGAGGCGTACTCCGCGGCGGTGTAGTTGCGGCCCCGTGTTCCGACCAGCATGTTCATGCTCATCAGAGCCGCGTCCAACGGACCGTCCTTGGTGTCCTCGACGAGGAGCTCGCTGATCGCGACGCGTCCACCGCTGGGCAGCGCGCGGAAGCACTTGGCGAGGATCGCGCGGCCGTCCTCCTCAGCCCAGTCGTGGAGGACCATCGACAGCAGGGCCAGGTCGTGTCCGCCCGGCAGCTCGCCGTCGGCGAAGAAGTCCCCCGGACACGGTGTGATCCGGTCGTCCATCCCCGCATCACGGATACGCGTCGTGGCGAGCTGGCACACGTGCGGCAGGTCGTAGACCGTGGCCCGCAGCTCCGGGAACCGGCGGCACAGCTCGATGGTGAACCCTGCGGCGCCTCCGCCGACGTCCAGGAGCCGTTCGCTGGAGCCGATCCCGACCTCCGTGGCGAACACGTTCCCGGTGAGGGCGGACATCTGGTCCATCCCCTCCCAGAAGAGCTCCGGGCGGTTGCTCGTATCGAAGATCCCCCTGTCCGGCTCCGGTATCCGCCGGCTCGGCCGGTCGCTGCGCACCGCCTCGGTGATCCCCATCCAGCCGGGGTAGGCATAGTCCCGCAGCATGCGAATGTAGTCCCCGATGTAGTACGGGCGCCCCCGTACCAGGTAGTGCTCCGCGACCGGGGCCGGAACGAAGCGCTCTCCCTCCCGCTCCAGCAGCCCCAGGGCGGCGCAGGCGGTGAGGAGCATCTCGGCGGGACGCTCGGGTATACCCAGCGCTGCGGCCACGCCGTCCGGGGTCTCCCCTTCCCGGCGGGACAGGACGGTGAACAGCTCCAGGCTCTCCGCGGCGACGAGGGTCTGCGAAGCCCACAGTCCCGACGTGATGTCGAGGAGGGGCCGAACGTCGGGCGCCGCACCCGTCGGTGCGACGGCGGAGGCGGGGTCAGCGGGCCTCTCCATCTATGCGTCCCCTCCCGGTGCCGCCGCCGCGGTGTCCGCGAAGCTCACCCGTATCTCTTCGAACATCGTGTGCCGCCCGTTCTCGAAGACACACCGGGGTTCGGTGACGAGGCGGTACACCGGGTGCCGCGCGAGCTCCTCCAGAACACAGGTGAACTCCAGTCGGGCGACATGGGCGCCGAGACAGCGGTGGATCCCGTGTCCGAGGCTCAGGTGCTTGTGGGAGTTGCCCCGGTCGAGCCGGAACTCCTCCGGGTCGGGGAACACCTCGGGGTCGCGGTTGGCCGCGTCGAACAGCAGCACCACCCGGGAGTGGGCGGGGATGGTGACCCCGCGGAGCGTCACGTCGCGGGTCGTGACCCGGGTGAACCGGTCCGTGGGGCTCCACCGGCGCAGGGTCTCCTCGGCTGCCACCGGCATCAGTTCGGGCTCCTCGCGCAGACGGCGCTGAGTGTCGGGGGAACGCGCGAGGTGCCACAGCATCCGGCTGAGCGTGTTCATCGTGTTGTCGTGTCCGGCCACGCAGTAGGAGACGACGATCGAGTAGAGCAGCTCCTCGGATATCGGCTCCCCATCGACCTCGGCCCGAGCCAGCCATGCCAGGTAGGAGTCCTCGGAGGACGCGCGCGCCTTCTGGATCTCGGAGGAGAGCAGCTCGCGGTACTGGGGCCAGAAGCCGCTCGAGTCGTCCTCCCGGGACAGCAGCAGCCACATGTTGCGAGTCAGCTCCCGGATCTCCCGCTGGGCATCCTCCGACAGCCCGATGGTCGCCCCCAGGGTGCGGATGGCGAACGGGCGGGCCAGCTCCGCGACGACATCGCCGTGGCCCCGCTCGGCGAGGGGGGAGACGAGCTCGGCGGCGAGCTCCCGGAACGACGGTTCCAGCCTGCGCACCGCCTCCTTGCCCACCGGTGGTGCCATGAGCCTCCGGATGTCCGAGTGCTCCGGCGGGTCGTAGTCGATGGGGGAGAACATCGGCATGCCCTTGGCGCGCGGGAAGTGCACGCCCGCACCCGAGCTGAAGGTCTCGTGGTCCCGCAGCACGGCCTGCACGTCCTCGTAGCGGGACACGATCCACATGCCCCCGTGCGCCGGAGAGTAGGCGACCGGGTTCCGCTCCCGCATCTCGCGGTTCACGACCTCCGCCACGTCCGGGGTGTAGGCGGGGTCGTGGAAGTCGAACGCGTTCGTGAGGCGATGTATCGAATCCTGCCTGGATTCCGTCATTACTCTCTCCCTACTCCGGTTCCGGGACCCTACGAACGCTTCCTGGGCACAATGCGGGGGAGGGCCTCCGGCTCCGCCTCCCCGCTGCGCCGCCGCTCCACACGGCCGGCGAGGTCACCCAGGCTCTCGGCTTCCCACATGTCGCGCATCGCGATCCGGACGCCGAGGCTCTCCGTGATGCGCGCCTGCAGGCGCGCAGCGAGCAGCGAGTCACCGCCGAGCTCGACGAAGCTGTCGTCGGCGCCAACGCGTTCCAGCCCGAGCAGCTCGGCCACCAGAGCCGCGACACGTGCCTCCACGTCGCCTCGCGGCTCCCGGTACCGCCGGGTCGGGCGCCATCTCCACCAGTCGTCCGGTGGAAGCGCCAGCCGGTCCACTTTGTCCGAGGTGTTCCTCGGCAACCGGTCCATCGGCACGTAGGCAACCGGGACCATGGGTTCCGGGAGACGCGCGGCGGTGTACGCGCGCAGCTCGCCGGGAGACACGTCCCCCTCGGGGACGACGCAGGCCACCAGCTGGGTGGCGCCGTCCTCCTCCGAGCGCACCGCGACAACGCACACCTGCGCCACACCGGGGTGGCTTCCGAGCGTCCACTCCACTTCGCCGACCTCGACCCGGTGGCCGCGCACCTTGACGACATCGTCGATGCGCCCGTGGTGCTCCAGTACCCCGTCACCCCGGAAACGGCCCGCGTCCCCCGACCGGTACAGTCTGCTTCCCGCCGCGCCGAACGGGTTGGGACGGAACCGGTCGGCCGTCAGCGCGGGGGCGTCCAGGTACCCCAGGGAGAGGCCGCCGGTATCGATCCACAGCTCCCCGATCTCGCCCTCCAGTGTTGGGGTGAGGTCGTCCTCCAGGACGTGTACCCGCACCCCGGGAAGGGGGCGCCCCACGGGAGGGGGCGCGGAACGGTCGGCAGGGGTGGCGGTGCGCGGTGTGCACCGCGCCTCCCACGGGTGGAGCGCGTTAGCGATCTGGAACGTCTCCAGGGAACCGTAGGAGACGGTGATCTCGAACGGGAGGTCTGCGGGCGCCCAGCGGTTGAGTTTGTCCCCACCGAGGGTCATGAGTCGCAGTGGTGTCTCCGCCGGCCACTCCAGGGTCTGCAGCATCTCGCCGAGCGGGGTGACCACGAAGGACTGCGTGATCCGGTTGGCAAGCAGCCAGTCCCGTAGCGCCGGTGGCGAGGTGAGGACCTCCTGGTCGACGACGTGGACGCTGGCGCCGCGCCACAACAGGCTGCACACCTCGTGTATCGCGATACCGGCGCCGGCGGGGCCGAGCCACGACCCCCGGTCGTGGGACGTGGTGCCGTTCACCTCCGCTCCCGCTGCCGCACCGGCGCTCAGCCAGCTGTGCTGGGCGAGGACGATCTTCGGCTGCCCCGAGGACCCCGAGGTGTGCAGGGCGTAGGCGAGATCGTCGGGAGACACCGCGAGGTCGGGGTCGTCGGTTCCCGTGGCCACCGGTGCGCGGGCGTCGCAACGGACCGTCGGCACCGACGACGGTCCCGGCTCCCCCTCCTCGGCCGCGCCGCGCACGAGAACGGCGACGCGGGCGGTCGCCACGGCGCGGGCGTTGCGTTCCGCCGGCGCGTCCGGGTCGAGCGACATGCACACGGCACCGGACTTGAGCGCCGCCAGCATGGCGACCACCCAGTCGAGGGAGCGTCCCATGTGGAGCCCCACCACGTCCCCCCGGTCCACCCCGTGGCTCCGCAGCCTCCGTGCCAGGTTGTTCGCCCGCTGGTTGAGCTCCGCGTACGTCAGCTCGTCCTCGCCGTGCACGACCGCCGGTGCGTCGGGGATGGCGCGGGCATGCCCCTGGACCACGCGCGGCAGTGGAGGCCGGGGCCCTCCCGCCTGGGGCGGATGCTCCTCCCGGGACGTGTCGTGGGCGGTTCGAGCGGGAGCCATCAGCACCCTCCTTCGTGTCACCGCCGCGGAACGGCCGCGCGACCGGCCCGCGGATACCGTTCACACCTTGACCCGCAGCTCCTCCGGAACGTCGTCCGTGAGCCGGTACACCGCGCCGAGCACGACCCATCCCACGGATCCCAGCGCCAGCAGGGAGGCGAGGACGAACGCCATCGCGTTCGCGAAGACCACCGCCACCGCGCTTCCCAGAAGAGGGCCGACGGCGTTGGCCCCCCACACGAACGGCAGCGCGACCCCGCCGACACGCCCCATCGCCTCGGGAGGCGTGGCCTTCTGGATGAGCGTCATGATCCCGACGTTGGCGATCGGCGTCGTCAGGGAGGAGAGGCACTGGGACACGACGATGACGGCGAACGCGAACGTCGTCCCGCCGAGCATGGCCGCGGGGAGCAGGCCGAACGCGACAGCGAGCATGCCGTGGGTGAGGATGAGGGTGCGCCCCATCCCCAGCTTCTCGTTGATCCGTTGGGAGAACAGCGCCCCGACCACGATGGAGGCGCTTCCGACGCCCAACGCGAGGCCGACCTGCGCGGCAGTGAAGCCCAGGTCCTCATAGGAGAAGACGATGATCATCGCCAGCGTCAGCGACACCGCCATGTTGCCGAAGGTCCCCATCAGCGTGAGGTACCGCAGCAGCCGGTTCCCGAAGGTCAGGGTCACGCCGTCCCGGATGTCCTGCAGCATGGCGGCGAGGCCGTGCCCGGAGGGCTGGGGCTCGGGTTCCGGTTTGCGCACCAGCAGCAGGGCGATGCTGGAGGCGAGGTAGCCCACGGCGTTCGCGGTCAGCGCCCGCGCGGGACCGACCAGGCTGATCAGGCCGCCACCCGCCGAACGGCCGACCACCTGGGCGACCGAGCGGCTGAGCTGTGTCTTCGCGTTGCCGTCGCTGAGATCCTCCCGATCGAGCAGGTGGGGGAGGTAGGCCTGGTAAGCCAGCTGGAACACGACGTCGAAGACGCCCTTGAGCAGCGCCGCCGCGTACAGGTGGGTCACCGTGAGCTGGTCCAGGAGCGCCATCAGCGGCACCGACCCCAGGATGACGCACCGCGCGATGTTGGCGATCTGCATGAGCGTCCTGCGCCGGAACCGGTCGGTGACACCGCCGAGGACCGGAGCCAGCACCACGAAGGGGAGCCACTGCAGCGCGGCGAGGAGGCCGACGCCCACCGCCCCTTCCCCGAAGACGAGCACCGCCAGCGATGGGAGTACGACGACGCTGATCTCGCTGCCGAGCAGGCTGATCGACTCTCCGGACCACAGGGAGAGGAAGTTGCGGTCGCGGAAGAGGACGGAGCGTTTCCTGCCGCTCGTGGTCTTCTGCTCTTCGGGATGGTGATCCGTGCTCATCTACTCGTCTCGCCTAGCTCTGCGCGGCAACACACGACATCATGCTACAGAATCAACGACTGTCAACACTGGTCGACAGTAGCAGCTCCACCACACGACCGCCATGAGTCAGGAACTCTTCACTGTTCATCCCATATGTACAGCGATCAGAAGACTAAAGACGCATAATCGGCAAATACACCAATAAAGCTATATCGTGTCCGCATGGACGACTCAACGAAGGACATCCCGCTGGCGTCGATCCAGGAACACTTCTGGTCCGCTGGAGAGGTCAGCGCCGCGGACGGCTCCCTGCGTGAATGCGTCGCGCTCCGGGTCCACGGTCCCCTTGAGCGGCGGTTCCTCCAGCACGCGGTACACGCGCTGCTCACCCGCCACGAGATCCTGCGCAGCACGGTCACGTCCGACGAGGACGGCGCCCGCATGCGTATCCATCCCCCCAGCCCCGAACCGGACCTGAGCTGGTTGGACCTGAGCCCGCTTCCTCCCGCCGAGCGGGAGGAAGCCGCGCACCGGCACGTGCGCGAGCTCGCCGGAGCGGACATCGACATGGCGGCCGGCCCCCTGGTCCGCTTCCTCGCGCTCCGGCTGGACCGCGACGACCATGTCGTCGCGCTAGGGGTGCACCACATCGTCGCGGACGCTACCGCGGTGCGTCTCATACTGTCCGAGGTCAGCGAGGACTACCGCGCCGCCGCGCGCGGGGCACCGTCCGCCGTTCCCGAACCGGAGCTCCAGTACGGGGACTTCGCGCTATGGGAGCGGAACACGCTGCTCCCGGCCGCGGAGGAGAGCGACGGCGGCTTCTGGCGGGAGACGCTCCGCGACGCACCGGCGCGGCTCGACCTGCGCCCGGACCGGCCGCGTCCACCGGTGAAAGGCACCCGGGGGCATCGCACCACGTACCGTTTCGACGCCTCCGTGGGCGCGGGCCTGCGCGAGTTCGCCCGGCGGAACCGGACCACACCCTACACGGCAGCGCTCGCCGCGTTCTCCGCGCTCATCGCCCGCTCCACGGGCGAGAACGACTTCGTCCTCGGTGTGCTCTCCGCGAACCGTCCGGTCCCCGAGGTAGAGAACCTCATCGGCCAGTTCGCCAACACCATCCCCCTGCGCGTCACCATGACGGCGGACGCCGACTTCGCGGCGCTCACCGCCCACTGCGGACGGGTCGTCGCCGACGCGCTCGACCACGACCGTCTCGCCTGGAGCCGTATCCTCGAACATGCCCGACCGGAACGCGATCCCAGCCGCACCCCGCTCGTCCAGCACCTGTTCCTGCCCGCGGTGAACCCGCTCGAGGACCTCGCTTTCTGCGGGCTCCCCACCCTGCCGGTGGAGGTGCAGCGCGACCGTGGCAGGTTCGATACCGTCATCGAGCTGGAGGTCTCCGAGCGCGGAGCCCGCGTCTGGATCGAGTACGACACCGCCCTCTACACCGAGGACGGGATCACCGCCCTGCTGCGCGACTACGAACGGGTACTCCGCCACTGGCTGGCGGAACCGGACACCCCCCTCTCGCGCCTTCCCCTCGGCGAGGCGCCGAACGGCGGGCCCGCAGCGGACCTGCGAGCCGCGCTCGACCTGGACGCCGCGGATACCGTGCTGGTGCACGAAACGCTGGCGGAAGCCCCCGCGGTCCGCGCTGCCGCCGAGACGGCCGGGGCACGCGTCCGCTCGGCGGGAGCGGACGGGGAACCGGTGCCGCGGGCGTCCGTCGCACTGATCCCCGCTGACCTGCTCGGCGCGTACTCCGAGGAGGGCGCCGCTCGGATCATCCTCGTCACCGAACCGGTCACCGCAGCGGATCTGGACCGCGGGTCCTCCCGACGCGTACTGCGCCTCCTGCGGACGGCGGCGGACACCCTGCTGGTCGTCGACATCACCGGGCTTCCCGACACCTGGCCGCGGGTCGTCCACGTCTCCGGAGGACACCCCGTGGTCGACACCGGCACACCGCAGTTGTCCCCGCACACCCCCGGTACCCTCCACGTCTCCTCATCCCCCACCTCCCTCACGGCCCGCTGGAGCCCCACCGGGGATCTGGAGATCGTCGACGGGGCGCGGTTCACCGCGCCGGATCCCGGAGCGGCTTCCCTCGCCGAGGACGACCCGCTGCTCGGCCTCGTGCGCGAGCTGTGGGCGGAAGCGCTCCGGCTGCCGACGGTCGCTCCCGACGACGACTTCTTCGCCAGTGGCGGATACTCGATCGTGGCGACCCGCCTGGTGACGGAACTGAGCGACACCCTCCGTGTCGACGTGCGCGTACGGACGCTCTTCGAGAACCCGACCCCCGCCCGGCTCACCACCGCGCTCCGCAGCCGTCACCCGCACCTCGACGCGTTCCTCGAACTCGTCGCGGCGGCGCCACGGGAGGACCCCCCAGTGCCGGAAGCCGCACCGGAGCCGGTCGCCCCCGCTCGGGAGGAGCGCACGATTCCGCTACTGGCCGCGCAACGACAGCTCTGGTTGGCCGAACAGGCGAACCCTGGGGCACTCACCCACACGATCCCGCTCCTCCTCCACATCACGGGCCCGCTCGACGGCGAGGCGCTGCGCGGCGCGGTGGGAGACGTCGTCGCTCGGCAGGACGGCCTGCGCGGCGTATTCGAGGAAGTCGACGGGGAACCCGTGCAACGCGTCCTTCCGTTCCTCGGCATCGAGGTGGAGTACACGGATCTGAGCCCTCTGCCCCCTTCCGAACGCGCCGCGCGGGAACAGCGCCTCAAGCGCGAGACCGCCTACGGCGGATTCGACATCACCACCGGCCCCCTCCTGCGTGCCCGGCTGGTCCGTACCGGTGAGGAGCGGCACGTGCTGCATCTCCTCTTCCACCACCTGGTCACCGACGAGGTGTCGATGACGGTCTTCATGCGGGAGCTGTCGGAGTTCTACCGCGCGCGCGTCACCCGGGAACCGCCGCGCCTGCCTCGTCTGGATGTGGGGTTCGCCGACCTGGTGACCGCGGAACGGGAGGCGCTGGCCGGCCCGGAGGGGGAACGGCTGCGGCGGTACTGGGCCAGGGAGCTCGCGGACGCGCCGGTGCTCGCTCTGCCCACCGACCACCCGCGGCCGGAACAGCCCAGCTTCGTCGGCGAGTTCCTGGAGAGGCCGGGGCCGCGCGAACTCGCGGAGGCGATGGGACAGCTGGCCCGGGCCCACAGCACCACCGTGTTCACGGTATTCTGCGCCGCGACCACGGCCCTCCTCCACCATTTGAGCTCCTATACCGACATCGTCCTGGGGGCGCCGAGCGAGAACCGCGGCACACGCGGAGCGGAGCATCTCGTCGGCTGCTTCCTCAACGTCCTGCCCGTACGGGTGAACTGTTCCGGCGACCCGACCTTCACCGAACTGCTCGAACGGGTGGGGGAGAGCCTGTTCCGCGCCTACGAGCACCAGCGTCTGCCGTTCGCCGAGATCGTCGATGCCGTCCGCCCGGAACGCACCCCCGGGCAGCACCCGATCTACCAGGTCACCTGCGAACTGCAGCTGCCCGACTGGATGCCGATCGACCTCCCCGGCTGCGCCACCAGCTATGAGCTGGTCTCCCACGGCACCGCCCGCTACGATCTGTCGTTCCACGCCTTGATGCACCGAGAGGGGATCTCCGCCATGCTCGAGGTCAACACTTCCCTGTGGGAACGCGACACGGGACTGGCCCGGCTCGACCAGCTCCTGGGGATCCTGTCCCGAGTGACCACGAACCCGAAGTCGCGGTTGTCCGAGCTTCCGGTGTGAGGCGGGGTCAGGCCGAGCGCAACTCCAGCTCACCGTGGCCGCCGGCACGCGCGATCCGGGAGACCTCGGCCTCCACCTCCTCCCACGGCGGCTGCTGGGCGTCCGGGAACAGCGACACGGTCACCCGGCCTCCATCCAGCTCCCAGGTGCCGACGATCCGGCCGTCAAGCACCACCACGGGCGAGATCCAGCCGGCCGTCCTACTCACCTTGGAACGGTGGTGCCCCGGGAGGACCTCCGTCTCCTTCGTCCCCGCGCCCAGCACGTACTGGTCGAAGGCGCCAAGCAGCCGCACGGTCCCCTGCGGCCGGGTGTCGGCCAGCTCCTCCGCGTGCTCTGTCAGAAGGTAGGCGCTACGTCCCGCCACGTCGACCTCGGTCAACCGGTCCCCCATATCGGCGAACCACCGGCGCAGCGGTGCTTTCCGCAGACTGTTGCGCGTCAGCCAGGCGTCGAGCATCTCCGGGGTGGCCGGCCCGTGGGCGCCCAAGTACGCCGCGATCACAGCGGGTGCGGCCTCGTCCGGGTCCGGTATCCCCGGCCAGTCGGGAACGAAGCTCGCCGGCCGGGTGAAGGTGGTCGCGTTCCCGTCCTTCGGGCCATGGCACAGCGCCCCCTGCCACGCCAGTGGTTTGAGGAGCGTGCCCCATCCGGAGCGGAGCTGCTCCTCCAGCGAGGAGAAGCGTGGATCGCGCACGAGATGGGAGACCAGCTCGTCCCGGGTCAGCACCCGCCCGTCCAGCAGCTCCGCGACCGCTTCCACCAGATCCGCGACCTGTCGCGGCGTCGCGCCGAACGCACGCTGCCAAGCTGGTTTCTCCCAGGTACGCGCCGAAGCGATCACGGAAAGGTAGTTGGCCGCGTCCCGGGCGGGCAACAGGTGGAGTGTGCCCCGCATCGACCACGTCTTCAGCAACGACCGTTCCGAGAGCGCATGCTCGATCCCGTCGGGCTCGGGATCCTTCTGTCGTATCCCCACCGCCGTCGCCGCCGGCGCGGCGACCTGCGCCTGCACCCCGCACAGCCGTCCCACGACCTCCTCCGCGTGGGCGGTCGTAGGCGATTCGAGGAACTGCCTCCGCAGTCGCCACGCCAGTACACGGTCCCACGTAACCCGCACAGCCCATTCCTCCGCTCGGGATCCGTCTCGTCGCGCATTCCCGCTGACTGTGCGACAGGCTACACGCTGGACTCTGTACTGACGACATCTTGAGGCGACATATCCTGAAACGGCGCAGTACAACGACATGCGCGAGGTCGGACGATGCCGTCGGCACCCGTGCGTGGGCACTGTGGCAGCCGAAGGTGGGGCGGTGGGATGCCTGAATACGCCACTGGGCTGGGGAGACACTCCAGTCGCAACCACCCGCACCCGGACGCGCCATACGTGCGCTGAGTCACCGCGCCCCTACGTCCACACCGGTCCGCTGGGCGGTTCACGCCCGCAACCGGACCGGGCCGACGCCCCTCCCACCACGCACGCTCCCCGAACGGTGCGTGGCCGGCCTCGGGAGGAGGGCCACGTCAGTCCAGGTAACCGTTCCTCCGGAGACGGTCGACCCAGGCTTGCGCTGTGTAGCGGGGCACGTCGTAGTGCCGCGCGAGTTTTCCCACGCTCCGGGTCTCGAGGAACCGCGCCTTCACATCCTCTTTCGCCGGCATCCGCCGGTAGGGGCGGGTCACCCTGCTCTTCCCGCCACCGCTGGCTAGCTGCCTCGACGCTCTCCCAGCCGTGGCGGGGATCGAGGTCCGCGTACTCTCCGACTCCGTTCCCCCGAGAGCGCGCGCGAGCATCTCGAAGTCGATGTTGCGTACGGTCCGGGCGGGAAGGTCCCCCTCCTCACCCGCCCGGACGGTCATCTCCACGATGCCGAGGTTCTCGTCCTCATCGCGCTGCATCACGGCCTTGATCTCCGCTGGCCTCGTGTCGGCGCACTCCTCGTCTCCGTCGTGCACCGACACGGAGATGGTAAATCTCTTCTCTTCCTCACTCACAGTCACCACTACCCCGACTCCTTATGTCCACTTTCATCCACCTTACTTTACGCACAATCCCTATCACCCAACAGAATAGGTAGAGTGTATAAAGCAGAGATTATAGCTTTCCCCATGTCACGCGGGTGTCGTGCGGTAAGGGAGTCACGGTCGCGGCGACTGCGTTCAGTGCTCTCCCGCACCGGGGCCGAGCTCCGCGCACGGTGCGCGGAAGAGGGCTGTGGCAGTGGTTCCCGGCCGTACAGCACGACGGAGTACCGCCCTCCCGGAGACCGCACGGAGAGGCCGGCCGGCGCAGCGTCGTTCCCCGTATACCGGAGCACTCTCCACCGCGCGCGTCCGGGAGAAACGGCGCGCACCCGCGCTGGGACCCGTGTCCAGAATGTCTACTGTATTGGCCCGGCAAGGAACTCGACGCCCTGCCCTCCCCCTCGCGGCCGCGGGGACGCAGGGGAACCGCTCCTCGACTGTGGCCAGCACCGCGCATCCGGCCGCACCGCACGGGGACATCCCGTCCGGAACCGACCGGACAGGCCTGGACAGGGCGTGTCCGCAGTGCTCTGGAGATGGGCGTTCTGACGTGGAACCCGCTGGCCGCTGCGCTGGTGACCGACTTCGCGCAGGTCCCGGCCAAACAGCGCAACTACGTCCGGTTGGTGTTCACCGATCCCGCCATGCGGAGCCTGTACGCCGACTGGGAGGGTGCGGCCCACACCTGTGTGGCCCAGTTGCGTATGGAAGCCGCGCGGCATCCCGACGATCCGCAGCTGAGTGCGCTGGTCGGCGAACTGTCCGTGCACGACACCCGGTTCCGCCAGTGGTGGGCGACCTCACCCTCGACTGGGACGCCCTGTCCCGCGCGGCCGACCCGGATCAGCAGCTCATCGCCTGGAGCGCCGACCCCGGCACACCCACCCACGACCGCCTGCGCATCCTCGCCTCCTGGGCCGCCGAACACCACCGGCCCACCAACGACCCGGCCGGTTAGTCCTCCCGGTGCCGGCACATGGTGTCGACGCGGCCGGCCTGTCGGATTCCCCGTCGCAGTCCGGTTTCCGCACCGAGGTGCATGGTGACGCATGCCGCGGGAGGAGGAATGCGCTTCTCCCGGCTACGGGTGCCCCGCGCGGGAGCTCCGTCCTGGAGCGGCGCCTCCGCGGGCGGTTACGGAACCGACGCCTGGCCTCCCCGGAGTGGGTCACTCACGACGACGAGGTCCAGGTCGGGGTTGTGCCGTATGCCGTCGGTGACGACCGAGGGGTCGATCAGACCCTCGGTGTGCACGTGGTCGTCGGTCGCCACTCCGGTGACGTCGAAGAACGGTTCGAAGACGTCCGAGGTGAGCAGCCCGAGCATCTGCGTATTGTGCGCGGAGATCGCGAAGCTGTGCACGGTGCCGGCCGGGGCGTGCAGGAAGTCACCGGAAGTCAGCAGCACCTCCTTTCCGTTGGCCCACAGCCAGATCCGACCGGACAGGCACAGGAAGTTCTCGGTGTGCCGCTGGTGGAAGTGGCGGATGATGTAGGGCTGGGGCGCGGCGAGGGTGTTGACCGCGACGTAGCGCCCGCCGGTGTTCCGGCCGCGGGCCAGGTAGGAGTTCACAGCGTCCGGCCATCCGCGCCGGTCCCCGGTGCGGGAACGGAGGACGTACCCTTCGGCCCCGTCCGGCAGACCCTCGTCCTGAACGTCCCGGGCGGCCGCTCGCGGAATGTCGTGGACCCGCGCGCCCGCCAGGGGCGGCGTCCGTCCGGTGATGGTGGCGCCGGGCGAGTAGACGTGGCGTTCCACCTCCCTACCCGAGTTCACGAGAGGGTCCAGCGCGCCGCTGGGGGCGGAGAAGAACAGCAGCCGCGTCATGTGGGTGAGCATCCGGTAGGCCACGGGTGTGCCCTCCGGAACGTGGATGGAGTCCCCGGGAACCAGGACGCGGCTCTGACCGGGGAGCCAGAACTGGGCGCTGCCGTCGAACACGTAGTAGGAGTGCTGGTGGGAGGGCAGGCTGTGGAACGGTGTTCCGGCCGCGCGGGGGCCGAGGACGAAGGCGGCGTCGAAGAGTCCGCCCGTGTCGACGCCGCGGGCGATGACCGTCCACAGTTGGCCGTCGGTCTCGTAACGCAGGCCCTCTCCGCTGGCCAGGTAGTAGGGAACCGGTTCGCCGGGCAGGGCGTTGACGACGGGCGCGGGGCCGTGCGCGGCCTCCGGGTCGGTACTGGTCACGTGGTGCCTCCTGGTGCGGAACGCGGGGTGGGGTCGGATGCGGAACGGGATGCGAGGGTCCGGCGGAGGAAACCGTCGATGCTGTCGAAACCGAAGGTCGTCCCCTCGCCCGTGGCGTTCGGAGCGGCCGAGGTGCGGTGCAGGGCCGGGGCGGTTCCCTCGGTCTCCAGCCGGCCGTCGTCCATACCCTGCGGGGTGTCGGCGTCGCGGCGGCCTCCCGGGTTGAGGAACCCGTGCCGGTAGTCCTCGACGAGGTACAGCTCGCTCGGCGCGCCGACGGCGGTGAGGGCCTCGTGCAGACGTTCGCTCTGCCGGTGCGGGACGAGGGCGTCGCCGGTCCCGTGGGAGATCTGGAACGGAGGCGCCGCGGCGCTCACCCAGGCCAGTGGGCTCGCCCGCCTGGCACGTTCCGGAACCTCGGCAGGGTGGCCGCCGAGAAGCCGCGCCTCGGGCGGGGAGTCCCCGTCACCGGGAGCTGGATCTGGCGCCCCGGCGGCGACCGAGGCGAGGTCCGCGGGCGCGTAGGACTCCGCCACCGCTTGTACCGCCGCGCTCCCGCCGGTCTCCGTCTCACCGGGCAGGGTGGTGAGGTGGCCGGTGAGGCCGGTCAGAGCGGCCAGGTGGCCACCCGCGGAGGCGCCCCACACCCCGACCGCGCGGGGGTCCAGGCCGTAGTTCTCGGCGCGGGTGCGCAGGAAACGGACCGCCGCGCGCACGTCGTGCAACTGGGGGGGGGAAGAGCGCCTGGCCGGAGAGGCGGTACTCGACACTCGCCATGGCGCATCCGGTGGTGCGGGCGCGGCGGGCGAGGTCCGGTGCCAGTGTGCGGTCCCCGGTGAACCACCCGCCTCCGTGCAACCACAGCACCACCGGCACGGGGCGGCCGGGGGACACCGGGCGGTAGAGGTCGAGAAGCAGTGCGCCGGTCTCCCGACACGCGAAGACAACGTCCGGATCGACCCGCACCTCCCGTGGGGAAGAGAAGGGTTCGTGAACCATGCTTTCCATGGTGATAGGTACAGCGGACGGAAACCAGCGCAGTCATCCGAACGGGAATTCGGCTGATCCGAACGGTCAGGAATCCGATCCGTCCCTGAACTCGCGCGCCATTCGCGCGAACCGTTCCAACGGAGACGGATGCCGGCCGCGCCGCAGGTACAGGTACGTGGCCGCTGGTGGGGAATCCACAATGGGAATGAAACGCACCCCGGGTCGGGAGTACGTTTCCCGCGCGGATTCCCCGGCGATATTGACCCCCTGCCCCGCGCTGCACGATTCCAGAATCTCCTCGAAATTGCGTGCCACCGGCAGCAGGCGTGGCGCCGTGCCGTCGACGGTGACGGACGAGAGCCACCGCTGCGAGGCCGTCTCGTCCTCTGTGGACACGAAGGTCTCCTCCGCGAGTTCGTCCAGGCGCACCGAGGTCCGGTCGGCGAGCCGGTGCTGTTCCGGTGTCACGAGCACGCACGCCTCCTCCCAGAGCAGCAGGGATTCGAACTCGGGGGCCGGCGTCCGCCCGATCTCGACCGCGAACACGCAGTCCACGCCGCCGTTGGCGAGAGCCTCGGAGCATCCCAGGAATCCCAGTTGTCGGATCTGCCAGCGCACGTGGGGCATCTCCCGGGCGGCCGTCGCCATGATCGTGCGGAACCCCGGGCTGGAGACCATCAGGCCGACGCGGATGGAGGGAGTGGCGGTGTCACCCCTCCCCCAGTCCAGGACGTCGTCCATGGCCGCGACGGTTCTGCGGGCCAGTGGCAGCAATTCACGACCGTGGTCGGTGAGTTCCACGGTGCGGGACGAGCGGTCGAAGAGGGGACGGGACAGGCGCCGTTCCAGGGAGGAGATCTGCTCGCTCAGCGCCGAGGGACTGAGCCGCAGCAGCGCGGCGGCGTTCCCGAAGTGGAGCTCCTGCGCCACAGCAAGGAAGCATCTGAGGTGATGGATGGTGAGGTCCATTCCTCCCCTGCCCGGTCGTCGTGTCCCATGCGTTGCCGCTGTCCCGTCCCACCCCGCCCGCCCCGGGTACCGACACTCGCTCCCTCCGATGCTGCCGGACGCACCGGTGGGAGTCGCCGCGGGCACCCACCAGTCGGCGGTTCTCCCGCACGGGGACGCCGCCTTCCGGGGACCGAGCGCGGGCGGTGTCCGTGTCACGCCTGCTGCGGTTGGGCCGGTACCTGCCGTTTGTGGTGGGCGAGCTGCTGGTGGGCGGTCTCGGCACCGGTGTCGGGCTCGGTGTGCACGCTCGCGGCCGACAGGCGGGGGACCGCGTGGATGAGGGCGTGCTCGACGTCGTGGGCGATACGGTGCGCCCGGGCCACGGCCAGATCCGCCGCGACCGCCACGGACAGTTCGGCGTGCAGGCTGTGGCCGATCCAGCGCATCCGCACCTGCCCGACCCCGGTAATCCCCGCCACCCCGGCGGCGGTGCGCTCGGCCGTCTCCACAAGCTGGGGATCGACCGCGTCCAGCAGGCGGGCACCGACCTGTTTGGCGGCGCCGTACCCGACGAACACGATCGCGACGGTGATGGCCAGCCCGATCAGCGGGTCGGCGAGGGGGAAGCCGAGTGCCGCTCCGGCCGCGCTCCCCAGCACGGCGAGGGAGGTGAAACCGTCGGCGCGGGCGTGGGCCCCGTCGGCCACGAGCGCGGCCGAACCGATGCGCCTGCCCACCCGCATGCGCCAGCGGGCGACGAGCTCGTTCCCGGCGAAACCCACCACCCCGGCGGCGGCCACCGCCCACAGGTGGGATACCGGCTGGGGGTCGGCGAGCCGGTGGATCGCCTCGTATCCGGCCAGGGCCGCGGACGCGGCGATGAGCACCACCACGGCCACCCCGGCCAGGTCCTCGGTACGGCCCAGGCCGTAGGTGAAGCGCCTGCTGGCCGCGCGCCTCCCCAGCACGAGGGCGATACCCACCGGAAGCGCTGTCAGGGCGTCGGCGACGTTGTGGACGGTGTCGCCCAACAGCGCCACCGACGCGGTGAAGGCCACGATGAGGGCCTGGACGGCGGCGGTCGCCAGCAGGGCGACGAACGACCACACCAGGGTGCGCAGCCCCAGGCGGCTGGTCTCCAGCGCGGAGTCGAACTGTTCGGTGGTGTCATGGCTGTGGGGGGTCAGGGCGTGACGCAACCGCCCCCACACCGAGGCGGTTCTGCCGTGCCCATGGCCGTGCCCGTGACCGTGGCCGTGGTCGTGCTGGTGGTGGGGACGCTCCTCAGCCATGGGCGCCGGTGCCTTTCACGGATCGGTGGTGGTCACTGGTTGCGGCGGACGCGCGCATCCGACATTATGCAAGCATGCATGCGCATGACAACAGTTATGGCCGCAACGCCGAGGAGTCCCCCGAGCAGTACGGGGCCGCCGCCGAGGTCCTCGGGCTGCTGGCCGACCCCACCCGCCTGCGCCTGCTGCAGCTGCTCAACAGCGAGCAGGACGTCACCACCCTGACGTCCCAGGTGGAGGCCTCACGTTCGTCGGTGTCCCAGCACCTCGGGCGGCTGCGCCTGGCCGGGCTGGTCCAGGTCCGCCGCGAGGGCCGCCGGATGGTGTACCGCATCACCAGCGACCACCTGGCCGGGCTGGTCGAGGAAGCCCTCGGCTACGCCTACCACGCCGTGCACGGCATCCCCCACCACCGGAACCCCGAGGCCCCACCGTCCGAGTGAGGCCGGTGCCCGCGCACCCCCGTCCGACCGTCGCCGTCCCCGCAGGCAGCCGATGTCCACACCCAGTGCCGTGTCCACCAGTGAGCCCGGTTTCGTCCAGATCCGCCACCCGCACGAGATCACCGAGGACCTCCAGCGGGCCGCCGCCGCGTGCTGGAGGGAGGTCAGCGACGCCGGCGGGGCAGCCGGTTTCCCCTTCCCACCGGTCGACCCGCAGGAGGTCGGCGCGGCCGCCGAGGCAATCGTCGCCGGCCTCTCCCCCGACCGCAGCCGCCTGCTCGTCGCGACGGTGCGCGGCTCCCTGGCCGGGTGGCTTAACATCCGCCGCGACCCCCACCCGCTCGTCTCCCACTGGGGCACGCTCCACCACGTCCAGACCCGTCCGGAGGTGCGCGGCCAGGGAGTCGGCGCCGCCCTGATGCGCAGCGCCCGAACCGTCGCCCGCGAGGAGATGGGGTTGGAACAGCTCCACCTCGCCGCGCGTGGCGGCGCGGGCCTGGAGGAGTTCTACGGTCGGCTGGGCTACCGGGAGATCGGCCGGCGCCCCGGCGCCTACCGCCTCGCCCCGGACGACGACCGCGACGAGGTCCTCATGGCCCTGTCCCCGCTGTGAACGGAAACCGCCCGACAAGGGTGGGGAAACGGCAGGCCGCCCGCGCGAGGGCGTGTCCGGTGTCGGGACAGCGCCCGGTGCTCTGGAGGCCCGCGTGCGGGCGGGCTCGGGTAATGTCGGCAACCGTAGGACGCGACATCCGCACAGTGGGGGGGCATGGTGGCCGAGCAGCTGGAACCGATGCCGACGGAGTGGACCCGGGCGTTGGCGGTCGTGGCCCATCCGGACGACATCGAGTACGGGACCGCCGCCGCGGTCGCCGTCTGGACCGATGCCGGACGGGAGGTCAGCTACCTGCTCGCCACGCGTGGGGAGGCGGGGATCGACGGGATTCCGCCGGAGGAGTCCGCCGAGCTGCGCGAACGGGAGCAGCGCGCCAGTGCCGCGGTGGTCGGCGCGTCGACGGTGCGTTTCCTCGACCATCACGACGGGGTGATCGAGTACGGCACCGCGCTGCGCCGCGACCTCGCCGCGGCGATCCGCGAGCACCGCCCCGAACTCCTCATCACCATCAACCACCACGACACGTGGGGCGCCCGCGCGTGGAACACGCCGGATCACCGGGCGGTGGGCCGGGCCGCGCTGGACGCCGCCGGCGACTCCGGCAACCGGTGGATCTTCCCCGACCTCGCCGACAACGGCCTCGTGCCCTGGGACGGGGTGCGCTGGGTCGCGGTCGCGGGCTCGCCGCAGCCGACCCACGCCGTCGACGTGACCGACGGGTTCGAGCGCGGGGTGTCCTCCCTGCTGGAGCACCGCGCCTACATCGAGGGGCTCACGGACACTTCCCCCGAGACCTACGCCCGCAACGTACTGGAAAGCATCACCGGCGGCGGCGCCGCGCCGCAGTTCGGCGGCCGACCCGCCCTCGCCTTCGAACTCTTCCCGAGGTAGGGCAGCTCGGGTGGTGAGCGGACGGACACGCGGGTGTGTGAGGAGCGCCACCGGTGCGCTGATAGCGGGCTGCGCACTGCTGATGGTCCTCCTCGGCCTGCGGAGCGGCCAGGCCGTGGCGGTGCTGCTCGGGCTGTTCCTGCTGGTTCCGGCTGCCCTGGTGCTACGGTCGGCCGACCGCACTCACCCGGGCCGCGGGGGGGGGAGTAGTAGCACGCGGCGCCCGCGGGCGCTTCCCGAGGCAGCGCCTCCCCGGTACTCCAGGGAGTTCGGGCGTTCCCGGCGGCAGGGTCCGAGGTTCGCTGCGGTAGGCGCCCTTCATCCGGAGGGGCGGATTGTGGAAGGAACACGATGATCGTTCTGGCCCATACGAGCGACCTCCACCTCGACGGCGGTGAGCACAGCACGAACCGCGCTGCGCGTGTCATGAGCTACCTGAACGGGCTGCCCGACGCGATCGACGCGGTACTGGTCACCGGCGACATCGCCGACCACGGCCACGCCGCCGAGTACGAGCGGGCCAACGAGGTCCTGTCCTCACCGCTCCCGGTGTTCACCGGCCCCGGAAACCACGACACGCGAGCCGCCTACCGGGACGTGCTCCTGGGCCAGCCGCCCACCGACTCCCCCGTCAACGTGGTGCACCGGGCCGCTGGGGCGCTGTTTGCGTTCTGCGACTCCACCGTTCCCGGCCGGAGTGACGGCTACCTCGCTGACGAGACCATCGACTGGCTGGACCGGGTGCTGGCTGACAACCCGGAAGGCGTGCCGGTGTTCGTCTGCCTCCACCACCCGCCCGTCACACTGCACAGCCCTTACCTCGACGCCATGCGCCAGCACGGGGAGCAGCGTCTCGCCGACCTCATCGAGCGGAATCCCCAGGTCGCGGCCGTGCTGTGCGGACACGCCCACACTGCGGCAGCCACCACCTTCGCGGGCCGCCCCCTGTTGGTGGCGCCCGGTGTCTCCTCCACTCTGAAGCTGCCCTGGGAGCCGGGTGAGACGTTCGACTACGAGCATCCCCCCGCGGTCGCCTTCCACGTACTCGATGAGCAGCTGCGCGTCACCACGCATTACCGGGTCGTGCCCTGAGGCGCCACCCGCGCGGTAACAACACCGCCAGGCACCACGAGGCGGACCTCGGACAGCGGAATCGTTCCGACGCGGCGCGCGGGCCTCACGGGCGGTAGCTCGCCCGGATGTGGAAGCGTTCACCCTGGGGACCGAGGATGCTCAGGAACTCGACCGGCTGCGGTTCGGCGTTGCCGAACCAGTGCGGGAGGTGGGTGTCGAACTCAGCCACCTCGCCCGCGGTGAGGACGAGGTCCTGCTCGCCGAGCACCAGGCGCAGCCTCCCGTTGAGCACGTACAGCCAGTGGTAGCCCTCGTGCGAGCGGGGTTCCGGCTGGGCGCCGTGGTGGCGGGCGGGCAGGATCTGCTTGAACGCCTGCAGCCCTCCGGGTTTGCGGTTCAACGGGATCACGGTCATGCCGTGGTACTCGACGGGGCGCGGGTACACCCGGGGGTCGCCGCTGGCCGGGGCGCCGACGAGCTCGTCCAGCGGGACCTGGTGCACCCGGGCCAGGGGCAGCAGCAGTTCCAGGCTGGGCTTGCGCTGCCCCGACTCCAGCCGGGACAGCGTGCTGACCGGGATGCCCGTGCTCTGTGACAGAGCCGCCAGGGTAGCGCCGCTGCGGCGGCGCAGCTCGCGCAGCCGCGAACCCACCGCGTTGAGAACGGAATCGAGGTCGTCCGACACCCGTCTATTGCAGTTTTGGCAAAGAACTTTGTCAAACGGACACCCCGGTGTGCAGCCTGTGCAGCGGAGGTGGTCACCAGTGACTCAACGGAAACAGCCCAGCGAGGGCGGACGGTACGACGTCGTGGTCGTCGGCGGCGGCGCGGCGGGACTGAACGGGGCGCTCATGCTCGGCCGCGCACAGCGGTCGGTGCTGGTGGTGGACGGTGCACAGCCGCGCAACGCCCCGGCCGAGCACGTGCACGGGGTCCTCTCCCGGGACGGGACACCGCCCGAGCAGCTGCTGGGGCGGGACGCCGGGAGGTGGCGGACTACGGCGGGGAGGTCATCGCCGGCCGGGCGGTCGCGGCCTCGCCCACGAGTGACGGGCTCGAGGTGGAGCTCGACACGGGCGACCGGGTGCCGGGGCGGCGGTTGCTGGTGGCGACCGGGATCACCGACGAACTGCCCGACGTCGCCGGACTCCCCGCGCGGTGGGGGCGCGATGTGCTGCACTGCCCCTACTGCCACGGTTGGGAGTTCCGCGACCAACCGATCGGGGTGCTGGCCACGGGGCCGCAGGCCGCGCACCAGGCGCTGCTGTTCCGCCAGTGGACCAGCGACCTCACCCTGCTGCGGCACACCGGCCCCGCCCCCACCGACGAGGAGGCCGAACGGTTGTCCGCGCGGGGCGTCACGCTCGTGCCCGGTGAGGTGGCCTCCGTGGAGACCGGCGACGACGACCGGCTGCGCGGGGTCCGCCTGCGCTCGGGCGAGCTGGTCGAGCTGCGGGCCCTGGCGGTGGCGCCGCGGGCCGTCCCGCACGCGGCGGTACTCACCACGCTCGGTCTGGAACCGAGCCCTCACCCGTCCGGGACCGGCGACCACATCGCGGCCGACGCCAGCGGCCTCACCGGAGTACCGGGGGTGTGGGCCGCGGGGAACCTCACCGACCCGCGGGCGACCGTGCTCGCCTCAGCGGCCTCTGGTGCGGCCGCGGCGGGCGCGATCAACGCCGACCTGACCACCGAGGACACCAACCGTGCCCTACGAGCGGCCCGAGGAGCCCTCGCGCACGGCACGGAGAACTAGCTTCCCACCACCCCATCCCACTCCGGAACCAGGAGGCCGAACACATGGACGCGCAATTCTGGGACCAGCGGTACAGCAGCCAGGACCAGCTCTTCAGCGGTAACCCCAACCCGGCCCTCATCGACGAAACGGCCGACCTGCCACCGGGACAGGCCCTCGACGCGGGGTGCGGTGAGGGCGCCGACGCTTTCTGGCTGGCCCGACGCGGCTGGAAGGTCACCGCCGTCGACGTCTCCCGGGTCGCGCTGGAACGCGCCGCCGCACAGGCCACGGACACCACCGACGCCGTGGCGTGGGCCCGCGCCGACCTGACCGCCACCGGCCCGCCGGCGGGGGCGTTCGACCTGGTCTCGGCCCAGTACTTCCCTCTCCCGAAGCAGCCGGACCACGCCGCGCTGCGCCGCCTGCTGGCCGCGGTCGCTCCGGGAGGGACCCTCCTGTTCGTCGGTCACGACGTCACCGACATGCCGCCGGACAACGACCGCGGTTTCGACCCGGGCGCGTACTACCAGCCCCACGAGGTCGCCGAACACCTCGACGACGACTGGCGGGTACTGGTCAACGAGACCCGCCCGCGAACCGCGCCCGCGGCGGCGGACAACCCGCACACCCACGACACTGTCCTGCGGGCGCGGCGGCTGCGGTAGGAGACCACACGCGGACGCGGCTGTGCTCACCGCGGGCGCGGACGGCCGCCGTCGAGGTAGTCGGCGAGCTGCCGGCGCATGCTGGGGTGGATGTCGGCACTGTCCAGCTCCTCGACAGGAAACCACCGCACGGCGTCGGCCTCGTCGTTGCTCCGGGGGGCGCCGCCGACGGGACGGCCGAGGTAGGTGACCTCGAACTGCTGGCGGACCTCACCGTCGGTGTAGGCGACG
The DNA here is from genome assembly GCF_006717075.1 of Haloactinospora alba. Taxonomy (NCBI): domain Bacteria; kingdom Bacillati; phylum Actinomycetota; class Actinomycetes; order Streptosporangiales; family Nocardiopsidaceae; genus Haloactinospora; species Haloactinospora alba. The sequence goes on from NZ_VFQC01000002.1 coordinate 159,836, forward strand.
ATGTGGCGGGGATCGGAGTACACGCCCAGCAGTCCGGTCACCTCGGCGGTGACGCCGGTCTCCTCCTCGCACTCGCGCACCGCGCACTGGGACGGGGACTCCCCGATCTCCTGTGCTCCGCCCGGCAGCGCCCACTGTCCGGTGTCGCGGCGGCGCTGCAACAGCACCGCTCCCCCGCCGTCCACGACGAGCAGGTTGCTGGCGGGGATCAACGTGTTCGCCCGGGGCGCGCCCGGGTCGTGGTAGTACTCGGTTCTGCCCATGGCGACAGCATCCCCTACCGGCGGGCAGCGCGGGTGGGTTCGTCGTAGACCAGCGAGTACCGCCAGAACAGACGCCTACGCACTTTCGCACCGGGAAGTTCCACCGCCGCCCGCTCCCGGATCTCGGGGAGCGTGTCCCGGAGTGCGGGTCAAGCACAACCACCATGTACGTCCTCGTCCCGCTGATCGAGCGCCTCCAGCGCGATCAGCACGCGCTGGCTGGCGCCGCAGCATTTCTCCCTGTCAGCGTGGGCCCGCATCACCGCCCCCGCCGCATCCCGAATATTCGACGTCACACCGGGCGGTGAGGGCGAGGGCCCGTCCCTGCCGTTCGTGGTGACCAGGGGCAGCGAACTCTTGGGCCGGGCTGGCGGTTACCAAGCTCCTATCCCGCCATAGGAGCAAGCAACTGTCCCCTCGTGGACGAATACCTGTTGCGGACACGGATGGGCTGATGCGCCGATTCGGCCACGCGAACACACGGATCCGGCGTGGGAACCGAGTAAACCGCGCGGGCATTGACTTGTGCGCAGGATCCCATGAAACCTCGCATACGCCCGGAATCACGGTGGTAATGATGGGTTCGGCACGGAGCGCGATGTGCGCAAGGGAGTGTGGGGTTGAGCGTCGAATCGTTCGGCATTGAGAAGGAGTTCCTGTCCAATCTGCTGCGGCAGGCCAGGGAGGGGCGCATTCAGCTTCCGGAGTTCCAACGGGGGTGGGTGTGGCCCGAGCGCAACATCATCAGCCTGCTGAGTTCGATATCGCTCGGCTACCCGGTGGGCACGACCATGATGCTCCGTACGGGTGGGGAGACCCGATTCAAAGAACGCGCGGTGGAAGGGATCGAGCTGCCCGCGGGCGCGTCTGCCGAGCGGCTTCTGCTGGACGGACAGCAGCGGCTGACCTCGCTGTACCAAGCGTTGATGCTCAACCGTCCCGTGCGCACTCAGAACGAGAAGAAGCACGAGGTCGAGGGGTGGTTCTACGTGAACATCAAGCACGCCCTCGACGAGACCTACGACCGGGAAAACGCCTTCCGGTTCGTCCCGGCCAACCGGCTGATACGCACTGACTTCGCGCGGGACGTGGAGCTGGACCTCTCCACACCGGAGAAGGAGTACGCCGCCGGGATGTTCCCCCTTACCCGGGTATTCGACGCCGATGACTGGGCCGAAGGTTTTCGAGAACATCACGAGTACGACAAGACGGCCAGCAAACAGTGGCAGGCGTTCAATAAGCAGTTCGTCAAACGCTTCGAGCAGTACCTAGTTCCCGTCATCGAGCTAAGTTCGACAACGCCGCGCGAGGCGGTGTGCCAGGTCTTCGAGAAAGTCAACACCGGTGGGATCACTCTGACCGTGTTCGAGCTGCTCACCGCGACCTACGCGGCCGACGACTTCGACCTGCGCCAGGACTGGGAGGAGTGCCGACAGCAGTGGACGGGAGATCGCCAGCAGGTACTGGAAAAGGTATCCGAGACCGATTTCCTGCAGGCGGTCACCCTGTTGGCTACCTACCGCAACCACGTTGAACACGCGGGTGCCGAGTCGGATCGCTCACTGCGGATCGGCTGCCGCCGCTCCCACATGCTCCGCCTGCCTCTGCAGGAATATCGCAGGTACAGCCGGGAAATCGTCGCGGGTTTCCAGGCTGCGGCGCGGTTCCTGCACCAGCGCTACGTCTTCGACGTGAAGTCCCTGCCGTATGGGAGTCAACTGATCCCGCTGGCCGCGATCTGCGCTGTTCTCGGCCAGGAGTGGAACACCCACGACGCCCAACAGAAGATCACCCGCTGGTACTGGTGCGGCGTCTTCGGCGAGCTCTACAGCGGGACCACCGAGACACGCTTCGTCCGCGACCTCACCGAGGTGGTGGACTGGGTACGGGGTGTCGGTGGCGAACCGCGCACGGTCCAGGAGGTCCAGTTCGCGCCGCAACGGCTACGCACGCTACGTACCCGCAACAGCGCTGCCTACAAGGGGATCTACGCGCTGCTCATGGCCGACGGAGCGCGAGACTGGATCAGCGGCAACGACGTGAATGTGGCGACCTACTTCGACGATGCTATCGACATCCACCACATATTCCCTAAGGCATGGTGTAATCGTAACGGGGTATCGCGCGAGGCCTATGACTCGATCATCAACAAGACGCCCCTCTCAGCGCACACCAATCGGGTCATCGGAAGTACGGCGCCGTCGAACTATCTTGCGCGCCTCGTCCAAAAGGAGGGAATTAGCCAGGACGCGCTACTCAAGCATGTCCAAACCCACCTCATCGATACCGACAAGCTCAGCGCCGACGATTTTCCCGCTTTTTTCCAGTGGCGGGAGCGGAAACTACTGGACCGAATCGCCACCGCGATCGGAACTGAGGCCCTCACCCCATCGGAGAGCGCTTCCTGAGACTCCCCGTTCCGTCCCGGGATAAACCGAGTACGGCAACGGTACGCGCGCCGAACTCGCCGACCGGGACGGCCGCCACCTGAGCGTCAACGCCAACGATCTGGTCCGGGACCGGGAGGTGCTGGCGCCTGGCCTGCGACGGCATCCCGCACTCGACCGTCTCCGGAGGAGCCGAGGTCTCCGGTCTCCGCCACCGCACGTACCTGCCCCACCCACCGGATGCGGGGCCCGGAGGCGGGTGAGCCGCACACGGGACCGGGAGCGCGGCTCGGGGAACCGCGACCTGACGCGTGCGCGGTTCCGGCGAAGCGGGATACTGATGTTCTGTCGGTCCGCCCGTCCTGTCCTGTCAGGAGTCCCCAGTGTCCGAAGGTTCCCCCGCACCCCCCGAGCCCGAACCGCAGAACCCCGGTGGTCTGGTCGCCCGCTACCGGGTGCCGGTCGTCACCGGTGGCGTTGTCGCCGCGACGGCCGCCGCGATCGTCCTGCCCCTGTGGCTGGCACCCGGACCGCCCTACACCGAGGTTCCCACCTGCGAGGAACTGTTCACCGAGGAACTCACCTCCGAGCTTCACCTGGGGGACGTGGGGATGGTGGGCCTGGGGAACGAGGACCGGTCCTACCCCTCCCTCAACATGCCGGACGGACCGGACCGGACGTGTTTCGACGTCCAGGACAACAGCCTGGCCCTCACGGTCACCCGTTACGACGCGGAGGCGGACTCCCCCGACTACAGCGAGGTCCGGCAGACGGTGGCCGACCGTCGCAAGACCAGGCGGGAGTGGCTGGAGGGCTCCACCCAGCCGGACGTGCCCTACACCGCCACCGAGGTGGAGGAGCTCGACACCGGCGACGAGGGGTTCGCCTCCCTGTACGAACCCTCCGATGAGAAGAGGTGGGACTACGCGGAGTGGACCCCGACCGGGGACGGCCGGAGCCACGCCGTGGCGGTCTTCAACACCCGTAACCTCCTCGTCCGGGTCACGGCCTACGGCTCCGGGAACCAGACGCTCCGGTCCCCGCTGGCCACCGTGCAGCGTGTCGCCCCAGCCCTCGAGGAGCGGATCGCCGACACCGGCGAGACGGCCTGACCGGACCACGAAACGGTCCGGCCGGGAGTTACGGACCGCTCCGGTCCCGCTGCGTAGGCCGCCGGTACATCCCTGCCCGAACGCCGGCAGCCCTCGCGCGGCCGAGGGGCCGGGACGGTGCGTTCGCCGCGTTCAGGAACCGGTGATCTCGCCGCGGTCGATCGCCGCCCGCCGCCGGGACTCCGTCTCGGCGACGAGCCGGGCGATGTCCTGCCCACTGAGCGCCCCGGACAGGGTTGCCAATGTTTCCAGCGGCATGGAGTCGGCCATGGCCAGCATCTCCTCAGGAACCTCCCGGAACTCCGGCGGGAGTTGGTCGCGCAGCTCGTCCAGCACCGGCCCTCCGACAGGGTGGCCGCGCCACTCGCCGATGGTGGAGCGGGCGGTGAGCGCGGGGGCGAACCGGTCCCCTTCACTGGTCACGTCCACCCGGAGGCGGAGGTCGCGGCAGGACGCGCCCACCGCGAGGGTGTAGGTCCCCTCGCTCAACGACCAGCGCTGGTTCAGCGGGTCCCAGGTGGACAGGTCACGGGCGCCGGCGGCCAGTTCGAGGCGGGTGCTCTCTCCGGGAGCCAGCGTCACCTTGGCGAAGTCGGTCAGCTCCCGGCGGGGCCGGGTGGGGTGGTCCTGCTGGACCTCCACGTACAGCTGGGCGGCCTCGGCGGCGGTGTAACCGCCAGTGTTGGTGACGGTGAACGCCACCCGCCAGCCGTCGGCACCGTCGGGTTTCGCCTCCGCATCCGCGTAGGCGAAACTGGTGTAGGTCAGCCCGTGGCCGAACGGGTAGGCCACGGGACGGTCCAGGGTGTCGAAGTAGCGGTAGCCCACGAACACGCCCTCACCGTACACGCAGTGGCCGTACTCGCCGGGGAAGGCGAGGTGGGAGCCGTGGTCACTGAGCCGCAGCGGGATGGTCTCGGTCAGGCGCCCCGAGGGCGACACGGCACCGGTGAGCACGTCGGCCAGGGCGGCACCGCCCGCCTGGCCCAGCAGCCACCCCTCGAGGACGGCGTCGGCCTGATGCTGCCACTCGTTCACCGACACCACACCGCCGTTGGACAGCACGACCACGACCCGGTCGGTGACCTCCCGGACCCGGTCCAGCAGGGCGAGCTGGTCGTGGGGCAGCCCGATGCCGGAGCGGTCGAAACCCTCGGACTCGGCGGCCTCGGGCAGGCCCAGGAACAGCACCGCGGTGTCGTTCGCCGCGGCCGCCGCCACGGCCTCGTCGACGAGGCCACTGTCGGGGCGGCCGTCCAGGGTGAACCCGGGGGCGAACGTGACCCCGCCGGGCACGGCCTCGGTGAGGGCGTCCAGCGCGTTGCGCACGGTGGTCGGCACCACGTGGGAGGAGCCCCCGCCCTGGAACCGCGGAGTGCGGGCGAACTCGCCGATCAGCGCCACGGAACGGCCGGGGTCCAGTGGCAGGGTGCCGCCCTCGTTGCGGAGCAGCACCACCGCCTCACCCGCCGCCTCGCGGGCCAGGGCGTCGTGGCTGTCGTGCTCCGCCGGCCGGGAGGTGTCGCTGGAGACGCGTTCCTGGAGGCGCCGCAGCCGGTCCACCACGGTGTCCAGCACCGACTCGTCGAGTTCGCCCCGCTGGACCGCCTCGGTGACCAGCCGGTCGGTGTGGCTGGGCGGCATCTCCAGGTCGAGCCCGGCACGCACCGCGGCGACCCGGTCCACGACGGCGCCCCAGTCGGAGACCACGGCCCCGTCGAAGCCCCACTCGTCCCGCAGCAGTGTGGTGAGCAGCCACGGGTCCTGGCTGGCGTGGACCCCGTTGATCCGGTTGTAGGCGCACATCACCATGGCCGGGTCGGCGGTGCGGACGACGTGTTCGAACGCGCGCAGGTAGATCTCGCGCAGGGTGCGGTCGTCCACGTCGGCGCTGACCCGCATCCGGTCGGTCTCCTGGTTGTTGGCGGCGAAGTGCTTCACGCACGCCCCCACCCCCTGGGACTGGATGCCGTCCACCAGTGCCGCGGCGACGCGTTCGGTGACGTGAGGGTCCTCGGAGACGTACTCGAAGTTGCGCCCGCCCAGCGGGGAGCGTTTGATGTTCATGCCCGGGCCCAGCAGCACGTCCACCCCGAGCGCGTTGGCTTCCGTGCCGAGGGCGGCACCGACGCGCCGCACCAGGTCGGGGTTCCAGGTCGCGCCCAGACCGACGGCGGGCGGGAAGCACGTGGCCGGGACGCTGTCGCCGATGCCGAGATTGTCTCCGCCCTCGGACTGCTTGCGCAGACCGTGCGGCCCGTCGGCGAGGGTGAGGCGGCGCAGCGTGCCCGGGACGGCGGTGGTGTGCCAGGTGTCGCTTCCGGAGGTGGCCGCGGCCTTTGTGGCGGGGTCCAACGCGTCAGGGGTGCTCATACGGGCCCTTCGGGGTCGGGTACGGACTCGGCCAGGCCGGGGACGGCTATCCCCAGGGTGGCAAGGAAGGATTCGACGGCGGCGGGCATGTCCACACTCTGTGGACACAGCAGCCACTGCACCTGCAGACCGTCCATGACGGCGAGGAACTGCTGGACGGCGAGTCGTGGTGTGACGGTGGCCCGCTCGTCGAGCAGCTCGGCGAACGCGGGAACGAGACAGCCGCGCAGGGTCTCGTAGCGACGGACGAAGTGGTGGTGGGCGGGGTGGTCGGGGTCGGTGGCCTCGGCGGACAGCTTGGTGTACAGCGACACCAGGCTGGGGGTGCGCATGTTGCGGGCGACGATCGCCAGAACGTTGGTCAGCCGCTCGCGCGCGGTGAGTCCTTCTGCCAGCACCAGGGGCGCGTCCATCTCGTCGCGCCGGGTGAGGATGGCGAGGAGCAGGGCTTGTTTGTCGGGGAAGTGGTGCAGCACCCCGGCGTGGGTGAGTCCGGCCTCCGCGGAGATGTCGCGCAGCGAGACCGCGCGGTAGCCCGACCGGGCGAAGAGCTCGACGGCGGAGTCGATGACGCGCTGCCGGGTGCGCTCCCCCTTGGACACGCGCGCTGGCCCCGGGGCGGGCTCGGTCACGGAAACTTCTCCTCACGGCGCCGGGACCCGAACGTGTGGACGCGCTGCGGCCTGTCGGAACGACCCGTCCCATGCGCGGCCACGGACCCAAAACCTACCAGCTGGTTATTTTTTTGCCAGGGGACGCTCGTACGGAACGTCGCGTCCCGCCCACCGAAACTCCGACACACTCGTGTCTCCTGCCCCGGTGGGGCCTGGCACCTGCCCGCCCGGATCGGCCGCTGACGTGGCGAACTGGACCAAACACCACGGCATCGCCATGATGGAGGCGGCTGTGGGGCTCGAACGCGGCTACTGGGGTCCGCTATCGGCCACCGGCCCGGGAGCGTGCCGCGCATGTTTCGAGTCCGAACGGAAACGGAACCTGTCCGACCGCGGCCAGGATCTGGAGGAGCGCCTCCAGGAACCCACGCCGTGGTCGTTCGGCCCGAGCAACACGGTGGTGGCGGCCTGGGCGGCGCATGACATCCTCCAGTACCTGGCGTGCGGACGGTGCCCCACCCTCGGTGCTCGGTCCTACGTCGACTTCACGAGCGCATCTGTCACCACCGTCAACGGCCCTGCGAGCTGCCTGTGTCGAACCGACCGAACCCGAGACGCCGCGCTTCCGGAGGGGAACGGCACCTGAGCACACTGCGGAGCACGGGGTTCCTCCGGTTATGGACCGGGGAATCGGTCTCGATGGGCGGCACCCAGATCACCCTCTTCGCCATGCCGCTCATCGCCGTCCTGGCGCTGGACGCCGACGCGTGGGAGATGGGCGTCGTCAAGGCCGCCGGGGCCACCGCCCCACTGCTCCTCGCGCTACCCGCGGGGGCGGCGGCCGACCGCTACGAGCGGCTGTCGGTCATGCACGGGGCCAACCTCGGCCGGCTGGTCGTCCTGGTGACGATCCCCCTGCTGTTCTGGGGCGATCTGCTTACCATCTGGGTGCTGGCGCTGGCCATGCTGGTCATCGAGTCGTTGACGCTGCTGTTCGACAGTGCCCGCTCCGCCTACGTTCCGTCCCTGGTCCCGAAGCGGTCCCTGAGCCACGCCAACTCGTGGATCCAGGGCAGCGTCGCGGTCGGTGACGTGGCCGGCCCGGGGGCCGCCGGACTGCTGGTGCAGCTCCTGAGCGCCCCGGTCGTGCTGCTCATCGACGCCGCTACCTACCTGTTCAGCAGTGTCATGATCCGCACGCTGCCGCGGCGGCGGCCGGACGGGGAGAACGGCCACGAACCGCCACTACGTGCCATCCGGCTCGGGATCGCCCTGCTGCGCCGGGACCGGGTGCAGTTCCCGCTCACCCTGGCAGCGGCGCACTCCAACCTGTTCCACGCCATGTTCTTCACGCTGTTCGTCCTCTACGCGGTGCGGGAACTGGAGTTCAGCCCCACACTCCTCGGGGCGACCAGCGTCGTCTCGGGTGCCACCGGCCTGTTGGCGGTGGCGACAGCGCCCTGGCTCATGGAACGGGTGGGGCACGGCCGCACCGCCATCCTGACCTTCGCCGTTCCCGGGCCCGTGGCGCTGCTGGTGCCGCTGGCGGCGGGGGTCCAGCAGTGGGCGGCGGTCGGGATGGTGACCGTGGCGCTCGGGACGTGGTCGTACGCGGTGGTGGTCAACCTCGTCGTCTGCGAGACGGTGAAGCAGGCCCTGGTGCCCGGCGAGTTCCTGGGGCGGGTCACTGCCACGATCCGCCTCCTCAGCTGGGGCGTGGAACCCGTCGGGGCGCTGGCGGGCGGTGCCGTGGCCATGACCGCCCTGGGAACGGGCGGCACGCTCGTCCTCGCGTGCGCCGGCCTCACGGGATCCGTCCTGTGGGCGCTGCGCCGGGAGGTGCGCACCCTCACGGACCTCGGAGAACCAGCGCAGGACGGGGACCGGGGCGCCGACGCGGCACCCGCCGCCGACCCCGGTACGTGACCGCCGGAAGCAAGACGCCCTGACGACACCTGGCCACGGTTCCCGGCGGATGTCGGCCATCGCGGGGACAATCGTCCGTGGCGAACGCCGAGCACACACATCCCCTTCCGGAAAGGGAACCCTCGACATGGCCGAGACGGATCACACAGAGTGCCTGCACCGCTACCTGCGCTACGCCCGCGACTCCCTGCTGTGGAAACTGGAGGACTTGTCCGAGTACGACATCCGCCGCCCGATGACACCGACCGGCACCAACCTGCTGGGGCTGGTCAAACACCTGGGGATGATCGAACTGGGCTACCTCGGGCTGGTCTTCGGCCGGCACTTCGACGAGCACGTCCCCTGGTTCGGTCCCACCGGTCTCCTCCGGGACCTGGACCCCTCCACCATGGAGGCCGACTTCGACATGTGGGCCACCCCCGAGGAGTCGCGGGAGGACGTCATCGGCCTGTACCGGCGGGCGTGGGAGCACGCCGACGCCACGGTCGCGGAGCTGGCCCCGGAGGCGGTCGGCCGGGTGCCGTGGTGGCCCGACAAGCGCAACCCGGTGACACTGCACCTCATCCTGACCCACGTCGTCGCCGAGACCCAGCGCCACCTCGGCCACGCCGACATCGTGCGGGAAATGCTGGACGGCGCGGTCGGGAGCCGGCGGGACAACGACAACATGCCCACCGACGACCGCCGATGGTGGGAGGAGCACCGCGCCCGGCTGGAGGACGCCGCCCGGCGGGCGGGGCAGCGTTGAGGAACGCGCCGCGCGCCCCCGCTGCCGCTCGCCAGCGGCAGCGGGGCTGCCCGAGGGCTACGGCACCGTGGACACCCAGCGCGCACCGGCCGAGGGGACGGCCTCGAAGGCGACCGGCGGGGTGAACCCCGCGCCGCGGAACGCGTCGCGCACCGCCGCCGTGCAGGACTGCGCCCGGTGGGCCTCGACCAGGGCGATGGCGCAGCCGCCGAACCCCGCCCCCGTGATGCGCGCGCCCAGCGCCCCCGCCTCCAGGGCCGCGTCCACGGCGGTGTCCACCTCCGGCGCGCTGACCTCGTAGTCGTCGCGCAGTGAGGCGTGGGACGCGGTGAGCAGCGGGCCCACCTCGCGGGGTTGTCCCGCGTTCAGGAGCCGCACGGTCTCCAGCACCCGCTCGTTCTCGGTGACCACGTGGCGCACCCGGCGCCGCGTCCGTTCGTCGGGAAGCGCGTCGAGTGTTCCCGCGGCGTGCGGGTCGACGTCGCGCAGCGCCGGGACCCCCAGGGTCCGTGCGGCCCGCTCGCAGCAGCTGCGGCGCTGGGCGTACTCGCCGTCGACGAGCCGGTGCGGGGCGCGCGTGTCGATCGCCAGGAGCGCCAGCCCGTGCGCCGGCGGGTCGAACGGCACGTGCTCGGTCCGCGCCGAGCGCGTGTCCATGAACAGCGCGTGCCCGCCGGTGGCCAGCATCGCCGCGGTCTGGTCCAGCGTCCCGCACGGCATCCCCACGAACTCGCTCTCGGCGCGCTGGGCCGTGCGGGCGATGTCCGACCTGTCGCTGCCGATGCCGTACAGGTGCACCATCGCCAGGGCGCTGGCGCAGGTCATCGCCGCGGAGGAGGACAGTCCCGCACCGGTCGGGACGGCGCTGTCCACGAGGAGGTCCATCCCGCCGACGTGGTGGCCGGCCCGTGTCAGCGCCCAGGCGGACCCGGCGGGGTAGGCCGCCCAGCCGGACAGCGCCCCCGGTTCCAGGTCGGTGACGGGGATCTCCGCGCCGCGGGGCTCCTGGCGCGACCGCAGCCGCAGCGTCCCGTCGGTGCGCCGGGCGGCGGCCACGGACAGGACGCGGTCCAGCGCGAAGGGCAGCGCGAACCCGTCGTTGTAGTCGGTGTGTTCGCCGATGAGGTTGATCCGCCCCGGAGCCGCCCACACACCCTCGGGCGGGTATCCGAAGACCTCCGCGAACGATTCCTGGACACCGCTCACCGCGCCCCTCCCCGCTCCCGGGCGAACGCCCAGGCGTCGGCGACGATGTCCCCGATGGTGCTGCGGGGTTCCCAGCCGAGTTCGTGCCGGGCGCGTTCGTTGGAGGCCACGAGCACCGCCGGGTCGCCCGGTCTGCGCGGCCCCGCCACGGCGGGTACGGGGTGGCCCGTGACCCGCCGGACGGCGTCGAGCACCTCCCGGACGGTGCACCCGCTTCCGGTTCCGAGGTTGTAGACGCGGAAGGTGCCGGGCTGGGCCCGGTCGAGGGCGCGCAGGTGGGCGTCGGCGAGGTCGGACACGTGGAGGTAGTCGCGCACGGCCGACCCGTCCCGGGTGGGGTAGTCGGTGCCGTGGATCCGGGCGTGCTCCTCCCGGCCGCTAGCCACCCGAAGCAGATTGGGCACCAGGTGCGTCTCCGGGTCGTGCCGCTCCCCGTACCGGCCGCGGGCGCCGGCGACGTTGAAGTAGCGCAGGCTCACCGCGCCGATGCCGTAGGCGGCGGACCAGGACTCCAGCATCCGGTCGGCCGCGAGCTTGCTGTCCCCGTAGGGGTTGGTGGCGAGTGCGGGCGCGGTCTCGGGCACCGGGACCGTGTCGGGTTCGCCGTACACGGCCGCCGTGGAGGAGAGGACCACGCGCCCGGTGCCGTGCCGCCGGACGGCGTCCAACAGGGCGAGCGTGCCGGAGACGTTGGTGCGCCAGTACGGTCGCGGATCCCGGGTGGACTCGCTCACCAGGGATTTCGCGGCGAAGTGCAGGACGGCGTCGTAGGAGGGGTCCAGCACGTCTCCCGCCTCGGTGAGGTCGGCCTCGGCGAGCGAGGCGCCGGGCGGCACCGCGTCGCGGTGGCCGGTGGAGAGGTCGTCGAGGACGGTGACCGTGTGCCCGGCGTCCAGCAGAAGCGCGGCGACCACGCTGCCGACGTAGCCGGCGCCGCCGGTTACCAGCAGTTTCACTGTGCGGCCTCCCGAAGTCGTTGCGCAGTGGTCTCGGGGAGGACGTCGTTGACGAACACCCCCATGGCGGCCTCGGAGCCGGCCAGGTACTTGAGTTTGTCGGGTGCGCGGCGGACGGAGAAGAGTTCCAGGTGCAGGTAGGCCAGGTCACGCCGCGAACGCACGGGGGCCTGGTGCCAGGCGGCGACGTAGGGCAGGGGCTGGCCGAACAGCCGGTCCATGCGTCCCAGGAGGTCGAGGTAGAGGACGCTGAGGTCGTCGCATTCCTCCTCGGTCAGTTCCGGCAGGTCGCCGACGCGGCGGTTGGGGTAAACCTGCAGTTCGACCGGCCAGCGCGCGGCGGAGGGGACGAAGGCCGTCCAGTACTCGGTCCTGCGCACGATCCGGGTTCCGGCGTGCTGCTCGGCGCGCAGCGTGTCGGCGAAGAGATTGTTGCCGGTGCGTTCCTGGTAGCGCCGGGCCGCGTCGAGTGTGCGGCGGGTCCGGGGGGTGAGGAAAGGGTAGGCGTAGATCTGCCCGTGAGGGTGGTGCAGGGTCACCCCGATCTCGGCACCGCGGTTCTCGAAGCAGAACACCTGCCGCACCCCGGGGAGTTCGGACAGCTCGCGGGTGCGGTCGGCCCACACGTCGACGATGGTGCGGACCCGGTCCGGGGAGAGGTCCACGAACGAGGCGTCGTGCTCGTCGGCGAAGCACAGCACCTCGCAGCGCCCCTCACCCGTCGCCCGGGGCACGGGCAGATCATCGGCGCCGCCGGGAGGGGCCTCGCCGTACGACAGGGCCGGGAACCGGTTCTCGAAGGTCACCACGTCGTAGGAGGAGGCGGGGATCTCGGTGTGGCGCTCGGCGGTCGAGGGGCACAGCGGGCAGGCGTCGCTGGCGGGCAGGTGGGTGCGCCCCTGCCGGTGGGCGGCCATGACCACCCACTCCTCCGTCAGCGGGTCGAACCGCAGTTCCGAGGCTGTCGGCGGCGGGGCGGAGGGGCGCGGGTCCCGGAGTTCCCGGTGCGGGCTGCCGGACTCGTCGAAGTAGATGATCTCGCGCCCGTCGGCCAGCCGCGCGGGTGTCTTCCTCATTGCGGCGTCCGCTCCTCGTCGCTGTCGGCGATGCGCAGGTTCCCCACGTGCTCGGCGAGGGTCTCGCGGGCCGGGGTGGCGAGCCGGGAGTCGGTGACGAGCACGTCGCAGCGGCTCAGCGGGGCGATCGTGCTGAGGCCGACGGTTCCCCACTTGGTGTGGTCGGCGACCACGACGAGGCTGCGGGCCGCCTCCACCAGCGCCTTGTTGGTCTCGGCCTCCATGAGGTTGGGGGTGGTGAACCCAGCGCGCTCCTGTATCCCGTGCACCCCGAGGATGAGCACGTCCAGGTGCAGGCTGCGCACGGTGGTCAGGGCGAGCGGCCCCACGAGGGCGTCCGAGGGGGTGCGGAACCCGCCGGTGAGCGCGACGGTCTGGTCGGGGCGTCCGGGCCGGTAGAACACGTCGGCCACCCGCGGGCTGTTGGTGACCACCGTCAGCCCGGGAGTGTCGCGCAGGTACTCGGCGACGGTGCGGGTCGTGGTGCCGGCGGACAGCCCCACCGCGCTGTCGGGCTCGACCAACCGCGCGGCCTCGCGGGCGATCTCGTGCTTCTCGCGTTCCTCACGCTCCGACTTGGCCTCGAAGCCGGGTTCCTCCGTGCTGGCGCCCTGGGGGGTCACGGCGCCGCCGTGCACCTTGCGGATCGCTCCCCGGCTCTCCAGGACGTCCAGGTCGCGCCGGATGGTCATGTCCGAGACCGCGAAGTCCTCGACGAGGTCGGTGACCCGCACACCGCCCGACTGCTGCACCTTCTCGACTATCAGCTCCTGCCGCTGCGCGGCCAGCATCCGCTCCCCCTCTCGTGCCTCCGTAAGACGCCCCTCCCCGGGCGCGCGGACACCACTCACACCTGTCTGTTCGTGTTGGATTGTGTTTGACTAAGTTTTCCCATGTCCGGGGCGGGTGTCAAACCCTCCAGTCCACCGGAAACGCCCCCCACCTCCCCGGACGCGGTGAAACGGGATCTCCGTACCCCACTCACCGGCGGTACCTCTCGCCCCACTCGGCATCCGGCCGGACGCGGCACACCCCTCCCCATCCGGACACGTCCGGACATCCCCTTCTGTTCATTATTGATCGTAAGTGTTGACTAATTATGGACAACGTGTAGATGATGTCCATGTTTCTGAGTGATTACTTTCACATGTGTTTGGGTGATTGCCGGTGAGAGGTGGCGACGCGCTCTCCCGGGTCATGTCCGTCCAACCCAACACCCCCGCACAGAGGTAAGGACGACGTTTTCAGAGAGGACTGGCCACCGTGGACGCGCTAGCCCAAGAGCAGTTACGGCTGGACGCCAGCACGGTCGACTACGCGCTGCTGGCGCTGTACTTCGTGTTCGTGCTGGGCGTCGGCTTCATGGCCCGGCGTTCGATCTCCAACAGCCTGGACTTCTTCCTGTCCGGCCGGTCGCTTCCGGCCTGGGTCACCGGCCTGGCCTTCATCGCGGCCAACCTCGGCGCCATAGAGATCATCGGCATGTCGGCCAACGGCGCCGAGTACGGCATGCCGACGATGCACTACTTCTGGGTCGGCGCCGTGCCGGCCATGCTGTTCCTCGCACTGGTGATGATGCCGTTCTACTACGGCTCCAGGGTGCGCAGCGTCCCGGAGTTCATGCGGCTGCGGTTCGGCCGGCCCGCCCACCTGGTCAACGGCATCAGCTTCGCGGCCGCCCAGATCCTCATCGCGGGTGTGAACCTGTTCCTGCTGGCCAGCATCGTGAACCTGCTGCTGGGGTGGCCGCTGTGGCTGTCCCTCATCGTCTCCGCGCTCATCGTGCTCACCTACACCGCCCTCGGCGGGCTCTCCGCGGCGATCTACAACGAGGTGCTGCAGTTCTTCGTGATCGTCGGCGCGCTGCTGCCGCTGACACTGGTGGGGCTGCACAAGGTGGGCGGCTGGTCCGGGCTCGTCGAGCGGGTCAGCGAGAGTCCCGGCGGGGCCGAGCAGCTCTCGGCCTGGCCCGCCACCGAGCTCACCGGTTTCGGCAACAGCTTCCTCAGCGTCCTCGGCATCGTCTTCGGCCTCGGCTTCGTCCTCGCCTTCGGCTACTGGACGACGAACTTCGTCGAGGTGCAGCGCGCCATGGCCTCCAGGAGCATGTCGGCGGCCCAGCGGACCCCGATCATCGGCGCGTTCCCCAAACTGCTCATCCCGTTCATCGTGGTCATCCCGGGCATGATCGCCGGGGTGTCGGTCTCGGAGATCGTCACCCTCAAGGCCGGGGGCTCGGCCGACGTGGACTACAACGACGCGATCCTGCTGCTCATGCGGGACCTGCTGCCCAACGGCATCCTCGGCATCGCCCTAGCGGGGCTGCTGGCGTCCTTCATGGCCGGGATGGCGGCCAACCTGAGCTCGTTCAACACGGTGTTCACCTACGACATCTGGCAGTCCTACGTCGTCAGGGACAAGCCCGACTCCTACTACCTGAGGATGGGACCGTGGGTCACCGCGGGAGCCACGGTCGGCGCGGTCGGCACGGCGTTCATCGCCTCCGGCTACGAGAACCTGATGGACTACCTGCAGCAGCTCTTCTCGTTCTTCAACGCGCCGTTGTTCGCCACCTTCATCCTCGGCATGTTCTGGAAGCGGATGACCCCCACCGCCGGCTGGGTGGGGCTGGTGCTCGGGACCGGTTCGGCCGTGCTCGTGTTCTCCCTGGCCGAGACCGGCGTGCTCGACCTTCCCGGACAGGGCGCGAGCTTCGTCGGGGCGGGCGCCGCCTTCGTCGTCGACATCGTGGCCAGCATCTGCGTCAGCCTGGTGACCAGGCCCAAGGCCGACTCCGAGCTGGTCGGCCTGGTCTACTCCCTGACCCCCAAGGAGGACCGGACGGCCTCCACCACCGGGCAGGACTCGGGGTGGTACCGCAAGCCGGCGCTGATGGCCGGGCTCGTCCTCGCACTCACCATCGCGCTCAACCTCATCTTCGACTGACGAGGAGTCGCAATGAACACCGAAACCCCCGGTTCCGAGAGAGGCGGCCGCTCCGGCAGTGTGTTCGACATCCGGGTGGTGATCGCCCTGCTGTTCACCATCTACGGGGTGGTCCTGACCGGGTTGGGCATGTTCCAGTCGCCGGAGGAGCTCGACAAGGCGGCCGGCGTCAACATCAACCTGTGGTCGGGGCTCGGCATGCTCGCCTTCTCCGGCTTCCTCGCCTGCTGGGTGGCGCTGCGCCCCGTACGGATGCCCGAGGAGTCCTCCGACACCACCGAAAACTCCGAGTGACCCGCCCCTGCCCGGGGCACGCGGCCCCGGGCAGGGCCACACGGGGGGACCACGCCGGCCCTGCCCCGAGCCGCACGGTTCCCAAGCCCCAGCCGCCGCGACCGCCGTCGCCGCGGCGCAGTTCCGCTGGGAGTGACGCGGGCCAGCGGGAACGGCCTCCCGGCGCCCCGACCCAACCGCGCATCCAGCGACACCACCGCATCGCTACGGAGCCGTCCTGGTCCCGCCACCGGAGCGTGGCCGTTCGCACCGGCGCGCAGAGCTCCGGATCTCGGTAGCCGCCGGTGTCGCGCGCAGGCTGCCTCGCGGCCGTGGCCTCGGACACCACCGGACCGGAGGACACCACGGAACGCGCACCCCTCACCAGCGACGCCCGCAACCTGACCGAAAAATTCGGTACACACCGCATTAATTATATTTTTCCCTGATAGACATAATTGTCACCACACCCTTGAATTGCGCGCAAACCGGAGTTCCCTCAGTTTGTCATGTGACGGAAGTTTATAATGAGAATTCCGATGCCAGAAGAAACCCCATCGACCCGATTAGCACATGACCAGCGGGAGCGCAATCGGAACACAAAAATGGCCGAATTCGGACGCACCACACCCCACGTGCACCACCGCTCCCGCCACGCGGCCGAACACGAACCCGTGACCTGCATTTTCCTCTGTCAGGAAACAATCGGACACGGAAACCGCGCCTGCGCGTTCCCCCCGAATATTCTTGCCCCGGCCGCGACGCACCGATTAGGGTTTTCACACCCCCTGGAACACAACAGAAAAGGAGAGGGACAATGCCTCGCCTGACACCTGGATCCAACCCCCGGAAGAAAAGTATGGTGCGCCGCGCGGTGGCACCGGTTCTCCTGGCCGGAGGAATCGCCGCCTTCTCCGCGGGCGCGGCCTCCGCCGAGATCACCTACCCGCCCGAGGGCGGAAAGTGGGACCACGGCGCGGGCACGTCCTACGTATGGTCCGACTACCTCCACAACGGCACGTGCCACGGTTCCACCTCCGTCGGACGGTACACCGACAGGGACACCGCCGCCGCCGGAAGCTGGTCCATCACCGAGGCCCCCACCAAGCTGTTCGGTAACGAGAGCTACTACAGGACGACCTGCTGAGGCACACCCGCACCCGCTCGAGCACACGACGGTGTCCGCCGGCAGGGATGTATCCCGCCGGCGGACACCCGCATCCACCACGCTCCCCGGCCCCGGCCCGAGCGCGCGAAGAACGCGACGTGGTCCTAGAAAACAGGCGGACCCTTGCTGCACCGAAGTATCACGTTCATCCACGCGACCTTTCTCGTCTTCGCTGTGGTCCTGGCCTTTCTCACCCTGAGGAGCGCGGACGAGTTCAGTGTCACCGACCAGTCGGCCTATCTCTGGATCAGGGACTCCGAGGGCTCAGCGAGCAGTGCCGAGGTCGTGGCCGCTGTCGAGGAGCTCGCCCGGGAGCACCGTGTCAACGTCGGCCTCGACACCCCCGATCTCCGTGATCCCGGTGGGAAGCGGCACCTTTACCTGGCTGTCGGCGCCCCTGGTTCCCGCTCCGCGTCGTGGTTGGACGAGGGTTACCCTTCGTTCGGACGGGATGTCCGGACCGAGGTCCACCCCTTCGAAGAGCGCGCCAACGCCGACCCGCGGGGCTTCTACCAGGTCTTCGGCCCCCAGGAGAGTATCCACGCGCTGCGGGACACGCTGGCGGAGCTCGGTCTGCGGGGCACGGTGCACGAGGACCCTCCCGGATGGTTCGACCGCATCGCGGAGGACATCTTCCTCGCCTGCTTCACCATCGTCATCCTCTGCGGCGTCATCGCGGTCGGCTCGGGCGTCCTCCTCAACGCCAGGTCCTACGGTGTGCTGCGCCTCCATGGCTGGTCCATGCGCCGTATCCTCGCCCGGGACCTGGCGCAACTGGGACGGTTCTGGCTCCCCGCGTTCGCGCTCACGGCCGCCGGCACCCTGGCCTTCCTCGGGTTCTACAACGGGTTCGCGCAGTTCCGGTCCTTCCTTGACGCCTCCCTGTTCTTCCTCGGTGTCTTCATTCTGGTCGGCCTGGTGACGCATACGGCAGCGCTCGCACTGGTCCACCGCAGCGGCATCCTCCAGTCCCTCAAGGGAAGGGTTCCCTCCCGGCTGGCCACGGTCGGCGCCTACGCCGTGCGGGTTCCGACCATGGTTCTGGTGCTCGGTGTCGCCGGTTCCGTACTGTCCTCGGCCCAGGCGATCGAGGAGCAGCGAGACAGCCGCGACGCCTACGAGGAGATCGGAAACGCCTCACACGTCCTCTTCAGCGGGAGTATCGGCGAGCAGGAGACGATGGAGGCGGAAGCCGGCGCGTGGCTCCGACGCGCCGACGCGGACGGAGAGTTCGTGCTCGCCGCCCGGGAACCGGCGGAGCGCTTCACGCCGCGGGAATCCGACCGCCCCGACTTCCCGGTGCTCATCGTCAACGACACCTACCTGGAGGAACAGCCAGTCGTGTCCCCCTCGGGCCAGCGCTACGAGGCGGCTGCCCACGGCAGTAACCGGGTGCGTCTGCTCATCCCCGAGTCGCGCCGGGAGCACGAGGACGACCTGGTGGCGGGTATCCCGAGATGGACAGACCTGCAGACCAGGGACAGCCCGGATCTGAACGTCGACGTCGAGCCGCTCCCGACCAGATCCGAACAGTCGGTGTTCACCTACGGGGCGGATACCCCGTCAAGAACCACCGGTGAGCGGCCCTTCCTGGAGGACCCGGTTGTCGTGGCCGTCCCGAACGGCTCCGATGTGCTGCACGACGTTACCTACTTCTCCTACGCCACCCGGGAGTCGGTCATCTTCAACGACCCCCGGGACGTCCTGGACGCCACCGCGGATCCGCCCATGTCCGCGTACGTGAACGGTCTGCGTCCGGCGGCGCGGGACGCAGCGGAGGAGTACCAGGAACTCGTGCGGGACTTCCGGCTGGAAGCGTTCAACCTCGCCGCGGGTACCGCGGTACTGCTCATCACGGGAGCGGCCCTGTGCATCATCCACTCCCGCAAGAACGCCCAGACCATCTTCGCCCGGCACATCAGCGGCTGGAGGTTCGCCGCCACCCACCGCTCGCTGCTCGCGATCGAGGCCCTGCTCGCGGTCACCTTCGTCGGGTGGGTCGCGTGGGACACCGTGACCACCCGAAACGAGCTCCGCGACCCCGCGACTCCCCCGCCGCCTCCCGGAGAGCAGACCACCGGAGCCGAGCCGTTCCTGGCCCTGGGGATCACCGCGCTGGGCCTGGGACTGGTCGTGGCGGTCCTGACCGCGTTCCATCGCCGTGTCATCCGGGAAGGCGCCTCCGAGGGATGACACCCGCACACCCGTCCGAACCCGCTGCACTCCGAGGGAGCCACCCGTGATCACCATCGAGAGCCTGTCCAAGTCCTTCGGGGACCGAACCCTGTGGTCCGGACTGGACCTCACCATCCAGGACGGGGAGATGCTCGCCCTCACCGGTCCCAGCGGGGCGGGCAAGTCCACCCTGCTGAACTGCCTGGGCCTGCTGGAACCCGCTGACGGCGGCCGGATCCTCATCGACGGGCAGGACATCCTCCGGTTCGGTATGGCCCGGCGCCGCCGTTTCCGCCGCGACGTGCTGGGCTACCTGTTCCAGAGTTACGCGCTGGTCGAGAACGCCACAGTCGCTGACAATCTCGATATCGCCACCCGCGTCCGCCGCCCCCTCCTCAGCCGGCACCGGCCCGACTACCGGAAGGCGCTGGAGCGTGTCGGTCTGGAAGGGCGGGAGAGGGAAACCATCCACCACCTCAGCGGCGGAGAGCAGCAGCGTGTGGGCCTGGCCCGCCTGATGGTCAAGGAACCCGCCCTGATCCTGGCCGACGAGCCCACCGGAGCCCTGGACAAGGACAACGCTGACCTGGTGGTCGAGGTGCTGCGCGACATGAGCCGCGCCGGGTGCACCGTCGTCCTCGCCACCCACGACGACCGGGTCCGCGACGGCTGTGACACCAGTGTCACCATCGGGTCCCAGAGCACCGTCGGGACCCAGGCCACCGGCTGACCCGGGACGCGGTCGGGCCCTAACCTGCCGTTCGCACCGTCAACCGCAGGCCAGGGTTCGGTCCCGGAACAGGAACTCACTTCTCGGTGAAGGGGGAGCCGGGGGTTCCGGGTTCGTCGGTCTTGTCGGCCTCGCCGCCCGCGCTGTTCTCCAGCCACTCGTCCCACGAGCGTTGCCAGTAGCCCCACCCGTTGGTGACCTCCAGTTCGCGGGTGGTGCCGGTGACCTCGTAGGGGTCGCCGAGCAGCGAGTTCTCGTAGAACCACCGCGAGTCCTCCAGGCTCATGTTGATGCAGCCGTGGCTCACGTTGGTCTCGCCGAGGGACGTGTTGCCGGGCGAGTGGTGGGCGAAGATCCCGGAGTTGGTCAGCCGCATCGCGTATTCCACTTCCAGCTCGTAGGAGTCCGAGCTGCCCTCCGGGATGTTCACGGTGGAGGAGTCCATGGTGTAGTCCTTGCGGCGCGACTTCACCACGTGGGTGCCGCTGGTGGTGCGGTACTCCGGTTCGCTGCCGTCGCCGAGGCTGACCGGGAAGTCCTTGATCTGCTCCCCGTCCCGTTCGACCAGCATGCGGTGGGTGTCGTTGGAGGTGCGGGTGATCTGGGAGCGGCCGACCTCGAACTCCAGGCGGTGGTTCTTGACGCCGTGGACGTCCTCACCGGCCCTCACCCCCGCCAGGTGCATGTCCACGGTCACCTCCTGGTGGGGCTCCCAGTACTCCTCGGGTCGGAACACCGCCTTCGTGTACTCCCCGTTGCGGTCCCGGAACCAGTTCCACGCTCCCTTGGCGGGTTTCTCGGAGGTGACTTCCATGGCGGCGGCGACCTCGGCCCTGTTCTCCACGGGCCGGTCGAAGTTCACGATCAGCGGCATGCCCACACCGACCGTTTCCCCGCTGTTGGGCAGGTTGGACTCCAGCTCCAGCCGCTGGCCCTCCGGAGCCTGCCGGGTGGTGAACTCGCTGACGACCTCGGCGGTCCCACCCTCGGGGGTTTCCGCGGTGGCGGTCACGGTGACCGTGTTGCCGGGGGTCATGGTCCAGTCGCTGGCCCACTCGCTCTTGTCGTCGTTGAACGTCCCGGTGAGGGCGTCGAGCTCCCTGTCGCCGTCGTCGCGCTGGTCGTCGGAGCCGGCGCTGTCCTTACCGGCGGGCTCCTGGTCGACGGTGACCTCGGTGACGGTGCCGTTGTCGGCCTGGACCGTGATCGGCGCGTCCGGCGCCACCTCGGAGGAACCGTCCTCGGGGGTGATGCTCACGCCGGCCTCGGCGCCGGCGTCCTCCCCCGCCGTGTTGGTGGCGGAGGTGGAGCACGCCCCGACGAGCAGGAGCGATGACATGGCGACCGCCGTACCCAGACGGCGGTGTTTCGGGAGTAGGGGGGTACCGTCCACGGGTGCGGCCTCCAGCACTCCGGTTGGTTCTTTTCCCGGTTTTTACTCTCGCAAGGCTATACCGCACCGCCGACCAACAGTGGCACACAGCGATACGAGACACCCTTTCCGCCTATATCCGGGAATTCGTTTTCGGTGGTACGTCCCCAGAGGACGAGCCCTATCGGACATATACCCGCACTCTGGCCACAATCATCACATCTGTTACACAGAGTTTCATAACTATCACGAACTGCGGTTGATCGCGCGGGTGCCGAGGACGGCCAGGACGGCGAGGATGATCAGCGCTGCCCCGTAGACGTTGGTCACGGTGGTCAACGGCAGGGCGTCGACGGCGAAGCCGGCGGTGACGGCGGGCAGGCACATCGCCAGGTAGCTGAGGACGTAGAAGGCCGACATGAGTCCCGCGCGTTCGTGCGGGGCGGCCAGGGGGACCACGGTGCGCAGTGCGCCCTGGAAGCCCGCGCCGAAACCGACCCCGGCCAGGACGGTACCGGCGAAGAAGAGCGCGCTCGCCCCGAACGCTACTCCGGCCAGGGTGGTGGCGACGCCGGCAGCCAGGGCAGGCGCACCGATGAGCATGACCCGCAGTGCTGGTGCGGTGCGCAGGAGGAAGATCGCAGCTGCACCGCTGCTCGTCAGCGCGAAGGCGGCGGCTCCGCCGATCAGGGGATTGTTGGAGTCGGTCACGGCCGTGGCGAGCGAGGGACCCAGGGAGAGGTAGAAGCCACCCAGTGCCCATACGGCGATGTCGATGGGGGCGGCGACGAGCATGGCGCGGCGGGCCGGAACCGGGACGGTGACGTGTGGGCGCAGGGAGGCGAGGACGCCGGGCCTGCGTTCGGCGCTCTCGGCTGTTGCCAGCATGGCGGCCGCCTGCAGTAGGAGCAGGACGATGAGGACGGCGTAGACCAGGCGCATCGGGGCGGGCGCGTATTGCACTAGTGCGCTGGACCCCAGGACGCCGGCGGCCATACCTGCCATCGGGGCGAGGCTGGTGACCATCGGTCCTCGGACGGGGGCGGTGTCGAGCAGTGCGGCGCCGAGCGCCCCGGTGGCGGCACCGGTCGCCAGTCCCTGCATGACGCGTGCGGCGACCAGCGCACCGAGACTGTCGGCGGTGAGGAACACGGCTATGGAGGCGGTCTCGAGCGCGATGGCGCCCAGGATGGCCGGGCGGCGGCCGATGTGGTCGGAGATCTGGCCGACCAGGAGCAGAGCGGTCAGCAGCGCCAGGGCGTACACGCCGAACACGACGGTGATGGCGCTTGAGGGCAGTCCCCACTGCTCCTGGTACAGGGCGTACAGCGGGGTGGGTGCGGCGGAGGCGGCGAGGAAGGCGACCAGGATGCTGGCCTGCAGCGCCGTGGTTGAAACGGTTCCCAGGGCCTGACGGGACCGTGCGGGTCGTAACTCGGTGATGGACACAGGTTTCCCCAAATACTTAAAGCAAAGATTTTGCGTTAAAGACGGTACACCTCTCCCGCAGCTAAAGCAAAGATTGTGCGATAGAGTGGGGGTGTGAGTCCGATCCAGGGAACCCGCACGGGCGGGCGCAGCGCCCGAGTCCAGCGGTCCGTGCACGCCGCCGTCCAGGAACTGCTGGGCCAGCGTTCCCGGAGTGAGCTGAGTGTTCCGCTCGTCGCCCAGCACGCCGGCGTCACCCCGTCGACGGTCTACCGCCGGTGGGGAGGGCTGCAGGAACTGCTCTCCGACGTCGCCGCGGAACGGCTGCGCCCCGACGCCCCGCCCGAGGACACCGGCGCCCTGGCCTCCGACCTGAACGCGTGGGCGGTGCAGTACCTGGAGGAGATGTCCTCCTCACCGGGACGGGAGTACATCCGCGACGTCATCGCCGGCGACACCGGAACGGCCAACACCGGCCAGTGCTGCGGGTACGCCTACGAGCAGGTCAGCGTCATGCTGCAGCGCGCCGCCGACCGCGGCGAACCCGCCCCGGACGCCGACCAGGTACTCGACCACCTGGTCGCGCCGATGATGTACCGCATCCTGTTCGACCCGGCACAGATCACACCGGAACGCGTCGACGCCCTGGTGCACGAACTTCTGGACGACCAGCACCCGTCCTGACGACGCGGGGGTGCGCGTCGTCAGCCGGACGCGCGGCCGTGGGTTCGCACGGGAGGTTTCACACTGCCGAGCGAGGCGACGGCTGCGGCGCGCGGTGCGGGACCCGCTCCATGCTCGGCAGTCTGACGCTGGCTTCCTTCGGAACCGCCGTACCGGAGTCCTGTGGAACGCGGCTCTGACCAAAGTCGGTCTGGGAGGTCACGAGGTCACGCGGGGAGAGCCCCTGGGACTACCACCCTTCCGGGAGGCTGGGGAGAATGTCGCCGTGGAAGAGCCGCGCGTTCTCTTTTAAGGAGGGTTCGTAGCGTTCAGCGCCGCTTATCGAGACCTTTCACGGATCTCGCGGGCGAGCTGACTGAAGCGCGACCGGGTATGGGCCACCTGCTCAGCGTCGGCTGGATCCAGCTGCTTCCTGTGCTTGGCGCACTCACTTCGTCCCTGTTCTGCCTCGGCAATGACCGCAGGATCCGGCTCGGGTTTGGCCTCTTCGCGAGCGATGAGCGCACTGTAGGCACCGACCGCACCATTGATCGCTTCCAAAGCGGCCTCGTAGCGAACAGCCTCCTGACCAGTCCACTCCCGCTTCTGGTACTCCTCAACCATGCTGTTCCCCACACTCTTCGTCACCGAATCCAGCCGGATGTCCACGTGACCTCACCATCGTCGACACCGACACTTCCTGCCACCCCGCATCGGCGATCTCCTCCCAGCGGCCACCATCCACACTCTTGTAATTGTGAAGGGTTCCAGCAATTCCAGAAATCGTGGTTCCCACAGCGGCAGAAGCCAAAGTCACGATGACAGCACCAGCCAGGAACCTGCCGGGGAAAAAGGCGTTGGGGCGAGTGAGCATATCGACCAGCGCGGGGGATCGTAGCTGCCCAAGCGCATACCGAAATACAGCCGCACGGCGCACAGTCGGGACCTGTCAAGGTTTCGGTGTAATTATTTTCTGGTTATCGGCGTGTTGCGGTAAGGCGCCCTCGAAGGTATTGAGGGCCTTTTTACAGCGGTTGGCCCAGCGTTTGCGGCCGGTCCCGTTGGAATCCAGGCTCATCAGCGCTAGATAGATACACGTCAGGGCTGGGTGATGGCTGTGGGGACCACGATGGCGATCAGTATGCGCCGGGGGTGGTGAGCACCTCGGCAAACTCGACTATACAGGGGGCGGCGCGATTCTGATCGGCGCGGCCGGTTCTCTGATCGGTGTACTGGCTACCTGACGAGTGTCGAGGAGAGTGTGACCTGTGACTGAGGACAGTTCTGACGGAGCAGACACGTCAATATCTGCGAACCTTCCGTGGGCGAGTCGGGGGTTCGTGATCTCGGCGATAACTGTGGCTGCCATTTTCGTGGTGGGTATCGCGGTGACGATCACCACTCTGGCCACCGATGAGGGCGGCCAGGGGCCCAATGCCGCAGACAGCAGTCCCACAACCGGGTCCACCCCTGAGGGGGGCGGTGTGCCCAGAGACGAGATGCCCGAGGAGGGGCGCACCACCACGCCCAAGGGCAGCGACGACAGCGCCAGTGTCTGTGGGCTGGACGGTAACTCCGACAGCTCGTTCGACACGTTTCCCGAGGATGTGACCTGGGAGCCGGTAGGTGCGCTGGAAGCGCCCCACTTTCCCGGCCACGGGCCCGGTGAGGTCGACGACAACGGAGTGCGCTACTGCTATGCCCACTCCCCGCAAGGGGCGGTGGCAGCCGGACTGAACCTCATAGCGATGTCGTCCTTGTCCGACATACGCAAAGACGTGGTGCAGCGCATGTTCGCCGAGGGTGAGGGCAAAGAGGCCGCGCTGGAGAAGCTAAAAGACCCCTCTAAGGATGAGGAGACGATCCGCAGCCGTCTGGCCGGGGTGCAGCTGGTGACCTACAACCCCGACTACGCGCGAGTGGATGTGGCGCTACAGATCGATGATCCGGAGGCCATAAGCTCCCACGTGCTGGATTTGCAGTGGAGCGAGGGCGACTGGAGAGTCATCACCCGCCCCAGCGGCGAGATGGTGGTACCGAACAGCATCGTGGACTCGCTGGATCGTTATGTTCCGACCGGAAAAGCGAGATAAGCGTTGCTGCCCACCGATGCGCAAGAGGAAGACGAGTGCGGCCACACCGTACGGGAGCGATACGCTGACCACCGAAAACGCAGGATGATGTTTTGGTGACCAGCTACGCACCAAAGCTAAATCTACCCTGTGCTTCCGCTACACGTCACCGGTGGGGTGGACACGCCGCAGGCCGGAACTGCCGGCCACCAGCACCCCTCCCTGATGCGGATCAGTAGTCATCCCGTTCACTCCATCCACCAGGTGTGTGCGACCGGCCGGCGCGCCGTCCGCGGCCGCGTACCAGTGCACACCGTCATCCCCACACTCACAGCCAGGTAGGTGCCGTCGCTGGTGAAACACAGCGCGTCGTCGCGGCCCTCCCCCCACCGTCGGCAGCTGTACTGTGCACCGGTTGGTGCCAGACCAGATCCCCGGTGTCCGCGTCGATCACGGCGACCGTCCCGTGGGAGCTACCGCGGTCCGTGCGTCCGTAGTCCGGGCGCACCCACACCGCGAACACACGGCCAGCCGGTACGACGGCGACATGGCGCGGACTGGAGACGGTTTTCGACTGGAACCGCTGGGACGGCGCGCTGGCCATCACATTCCTGATTGAACAGGTATGGCTCCAGCAAGAAGACGAAGCCCCCAACTACTACCCGGTCGAATCGCGGAGGGCGAGTGCTCCGCTTACTCACCAAATGAGATGAGCTCTTAGAAGGCTGGGGTGTTGGAAGCGATCAGAGTTTTGGCCCGGCCTGTGCGAACCGGTCTTCGGGGAGGGGGACCGGTCATTGATTGGTGACTGTGAACGCGGGAGTGTCGTGCGGTGCGCGATCGCGCAGGATCTCGGCGAGTGCGGCGATGCGCCGTAGTGGTATCAGGTCCACCTCGGGTAGGGGTGCTTCGTCCAGCAGGCTTCTCATCGCGTAACGGATCGCTGTGGATAGGGGTGAGTCTTCCAAGACCTCGTCGTAGAGCAGGTGGTTGTCGCGTTCGGCGGTGAGTCGGTGATGATTGCGCTCCAGTTGCCATCCTCCGGGCGCGGTGACGGGCTCGAGGTGCAGGGTGAACCGGGTGTTACCGGTTTCCAGACGGACGTGGCGGTGCCGGTCGTCAGCGGTGCGGATATCGCGGCGCCAGGGTGAACGTGGTTGCGGTGCCGTTCCGAGCAGGATGCTGGGGCCAAGGATGGAGGAGGCCAGTTCCAGACGGGTGCGACCCTCGCTGGGATGGTCGAGAGTGGTGCGCTCGGTGAGGGCGGCGACGAAGAGCCGCGGGTCGTAGGTAGCCCAGAGTTCCGCTGCCTCGGGTATGGAGGCGAAGTAGGCCTCGACGAGCGGGGCGGGGAGAACGCGGGACAGCACCGCGAGCATGTGCAGCCATTCGTATCCCAGGACTCCGTAGGTGCGGTCGATGAACCGCCCGTTGGCGATGTCGGCGGTGCGGTCCTTGGTGAAGGTGATCGCTGCGTGGGTGATGGGCGCCTGCCCTTCGTATTCACGCAGGAGGTCGGTGAAGGCGGGGAGCACGGTGGAGTGTTGGTATTGGTCGTTGACTAGGACCCGTGCGCGAGGATGGGTAGCCAGCAGGCTGGTGAACTCCTCGATCTCGTGCCCCTGACAGGCGGGTTTCTCCACAAGCACACGGGCGGCGGGGTTGTGCTCCAGCACGGCGCGCAGCACTGGCAGGTGATCGGCGGTGGGGCAACAGATGGACCACAGGTCGATCGCTGCGGCCCGGACGGTGGGCAGGTTGGCGACGTCGTGCGGAAAGGAGTGGTGGCCCTTGGGGACATCCTGGTGTTTGGGGTCGATGATCGTGATGTCAGCGCCCAGTTCGGTGAGGATCTGGGTGTGTAGGCGGCCGGCGTTGCCATAGCCCACGACGCAGGCGTTGACCTGGCGGCGCTCTCGCGTTGTCATGCCTGTGGTCTTGGGGCACTGGGTGGGATGGGCGAGGTAGCGGTCGTAGTAGGCATCGAAGAGCCCAGCGGCTTCGATCGCCGCGTCGGCGGGGTCCCGGTACAGGCCGGGCGGGATCTGATCGGCGTTGGCGCACAGGTGTTTGGCGGCGATCAGGGTGCCAGCGCGGTAGGCGTCGTATCCCTGATTGGGGATCGAGTCGGCCTCGAAGAGGTTCATCGAACGACCATCACCGAGCAGCACCACCGTGTTGCCGCCTGGGAGGCGAACGCGGCGTCCGACGCCGGGGATGTCATGGGTGGAGGATGTGGTCTCGGTCAGGATCGAGAAGTCGCGGGTGGCGAACGGCGCTAGGAACACGCCGTCGGACAGGAAGGACAGGTCGTCACCGGTCAACGCTTGCTCACCGGTGGTTCCGATGATCAGGAACGGATCGGTGACGCGCAGAGCGTCAGGGGTGCTGCGGTGAGTGGGGTATCCGGCTTCGGCGGCGGCGATGAGGGAGGGTAGGTCGGTGTCGAGCACGTCGACACGGCAGCCCAGTCCGCGCAGTGCTGGTGCCAGGCGGCAACCGAGCGTGCCGTAGCCGATGAGCAGGACCTGGCGGCCGATGAACTTGCGGTCGCCGATGAGGGCGCGCAGGCGGCGCAGGCAGGAGTCGGCGATCTCTGGGTAGCCCAGCGAGGTCTTGGTGTGTGAGCGGGCCATGTTCAGCACCGGGATGGCCAGTGGGCCGGCCTGGGTGATGCGCTTGATGCCGCTGACAGTGAGTTCGACCGCCGCGTCCACCCGCCGTTCGGCGTCAGGGGCGCCATAGCCGCGGGCGATCAGACCGCCGTCGTCGACGACGAGGACCTTGCGCCCCGCGGAGTGCGCGGTGTCGATGAAGGCGTCGAGGGTAGCGGTGACGTCGGTGAGTTCGGCGCCGTGGGCCTCTGGGGTGTTGATGGCGGTATTGTCGAGTAGTCCGCTGCGGTATCCCCGGGTGTGGAAGGTGGCGTGGATCCGTTCCCGGTTGTAGGTGCGGTCGCCCTTGGCCAGAGCGAAGATCCATTCCGGGGGTATACCGGCGCGTTCCATGGCTAGGAGGAACCCGACGCTGTGCTCGAGGTAATGGTCGCGAAACAGCAGCGCCCAGTCGTCCAGGGCGGGATCGGGATTGCTGTAGTGCGCCAGGAGGGGCATCGCGGTGGTGATGCCCTCGATCTCGGATTCGGTGTAGGGCAGGCGCAAAGTATCCAGGTGCTCTCCCAGTTCCCGTGTCGCCTCCGAGGTGTCTCCGGGACCGGCCTGAATGAGGATCTCAAGGTGTTCTGGCGGTGTGAGTTGGTGACCCACCGTGTGGGGAGGTTGGGGCGGAAGTGGTTTCCAGAACACGCTCACCGCTGAGGACTCCGTATCGGAGACGACGAGGCGCATCGCGTCGTCGCTTTCCTGTTGGATGGTGAGGCCGTGATTGGCGGCCACGTCCGTCGCGGCGTTGAGGACCTGGGGGCGGGGTAACCGGTCCGCGCAACACGCGCCATGCGTGACGGGAAGACCCGGCTGGCGGGCGAGTCATGAGGCTCCTCGGCTGGGTGGAGGTGATGGTGCGAGGTCTCTTACCGGCGAGTGATCTCGTCGAGGGCCGCCTCGGCATGGTCGAGCTGGGCCAGCAGCCGGTTGCTGGCACGGTGGCGCAGCAGCCAGAAGTCGTCCAGGTCCTTCTGGTACAGGCCCGGTTTGCGGTAGTGCTGCTTGACGCCATACAGGCTCCGCAGCAGTTGCAGCAACGCCACACGGGCACACGCGCGCACGTCCTCACCGCGCACCGCGGGGTTGGTGTCCAGGTAGGCGGCGACGAGGCGGGAGGCCGCGGTGATCCAGTTCTCGTCGAGGACCACGGTGCGCGGGTCGAAGGCGATACGGCCGAGTTCGTAGGCGATCAGGAAGGGCTCGGGTGGGCGGAAGTCCGTCACCGCGCTCAGGCGCTCGCCGTCGAAGAGCAGGTTGACGGCGCTGTAGTCGCCGTGTAGCACCTGGGTGGTCATCACGGGCAATCCGTCCAGCAGGGCGGGGACCTCCCGTAGAGCATGGCGTCGTTCGGTGAGGGTCTGTTCGGCGAGATGGTCGAAGTCGTCGCGGTGGTCCCGCTGGGCGACGCGTTCCAGCAGGTCGGTGATCGTGTCCTCGATCCCGGTCACGTCGGGGTGCAGCCAGGTCTCCAGCTCCGGCGACGTCCTCGCGCTGTCGGGGTGGGTGGCGAAGGCGTGGTGGATGCGTCCCAACGCCGCACCGGCGGCCTCCTGCTGGGCGGGGGTGAAACCGTCGGTGACGGTATGGCCCCGCACCCATTCCCACACCGACACCGCTACGTTGTCGCGGTGGCTGATCGCCTGCCCCTGGCGTGTACGCACCAGACCGGGGGTGGGTACCTCGTGGCGCGCGGCGAGGTCGGTGAGGTCGATCGCTTGGGACTCGGCGTCCAGGTCCGTCCCGGCGGGGTAGTGCTTGACGAAGTAGTCACGCCCCCGCCAGGCCGCTCGGTAGTTCACCGTGCCCTGACCGATGGGCAGCCGGGTCACCTCGGCCTCTCCCATGGCGTAGTCCTCGGCCAGGGTCGCCAGGATGGTCTGGTGCGTCTCGGCGGTGGTCGGTTCGCTCATCGCGGATGATCCTTCCGGTGGTAGCTCTGGATAATCGGTGGCCACGCTAGCGTCGGGAGGTGACAGACGGCAGTGTCTTCGCTACGTCGAGGTAGGTCGCCATGACGTCGCGCCAACCGTGGCGCCGATTGGGGTGGGGCTGTGGCCAGGTGCGCTCCTCGGCGGCAGCGAGCGCCTGTCCCGGTCCGGCGGCGGGGGGTAGAGCAGACGCGGGTGTCCGTCGGTGATCTCCCGGATGGAGGGAAGATTGGGGGCGACGACCGGAACGGCGAACTCGACCGCGGTCGCCACCGACGAGGGGAAGAGGGCCCGGGAGAAGAACTCCCAGGACCCGTCAGCGCGGTAGGGACACAGGGCTACATCCGCCGACCGGTACAGCGCGGTGATGTGCTCGGGCGCGATGCGCCCCAAGCGCACCTGGACACGGCCGTCACTGTTATCCGCCGCCGCCAACAGCTCTCGGGCCAGGTCCTCCTGGGGGCAAGGACCGACGAGGAACAGGCGAGAGGATCGGCTATTACGAAGAAAAGCGTCGAGGACACCTCGAGGGTCTTTGTAGGGCGTCATGTTGCCCAACATCAGTACCGACATGGAATCACTCGTCATACGGGCGGCCAGCTCCGCGACCGGTCGTGTCACCGGTGCCGTTGACGCGGTGATTCCGCCCCATCCGGCCACGATGACTGGCGTGTCGGCCAGTCGACGGATGTGGGCCGCGTCGGCGCGGGTATGAGTGATGATCGTATCCGCCAAATCGAGGACACCGCGGGCGGCCAGACGGTCGGCCTCACAAGGAGGGGTCCCATCTATCGGCAGCAGGTTATGGACGGTCCACACCACATGCCATCCGTCTCGACGCAGTTCGGTCAGGCGACACAGCATCCGCTCGGCGGCGTTCGCCGTGCGGGTGCCCTCGGCAGTGCGATAGAGGCGCTTGAGGCGGTGTAGGTTGATCACGCCGCCGCCATCGTCACGGGTGAGGCTGTCCAGGTCAGGACTGAACTCCAGAGCGAGTTCGGTAGGAGCGTGCCGGGCCATTTCGGCGAAATACGGGCTGGGCCAGGCCGGATAGGAGGTGACGACCACCCACGGCCGCACGGATCCGCCGCTCATCGCGTCGCTCCAGTGCGCGCGCGAACTCGGGCCCACCAAGCGAGCGCTGAGCGGTAACGATCCAGGCACACTCGGGGGCTGCGATCCGTACCGGTCCACTCCAGTGCCACCTCCATCGCCCGTCCCTGTGCCACGCGGCGCGCGGCCAGCGTGGCGATCTCCTCCCGCTCCGGGTGTGTCAGCCCGGTCCCGTCATCCGAGAGGTGCACGACCCTCGACCAGTCGAGTACCGCAGCGGCGATACCGCGATCGCCCCCACCCGCTAGGGCCGCACCGAGCTGGGCGGTATCGGCCAGTAACCGCACTCCTCGATGGCGCCGCATCAGCGCCACCAAGGCGGTGAAGGCATCAGGATCCAACCAACGCGGGTGGTGGAGTTCGACCAGCAACGGCAGGGACGCGGTGGGAAGGACCGGATCGCTTGGCAGCGCATGCGCGCGGGTGAGCGGGGCTCGGGCGAGCAGGCGTACCCATCGCGCTCCCAGGCGGTGGGCCGCTGCACAGAGCTGACGCACCTGTTCCCACGCGGCCCTGCGGGTGGGCTCATCTCCCGTTACCAGATCAGCCAGGTCGACATCGGCCGTCACTCCCGTAACCGGCACGCTGTGACGCGCTACCCGCCGCCAGTGTTCAAGCTGGCCCGGAGAACGGTTGACGAGGTCGACACCGCGCGGACCGCCGCGCAGGTGGAGGAAGGGGATGGCGTTCTCGTTCGCCCATACCAGCAGGTCCTCCACCTCGAACCCGCGCACCGAGATACTGTAGACACCCACCGGGTCAGCCTTAACCATCGCTGCTCCAGTCGAAGAGGATCACCGGCTCCGGCTGGCGCCGCTCCGGCTTGGTCAGGGAGGCGAACTCCTCGGGGGCGCGATCCCCTGGGACCGTGCGGCACAACGAGGTCACGAACTCCGGTTCCAGCTCGGTTGCCAACCACCCGACGGCTCTGGTGTAGGCCTCCCCGTAACGGCCGGGATGGTGACCGGCGAGTTCGTGCATGCCGACCAGGGTCCATCCCTGCCGGTGTGCCTGCGCAGCGGCGATGGTGGACGCCTCGCCGGGAGTTCCCAGCAGTCCGAGGACTCCGCCGGCAGCAAGCGTCGACGCCGCGCGTTCGGGGGCGCCCACGGCGTCTATGACCAAGTGCGCGGCTCCGCCTCCGGATTCGATGTGCGTTGCGGGAAGGCGTCCGATAGCCGCTCCGCGCCGCGCGGTGCGTACCCGGACCTTGCGAGCACCCCGCCGATATAGTCCCAATGCGCACCCCACGGCGACCGGGCCAGAGCCGAGCACCACGGCCCCATCCAGTTCCACGCTCGCCGGGAGACGATCCAGACCGAGCACGGCCATCTGCTGGAACCGAGCCAACGCCGCCACCTCAACCGAGGCGCCCGGCGCACAAGCCACGGCCCTGGGATGGTCCGGACAGAACGCCGCACCATGGGGGACCGGCGCCACTATCCAACTACCGTCACTGCCACGTGCCAGGTTCATGTAGCCCGCCTCACGCGCTGGACCGGAGGCGGTCGCGGCCAGGTGGCGGCGTTCGGTCCCCGGGCTAAGGACACTGACGCACGCGGTAACGGACCCCCGCGGGACCGGCCGCGGAGACAGGAGCTCGGCTCGCCCACTGTTCAAGAGCACACGGGCGCCGTGATGCGTGGGGACGGGGGACATTTCAGATGCCATAGCGGTCCTCCAGGTAGGCCGGTAGCTCGGCGAAGCGGTGAAGCACCCCGATCCGCGAATCCAGGCCGTGCGGGCGGCCGTCCGAGGCGATCAGGACGGCCATCATGTCGTGGGCGCGCGGCCCGCTCGCATCCTTTGCGGGCGTATCGCCCACGAAGACGATTTCTTCAGGATCGACCCCTGCCGCCGCGATCACCGCGGCGTAGAACCGCGGATGCGGTTTGCGCCACCCCAGCTCGCTCGACAGCACCAGGGCATGGAAGCACGATCCGATACCGGCCCTATCCAGCGTGTGACGGCGAACTGTCTCCGGACGCTGGGTGTCACACGCCAGCACACACCGCAAACCCGTGTGGTGCAGCCGTCGTAGGGCACGGGCCGCCTTGCCGTCGATCCGGCCATCCGGGAGCGAGGAGAACACGGCCTCACTCGCGCCGTCCGGATCGGGCAGGTGAACGCCGCACTGGCTCGCGGCCGTGGCCAACACCCGGGAGAACGGGGTGTGGGCGCCACTGGCGCGGTCCTCGTGCCAAGCGCGGTGATGGGCGGAGTCGAACGCGGCGGCGAATTCTTCGGGCAGCCGCAAGCCGAGATCACCAGAGAGCACCCACGCGACCATGCTTCCTTCCACACGCGGGGCGGAATGGGACAGTGTGCCCCCGCAGTCGATCGCGAGAGCGCGAATCCTCGCCATGCTGGGTGTCCTCTCTACTCAGCTCGTGGGGATGGCCAGACGCTCCACCTGGTCAGCGACCCCCGAAGGAGAGCCCCGGAGGGCGGACAGGGGTAGCGTTCGGGCAAGCGCACGCACGAGTCCAGCGCGTCGTCGCACCGCGTCAGCGTCCTCGACGTGACGCAGCACCATGTCCGACCGCTCCAGCACCCGGTCGATGAGGTGCGCACTGGCCCGCAGCCACACCGTGGCGGCCGTATGGGAATCCACCCTCTCCCGATGGCCTTCGCTCGCTGCGGGATCACCATCCACATCGACTACGGCAGCAGCCACTACCCGCCTTGGCTCACCGGATCCGCTCCCATCGGTGAAGTCCGCGCATCCCGCGAGGTCGAACTTCTCCGGCCCGTCCGCGTCCACACCCAACTGTGGGAACCATCGTCGTACCGGTGCGCGGCGAACCACGAACGCCCTGGTCCCACCTCGGACCCGAGGAGGTCCGTTAGACGGTGTGGTGTCGAGGAGGGTGACGTCACCGGAAATCACACGCCAACCGCGCGCTGTCAACGCCATAGCGGTCACGGACTTGCCGGCCCCGTGTCCCCCCAACAGCAGAACCGCCTCCCCAGTGCTGGGATGTTCCAGGGTCGTGGCATGCACGCTGAGCGTGTCGTGGCGCAGGTGAAGTCGGTGCAGGGAAGCGTTGATCAACCGCCGCGTGTCGTGTGGGCCAAGGGCGCTAGGGACAGTGAGGTCGGCCCTCATATCGGCGATATGGGCCATCCCGTCCGCGCTGGCACCGGGAACGTGGCTACTCATGTCCGGCCACCAAGCTGCGAGTTGGCCAGGCGCCACTACAACCAGTTCCCGGCCGGCGCTGTCCACACGGAAGGTGTGTCGCATCACCGCCTCCCGAACTCCGGCAGTAGCGGCGCCAGAACCTCCCATACCGGGGCATGTGCGAGCCTCACTGCGTCACCGACCGTGAGGAGCACCGCCGGCACTTCCCACAACCGTTCCTCCATCTCGAACGATTCCTCACCCAGGGCGGAACGAAGGCCACCCATCAGGCCGACCAGATCGCTGACGAACAACCGTTGCGCGGGGACATCAGCGGCCTTCGCGACGAAGCTTTCCCGGGAGGGAGCGGCGAGCACGCTAGCGTGGACGACGGGATCAACGGCGGAGGAGTGAGGGCGCAGGCACACCAGGGCACCCAGCGGCACAGGCGGTGAGTGGTCCATGCCCAACATGAAACGGTGCTCCGCGGGAGTGAACACGACCCGCTCCCGCCGCTCTCCCGTCAGCATCACCCCGGACGTCTCGCTGGTGTTCTTGAGTAACTCCGCCGGAACAGCGGCTCGCGTCGGCCACCCCACCACCATTCCCTCGTTTGAGACCAGTACCAGATCATCCGCGAGAAAGTCAGCGCCAAGCTCTACGCAGGCGCGATGGGCTAGTGTGGACTTCCCGCCACCTTGATCAGCGAGAATCAGTACCGCTTTCCCATCGAGTACGACCGCCGAGGCGTGCAGCATCCGCCAGCCGCTAGCCAGTAGGCGCGAGGCGAAGAACACCCGCGCCACGTAGTCGGCCCACCTCATTACCTCGGGTTTCCCGACGGGAAGCAGAAGCCGGGTGAGGCATTCGGCCGTACGTACTTCCAGACGCACCGCAACGCTGTTCGGCCGATACCGCCCAACCGCCTGCAGCACCCCTGCCGCCTCCCTCTCGATAGCAAGCTGCGGCCCACCCTGCGGAAACGACAGCACAGGACGGTCGGTGAATATCCCGTCAACTTCCTCATCGGCCAGCGCGACCATGTTCTCCAGGTTCAGTCGCCAGTCCGGCATCAGGGCGCAAGGCGCCTTCCGGCATGGCGGAACCATCACCGCAGACACGTGCTCGGTTAAATCGCTTAGTTCTGAGATGACCGCCAGACGAATATCGGTGAGAGCCAGATCAATACCGTTTTCGGTTGATGACATTGGGAATCGCGAAGCCTTCCACGTCAGGGACGGGATTGTTGCGGGGTGGTGTGGGTCCAGAGGGCCAGCAGGAGGGTGTCGGCGTCCGGGGCCGAGATGAGACCAGCCGGGGTGGCGGCCCAGTAGGACTGGGTGGCCTCGCCGAACCACACCACCACTCCGGGATGGTGCGCCTGGATCGCGGCGGCGGTGCGGTGTTCGGCGACGAACTCGACGGTGCGGCCGTACAACCGGGGCTGGCACAGGGAGCGCTGCTGGCGGCAGGTGGTGTGGTCGCATCCAACGCACGGGCTGTCGTGGGCCGAGCGTTGCCGGGGAACGAGGGTACGGGGGGCTGGCTCTGTAGTGGTGTGAACAGCTGGGACAGCGGCGGGAGTGAGGGTAGTCTCGGGCATTGCTTTCCTTCCCGGTCGTACATGCACAGGGTGGGTAGTAGGGCCCGAGAGGTGTGGGCGCACCGCCCGGGCCGGGTGCCTGGGGCGTGGCCGGTCAGGCGGCGTCCCAGGCGCTGTTGGTCAGGTCGTAGGCCAGGAAGAACCACACGTGTCGGTGGGTGGGGAACCCGTTGTCGCCCCAGCTGGTGGCTAGCGCGTCGATGAGGGCCAGCCCCCGTCCGGACTCGGCCTCACCGGCGGGCTCGGGCCAACGGGCGGTGAGGTGGCGGCGGTCACGCCGGTCCCAGATCCGCAGCCCCGGGCTGCCGTTGTCGCGGCAGGTGAGGGTGATGCCGCCGGGATGGCGATCGGCGCGCAGGGTGTAGGTGGCGCCGGGTTCGCCCGAGCGGGTGTGGCGCATGGCGTTGGTGGCGAGTTCGCTGCCCAGCAGGTCGAAGAGGTAGCGGAACTCCTCGTGCTGGCCGGTGGTGCAGGACCGTAGGAAGGCGTGCACCAGGGGCATGAGGCGGGTTTGGCCCCAGAAGTCGAAGGCACGCCGGGTGAAGGGCACCGGTTCGGCGTCAGGGGTGAAGTAGTGCTGTTTCTGCTGGGGGATGAGCAGACGCAACGGCACGGTTACCTGGTGTAGCTGTTCGGGTGCACAGTGGACAGGCATGAGAGTCTCCTTGGCTGTAGAACAGAGGATTGGCGGACGAGTGCGACCACACCACATGGGGCGATACGCTGACCAACGACAACTCAGGGTGATGTTTCGGTGACCAGCTACACACTTATCCTATACAGAGATTCTCCAAAATCAAGGGTTATAGAGAATCTCTTGAAGATGTATTAGAGTTACCCTATGGCACGTTCCCTCAGCCCAACTGTTCGGCGCCGTCGTCTCGCACGTGTGCTGCGCGGTCTGCGTGCGAGCGCCGGACTCACACTCGACTCCGCTGCGAAACAGGCCGCAATCCCTCGGGCTACACTCGGCAAGCTCGAAACAGGCGACCTCAAACGCATCCGCCTGGCCGACCTGGACTCACTGGCACAGCTCTATGAGGTCGACAACCAACGTCGGCTGGGGATGCACCAGTTAGCGAAGGACGCCATCGAACAGGGCTGGTGGTCCAAATACAAGGATGTCTTCGGTGCCGAAGCACTGCCGGACTTCGAGGCCGAGGCTTCCTTCATCAGAACGTACGAAGCCCAAGTCATCCCGGGTCTTCTACAAACACCGGCGTATACACGTGCTGTCTTCACGGGCACCAATGCCTTCGCAGAGGAAGAGGTCAAGCGACACGTCGATGCTCGGATGGAGCGGCAACGCATCCTCACGCACGCT
Organism: Haloactinospora alba; assembly: GCF_006717075.1. Taxonomy (NCBI): domain Bacteria; kingdom Bacillati; phylum Actinomycetota; class Actinomycetes; order Streptosporangiales; family Nocardiopsidaceae; genus Haloactinospora; species Haloactinospora alba. Next base: position 197,079 of record NZ_VFQC01000002.1, read on the forward strand.
TATCCGCCGGAGTACGCAGCCATAATCGACGAGGCCGCACTACGGCGGCCTGCAGGCGGCATCCAAGCTATGCAGGAACAGCTTCACCACCTTACTGACGTGGCCAGGCATCCACACATCACACTTCACGTACTTCCGTTCTCGGCCGGCATGCACGCAGCTAACCTGGGCGGGTTCATGATCATGGACTTCCCGGAACCAGCGGACCCCGCGATCGGTTATGCGGAGACTCCTTCCTCTATTCTGTTCGTAGAGACGGAAGAAGAGATCCGTCGTCATGACGCTATGTGGCGAGAAGCCCTCAATGCTTCTCTCACCGTGGCCCAGTCCATCGACTTCATCAATGAGGTCGCCACGTCATTAGAGAGTTACCAGTGAACGCGCTGAGATTCCACAAGAGCAGCTACAGCGGCGCCAGCCAGAACTGTGTAGAAGTGGCTCCCGTCCCTTCCGAGTTCCACAAGAGCAGCTACAGTGGCCAAGACGTCAACTGCGTCGAGGTCGCTCCGCTCTCTCCCGGGGCAGCCGTACGCGACTCGAAACACCCCGAGAAGGGGCACCTGACGTTCCCGGCGCCCGAATGGGACGCCTTCCTCACCGCCGCCCGTACCGGAGAGCTGTAGCCTCTCCTTCCCGCGCCGGCATCGGGGAGGGCACTCCGGCCACGCGCTACCTCCGCCTGCCACATAGAGCAATGGTTAACTACAATCGGTGTCCGACCGTGGCCTCGCACCCCATGTGTTCGGGGGTATCGGCGACGAGCGCGGCACCGGGAGTGGTTGTCCGGCTAAGGGGGCGACAGTGGCCGATGACGCCGGGGAGGCCGAGCACGCCTACGGCCTGCTGGAGATGGACGACCAGCTGATCCACGCGCGGGCGGTCCAGATCGTCGCGGAACTGGGCATCGCCGACCTCCTCGCCGACGGCCCCCGCTCCTCGGAGGAGATCGCCGCGGCCACCTCCAGCGACCCGGACGCCTGCTACCGGATGCTGCGCATGCTGACCACGCGCGGCATCCTCACCGAGACCCGGCCCCGAACCTTCGGTCTCACCCCGCGGGGCGGCCCCCTGCGTTCCGACCACCCCTACAGCGTGCGCCACACACTGCGGCTGAACGGCGCCGTGGTTCCGCTGGTCATCGACGGTGCCCAGCACAGCCTGCGCACCGGGGAGCCCACCCTCCCCGCCGTGACAGGCGAGAGCTTCTACGAGCACCTGGAACGCGAACCCGAGCACGCCGCCCTGTTCGACGCGGCGATGTCCGAACTTACTCGGGCGATGCTGCCCAGCCTGCTGGCGGCCTACGCGTTCACGGGCCACGTGGTCGACGTCGGCGCGGGCACCGGAACGCTGCTGCGCGGCATCCTGCGCGCCACCCCCGCCGCCTCGGGAACCGCCTTCGACACTCCCCGCCTGACCGAGTCCGCCCGGGAGGCGATCCGCCGCGACGGGCTCGAGGACCGCTGCGTGTTCACCGGCGGGGACTTCTTCACCGAGGTGCCGCCGGGAGGCGACCTCTACGTGTTGAAGTGGGTACTGCACAACTGGCCCGACGAGCAGGCCGCGGCGATCCTGCGCCGGTGCCGCCAGGCCATGCCCGACCGCGCCCGGCTTCTGGTCATCGAGGCCGTGCTGCCCGAACCCGGCACCGACGCCCCCGGCCCGGCCGCCACCATGGACGTGTCGATGCTGGTCGTGCCCGGCGGGCGCGAGCGCACCGAGGAGCAGTACGCCGCGCTGCTCGCCGACGCGGGATTGCGCCTGCAACGTGTCGTGTCCGCCGGTTCCCGCAACAGCGTCCTCGAGTCCCGCCCGGTCTGAACCATCCGTCGGGGCAGCCCGGACCTATCCGGCGCCTCCGGGGTGCCGCTTTCCCTCGTCGAGCCACACCGGTGTGACGTCGACCGTGTGGATGCGCCAGCGCCCCTCCTCGCGCCGGTAGGTGTTGTCGTACCACCCGCCGACCGACCACCAGTCGGTCGGGTCCTGGTCGCTGCGCAGGTGGACGGCGTGCAAGTAGGAGCGCGAGGTGGCGGTGTCCCCCTCACCGCCGGCGTCCCCGTCCTCGCGGACCTCGATCTGGTGGTTGGTGCTCATGTGGTGGGTGCGGTGGTAGCGCCCCAGGTCGGCGGCGACGAACGCGGCTAACCCCTCCCGCCCCTGGTGCTGGGCGCCCGGGAGCCGCAGCAGGCAGTCCGCGGTGAACAGGCGCGCGTATCCGACGAAGTCGCGTTCGTCGAGGCATCGGGCGAACTGGACCAGTAGGTCGCTGATCTCCGCGCGTTCCAACAGCAGGCGCAGCCGGGCGTCGTCGCTCACAACGGCTCCCTCCCCGTTACGCAGGGTCGCCTCGGCTCACTCGCCCCGTAACAGGGCAGTGTAGAGGGTGAGTCCGGGCCCGAAAGTCATGGCCACGCCGTGCTCGCCGGAAGGAAGCGGACGGTTCCGTTGCAGTTCCGCGAGGACGATCGGCAGTCCGGCCGAGGAGCAGTTGCCGTATTCGGCCAGCACAGCGCGGGACGTCACCGTCGCCTCGGGGGTGAGGGACAGGCTCTCCTCGGCCGCGTCGATGATCTTCCGCCCGCCGGGGTGGATCGCCCACCAGTCCACGTCCGCCGGTGCCAGCCCGTGGGGGTGGAGCAGGGCACGCACGACCTCGGGGAGGCGCAGGGCGATCAGTTCGGGGATGCGGGACGACAGTCCCATCGGGAAGCCGGTGTCGCCCACCTCCCACGTCATGTGCTCCTCGTGCTCCACGTCGGTGTAGGAGGCCGTGTCCACCACGGCCGCCCCGCCCGGTGGAGCGTCCGGGCCCCGCAGCACCATGGCCACCGCGCCGTCGCCGAATAGGGAGTTGATGACGAGCTGCTCGACGTCCCACGGCGGCGGTTGGAGGTGCAGCGAGGACAGCTCCACGTTGAGCAGCACCGCCGGGTGCGGGTGGCAGCGCACGAAGTCGGTGCACACCGCCAGCCCCGGCAGCGCCGCGTGACACCCCATGTGTCCGACGAACAGCCGCTGGGTGGCCGGGGACATCCCCAGCTCGCTGATCAGCCGCGAGTCGACACCGGGGCTCTGGTACCCGGTGGAGGAGACCGCGCACAGGTGGCCGACCCGGCCGGCGTCGACGCCGGCGTCGGTGAGGGCGTCCGCGACGGCGTCCCTGGCCAGCGGGAGCGCCTCCCGCTGGAAGCGCCGCATCCGCTCCCGGGTTCCCCACGAGGAGACGTCCTCGCTCTCGGGGTCGACGGCCAGGCGACGCCACCGGATTCCGGAACGGTCCAGGAGTTTGTGCAGCACGTCGGTGTTGCCGTGCCCGGCCGGCAGCAGCTCGGGCAGGCGCTCCTGCGCCAGCGCCGTCTGTGGGAAGGCCGTCCCGATTCCGGTGATCCGCGCCGGTGCCATTACACCCCCTTCCGGCGGTACCGCGAGTATCCGCCTCTCCCCAGGACCTACCCAGCACTCCTGTCCCGCACGGGCACCCGGCTAGAATCCGCACCAGTCGCCCGGGCCGACAACCGCACGCGAAAACCCCCACCCGCCCCCGACGGGAGCACCGATGAGCACACCTCCCTCCTCCGTTCCCTCCGAGATCCGCCCGCGGAAACTGTGGTTCTGGATCGGCGGCGCCCTCATCGTCCTCGGCGTCGGCGGCGGGATCACCGGCTTCGTTCTGGGCATGGTCAACCTGGCCGGCGCCACGAGCACCGAGGCCGAGTTCACACCCCCGGAGACCGCCACGTTCCGGGCCGAACAGGTCAACACCGACTCCGACATGTGGAAGCTCTACGCCGACCGCGACGTGCCCTCCAGCGAGGTCGCGCGAAGCTGCGAACTCACCGGCCCCGACGGGCGGGTGGATATCGACGATCCGGGATACAACAGCGAGTCCACGGTCAACGGCGACACCTGGATCCTGGTCGCCAGGTTGGACGTCACCCAGCCCGGGGAGTACACGATGGAGTGCGCGGCCGAAACCGGGGCAGACCTCAGCGTGGGCTACGGGCCCGACGGCTCCAGTACCGCCCTCACCGTGGTCGGCTCCATCGGCGCGCTCCTCCTCGCACCGCTGGGGCTCCTCCTGGGGCTCGTCACGCTCATCGTCACCGGCGTGCGGCGCTCCAACCACCGGGGCCGGCTCCGGGAAACACACACCCCTCCCCCGGGCTCCGGCCCCTACAAACACAAACAGTGACGGCGGCGGGACACCCTCCCCTAACCGATCTCCCGCAGGTGGTCGCGGAGCAGCCGCGCCACACGACCCATCAGGGTCTCGACCTCCGGTTGGACGCTGGCCGCGACCCGCGACTCCGTGAGCGCCGCGACAGCGAACGCCCGGCCGTCGGCGTGCTCGACCACGCCGATCTCGTGGCGGAGGTTGAGCAGAGTCCCGGTCTTGGAGGACCAGCGGGAGGCGTCGGAGGCGAAGTCGGGCGCCAGCCGCTGCCGCAGCACGTTGGACGCCATGAGCTCCCGCACCCGCTCGGCGACAGCCGGGGTGACGGCCGAGGGCCGCCACAGCTCCCGCAGCAGGTCGGCGTAGGCCCGCGCCGAACCGGAGCTGGCGCGGGTCGCGTCGAGCTGGGGCACCCGGTGGCCGCGCCCGTCCGTTCCCGCCTCGATGGCCAGGGTGTGCGCGAGGTGCCTCTCCGCGGGGTCGAGGCGTTGGGCCGGTGTCTCGTTGAGCTCGCGGATCATGTTGCGGACGGTGATCCCGCGCAGCCCGAGCCCGCGCATGATTCCCGCGACGTCGGCGGGGCTGGTGAGTTCGAACAGCGCGTCGGAGGCGGCGCCGTCGCTCAGGGCGATACTGAGGTAGAGCAGGTCGTCGAGGGCGACCCGGGCCGGGTGCCGGAACCGGTCGATTCCCGGTGTGCCGGAGGGCTCGCCTCGCGGCCGCACCAGAACCTCCGCCGCCCCGTCGAGCTCACCGCTGTGTATGCGTTCCAGGGTGGCCAGAACGAGCGGCACTTTGACCAGAGACGCCGTGGGGTACTCCACGTCCGGGTCGATGCCGACCTCGTCGCCGGTGTCCAGGTCCCGCACGAGGAACGAACCCCGCACACCGGCGGCGTCGAGCTCCTCCCGCAGCTCCCGGACGAGGGCCTCGGTACTCACGCCGGTTCCCCCTCCTCTGAGGCCCCCAGGCAGCGGGCGACACCCCGCCGCAGTCCCGTGCGCAGGCGCTGCGGATCCTCTCCGCCGTTGGTGGCGACGTCGTAACCGCGTTCGAGGTCGAGCTCACCGAGAGGGCTCCAGTCCAGTCCCAGCTCCTCGGCCTGCCCGGGGGAGGCCAGCAACAGGTCGTCGGACTCCAGCACCTCGGCCATGGCGGCCGGGAGCGTGGCCGCGGCGCTCACCTGGACGGGACTGAGTCCGACGGCGTCCCGGAGCCCGGTGAGGCGGTCGCGGACGTGGGGAACGTCGTCCTCCGGCTGGAGCCACACGCGGCGGGGAGACGCCGCGGCCTCCGCGCGGCCGCGGCGGAGGGACTCGAGGTACACCACGCGCGCCGAGGGCGCGGCCCCGGCCACCCCCAGGGGAACGCGCCACGCGGCCTCGTCCGTCGGCACCGCCACGAGGGCGGCCCCGACGTCCGCGGAGCGCACGAGTTCCGCACGCTCGTTCGGCGGCGCCGTGCGGAGGTCGAGGTGGATGCCCTCCCGCCGCGCTTCGGCGTCCAACCGCGCCAGCCGCAGCGTCGAGCACACCTCCGGGACCGCGAGACGCAGCGGGGTGAGCCTGGCCCGCTGCGCGTCCAGCTCCACCGTCTCGGCCAACCTGACCAGGCGTCTGGCTGACGGGAGCATCTCCCGACCGAACGGGGTGAGGGTGGCGCGCCGTGTGGAACGGTCGAACAGCCGCGCGCCCCAGTGCCTCTCCAACGCGGCGATGCGGCGGCTGGCGACGGGTTGGGGCACCCGCGCCGCGGCGGCACCGAGGGTGAAACTGCCCCGTTCACTCACGTGGACGAACGCCTGGCAGGCACCGACGAGATCCATGACCGCATCCTATGCGTGTTCCGCATGGAAACCCGCGTTTGCGTCTTCGACAGCATCACGGTCCCGGACGAGACTGCGTTGCGGCAGGGGCCGCGCGGGAGCCGGCTTCCGCCCAGGACCATGTTTCTCGTTGTAGGAGGGCCACACCATGCTGACCGACCTCGCCCGCACCACCGCCCCGGCGGCCCTGGCCACCACCGCGTTCCTCGTGTTCGCGGGCTGTGCGTCGGAGGAGGCTCCGGCCTCCCCCTCCGACGGAGCCTCCTCCCAGGAGGACCCGGCTTCGCACGAGGAGGAGTTCCGGCAGTTGGAGGAGGAGTTCGACGCCCGCCTCGGGGTTTACGCGGTGGACACGGGCAGTGACCGCGAGCTCGCCCACCGCGCCGGCGAGCGGTTCGCCTACACTTCCTTGTTCAAACCGCTGGCCTGCGGCGCGCTGATGGAGCGCCGGTCCCTATCCGAACTCAAGGAGGAGGTCGTCACCTACGGCGCCGACGACCTGGTGGAGTACTCGCCCGTCACGAAGGAGAACGTCGACGACGGCATGACGCTGATGGAGGTGTGTGACGCCGCCATGCGCTACAGCGACAACACGGCGGGCAACCTCCTGTTCGAGGAGTTCGGCGGGCCCGAGGGCCTCCAGGAGGCGCTGGAGGGTATCGGCGACGACACCACCCGGATGGAACGGCTGGAGACCGAGCTTAACGAGGCCGTCCCCGGTGAGACCCGCGACACGAGCACCCCGGAGGCGATGACCGCGAACCTGCGTGAGTACACGCTCGGCGACACCCTGAACGAGGACGAGCGGGACGTGCTCAGCGAGAAGATGCGCAACAACACGACCGGCGACGACCTGATCCGCTCCGGGGTTCCCGACGGGTGGGAGGTCGGCGACAAGAGCGGGGCCGGCGGCTACGGAACCCGCAACGACATCGGCCTGCTGTGGCCGCCGGAGGGCGACCCGATCGTGCTGGCGGTCATGTCCAGCAAGGACGAGGAGGACGCGGAGTACGACGACGCGCTCGTCGCCGAGGCGGCCGGGGTCGTCGCGGACGCGCTGGGTCAGGGGTGACAGCGCGGTTCCGTTGCCGCCGCCGCGCGCTGCGGTGGCAACGGGTCAGAAGTCCTGGGCGGACTCGCGCGCGCCTCTCGTGGAGTCGGATACGGCGGCGCGGGCGCGTTGGATGTGCACCAACCGGGCCAGGCGGATCATCGGGCGGATGAGCAGCTCGACACTGCCCGCCAGGAAGCACCACGTTCCCGCCGTCGTCCAGCTCTCCCAGAAGAACATGACGCTGCCGACGATGAACCACAACGCGATCAGGATGTCGTTGGCGATACTGAGCGCCTCGTACCGCCTCCGGACCAGGAGTTCGTGGTGGCCGAAGCGCACTTCCAGCGCCCCGCCGGGGTGGGACTGCGACACTGGCTCCTCCCCTGATGAGATCGCCGCGGGAACGGTCGCTTCCTCCATTGGCGAGGGTAACGCCGCGACCTCCCGCGACGCGCCTCACCGCACCGGGTGCGGGGAGGAGGGGTGTTCCTCCGCCCCGGACCCGGTCGCCTCCGGTTTCCGTACGGGCCGGCCGTAGGTCACGCGGCGCAGGAACCACTCGACGGGGCCGCGCCGGAACCCGGCGCGGTGCAGGGCGGCGGCGATAACGACGGTGGCCAGCCACACCGCCGCGCCGAGGCCCACCGCCTGGGCGTCGCCGAGCGTCGGCAGGACACCCAACGTGTAGGAGGGGACCAGCACCACCCACGCCACCGACTGCAGCAGGTAGCACGTCATCGACCGCTGGCCGGTCGCGGCCAGCGCGGTGGTGACGGGGCCGCGCCGCCGCAGGTGCAGGGTGAGCAGCGCGATCGCCGCGGCGTAGCCGAAACCGCCCGCGTAGCCGGTGACCAGGTGCAGCCAGAACAGGACGGTGGTGGCGATCGTTCCCTGCTGCCACAGCTCGGCGGTGACCAGGGCGTAGGGAAGCCCCCCGAGCACGGAGGCGCCGATCCCGGCGATCATGATCCGCCGCAGGAGCGTCCGGTGCCGCAGCGGCTCCTCCAGCAGGTGCCGCCGCGCCGCCCACACCCCGATCAGGACCGGGAACACCGAGATCACGATCATGAGGGGCCAGAGGAAGGGCGTTGTGAACACCCGCGCCAGCAGGTCGGACAGCGGGGTGGCCTCGTACAGCTCCGACTGCTGCTGGTCACCGGACATGGCCAGGTTGGTGACCACCGCGTACACGGGTGGCCCGACGGCCAGCCAGACAGCGGCGTGGGTGAGCAGGCGGCGGTCGGTGGACCGCAGCGCCGCGGTGAACAGCAGGGCGATGATCCCGTAGACGGCGATGACGTCGCCGTAGAACAGGAGAACGGTGTGGGCCGCGCCGATCGCCACCAGCCAGCGGCCGCGGCGGCGCAGCAGGCGGCGGACCCACGGCCACTCGTGGCCGTCCGCGCTGCGGTGCCGGTATATCTGCACGAGGCCGTAGCCGAACAGGGCGGCGAACATGGGGTAGCCGCGGTTCTCGCCGAACAGCGCCATGAACACGGTGACGGCCGTGTCCAGGGGACCGTCGAGTGTGTAGCCGCTCCCGCCCGCCGCCACCATCCGGAACATGTGGGCGTGGACCGTGGCGATGACGAGCAGCATGAACCCCCGGGCGAGGTCAGGGGCGAGGGAACGTGCCTGTGCGGGGAGAGCTCCTGGCGCGGGCGGGGCCGACGGGGTGTCAGTGTGTTGGGACATGAGTATCCTCGACTGTGGAGCACATGGGGATACGCTTCCGTATCCTATTCGGATAATAAGATACGCTACCGTATCTAAGAAAGTGCACGAGTGCCATGAGCGACCCACCTCCGCCCGACGAGCCCTCCCAGCCGCGCTCCAGCCGCCGCCGCGGCGAGGAGCTCGTGTCCGCCATCTGTGACGCCGCGCTCACCGAGACCGCCGAACACGGCCTGGGCAGGACCACGATGGAGGGCATCGCGCGCCGGGCCGGCACCGCGAAACCGTCGCTCTACCGGCGCTGGTCCTCACCCGAGGACATCGTGCTCGACGCGCTCCACCGGTTCTATCCCGTGGAACACCCCTCCCCCGGCGCCGACGACCTGCGCGGGGACCTCATCACCGCACTCACCCTCATGCGCGACGAGTTCATGCAGTCGCGCATCACCGCGGTACTGCCGTCCATCCTCGACGAGGCGCGGCGCCGCCCCGATCTGCACGAACGGCTGTACGCCGAGGTGTTCGAACCCCGGGGCGGCCGGTTCACCCGCACCGTACTGCGGCACTACGCCGAGCACGGGCACATCGACCCGGCGCGTCTCACCCCTGTCGTGGTCGACATCGGCGAGTCCCTGATGTTCAAGTACAACGTCGACACGTTCGCCGCGCCCGACGACGCCTACATCGCCGCCATCGTCGACCAGGCCATCCTGCCCGCGCTCGGGTTCGAACCGGCGGCCGGCCAACGGACAGAGACCGGCGAGGAATGAACGTTGAACCGGAAGGGCCCGGAGGGGAAAGAGGGAACCTCCGCAGATCCCCCATGACCACCGGACCTCTGGTTTCCGCAGCGTTCTATCTCCTGTGTTTCCTTTACAGCAATCCCTTTTCGGAACGCTGCTGGGGTACAGCGTCATAGGACCCCGTCACTGTCGCAGCGTTGGTGGCTCGCACGCTCTACCATCGTGGAAAACCCTCACGAGCGCCCGTGCCGGGTTTTCGGATCCGCCGTGAGGGTCGCTGTCCTGTACATGTACCATTCGGGAAACACAGGCGGTGGTGGTGATACTGCCCTCCCCGCGTCGGGCCTCTTCTCCCGTTTTCTCACTTGCCACCGGAGCGGTCGATTTCCTGGCACTACGCGTTGTTTCCTGTTCTTGATGGAAGGGAAGAACCCGCTGTTCCGGATTCCTCCTCTCGCCTAGAGGTTCTGGTTTTCTTCTGAACCTGGAGGTCCCGGCCGGCGCATCGGATCCCGCTTCGCAGGGGACCACTGGGAGCGCTCAGACGGACGCCGCGAGGGAACGTCTTCTGCCTTCTCTCGCCTCTGCAGGTGAACAACTAACACAGACTCAGCCGGCATCCTCGCCGTCCACTAGGTCGCAGACCTCCGCAGCAGTGACCTCCCGCAGGGTTTCGGCCAGGAAAAACCATCGGGCAATGCCGACCGATAATAGAAACACCAGTTCGCGACAGCAAAAACACCCGAAAGCATCAGCAAACGTGAAGGTTTGGCCAAATCCGGCCAAGATGATATTCATCACACACTTTGAAGGAAAAGACTTCCTTTTTCTTGCTTCCCATCTTCTGCATATAGTATCCAACCATGGGACGAAGCACCTGACACCAGCAGTCGCAAAATAAATAATGCGCAACGCACCCAAAAAATAGAGACCTGGGGTTGAATAACACTACTCCGAGACAACAGGGGCATGCCGAGAACAGGGACCCTGACATATGCGATAATTATAAAAAGGAGAACACAGGAGTGGAAACGACAAAGGAAAGAAAAACATTAAATCAGCTCGTCCGGCCCCCCGCAATTGCCGGAGCGCTTGCTTCTGCTTTGTACTATATTATTTATTTCTTTTACGGGGACCCGTCGACCTATAACCATGACTACACGATATACTTTTATGGTATTTTGATAGGGTATTGCGGCATCGCAGCTCCCAGCCTCATAGCGGCATTCGTCGCTTACATCCTTGGCCTCAGCGCGAAAGCAGCCAGGATTGTCGTATCCGGAAGCGGAATGCTGACAGGGTTCGCTGCCGCATACATGTACTATTCGAGCTTCGCGTGTGGGGAATTTATTTGCACCCCCCTTTTTTATCATCCATTTTTCATATCTATTTCAATTTTTATTGGAGGAGCTGTCGCGCTGACAGCGCGTGCATGCTTCTCTTCTTTTATCGGAAAAGCAAACGCACCACTCATTTTTGCCCTCTCCCTCATCTCGGGGGTTTTGGTTTTCTTGAAATAAGAATTCATACAAAGGCTGGAACAGTAGTATCTGCATGCCACAGCCTCACGGGACCCCCGGGGGCGGATACCGTAAACTAAATTTCTGTCCTCTGCCTTGTCGACACGTCCGCCGCACCCGACGACACCTACATCGCCGCCACCGTCGACCAGGCCGCCTTGCCCGCACCCCGGCGAGGCGGCGGACCGGCTCGAAGTCTCACCCGGTGTCCTCGCCGTCCACCAGGTCGCGGACCTCCTCAGCGGTGGTCTCTTGCAGGGTTTCGGCCAGAAAGAGCCAGCGGGTGATGCCGACCGATTCCAGGAACGCCAGGTCGTGGCTGGCGACGAGCAGCGCCCCCTCGTAGGAGTCGAGCGCACTGGTCAGCTGCCGGACACTGGCGAGGTCGAGGCTGTTCGTCGGCTCGTCCAGCACGAGCAGCTGCGGCGCCGGGGTGGCCAGCATCAACGCCGCGAGGGCGGCCCGGAACCGCTCCCCGCCGGAGAGGTCGCCCACCGGACGCCGCGCGCGTTTCCCGTGAAACAGGAACCGCGCGAGTTGGGCACGGATGTGGTTCTCCGTGGCCTCCGGCGCCAAGAGCGCCGCGTTGTCGAGGACACTGCGGCTGTCGTCCAGCACGCCGCGGTCCTGCGGCAGGAACCGCAATGGCACGAGCGCCTCGGCCGTCCCCGACAGCGGGGACACCTCCCCGGTCAGCGTGCGCAGCAGTGTGCTCTTGCCGGACCCGTTGCGTCCCACCAGAGCGACGCGTTCCGGCCCGCGTACCTGGAGGTCGACCACGTGCGGCCGACCGAAGCGGGGCCGCACATCCTCCATACGCAGGACGGTGCGCCTGGCGTGCACGGCGGTACGCGGCAGCTCCACCCGGATCTCGGCGTCGTCGCGAACCTGCTGGGCGGCCTCCGCGTGCCGTTCCCGCGCCTGGTCAAGACGCTCCTCCTGCACCCCGCGGAGTTTGCCCGCCGACTCCTGGGCGGCGCGTTTGCGCTCCCCGGCCACGGCTCCCGGTACACGCCGCTGCGCCTGCGCTTTCCTCCCGGCGCGCTGACGGCGCGCGAGCTTGGTCCGGGTCTCCTCCAGCTCGCGCTTCTGCCGCCGCACCTGGGACTCGGCGACGCGCAGGTCGCGTTCGGCGGCCTCCTGCTGGGCGGCGACCGCGGCGGTGTAGTCCGACCATCCGCCGCCGTAGGTGTGCACCTCCCCGGAGCGGAGCTCCGCGATGTTCTCCACGCGCTCCAGCAGTTCCCGGTCGTGGCTGACCACGACGAGTGTGCCGGTGTTCCAGTTCTCCACGGTGGTGACGAGCCGGCGGCGCGCGGCGAGGTCGAGGTTGAGGGTGGGTTCGTCGAGCAGCAGCACGTCCGGGCTCCTCAGCAGGAGCGCGGCCAGGCGCAGCAGTACGCTCTCCCCGCCGGACATGTGACCCGTGTCCCGGTCCAGTTCGAGGTTCCCGAGCCCCAGGGAGCCCAGCGCGGCACGGGCGCGCTCCTCCACGTCCCAGTCGTCGGCCAGCGTGTCGAAGTGCTCCTCGCGCGCGTCCCCCGCTTCGATGGCGCGCAGCGCGGCACGCCGTTCGGCGATGCCCAGGGCCTGGTCGACCCGCAGTTCAGCGCCCGGCGTCACCTCCTGGGGAAGGTATCCGAGGGTGCCGGTGACGCTCACCGACCCTCGGGTGGGGCGCAGGTGGCCCGAGAGCAGTCGCAACAGGGTGGACTTGCCGGTGCCGTTGTCCCCGACGAGGCCGGTGCGCCCGCAGGTGAGGTTCACGGTGAGCCCGTCGAACACGGGGGTGCCGTCCGGCCAGTGGAACGTGAGGTCACAGCAGGTGACAGCGGGGGTGGGTGCGGCGGTCATGGGCCTCCTCGCGGTCGCGAACACGGGAATGGGAAATCGCGTACGCGAACACCGCGCGGCTCGCCGCGCCGGGGACGGCCCGTTCGGCGGGTGGGGACGCACTCCCCGCACCGAGGTCACGGTCACACGGTCGGCACGAGCGGCACGACACTCCGCCCCGCAGGACACAGGAGCGGTGTCGGTTGCTGCTGCCCAACCGCGCGATGGTCGCGGACCTCAGATGCGCACCGTGCACCTCCACGGACGACGCCACGGACGCCACTCACGGTACTGCCGCGCCCGGCACGGCACAATGTCTTTTCCGGTCCGGGCCATGCGCACCGACACGGTGGCCGGAACGGACCGCCGAGCGCCGGTTCCCCGGCTCCGCGCCGCGCTAACGGTCCGTCCCCGACCAGCGTGCACCCGGGATCACTCGGAGTCCGGTCCACCATCCGTCTCCGCGGGTCTGTCCAGGGGAATGCCTGTGCCTGCGAGCAGGTCGTCCAGCCCGGAGGTGATCTCCTCCATGGTGAGTCCCTCGTACCGCCGCTGGTAGATGATCAGACTCGCCCGGAGCGGGGAGAGCAGGGCGTGGGCGAGGTAGTGGGTGTGAGCCTCCGGCAGCACCTGCGCGAGCAGCGTCGCCAGGTGGAGGCAGTGCAAGGGGTAGGGGCCGTTGCCGTAGCGCGCTTCCGGGCTGGCGGCCTCGGTGAGGAGCATGAGGTTGGCCTCCTCGTCGGTCCGCCGGGCGAGGGCGTGCAGGAACGCCCGGATGCGGGCGGCGGCCGACGCGCCCGGCCCCAGCGGCGGCGGCCCCTGCATGAACGCTTCCTGGAACCGCTTCTCCTGGTCGTCCAAAAGCGCCTGGACCAGTCCGGCGCGGTCGCCGAACCGGCGGTAGACGGTACCGACCCCGACATGGGCGGCGCCGGCGACCTCGTCCAGGGACAGCTGTTCGGGACCGTTCTCCGCCACGAACCGCGCAGCGGCCTGGAGGATCTTGCGCCGGTTGCGCGCGGCGTCGGCCCGCTCCGCGGGCCGCTGGCCCACGACGGGCAGCTCGCGGCTGCTGGAGCGCGGCGGTGCCACGGGTCCCTGCCTTTCCGTTCGCGGGGTCGCCTCCGGTTTCCCGGGTGCGCCCGCTCTCCGTTCCGGGAGGAGCGGGCGCACCCGGGAACCGCCGGTCAACCTGCCGGGAGGAGTGGTGCGCACCGCGTCACCCCGACCCGGCCGCGGTACCGATCGTGTCGCACGCGCCGGGGCCGGTTCGTCGGCCAGAGGTACGTGCTGGTACGTGAGCGTAGTCGCGGACACGGTCGGACGCGACCCGTTCCCGGTGCGGAGTCACTTGTCGGCCAGTCGGGCAGCCACGCTCGCCAGGTTGTAGCCCTGGAACCGGGCCGCGGCGAGCACCTGCTCGTTGGCGGGGTCGCCGTTCATGCCCGAGGGGTAGGCGGTGCCGTACGGGTTGCCGTACGCCTCGGGGATGCTGGGGTCGTTGTACCCGGGCGGCACGATGACCGAGCCCCAGTGGAACGCCACGTGGTACAGCGAGAGCAGGGTGGACTCGTTGCCGCCGTGCATGTTGATGGCGCTGGTGAACCCGGTGAAGGCCTTGCCCGCGAACTCGCCGTTGAACCAGAGCGGGCCGGTGCCGTCGATGAACTGCTTCAGCTGCGAGGCCATGGTGCCGAACCGGACCGGTGTGCCGAACGCGTAGGCGTCAGCCCAGGTCAGGTCGTCGTGACTGGCTTCCGGAACGTCCGCAGTGGCGTTGACGTGCTCCCGCCAGGCGGGGTTGGCGTCGATGGCGGAGTCGGGGGCCAGCTCCGGCACGCGCCGGAAGCGCACCTCGGCACCGCCCTTCTCGGCCCCCTCCTGCACAGCGCGGGCGAGGGAGTGGATGTTGCCGGTGGAGGAGTAGTAGATGACGGCGACGTTCACGGACATGGGTGTGGTCCTCTCCGTAGGTCTTGCATGGTTCGCCCCGGTGTGGTGGAGCCGCGCACCACAATAAGTGGAGAACTCTCCATATACAACCCGGTTCCGGAGAATTCTCCGTTTCGAATCGTGCGCTGCGATCAGCACGGGCGGACCAGCGCCCCACCACGCGTTATCGCAGGTCAGGAGAGAGAAAACGGGGCCACTCCCGGGTCGTGGACACGGGAGGCACCCGGCACAGGACGCCCGAGAACCGGACGAGCGGGAGCGAAAAGTGACGTTGGTCATCACACCGAACGTCGACCGGACGGCGGCGGTTCTCGCCCTCTCCCTCGACATGCCACACGGCCCGCTGGCCGCCGGCGGCGGCGCGTTCACCCTCCTGCTGCGGTCAGGGCCGGCAGCACTGCAGTACCTGCGGCCCTCCGGGTGACGGCAGGCCACCCCGGGGCCCGGGCCGGCCGGGTGTTCAGGAGAGCTCCCGGACGAACAGGCCCTGGGGAGCCTTCGGGTCGAACCACGTCGACTTCGGCGGCATCACGCTGCCCGCGTCCGACACCGCCATAACGTCGGCCACGCTGGGCGGGTACGGCAGGAAACCGACCGTCTCGTGCTCGGCGCACCATCCGGCCAGGGCCTCCATCCCGTAGGCCCCCGGAGGGTAGGTGGGGCCGACGCCACCGAACACCGGACCGAGCACCCCCTCGTCCAGCCGCACGCTGTCCAGGGAGGAGCGCGCGCCGTCGTGGGACTCGCCCAGCCACAGCCGGTACCACCGGCGGTCCAGGAACACGGCGGCCGTGCCCGGCACCGGGTGCGGCCCCTCCGCGGGCGGGCACTCCTCGATCCCCGCCACTCCGGGCGCGGCGGCCAGGGCCGACACCACATCGCCCGTCGACCAGCCGACGGGGCGGGGAACACCGCGCGGGTAGCCGAAGATGCGCATCTCGTCGCACGGGAACAACGCCCCGAGGGTGTAGGCCGCCGGAGCGTCCGGCCCCAGTTCGGCGCGCCGCGCGGCGTACTGGTCCGCCGAGGCCATCCGGTGGTGGCCGTCGGCGATGTAGAGCTCGGAGAGGGACGACAGTTCCCCGTGGACCATCCGCAGCAGCTCGGTGTCCTCCACGACCCACACGCTGTGGGTCCGGCCGTCGGCCGTGAACTCCACGTCGGGCGCCGCGGCGGTCGTCGCGGCCAGGGTGTCGCGCAACCGCTCCCGCGGGGTGTGGGTCAGCATCACCGGGGTCTGTTCGACGTGGACCCTCTCGGTGTAGTCGACCAGTTTTCGTTCCCGGTCCGGGTCGGTGGCCTCGTGCCGCCGGATACGCCCCGCCCGGTAGTCGGAAACGGCCACCTCGGCCACCACACCGGTCTGCTGGTGGTCACCCGCAACCACCCGGTACACCACGACCACGGGGAAACGGGTCCGCCGCAGCGTCCCCTCCCGCAACAGCCGCCGCACACTGTCCGGCCCGAACGGCTGGTCCGCGGTCTGGTGGTCCGCCAGCAGCAGGCGCGGTGGGCGCACGGTGACCCCCGCGCGCAGGGCGGCCTCGGGTGTGGCGCGCGCCGTACTCATGTGGAACCGTCCGGGTGCAGCGCGGCCAGTCCGGAGTCGCGGTTGACGCAGTGGAGCACCGTGCCAGCACCGAACTCGTCGACAATGTGCACAACCCCGTCGGCCACCGCCTGCTGCGCCTGCTCGGTGGAGGCACCGATGTGGTGCGTGCCGTACACGTTGGGGTGGCGGGCCAGCGCGGAGTCGAACGTTCCGGTGCCGCTTCCGGGCTCACCGGAGAACACGTCCAGGCCCGCCCGCACGTTCTTGGTGTCCATCGCCTCCAGCAGCGCGTCCTCGTCCACCACGTCGCCGCGGGACGTGTTCAGCACGATCCCGCCCGGCTGCATCGCGCCGAGCAGGTCCCGGCCGACCAGGCCACGGGTACTGTCCCCGCCGGGCACGTGCACCGACAGGACGTCGCACGTGGCGGCCAGGGTCTCGGGGGTGTCCACGAACGTGACCCCCACGGCGCGGGCGCGTTCCAGGATCTCGGGATCCCTCCCCTGCTTGGCGACGGTGTACACACTGGTACCGAGCGCGGCGACGCGTTCGGTGAACGCGAGGCCGATCTGGCCCAGTCCCAGAACACCGACCCTGCGCCCCAGGATTCCGCGCGCCTGGCTGTACTCCGCCTTGTTCCAGGTGCCCGCGCGCAGCTCGGCGACGTTGTCCGGGATCCTGCGGTCGATCGCGAGCAGCAGCCCCAGGGCGAGCTCCGCCACCGCCGCTGCGTTGCGGCCGGGGACGTTGCACACGTAGACGCCGTTCCGCGAGGCGGCGTCACGGTCGATGGTGTTGGTTCCGGAACCCGCGCGGATCACCAGGCGCAGGTCACCCGCCGCGTCGAACGCCTCGGCGGTGACCTTCGTGCTGCGCACGACCAGCGCCTCGACCCCCGCGAGCGCGCCGGGAAGCTGCTCCGCGGTGGTGGTCGGCTCGTAGTGGCACTCGTGTCCGCGCTGGGTGAGTTCCGCGCGGGACTCGGGCGGAAACGCGTCGGCGACGAGGATTCTCATCGGGCCGCTCCCTTGACGAGGGCGTACTCGCGGTGAGTACCGGTCTGTTCACCGCCGCGACCAAGCACGACGATGTTCCGCATTACACATCGCGTTTTTTATGACGCAATAGTGACAATACCGCACGGCAGCGCGCAACCCCGAAACGCGTGGGAACAGCACGCCTACCGGAACCGGCCGTTAGGGACCCTTTTCAGGGGACACGCCCGGAGACGGTGCGACAGGACCGCCGCCCCTGCCCCTACCGGGAAGAGCGCTTGGACTGTGCCCGCGTGACCAGGTAAACGGCGACCGCGACCAGGGCGTCGCTCGCGAGGAACAACCAGAGGGACAGGAAACCGGCGCCAGCGGCGGACACCAGCGCCAGGGGGACGGCTCCCCCAGCGGTCACGAGCGGGGCGATCACCCACGGCCGACGAACGCCGAGATGGCGAAGCTGCCAGGTGTAAAGGCCGGAGACCACCCCGAACAGCGCGATCGATACGACCGTGAAGCCGAACACGAACCATCCCGGGTTCCGCGCCGTGAACATCCCGAAGCTGAACATGACCCACCCGTAGGAAACGGCGATGTTCGTCGCCGCCAGCACGGCCACAGCGCCCAGGGCCGCACTGGCCGGGGCTCGGTCGTGTTTTCGGACGCTTGTCCTGCCGTCGGGGCGGTTTCCGAGGGTGTCGGATCCCCGTTCGGGCCATCGTCCTGGACCATGCCGCTCCCTCGCCGCGCCTCGATACCGGGAACGAAGACTACGCGGGCGGCGGAGAACGGGACCGAGCACTATCGCTCAGACGGCTCCGGGTAGCAGCACGTACGCGACCAGACGTGTACGTCCGTGTTCCCGGCTTCCACCGCTCCGGGCGCCGCTGCCGGGCGCGGGTTCCTCCTCCGCTTCGGCTCCCGCTCACTCCTGCGGGTGTACGACGGCTTTCACCGCCGTCTCGTCGCGCGCGGACACGGTGAGCGCGTCCGCCACTCCCTCCAGGCCGTAGCGGTGCGTGACGAGCCGGTCCAGCTCCACCCTCCCCGAAGCGGCCAGCGCGATGGCCGCCGGCCACGTGTTCGCGTAGCGGAACGTGCCCGTCACCTCGATCTCGAAGTTCTGCACGTGCGACAACGGGAGCGAAAGCTCAGCACCGCCCATCCCCACGAGCACCACCCGGCCGGCGCGGTCCACAGTGCCGATCGCCTCCGAGGCCGCCGCGGGGACCCCCGAGCACTCCAGAAGCACGTCCGGGCACACTCCGGATTCGGGCAGCGGCGTGCGCCCCGCGTCGACGGTCGCGCTCGCCCCCAGCTCCGCGGCGAGTTCCAACCGGCGCTGGCTGACGTCGGTGACGGTGACGTCAGTTGCGCCGAACGCGCGGGCGGTCTGCGCCGCGATGAGGCCGACCGGCCCCGCCCCGGTGACCAGCACCCGCGCGCCGGGTGCCACCCCCGCCCTGCGGTTGGCCCACACTCCCACCGACAGCGGTTCCACGAGCCCGGCCGCCTCGTCGGAAAGCGTGTCCGGCACCGGGTGGACGAACTCCTCGTGCAGCGCGACGTACTCGCAGAACGCCCCGTCCACCGGCGGTGTGGCGAAGAACCGCATCTCGGGGCAGAGGTTGTAGCGCCCCTGGCGGCACAGGGCACAGGTGAAACAGGGCACACCCGGCTCCAGCGCGACGCGCTGCCCCGGGGTGTGGCGCGACGCCTCCGCGCCGCAGGCGGCGACGACCCCGCCGGCCTCGTGCCCGAGCACGAGCGGCTCCTCCACCACGAACGGCCCGAGCCGTCCGTGCTCGTAGTAGTGGGTGTCCGAACCGCAGGTGCCGACGGCGGTCACCCGGACCAGCACCTCACGCGGGCCGGGAACCGGAACGGGCCGTTCCTCGGTCGCCACGTCTCCCGCCGCGCGCAGCACCGAAGCGCGCATCGATGTTGGAACCATCGGGCGGGAGACTAGTACACGGCGCCGGGTGCCGACCCCCGCTTCCGAGGCTCGCCCCTCGGGGAAGGGGATCCGGGCCGGCCCCGCCTCCCCGGTCGGCCGCAGCGTTGTCGCCCGGGGAGGGTACGGGCGTGACACGGTAGGGCGCTCCGGCGGGGAACACGGCGGCGAGTTCCGACAGCTGTCCGCGCGGCGGCCCGGAGAGACCGCCGGGAGCGTGGTCGCCTGTCTCGGCCCGCGAGCCGCGGGATGCGGCGCCGCGCGGGAATCCCACACTCCGAACACGTTGACCTGAACCAAACTTGAGGTGTGAGGGTGGCCGGTGTAGCGGCAACGAGACGCACGAGCAGGAGAGGAACACCCCCATGCGCGCGATCCAGGTGCACGAGTTCGGCGGACCCGAGGTACTGACGCCGGAACAGGTCCCCGCCCCCTCCCCCGGCCCGGGAGAGGTCGTCGTCGAGACGGCCGCGGCCAACGTCATGTACCTCGACACCCAGCTACGCAGCGGCTGGGGGCAGGAGCACTTCCCGGTACGGCCTCCCTACGTTCCCGGCAACGGGGCCGCCGGCCGGGTGGCCGTGGTCGGCGACGGTGTGGACCCGGCATGGGTCGGCACCGAGGTCGTCACCCCGACCGGCACACGCGATCCCGGCACCGGACTCGCGGCAGTCCCCACGCACGGCTACGCCGAACAGGCCCTGGCCCCCGCCGACGGCCTGATCCCCCTCCCCGAGGGGGTGGACGCGCACACGGCACTGGCACTGCTGCACGACGGCCCCACAGCCATCAGCGTCTCCGAGGACGCCCGGATCGAACCGGGGGACCGGGTACTGGTGACGGCGGCGACCGGCGGGGCCGGCAGCCTCCTCGTACAGCTCGCCCGGAACGCCGGGGCGCGGGTCATCGGCGCGGCCCGCGGCGAGCGCAAACGCGAGCTGGCCCGTGAACTGGGTGCCGAGGCCACGGTCGACTACTCCTCCCCCGACTGGGTGGAGCGGGTACGCGGCGTCTCCGGAGGCGACGGCCCCAGCGTGGTCATCGACGGGGCCGGAGGGCCGCTCGGCCGCCAGGCCTTCGACAGCGTCGCGGCCGGCGGCCGGTTCGTCACCTACGGCGCGACCGGCGGCGAGTTCGCCGACGTGGACCCCGCGGCGGCGCAACGGCGCGGAATCAGCGTCACCACCCTGTTCGACCTGCCGCGCCTGGACGCCGCCGGCAAGGGGAAGGTGACCACCAGGGCACTGGAGCAGGCGGCCGCCGGCCACCTCAGGCCCGTCATCGGCCAGACCCTCGACCTGGAACGGGCCAGCGAGGCGCACACCGCCCTCGAACAGCGCTCCACCGTCGGCAAGACCCTGCTGGTGGTCTGACACCGGAGAACGCCGCGCGCCCCTCCCCGGCACCGGCCCCGAGGCGCCCCTCCGCTCCGAAGGCCGGGGAGGCGGCCGTTCCCACCACCCCACCCCCGGTGCGCTCCTACCATGTGTGCATCCCGACACCGGGGAGGAGGTGGAATGCGTCCCACGATGCGGTGGCTCGCGCGACGCGACGAACTACGGGTACGGCCGCTGGTCGAGTCCGACACACCGCGCCCCATCCGGTGGGTGCACGTCAGTGAACTCGACGACCCGGCGCCGTTCCTCTCCGGCGGCGAACTACTGCTGACCACCGGGCTCAACGCCCCCGACACCGCCGCCCACTGGCACCCCTACATCGAACGGCTCGCCACGCGCGGTGTGGCGGGAGTGGGGTTCGGCGTCGGGTTCGACCACGCGGAGGTCCCGACAGGGCTCGTCGACGCCGCCAGGCACCACGACCTGCCCCTGGTCCTGGTGCCGCGGGACACCCCCTTCATCGCGATCAGTGAGACCGTGGCGGCCACCATCGCCTACGACCAGGAGGACGCGCTCAGTTCCGCGGTCGACGCGCAGCGGGAACTGGTCACCGCCGGGTCCTCCCCGGGCGGTCCCCGGCCGGTCACCGACCGGCTCGCCGCGGCACTCAGCTGCCGGGTACTGGTGTTCGACGGGCACGGGAGGGTGCGCTACGCCTCCCCCGACTCCGCGCACCGGTACGCCGCCCGTATCCGGGCGGAGCTGGAGGAGCTGCCGCCGGACACGCCGGCGCACTCCGCCTCCCTGACCGTGGCGGGCGAGCACGTCTCGGTCCTTCCGCTCGACGCCGGCGGCGCCGACGGGTACCTCGCCGCCGCCCGGGCGGACGGCCTCAGTCAGGCGGAACGTTCCGTCCTGGCCACCGCGGCGGGGGTGCTGGCCCTGGACCTGGCCGGCGAACGGGAGACGCGCGAGGCCCGGCGCCGGGAACGGTCCGCCGTGCTGCGCCTGGCACTGTCCGGCGACGCCCGGCCGGCCGAGGACAACGCCGCCGCCCTGGACGTGGTGCTTCCCGGGGAGCCGCTGCGGGTGGCGCTGCTGAACGCACCCGCCGAGCGGGCGGAGCACCTGCTCCGGACGGCGGAGGAACAGCGGGCGCTGAACCAGGCCGGGGCGCTGGTCGCCCCGTACGGCGACGCCACTGTGGCCGTCCTGGTGACGGCGGCTGAGGGCGACCTGCAGGCGCTGGAGGAGGTGCTGCACCTCGTCCCGCGGTCAAGGGCCGTGGCGAGCGAACCCGTGGCCTTCGGGGAGCTCCCCGACGCCCTGCGGCGCGTGCGCTCGGTACAGGCCGGGAGCCGCGAGAGCCCCGAGAGGCTCCTGCTCGCGCGCGACGTCGCGACCGCCGGCCTGCTCACCCACCTCGACACCCCGGCGGTGCGCGGCTGGGCCGAGACGCTGCTGGAACCGCTGGAACGCTACGCGAACCGGTCCCGGGTCGACCTGTCCGGCACCCTCCGCGTTTTCCTGCAGCACAACGGGCACATCGACGGGTCGTCGACGGCGCTGGGAATCCACCGGCACACCATGCGCCACCGGCTCGACCGGATAACGGAACTGCTGGAGACATCCCTCGAGGACCCGACGGCGCGCGCCGAACTGTGGCTGGCGCTGCGCGTGCGGGAACTCTCCTGACCCGGGAAGGAGGCACGAGCGTGGCCGCGACGGCGACCATCGGGGTCACCGGCCCCGCCGGCGGGTGGCCCGCCGTCACGTACCGGCAGGCGGGCGACCAGTACGTGATGATCGAGTACGGCGAGCACGAACTGGACCTGCGGTTGAACTTCCTGGTGGTGTCGGTGCTCGACCGCCTCACCACCGACCCCCCGCCGGGCCTCGTCGAGGCGGCTCCGGGGCTGCGTTCGATCCTGGTGCGATTCGACCCCCGCCGGACCGGCCGGGACGCGCTGATCGAACGGTTACGCGCGACCCACGACGCGCAACCGGACATCACCTCCCTGGTGCTGCCGAGCCGCGTCATCACGCTGCCGATCGCCTTCGACGACACGTCCTGCCGCGAGGCGGTGCGCCGCTACGTCACCACCATCCGTCCGGACGCCGCCAACACCGCCGGCGGCAGCAACATCGACTACATCGTCGAACAGACCGGGTTCCCCACCGCGGAGGCGCTGTACGCCGCCGTCACCGGAACCGAGCTGTGGACGGCGTTCACCGGCTTCGCCCCCGGGCTTCCGTTCCTGCTGCCGCTCGAACCGGGACTGGGGTTGTCGGTGCCCAAGTACAACCCGACCCGGGGGTGGACGGCGGAGGGATCGGTGGGCCTCGGCGGGCCGTGCGCCGCCATCTACCCCGTCGAGTCACCGGGCAGCTACCAACTGCTCGGCAGGACGGTACCGATCTACGACATGGTCGGCCACCACCCGGCCTTCGCCACGGATCCCTTCCTCGTCAGGCCGGCGGACCGGGTGCATTTCACCCGCGTCAGCGAACGCGAACTCCGCGACGCCCGGAAACAGGTCTTCGAGGGCCGCTACCGGTACCGGATCGCGGAGGAGCCGTTCTCCGTGGCGGACCACCTCGCGCGGTGGGGACACGACCCCTCCCGCGCGGCGGGAACGGGGGCCGGATGACCGGAACGGACTCCCCGCGCCACACCGGTTCGGGCGGCAACGCCCCTCCTCCCCCGGCGATCGAGGTGCTCGACCCGGGCGTGCAGACCACCGTCCAGGAGTACCCCGGCCGGCTGGGACTGCAGCGCCGGGGCCTCTTCCCGGCGGGCCCCGCGGACCACCTCGCGTTCCGGCTGGCCAACGTGCTCGCGGGCAACCCCGAGGGCACGGCGGCGCTCGAGATACCCGCCGGGCGCTTCGCCGCCCGCCTCCGCCGTCGGGGAACGGTCGCGCTGTGCGGGGCCGACGGGGCGAAGCCGACCCTGAACGGGCGCGCCGTGCCGCTGTGGGAGTCGGTTCCGGTGGCTCCGGGGGACCTGCTGGTGTGCCGCACCGCGCGGGGCCCGGGCTTCCGGCTGTACCTGGCGGTGTCCGGCGGATTCACGGTGCCGCGGGTACTCGGTTCGCGCGCCACGCACACCGTCGGCGCCATCGGCGGGTTCGAGGGACGCGCCCTGGTCCGGGGCGACCTGCTCGACGGGATGCCCGCCGGCCCGGCCCCCGCCCGACTGCGCGTCCCTCCTCCGCTGCGCCCCGTGTACGGGCGCCACTGGGAGGTGGAGGTGATGCGCGGGCCGCACGACCCTCCCGAGTTCTTCACCGAGGAGGCGTGGGCGCAGTTCCGCACCACGGCCTGGCGGGTGGACCTGGGATCCGACCGGCTGTCGACCCGGCTGAACGCGCACACCTTCGCCTGGCCCCGCTCCGACGGCGGGGTCGCCGGGAGCCACCCCTCGAACGTGCTCGACGTCAGCTTCCCTCTGGGCGGGGTCGTCATCAACGGCGACGTCCCCATGATCCTCGGTCCGGACGGCCCCACCTCGGGCGGGTTCGCCGTGGTGGCCACGGTGGTGCACGCCGCCGTGTGGCGGGTGGGGCAGCTGCGCCCCGGCCACGACACGGTCCGGTTCCGCGAGATCGACGCCGAGGAGGCGGTGCCGCTGGCGCGGCACATGGAGTACCCCCTCGACCCCCGGCACCTGGAACAACTCCCGTAACCGCCGCCCTTAGCCGCGGCGCGCGGCGAGGACGTCCCGCACCGGCGCCACGGCCACCCCCTCCTCGGCGAACCTGGCGCGGACCGCCCGGGCGACGGCCGCGGCGTTGGGCCGGTCGCCGTGCACGCAGATCGTGTCGGCGTCGATGTCGACGGTCCCGCCGCTGATGGTGGTGACCTGGCCGCGCAGGATCGCCGCGGCCTGGTCGGCGCACTTGTGCGGGTCCTTCTCCTGCGGCTCCGGCTCGATGACGACGCGCCCGTCGTCGCCGTAGTCGAGGTCGGCGAACGCCTCCCGCGCGACGCGGGCCCCGCTGGAAGCGGCCGACTCCGCGGGGGAGCCGGCGTGCAGCATCACCACCAGCTCCTCGTCCACCGACCCCACCGCCTCGGCCACGGCCCGGGCGACGTCCGGTTCGCGGATGGTCAGCCCGTAGAGCGCACCGTGCGGTTTGACGTGCGTGACCGGGGTTCGGGCCGCGTCGGCGAACCCGCGCAGCGCCCCGTACTGGTACAGGCAGGCGTCGGCCGCCTCCCGGGGCGAGAACGCGATCGCGCGCCGTCCGAACCCGGCGAGGTCGGGGAAACCGGGGTGCGCCCCGAGCGCCACACCGTTGTCCCGCGCCAACTCGACCGAGTCCCGCATGGTGGCCGGGTCCCCCGCGTGCCAGCCGCAGGCGACGTTGACCGAGGTCACCTGGGGCAGCAGGGCGCCGTCGTCCCCCAGTCGCCACCGGCCGAAGCTCTCCCCCGCGTCGGCGTTCAGGTCGACCAGTTCCTTCATGGGTCACCTCCAAACAGTGCGCGACCACTGTGCGCCCCGCCCCTGAGAGGGGCAATTGAACGGTTCGTACAACCGCTCGGCCGGCGTTGTCCGAGTGGGCCACTGGATGTCGCGTGGCGTATCCCACAGGCTGTGGGGCAACCAGGCGGAAGGGCCGGCGACGCGTCGGACACCACCACTGCGAGGAGGGCGATGTGACCACGACAGCGGTAACGCTGCCGCCGGCGCGTTACGAGTTCGGCGCGGACGAGTTCGTCTTCGTCGAGATCGACCAGGCGATGAGCCTGGAGGCCAACTTCAAGGCCATGGCGATCACCTCCGCGTTGCGCGAGGAGGGCCTCGACGGGATCGTCGACATCTGCCCCTCCAACGCGTCCTACATGATCCGGGTGGACCCGGAGCGCCTCCACCCCAAGGAGCTCGTGGCCGAGCTGCAGCGGTTGGAACGCTCCCAGTCCGAGGTGGCGGCCGACCGCACGTTACGGACCCGCGTGGTCGACGTGCCGGTGCTCTACGACGACCCGTGGACCCGCGAGACAGTGCTGCGGTTCCGCGACCGGCACCAGGACCCGGAGGCGACCGACCTCGAGTACGCGGCGCGCATCAACGGCTTCTCCAGCGTCGAACGCCTCACCGAGGCGCTGTCGGGCGCCCCGTTCATCGTCACCATGCTCGGTTTCGTCCCGGGCCTACCGTTCAGCTACCAGATGGTCCCCCGGGAGCGGCAGATCGAGGTGCCCAAGTACGTCCGCCCCCGGACGGACACCCCGGAACGGTCGTTCGGCTACGGCGGAGCGTTCGCGGTGGTGTACCCGGTACGCGGGGCGGGGGGCTACCAGCTGTTCGGCATCGCCCCGGCGCCGGTGTTCGACGCGGAGCAGCGGCTGCCCGACTTCGCCTCCGGCGTCGTGTTCCCCCGGCCGGGCGACATCCTGCGGTACCGGGCGATCGACACGGCCGAGTACGAGCGGCTGCGCTCGGAGGTCGATGCGGGAACGTTCCGGTACCGCATCCGGGAGGCGGAGTTCCGCCCGGCCGAGTTCCTGTCCGACCCCGACGGTGTCAACCGCGACCTGCTGGAGGTGCTCTACCGTTGACCGAACTCCTCGTGCACACGGGCGGACTGTCCACGACGGTCCAGGACGCGGGTCGCGACGGCCACTACGCCATCGGTATGCCGCCCTCCGGAGCCATGGACCAGTACTCGTTCCGGGTCGGGAACCTGCTCGTCGGGAACAGCGAGGGCGCGGCGGCGTTGGAAGCCACCTACATCGGGCCGCGGCTGGAGTTCACCGACACGCGGCTGGTCGCCGTCACCGGGGCCGACACCCCGGTGACCCTCAACGGCGAACCGGCCGACACCTGGCGGGCGCTGCCGGTGGGACCCGGCGACGTGCTCTCGCTCTCCCCGGTCACCGGGGGCGCCCGCCCCTACGTGGCGGTCAGCGGCGGGATCGCCGTGCCCGAGTACCTCGGTTCCCGCTCCACCTACACCCTGACGGGGGGCGGCGGGTTGGACGGCCGGAAACTCGCCGACGGAGACCGGCTCCCGCTCGGCGCCACCGAGGTGCCGCCGGCCTCCGGGCGCCCCGTCCCGGAGGAGCTTCGGCCCGGGTTCCCGGAGGTGACCGAGGCGCGCACGGTGGTGGGGCTGTGCTCCTACCGGTTCACCCACGGCGCCCTGAAGTCGTTCCTGGGAGAACCGTGGAAGGTCACCAAGGACGCGGACCGCATCGGGTACCGCATGAGCGGCTGGTCGCTGGACTTCGTCCCGCGCGAGCAGCCGCACGGCGCGGGAAGCGGGCCGGCGAACGTGGTCGACCTGGGCTATCCGGTCGGTTCGATCCAGGTCCCCGGAGGGGACGAGCCGATCGTCCTGCTCAACGACGCGGTCACCGGCGGCGGCTACGCCACGATCGGCACGGTGGTCTCGGTCGACCGCGACCGGATGGCCCAGACCAAGACGGGCGACCAGGTGTCCTTCGTGTCGGTCGGGCTGGAGGACGCGCTCGAGGCGCGGCGGGAGCGCGGCGAGCGCCTGGCCCGGGTGCGCGAACTACTCACGGCCTGACGAGTACTCACGGCCTGACGAGGGAGGAGAACAGGATGGCGACGATCAAGGCGACCATGCCCGGAGTGGTGTACCGGCGGCCCGCCCCGGAGGCCGCTCCCTACGTGGAGGAGGGCGGAACGGTGGCCAGCGGCCAGACCGTCGCCCTCATCGAGGTGATGAAGAACTTCAACGAGCTGAGCTCGGAACGGGAGGGCACCCTCACCCGGTTCCTCGTCGAGGACGGCGACGAGGTGTCCATCGGCCAGGAGATCGCCGAGGTGGACGGCTGATGGGCGGGATGCGGCGAGTCCTCGTGGCCAACCGGGGTGAGATCGCGCTGCGGGTGGTCCGGGCGTGCCACGCGGCCGGGATCGAGGCGGTGGCGGTGTACTCCGACGCCGACCGCGACTCCCGGTGGGTGCGCCTCGCGGACGACGCGGTGCACATCGGCGCGTCGTCGGTGGCCAAGTCGTACCTGAACGCCGACGCGCTCCTGGAGGCCGCCCGCTCCAGTGGGGCGGACGCCGTCCACCCGGGCTACGGCTTCCTCTCGGAGAGCGCCGAGTTCGCCCGGCGGGTCAGCGAGGCGGGGCTGGTGTTCGTCGGCGCCCCCTCCCCCGTCATCGCGCGGATGGGGGACAAGGCGGCGGCCCGGGCGGCCGCGGAGGAGGCGCGGGTACCGGTCATCCCGGGAAGCGGCCCTCTCGCCGACGAGAACGCCGCCCTGGAAACGGCACCGGACATCGGCTACCCGCTCCTGGTCAAGGCGTCCGCGGGCGGCGGCGGAAAGGGGATCAGGCCGGTGCGCGGGGCCGGGGAACTGCCCGGGGTGCTCGCGACGGCGCGCGCGGAGGCGCGCGCCTCCTTCGGCGACGACACGGTGTACCTGGAACGCTCCCTGGAGGGCGCGCGGCACGTGGAGGTGCAGGTACTCGCGGACGACCACGGCAACGTCATACACGTGTTCGATCGGGAGTGCTCCGTCCAGCGCCGCCGGCAGAAACTCCTCGAGGAGGCGCCCTCCCCCGGGATCGGGCCCAAGCTCCGCGGTGAGATCACCGCCGCCGCCACCCGCCTGGCCGCCCACGTCGGCTACCGCGGCGCGGGAACCGTGGAGTTCCTGGTGGCGCCGAACGGTGAGTTCCACTTCCTGGAGATGAACACCCGCATCCAGGTGGAACACCCCGTCACCGAGTGTGTGACCGGTGTGGACCTGGTCGCCGAGCAGCTGCGTGTGGCCAGCGGGGGGCCGCTGGCGTTGCGCCAGGAGGACGTGGCCCTCGACGGTTCCGCCGTCGAACTGCGCATCAACGCCGAGGACCCCGACAACGGTTTCATGCCCACCCCCGGTGAGCTGACGCGGTTCGACCTGCCCGGCGGCCCGGGGATCCGGATCGACACGGGGTTCGTCCCGGGCGACCGGATCACCCCGTTCTACGACTCCATGATCGCCAAGCTCGTCTGCTGGGGAACCGACCGGGAGCAGGCCCTCGCCCGGGCGGGGCAGGCCGTCAGCGAGCTCGGGGTGGAGGGGGTCGCCAGCACCCGGCCACTGCACGAGGCGCTCCTCGCCTCCCCGGAGGTACGCAAGGCCACGTTCCACACCGCCTGGTTGGAGGAGTGGCTCTCCCACCGGGAATGAACGCGCGGGTGCGACACCCCGCCGGGAAGACGCCGGCCGCGATGCCCCTCCCTCCTCTCCTCTCGCGTCGCGGTCGGCGTTCTCGTTCCGGGGCCCGGAGGTCTGTTCGTCGCGAGCGGCGCATCCAGCGCCGTATGGCAAGGCCGAGAGGGGAGGTGGAACGGGGACCCTCTGCCGACCGGCGAGAACGCGGCCAGGCGGCGCTGGGGCGACGCGTAGCAGGACAAGCGTCCACCGAAACAGGCCTTAGTTCCCCGCCTCCGGTGTCGGACCGGTGAGGTAGCGCTGCACCACCGGCCCCACCCAGGCGACGAGGGTGTCGATGTCGGCGTTCGCCAGCGGGCCGTTGGTCATCTCGTAGCGGGCTACGGCCAGCCCCATGAGGTGCGCGGTCACCAGCTCCACCCGCAGGCCGGGCTCACTGACCCCGGCCTTGGCCGCGAGCCGCTCCACCGCCGGTCCCTGCAGCGCTTCCTGCAGCGCCGTCCGCGAGGGCTGGTGTTCGAAGACGGAGCGGAACAGGGCCAGGGACGGTTCGAACGCCTCCCTCTCCCAGCGCTCCAGGAACGCGCGCACCAGCCGCGCCCCGAGGTCCTCGGTGCCGTCCTCCAGCAGGTCGGACAGGACCTGGAAGGGGTGTTGCGGGGCGACGACGGCGGTGGCGAACAGCCGTTCCTTGCTGCCGAAGAAGTAGTAGACCATCGCGACGTCGACGCCGGCGTCGGCCGCGATCGCGCGGGCGGTGGCCCGGTCGTATCCCTCCCGGGTGAAACGCGCCCGCGCGGCTTCCAGGAGTCTCTCCCGGTTCCGTTGCCCCGTCCGCCAGCGGCCGGTGCGCCGCGAGGGCGGATCGTGCCGTGCGGCCGGATCGGTGTCGCCGTGCTGCACGTGGTACCTGACCGGTTTCGCCTCGGTGATCTGCTGGTTCGCTCGGTTGCCGCTCAGACTACCGCCCCTGTCGTGCCGTTGACCGTACACCGCCCCCTGTCGGCATCCGGGTTTCTCTGCCATAGTGTTCTTCAACATGCGTTGAACAACGATGCGGGAGGCGATCGGACATGATGGTGCTCGGAGCGGGATTCGGGCGTACCGGGACGCTGTCGCTGAAGTCGGCGCTGGAGCGGCTCGGCTTCGGACCCTGTTACCACATGGTCGAGCTGTTGAAACGCCCCGAACAGGCGCCCCTGTGGCTGTCGGCCGCCGACGGCCAGGCGGACTGGCCGCGGATATTCGACGGGTACCAGGCCACGGTGGACTGGCCCGGATGCGCCTTCTGGCGCGAGCTGACCCGGCAGTACCCCCAAGCGAAGGTGATCCTCACCGTGCGCGACCCTGAACGCTGGTGGCAGAGCGTGAACTCCACGTTCTTCAACAATGACAGCGGCGCCCTGCCCAGCCGGGAAGGACCGATGGGAGAACTCATCAACAAACTCATGGCGGGGGTGCTGGACGGCGGCCCCGACGACCGGGAGCGCGCCATCACCGCCTTCCAGCGGCACAACGAGGAGGTGCAAGCGAGCGTCCCCGCCGAGCAACTCCTGGTCTTCGAGGTCGCCCAGGGATGGCAGCCGCTGTGCGACTTCCTCGGAGCCACCCCTCCCGACGAACCGTTCCCCCACGTCAACGACTCCTCGGAGTTCCACCGGATCCTGTCCACCTACGCCCCCTCCTTCGAGCGGTGAACCGGTGACTCCGCCGCGCCCAGGGCCCCGCGTCAGGCCCCGGGCGCGTCACGGCGCAGCGGGAAGCGACCGGCACAGCGCCTCGAGCGCACCCGGATAGGAGTGCTCGGGCGGTGTCCCGTAACCGATGACCAGCCCCTCCCGCCGAGGCGCCACACTGTCCGGGTGCCGGTAGGCGGTGAGCGGTTCCAGAGCCAACCGTTGCCGCGACGCGGCGCGCAGCGCCGCGTCCTCGGTTCCCGGGGGCAGGTCGAGCACCGCGTGCAGTCCGGCGGAGATACCGCTGACCCCGACGTGCGGCGCGCGTTCGGCCAACACGGACACGAGCTGGTCCCGGCGCCGCCGGTACACCCGGCGCATCCGGCGCAGGTGACGGTCGTAGCCTCCCCGCTCCACGAAGTCGGCGAGGGTCAGCTGGTCCACGACCCCCGTGGAGGTCTCCCGGGATCCTTTCACAGCGAGGACCCGGTCCACCAGCCACCCCGGCAGGACCATCCATCCCAGCCGCAGTGCCGGGGAGAGGCTCTTACTGGTAGAGCCGAGGTAGACGACGTGCTCGGGGTCGAGCCCCTGGACCGCCCCCACGGGCTGGCGGTCGTAACGGAACTCCCCGTCGTAGTCGTCCTCGAACACCACTCCCCCCGTGGTGCGGGCCCAGTCCACGACCGCCGCCCGACGCTCCGGACGCAGCGGCCCGCCCAGGGGGAACTGGTGGGCGGGAGTCAGCAGCACCGCCTCGGCCTCCGTACCGGACAACTCCCCCACCCGGGCCCCGCACTCGTCGACCGTGACGGGCACGGTACCGCTCCCCTCCCCGGTGAGGAGGTCGCGGTGGAACGCGAGACCGTACGACTCCACCGCCACCGTCCCGCCCAGCGCCGCACGCAGCAGCTGCAGCGCGTGCGCGAGACCGGAGCACACCACGACACGGTCGGCGGAGGTGCGCACGCCCCGCGTGCGCGCCAGGTAGCCGGTGAGGGCGCGCCGCAGCTCGCCGCGTCCGCGGGGGTCGCCGACACCGAACGCCTCGGTGGGGGCGTTCTCCAACGCCCGCCGGGCCGAGGCAGCCCAGGCCGAACGCGGGAACGCGGCGGCGTCCGGCGAGCTGGGAAGCAGGTCGTGCGCGGGGCGGCGTCCGGTCGGCGCCGTGCGGGGCGGACGCTCCGGTTCCAACGGCGCGGCCCGCTGGGCCACGCGGGTTCCCGCCCCGCGGCGGGCGGTCAGCCACCCCTCTTCGACGAGCTCAGCGTAGGCGTCGGCCACCGTGTTACGCGCGATGCCCAGGTCGGCGGCGAGCGCACGGTAGGAGGGCAGGCGCGTCCCGGGCGCCAGCCGACCCGAGATCACCGCCTCGCGCAGGGCGCGCATGAGCCGCGCGCGGAGGCTCCCACCGCCGCTGAGGTCGAGGTGGAGATCGGAACCGGTGCCGTCGTCCGACCGCGGCTCCCGGCCCCCTCCGCCGGTTTGGCCCATGAATCCGAAGTGCGAATGCACCATGTTTCCGGTCGGTTCGGGATCTACGGTCATCGACATGACATTTTTCCAGGTACCAGAACGCATGGACTTCCAGAAGAACGCCCCCAGGGTTTTCAAGGCCGTCGTCGCCCTGGACACGGCCGCGCGGGCCGGGCTCGAAGAGACCCTGGTGGAGCTGGTGCAGATCCGCGCCTCGCAGATCAACCACTGCGCGTACTGCATCCAGTACCACACCGTCGACGCGCGCAAGGCGGGCGAGTCGGACGAACGCATCCACCAGCTCAGCGCGTGGCACGAGTCGAGCAGCTTCACTCCCCGGGAGCGGGCCGCCCTCGCCCTGACCGAGGCGGTCACCCGGCTGCCGGAGGGGGTGTCGGACGAGGTCTACGACCAGGCCGCCGAGCACTTCGACGACGCGGAGCTGGCCCAGCTCACCGCGGTGATCTTCACGGTCAACGTGTGGAACCGGATGAACGTGACCACCCGCACGACCCCCGAGACCGGGTGACCATCCGCGCGACCGGCGGGCGGCGGCACCGGTGCCGCCGCCCGCCCCGGGAACGGACCACACACTCAGGAACGGGGCGACGCCGTGTCCGCGGGCACCACGACACCCTCCACTGATTCCCCATCCCTGTCCCCCGTCACGGGCTGGTGCGCCGTCCTGGCGGTGACGCTCGGCATCTTCGCCCTCATGACGTCGGAACTGCTGCCCGTGGGGCTGCTGACCCCGGTCAGCACCGACCTCGGCGTCTCCGAGGGCACCGCCGGACTCATGGTGACCGTCCCCGGCCTGGTCGCCGTCGCCTCGGCGCCACTGACCACCGTGGCGGTGGGGAACCTCGACCGGAGGCTGGTACTGGGCGTGCCGGCCGCCACCCTCGTCGGTGACACCGCCGGGTGGCGCGTCGCCTTCGCCGCGGTGGGCGCCCTCGGGCTCGCAGCGCTCGCGTGCATGCTCGTCCTCCTCCCCCGCATCCCGCCGCAGCGCACGATCCAGCTGCGGGACCTCCCCGCGGTGTTCCGGAGCAACACCGCCGTACGCGTCGGGACGGGAACGGCGTTCCTGCTGGTCACCAGCCATTTCCTCGCCTACACCTTCGTGCGGCCGCTCCTGCGGGGCGACGGCGTGAGCGGCGACCTGGTCAGCACGCTGCTCCTCGTGTTCGGCGTGGCCGGGATCTGCGGCAACTTCGCCGCCGGAGCCCTGCTGGACAACCACCTACGGCGCGTGGTCCTGGGGATCTCCCTCGTCCTGGCCGCGGCGATGGCGCTGTTCGCGATCACCGACCTCACCGCTGCCTCCTCGGCCGCGCTGCTGGTGCTGTGGGGGCTGGGTTACGGCGCGGTCCCGGTGACGCTGCAGACGTGGATCATCCGGTCCTCCCCCGGCGCCACGGAGGCCGCCTCGTCGCTGTACGTCGCCGTGTTCAACCTCTCCATCGCGCTGGGCGCCCTGCTCGGCGGGGTCATCGTGGACAGCGTCGCCGCCGCCGGTGTGCTGTGGGCCGGGTGCGGGCTCGCCGCCCTGGCGCTGCCCCTCATCGCGCGTACCTCGGCGCCGCCCCGCGGCTGACCGGTCCTGTACCCGTGTCGTTGACGTGCTCCCCGCCGTGAACGGCGGGGATTCCGACGCGGCTACGCCGCGCTGGCGGTGTTCCCTCGCGGGATCCCGCTGCTTCCTGCTTCCACGCCAACCGCCCGCGTAGCAGGTCTTATGTCGGCTCCACAGGCGTTTAACCTCTCCACCCGTCCGGCGGCGAGGATGTTCAACGCGGCGTTGCGGTCGCGATCCAACACGAGGCCGCAGGGGCACCGGTATACCCGCTCCGACAGCGGCATGTCCTGCACGGCCCCACAGGAGGAGCACAGTTTCGTGCTGGGGTGGAACCGGTCGATGCGCACCAGGGTGCGCCCATACCGGGCCGCTTTGTACTCCAACAGGGCCAGAAACCGGCCCCAGGACGCGTCGTGCACGCTTTTGGCCATACGGGTGCGGGACAGGCCTTTCACGCTGAGGTCCTCGACGTAGATCGTTTGGTTCTCACGCACCACGTCGGTGGTGACCTTGTGCAGCCAGTCCGCCCGGGTGTCGGCCACCTTGGCGTGGAGCCGGGCGACGCGGGCACCTGCCTTGGCCCGGTTGGTGGAGCCCCGCTGTTTGCGGGACAGCGCCCGCTGGGCTTTCTTCAACCGCCGTTCCGCTCGGCGCAGCACGCGCGGGTTAGTGATGGTGTGGCCGTGTTGGTCGGTGGCGAAGGCGTTCAACCCGAGGTCGAGGGCGAGTTCGGCCTCCTCGCCGGTGTCGTCGACCACCGGGTCCAGATGTTCGCCGTGGCCGTCGGGGTCGGTCTCCACCACGAACGACGCGAAATACCGACCGCAGGCGGTCTTGATGATGGTGACCGACGTGGGCGCACTGGGCAGATCCCGCGACCACGCCACCCGCACATCCCCGACCTTGGCCAGGTTCAACCGGCCGTTTTCGCGGATGCGGAACCCGCCGGTGTGCAGCCGGATGACTTGCCGCTGGTCGCGCTTGGACTTGAACCGGGGAGCGCCCATACGTCGCCCGGCGCGCTTGCCCTTCATCGAGTTGAAGAAGTTCGTGTAGGCGGCATCCGCGTC
The DNA here is from genome assembly GCF_006717075.1 of Haloactinospora alba. Lineage (NCBI taxonomy): Bacteria > Bacillati > Actinomycetota > Actinomycetes > Streptosporangiales > Nocardiopsidaceae > Haloactinospora > Haloactinospora alba. Next base: position 231,645 of record NZ_VFQC01000002.1, read on the forward strand.
GCGGATGGCTTGCTGGAGCACGATGTTGGAGCACTCCGCGAGCCAACCGCGTTCGTCGGTGCGTTTCGCGTTGGTGATCAGTTGCTTTTGCAGCTGAGTTCCGGTCGGGAACTTCTCCCCGGCCTGGTACGCGTCCTGGCGGGCGCGCACCGCGTCGTTGTAGACCACGCGGGCGTTGCCGAACGCTTGCGCCAGCGCCTGGCGTTGCTGCTCGGTGGGGTAGAGCCGGTAACGGTACCGCAACTGCACGACTGATCACCTCCCTTCGGAAACCACTGTATCATGTTGGTCTATGGCTGACACTGAGGACTATCGCACTGGCAGACACTGCGTTTTCGGTATGCACGTTCATTTGGTCTTTGTGACGAAGTATCGACGGGACGTACTCACCAGCGAACACTTGGACTTTCTGAAGTCGGTGTTCAGCAAGGTGTGCGCCGACTTCGACGCAGACTTAATCGAGTTCAACGGCGAGGATGACCACGTGCACCTACTGGTCGAATATCCACCGCAGGTGGCGGTGTCGCGACTGGTGAACAGCCTGAAGGGCGTGTCCTCGCGGCGACTGAAACAGCAGTTTCGAGTGCGTACCCGGGGTGGCAAGCTCTGGTCTCCGAGCTACTTCGCTGCTTCGTGCGGTGGGGCACCACTGAGCATCATCCGGCAGTACGTGGAGAACCAGCGACGCCCTACGCAGCGAACCGACCATAACCACTCCTGATCGGCTATCTCCGGCCTGAAGGCCGGAGCTTGCGCCGATTAAAGCCCCCGGTCACCCCAACAGCACCGCCAACAGCAGCAGCACCGGGACGGTCAGGAACGTGGACAGCAGGACCGACTCCCGCACCATCCGGGTGGCGACGTCGTACCGCGACGCGTAGGTGAAGATGTTCTGCGCGGTCGGCAGGGCGGCCACCACCACGACGGCGAACAGTGACGCGCCGTCCAAACCGAGCAGGATCCCCGCCACCCAGGCGACCAGCGGGTGCACCAGCGACTTCAGCGCCACCGCGAACAGCACCGCGCCGCGCTCCGGCCCGCGTGCGGGAAGGGCACTGCCGTGCAGGGAGATCCCGAACGCCAGCAGCACCGCGGGTACGGCCATGCCCCCCAGGAGCTCCACCGGGCGCATGAGCACGGCGGGCGGCACCCAACCGCTCGCCGCCACCACGGCGCCCGCCGTCGACGCCAGCACGATGGGGGTCCGCACCGGGGCACTCACCAGCCGCGGAATCCCGGAGCGCTCGCCCGGCGGGCGGTTGCTGACCTCCAGCACCGTGAGCGCCACCGGGGTGATGACGAGCTGCTGCAACAGCAGGACGGGGGCGACGACCGAGGCGTCGCCGAGGACGTACACCGCGACCGGGATGCCCAGGTTCCCGGCGTTGACGTAGCAGGAGCACAGCACACCCAGGGTGGTGGCGCCCGCTCCCCAGCCGAACACCGCCCCGGCCGCGGCGAACAGCAGCGCCACCACCGCCACGCTCCCGGCGGTCGCCACGATCGACCTCGAGAGGAAGACCGACAGGTCTGCGCCGGAGACGATATCGAACAGCAGCGCCGGGGTGGCGGCGTAGAACGCCAGCCTCGTCAGCACCTCGCGCCCGCCGCGCCCGAGGGCGCCGCGCCAGCCGAGCACGTAACCGATGGCGATGACCGTAGCGATCACGCTGAACCCGGTGACGACCCCGCCCATAGGCACCTCTCTGTCGGGCGTGCTCGCGACCCGGTGACCGTACCCGACAGCGCACCGCGGCGACACGACCCAGGTCACACGCGGGGCAGACCCACCGGCGCCGGCGCCGGTGCTGCGTGGCTGCCTGTCCGCCGCCTACGCTGACCCTCATGCCCCGCCGAACCCACCTCGTGTGCCTGCCGTGCCGGGCCGCGTTCAAACACGACCCGTTTCCGCAGCGGGAACACCGCTGCCCCCGCTGCGGCGGGCCGATGGTCGACGCCGGTCCGCAGCTGGCGGTGCCGCCGCGCCGGGACCGGGCCGGCTGGCGGGTACTGGCCGGAGTGCTGCGGGCGGGGGTGACGTTCCACCCCCGGTGCGGCTGCTGCAACGACGGCCCGGGATACCGGCCGCGCACACCGCGCGAGTTCCGCCGGTGGGACGGTCCCTGACCCGCCGATCCCGGCGTGTCCCACGCCGGGATCGGCGGCCGGCGGTGGTTTCCACCGACATCACCCGGAGCCCGAGCGGGGACGGCGCAGCACGACCGCGGCGACGACGGCCAGTACGGCCACGGTAGCGGCGCTGACAGCAGCGGCGGTGTTCAGACCGCTGGTGAGCGCCTCACGCGCGGGACCGAGCGTCCCGGCGGCGATCCCGGACGCGTCGCCGGCCACCCGGTTCCGGTGGACGGCGGTAGCCACGCTGCCCAGCACGGCCACACCCAGTGCCACCCCCACCTCGGAGACGGTCTCCGACATCGAGGCCGCAGCACCCGCCTTCTCCCGTGGGGCGGACCCGACCACGAGGTCGGTACCCAGCGCGTCGAACGGGCCGCTTCCGGCGTAGGCGAGCGTGAGACCAGCGACGACACCCGCCAGACCGGTGGCGTCCCCGACCTGGGTGAGGGTGAGGTAACCGGCCGCTGACACCAGTAGTCCGCCGCCGATGACCGTCCCCGGTCGCAAGCGCCGGGTGAGCGGCGGGGCCAGGAGCGCGCCGGCGATCAGCGCCCCGGCCGACGGAAGCAGCCACAGCCCCGCCCGCAGCGGCGGCAGTCCCACCACCAGTTGCAGGTACTGGGTGACGAGCAGGGTCATACCGCCCGTCACCGCCGAGCCGGCCAGCAGGAGCAGCAGCGCGGCGCCGAACGCCCGGTCGCCGAACAGGCGCAGGTCCAGCAGCGGGTCGGCCAGACCGCGCTGACGACGCGCGAACACGACCCCGGCGGCCAGGCCACCGGCGATGGCCGCCGCTGGCAGCGCGCCCCCACCGCTGCTGGCCAGCTCCTTGAAACCGTGGACGACGGGCAGGACCGCGGTCAGGGAGAGCACCACACTGAGCGGGTCCAACCGGCCGGGTGCGGGATCGCGGTGCTCGGGAAGCAGTACCGGCCCGAGCACCAGCAGCAGCGCCATCGCCGGAACAGCCAGCAGGAACACCGATCCCCACCGGAAGAACTCCAGCAGCATCCCGCCGAGCACCGGGCCGAGAGCCACGCCGGCCATGAACGTACTCGACCAGGCGGCGACGGCGGCGGCGCGCTGCCCGGGCTCGCGGAACATGGCGCTGACGAGCGCCAGCGCGCAGGGCATGAGCGTGGCACCGGCGACCCCCAGCAGGGCGCGTGCGGCGATCAGCGTTTCTGCGCTGGTGGAACAGGCCGCGAGCACCGACAGGAGGCCGAACGCCGCGGCCCCGGTCAGCAGCAGCCTCCGGTGGCCGGTCCGGTCGCCCAGCGTTCCCGCGGTGACGAGGGAACCGGCGATCGTGAACCCGTACACGTCGGTGATCCACAACGCCTGGGTGTCGCTGGGCCGCAGGTCGGCGCTGATGTGCGGCAGTGCCAGGAACAGCACGCTCATGTCGACGGCGAGAAGGAGGGTGGGCAGGGCCAGCACGGCCAGACCGCACCATTGACGCCACCCGGCACGCTGGGGCGGGGTGGGTGTGGCCGAACCGGCCGGGGTGGAGGAGGAAGAGGACACGCGTGACTCCCGGAGAGGTCGAAGCCAGGGCGCCGTGGGCGCCACACGGACACGGGCGCGGGGCACCGCCCGCGCTGCGTCGGCGGCGCTTCGACGCGGGGAGCTGGACACGCGTCACCCGCGGCCGCTGCTCACGGCCGGGGCGGGAAGCCTCAAACGGGTCAGGCGGTGGTGCGCTCCCGCGCCGAAGCGCGGGCCGGAACCGTGCCGGTGACCACGATCGCCAAGATCAACCTCCGGGATTGGTGCGGAGCCGACGGCCCTCAACCTGCCAGGGACGGGGAGGACGCCGCAACGCGTTTCTTCCGCTGCTCAGCCAACGGAACCTATCCGGATGCTCTCCACTCGCAACCTGCGCCGAGCCGAAGCGGATAGGTGATGACCACATGGTCCTCTCGTTTCGCCGGAGAGGGCACGGACCGTATCGCTTGGTCACACCAGGCCGGGAGCCGCTGTGGGTACTCCGACCGAATGGGCGACGTCGAGCATTCGCTTGTCGTAGCTCACCAGGGTGTCCAGAGCGTCTCCGATGACCTGCGCGCTCGCGACATGGATCGCGTCGAGTGTCCGCACCCCGGCCGGCAGGAGTACGGTCATATCCCGAACCTCTTCGGTGAGGAGGATCTCGGTGTAGTCCCCTCGTAGGTCGCGCATCGCGTTGGGGAAGTCTCCCAACCGGTCCAGGGTCCGTACGACCTCGACGAAACCCACCGTGCTCGTCCCCATCGGCATCGGTGGTCTGGCCGCGAGGAACCCGCGTAGCTCGTCGGCGTAAACACGCCCTGTGACCAGGGTGATCAGGGCAGAAGCATCGAGATAGATCAACGCTCGTCCTCCGCCCGTTCGGCCAGCAGGACATCCAGAGGAGACTCGTCCCCAGACGTCGCGAACGTCGTGAGCTGGCCGAGGTCACCGGTCGTGGTCGACGTGAGCTTGATGAGCCCTTTGGCCACCAGGTCCGAGTAGCGTCCCAGTGTCCCCGCTCCCGGCACTAGGACAGCGATGACCTTGCCATGCCGGGTGACCTGGATGGTCTCGCCTTCCTCCACCCGGCTGAACAGGGAACTGGGATTGTACGAGAACTCCCGGACTGAGACGGTACTCATGTTCCCTCCCCTGAGCGTACCTACATTACCCTCATTGTACCTACACACGCTGCCCTGTGTCGGTACCGGCCTTCCCAGTGTTCAGGGGCGCCGGTACTGGGCCAGCCGCAGCGCGTCGCGTTCCGGGCGCGCGGCGACCAGCACCAGCGCGCCGACGACCGCGATGAGGCCGCCCATGAGGAGGAAGGCCGCGTTGAGCCCGGGCGTCTGTCCCATGCTCTCGGCGAGCCAGCCGGTCACGGCCGGCGCCACCACCCCGGCCGAGCCGTACAGCGCCGCGTAGGTGCCCAGCACCCCCGCACGCTGCCGGGGCGGGGTGATCTGTCCGCAGATGGTCCCGCCGACGGGGAAAGCGATCAGCGCGACCGAGTTGACGATGTTGAACCCGAGTTTGATGGGGAGGGCCGGGACCAGCACGAACGCGACCGTCGCCAGCCCGGCGGCGACCAGGCACGCCCCGCCGAACACCCCGCGTGCCAGCCGGCCCGGGACGCCGCGGGTGAGCATGCGCTTGATGAGGTAGCCGAGGGCGGCGTACACCACCACCACGGTGAACACCTGCTGGACCACGAGGAAGTTGCTGGTCCCCTCCGGGGACATGTCGAGGACGTTCTGCAGGTACAGCGGCCCGTAGGCCAGACCGACAGAGATCATCCAATTCGCTGCGAAGGCGCCCAGCGCCACCGCCACGAACGTGGGGCTGGTGACCACCCTCCAGTAGGGGACACGCGCGTCCTCCAGCGCGTCGTCGGAGGGGGCCCGGCTGTTCGGGTCGTAGCCGGCGTGTTTCACCGGCCCCTCACGTCCGACGGCCAACCACACGAGACACCACGCCACGCTGATGAGGCCGGAGACGACGAAAGCGGTGCGCCACCCGTGGTCGAAGATCAGCCAGGTGAGCACCGGGGCGCCGAGCAGCACCCCCAGCGCGCCGCCCGCGGACAGCAGGGAGCTGGCGAGGCTGCGGTCGCTGTCGTGCAGCCACGTGAACGCGGTGTGGTTGACCAGGGGGTAGGTGGGCCCCTCCGATGCTCCCAGCAGGACACGTGCGAACAGGACCAGCGCCAGACCGGTGGCCAGCGCCATCGACACCTGGGCGACCCCCCACAGCAGCGCGATGAGGACCAGGATCCCGGTGGTGCGGATCCGGTTGGCGACGAACCCGACGAGCAGGGTCGACAGCAGGAACGGCAGGTGGAAGGCGCTGTTGGCCAGCCCGTACTCGGCGTCGGACAGGCCGAACTCGGCGATGATGGGGTTGGCTGCCAGGCCGAAGGCGAGCTTGTCGGCGTAGTTCAACGCCATGAGCAGGACGAGCATCCCGACGATGCTCCACGCCCGGGCGGAGCCGGGCTGTGCCTCGACCGCCCGGGCGGTGCGGGTGCGTAGTGCCATGGGCCTCTCCCCTCGGAGGGTGTCACCTGTGGAGCGGTCGGGGTCAGCTCCGGCTGGCCAGGTCCCGCACACCGGCCCGGCTGGACCGGGCCGCGTGGTCGAGGATGTTGCGGACCATGAAGGAGGGTTCGTCGGCGGCGCGTTCGGCGTAGATGCGGGCACGCAGCTCGTGGGCCGCCCGGGACTCGGGTTCCGCGCGCACCGCGTACTCGACCAGGTGGCAGGCGAGCCGGGAACGGCCGGTGTTGTGCAGGTCGGCCGCGCGGTCCAGAACGAGGGGCACGCCTCCCGCCAGCGCCACCCACTCGCTGGCCTGGTCGGACCTGGGCGCGGGCAGGAGGTTGTCGGGTTCGCCGTCGTACCACCCGCCGTAGTTGCGCCAGATGTTGCGGACGAGGAACTGCGGGTGGTCGTAGATGGGCTGCAGGTAGGGACGGTCGGCGAGGTGTTCGGGGACGGTGACCTCGTGCAGCACGGTGTCCAGCGGGTGGCCCTCGTTCATGAGGGCGAGGGTGCGCGACTCCAGGTCCTCGAGGAACTCGGCGGTGTCGGTGCAGGCCGCACGGACGCGTTGCGCGCCGTAGACGGGCGGGCCGTGGCCGGGCAGCAGGAGTTCGGCCCCGAGGTCGGCCATCTCGCGCAGGGCTGCCGCCCACTCGCCCGCGTAGCGCTGCACCTTCTGGGGGTTTCCGGCGTTGGGAACGGCCCAGATGAACAGGTCCCCGGTGTGCAGCGCCGACAGTTCGGGGATCCAGGTCCAGGTGGCGTCGTCGGTCTCGCCGCGGGCGTGGTGCAGTTCGAACGTGAGGCCGCCGTGCCGGAACGCCGCCCGGTCGCGGTAGGTGACGTCGGGGTGGCGGTACTGGTCCGGCCACCGGAAACCGGGGGCGTCGATGCCGAACTGCCGGCGGTTCAGTGCGGTGTTCAGTCCCAGGGTGCGCTGGTAGCGGCGGAAGTGTCCGGGAACGTCGGCGTGGGCGTGGACGGTCGGGGCGGGGTGCCCGCGCTCGGCGGCCTCGGTGTCGAAGACGGCGACGCCGAAGACGTGGTCGACGTGGTGGTGGGAGTACACGGCCGCGCGCAGCGGGGCGTGGGGACGCCACTCGCGCACACGGGCGTACAGGGTGTCGGCCTCGCGCGCGTGTCCGGTGTCGAGCAGCACGAGACCGTCTCCGGTGTCCACCGCGTAGGCATTGGCGAGGCCCGTGGAGACCAGCACGCCCTCGCACACCTGTCCGTGGGTTGACTTCCCTCCCGGCTGCCCGACGTCGACGGTCTCCTGGTCGCGTCCCATCCTGACCTCGCCGCGCCAGCAGGCGTCGGCGAACTCCCGCACTGTCCGCACTGTCGGCCTCCCGCGTTGGTGCCGTGCTGCGGCCCCGCCGCGGAGCCGCCCTGATGTGTGGCACGCCACATTAAAGCAACTGCTTTAAGGCGACAAGAGGTATGTTGGCGCGGGACCGCAGAGCCCGACCCGCCGCGACCGCCCGACGGAGGAGGACCATGGCCAGCGCGCAGCCCGCCGCCTCCAACACGCGGGAGCGGCTCCTCCTCGCCGCCGAGCGGCTCTTCGCCACCAACGGCATCGGCGGGGTGTCCCTGCGGGAGATCAGCGCGGCGGCGGGGCAGCGCAACACCTCCGCCGCGCACTACTACTTCGGCGACAAGGACACCCTGGTGCGGGCGGTCTTCGAGTACCGGATGGCGCCCATCAACGCCCACCGCGGACACATGCTGGAGAAGCTGCGTTCCTCCGGCGAGGACCGGGACCCGCGCCGCCTGCTGGAGGCGCTGGTCCTCCCGATGGCGGCGGGCATCGTCGCTGGCGGGTACTACGGCCGGTTCCTCGCCCACCTGCACACGGACCCCGGTTACCGCCTCACCTACGACTGGGAGGAGGCCAGCGCCCTGCGCGAGGTCTGGGACGCCATAACCGAGACCCTGGGCGACCTCCCGCCGCGGGTGCTGCGCAACCGGATGCGGATGCTGCGCAGCCTGGTCAACGTCACCGCCGGTGAGATGGAGCAGCGCGGCGCCACCGCCAGTGGCGACGATCCCCAGGAATGGGCACTGGACCTGGTGGAGGCCTGCCTCGGGCTGGTTACCGCCCCCGTACGGGAGAGCCCGGGCGGACAGGGGTGAGCCGCACCGGACACCGCCGGGCCGAACGGTGCTCCAGGGTTTTCGCCGCGTCCGCCGAACGGAACACGGGACACCTCCGGGAGAGGGCGGAGATCCCCTCTCCCGGAACCACCCCTGGACTCAGGCCGTTCCCGTCTCCCGACCGTCGGGATCGGCGGGGAACGGCAGCGCGAGACCGTACTTGACCGCCTCGCTGGTCGGCAGCGTCTCGTACCTGCGCACGAGACCGCTCTCGACGAAGAGCCGCAGCGACAGCTCCCGGTTCGCCGCGAGGTCCGCGGTCACCAGGACCACGACGTAATCCCACTGCCCCACGATCGCGTAGCACTGCTGCACTTGGGGCTCGGCGCGCGCGTACTCCCGGAAGGCGCCGTGGTTGGCCTCGGCGTCGTCGACGAGCTCGACGAGGGTGACCGCGGTGAAGCCGATCCCCACCGCCGCCTTGTCGAGCACCGCGACCTGGCTGTCGATCACGTTCATGGCGCGCAACCGCACGAGCCTGCGCTGCACCGCGCTCGCCGACACCCCCGCCGCGGCTCCCAGCTCGTTCAGGCTGCGTGTCGCGTCCTCCTGCAGCATCCCGAGCAGCAGGTAATCAACATCGTCCAGGGAATTCTGCCTGTTCACGCGAACATTTTGCGCCCCTGGCCACGACAGCGCAAACGCGTCCACCAACGGATTGTGTAATGTTTTCCCGCCCCTGCGCTGCGGGGCTTTCGCGCGACAAAGCACCGTCCGCCGACAAATCCAGCCCCCGAAAACGGAATCGGATTTCCAAAAAATTCCGATGTCCGGTCAACGAGAACGGAATCCAGGAGGGTTCTCCGTATGGCTTCGACCGCACGCGGACCCGCTCCCGGCAGAACCGCACATCCCGTACCCGTGTCGGTGCTCCCGGCCGGACCGCCCCACCGGAAGGGGGACTGACATGCGCACCGACCACCGCGCTGCCGCCCCGGCACCGCCGCGGGCACTGACGGGGCTGGCACTGGCGCTCTCCTCCGCCGTCTTCTTCGGCAGCTCGGGGCCGGCGGCGAAGGCCGCCATCGCCGCCGGGCTGAGCCCGCTGGAGGTGACGTGGCTGAGGATCGCCGGTGCGGCGGTGTTCCTCCTCCCCATAGCGCTGCTGACCCGGCCGGAAGCCCTGGGGCGGCTGGTGCGCGCCAACCGTTGGCGTCTGGCCTGCTACGGCCTGCTTTCCGTCGCCGGGATCCAGGTCTGCTACTTCGTCGCCGTGTCCCGGATTCCCGTCAGTATCGCGCTGCTGCTCGAATTCCTGGGTCCCACCCTGGTCATCGCCTGGCTCCTCGTGGTGCGCCGGGTCAGGTTGCCGGGCAGTGCGCTCGGCGGCGCCCTCGTCGCCCTGGCCGGTATCGCCGTCGTCGTGGAGGTCTGGAGCGGGCTCCGCCTGGACCCGCTCGGCGTGGCCGCGGGGTTGGGCGCCGCCGTCTGCCAGGCGTCGTTCTTCCTCCTGTCGGACGCCACGAGCGAGGAGGTCGACACCCTGGCCCTGGCCGCCGGAGGGACCGTGATCGGCGCCGTTTTCGTGGGAGTCCTCGCCCGACCGTGGAACCTGCCCTGGCACATCCTCACTGCGGACGCCGAGCTGTCCGGGTTCCACGTTCCGGTGGCGGCCCTGGTGGTGTGGATCGTCCTGGTGACCACCGTGCTCGCCTACGTCACCGGCATCGCCGCCGTCCGCGTCCTCTCGCCACCCGTCGCCGGGACGATCGCGACGCTCGAGGTCGTCGTCGCCGCCGTCGTCGCCTGGGCCGCCCTCGGAGAACGGCTCAGCGCGGTGCAGGGCCTCGGCGGTCTGGTGGTCCTGGGCGGCGCCCTCCTGGCCCAGTCCGGTACGGTCCGGCGGCGGCCTCCCCACGACGCACCGGAGGAGGGCGTCCCGCCCGTGGATCCTCCGTCCTGACCGCGCCCCGGTACCAGCTTCTCCGGCAACGCCGCTCCGAGTAGGATTTCCCGTTCCCGAGCGGCCGAGACACGGCCCGCTCCCGTCGGTCAGCACACGCGCAGAGGAGGTCCCGGAACCGATGCCGCTGGAACTCATCAACCCCGAGGGGTTGCCCACCCCGGAGTCCTACACCCAGGTCGTCGCCGCGAGCGGCAGCCGGATGGTGTTCGTCGCCGGACAGGTGGCCGACGACGCCCAGGGGAACCTGGTCGCTCCCGGCGACCTGTCCGGCCAGGCCCACCAGGCGTTCGCCAACCTCGGCCGGTGCCTCGCCGCCGCCGGAGCCGCACCGGAGCAGGTGGCGCGGATCACGATCTACGTGGTGTCCCACAAGCCCGAGTACCTGCCCCTGATCTCCAAGGCCCGGATCGCGGTGTTCGGTGACCACAAGCCCGCCGACACCATCGTCGGGGTGCAGACGCTGGCCGAGTCCGGGTACCTGGTCGAGGTCGAGGCGATCGCGGTCGTCTGACCGGCGGACCGGCCCCGAACGCACCCGCGCCGACCGCCCGTGGGCGGACGGCGTTACGGGTCCAGCAGCCGGGTCGGAGTCAGCCGCGCCCCTCCAGTCCCACGGCATCGGCGGTCAGCGCGAGCGAGTGCAGCCGCGCCTGGCGGTCCTCCGCCTGGAAGGCGACGATGAGTTCGTCCGCGTCGGCGTGCTTGGCGAACCAGTCGAGGTAGTCGGCCACCTCGCGCTGGTCGCCCACCGCCGAGTACTGGACCATCTGCAGCACCTGCTGTCCCGCTGGGGAGGCCATGGCGGCCTCGGCCTCCTCGGTCGTCAGGGTCCGCCCCCGCCCCAGGAGCTGGGCGACCCTGCGGCGCCGGGCGATGTGCGCCTGGGAACGGGCCTCCTCCGTGGTGTCGGCCGCGGTGACGTTCACCCCGGCGATGACGTGGGGGCGGGACAGCTGCTCCGAGGGGGTGAACTCGCTGCGGTAGGCGGCCACGGCCTCCTCCAGCGCGTTCGGGGCGAAGTGGGAGGCGAACGAGTACGGCAGCCCGAGCGCGGCGGCGAGCTTGGCGCCGAACAGGGACGAGCCGAGGATGTACAGCGGCACGCCGGTCCCCCTGCCCGGGATGGCCTGCACCCCCGGGATGCGGGTGTTGCCGGTGAGGTAGCCCTGCAGCTCCTGCACGTCCTGCGGGAAGCTGTCCGCGGCGGAGGGGTCGCGGCGCAGCGCCCGCATCGTGTTCTGGTCGCTGCCGGGAGCCCGTCCCAACCCCAGGTCGATCCGGTCGGGGTGCAGCGTCTCCAGGGTGCCGAACTGTTCGGCGATGGTCAGCGGGGCGTGGTTGGGGAGCATGACGCCGCCCGCACCCAGCCGGATGCGGCTGGTGTGATTCGCGATGTGTCCGATGAGGACGCTGGTGGCCGACGAGGCGATGGTGGACATGTTGTGGTGCTCGGCGTACCAGACCCGCTGGTAGCCGAGCTCCTCGGCGCTGCGGGCCATGGCCACGCTGGCGTCGAGGGTTTCACGGATCGTGGTGTCTTCCGCGATGTGCGCGAGATCGAGGATCGAGAGCGGGACGGACACGGACACCGGCCTTTCCTGACGATGCGCGGGCCCGGACCCCGGGTCGGGCGGTTCGGGCTCTGGTCTCCCCCGCGCAACCGCGCGCACCGCCCCCGCTATTTCCTTCCCCACTCCGGGGCCAGGGTCCACAACCCGCCACACACCGGCTGTCCGGGCGCAGTAGTGGGGCGAATCACCGTGGGGCGCCCACCCGTGACCGGTCCTGACTCACCGGCGGGGCGGGATCCTCCGCCGATCGACGGGATCGCCGCGGGCGCGGCACCGTAGCGGGCCGCAGCAGGACGGGGCCGTCAACCACGCCCTATGCTCGGGGACGTGAGTGGTGAGACGAGTACGTACCTGATGGTTCTGGGAGACCGCGACGCCCTGGGTTGGGTGTTGTCCACCCGCCAGACGGCCTTCCCCGAACGGCGCCGACGCGACGCCGCATCGCTGCGGACGGGCGACGAGCTGCTCGTTTACACCACCCGCGGGTGTTTCGGCAATCCCACCCGCGACCGGGGGCGGATCGTCGCCCGGGCGGCAGTGGCCGCGGCGGCGACGCGCGACGAGGAACCCGTGCGTTTCGGGGAGCGCTCCTACCCGTGGCGCTGCCCCCTGGACATCACGGAGCTGGCGCCGTTCCGTACCGGCGTGGTGCTGGCCGACCACGTGCACTCCCTGCGTCTCTTCCCGAAACCGGAGAACTGGAGCGTGTACCTGCGACGTCCGCTGGTACCACTGGCACGGCAGGACCGCGACTTCCTGGTCGGTCTGCTCGCGGAGCACACCCAACCCGTGGCGGAGGTCCTGCCGGGCTATCCCGGTACCGGGTGAGGCGGCGGATCGGCGGTGTGGCCAGTGCGGTCAGGTCCCGTCCGGACCGCCGCCGCGCAGCATGGCCGCGTCGCCCGCGCTCCACCCGCCGTCCACGGCGAGCTCGGCACCGGTGATGTAGGTGGCGGCCTCGGACAGCAGGAACGTGTTCGCCTCGGCGACCTCCGGCGGTACTCCGACCCGCCCTGCCGCCGCCGACGGGAAACCGCGGTCGGACGTCACCGCACCCGACTCCTCGGTCATCGGGGTGGCGACCATGCCGGGGTGGACGGAGTTGACCCGGATGCCGTCCGCCGCGAACTCGAGCGCCGCCACCTTGGTGAGGCCGCGCACCCCCCACTTGGAGGCGCCGTAACCGGAGGTGTAGGGCACGGCCGTGAGACCGGCGGCCGAGGACACGTTGACGACGGCGCCGCCGCCCACCTTCCGCAGCGACGCGAGGACCGCACGCATCCCCAGGAACGTGCCGGTGAGGTTGATGCGCAGGGTGCGTTCGAACTCGGCCAGTTCGGTGTCCTCGATGGTGATGCCCATGGCGACCCCGGCGTTGTTCACCAGACCGTCGACGCGGCCGAAGGTGTCATGGGCGGCGGCCACCACGGCGGCCCAGTCGTCCTCGCTGGTGACGTCGTGCCGGACGAACCGGGCGGCGTCGCCGAGCTGCTCCGCCGTGGCCCGGCCGTCCCCCTCCAGAACGTCCGTGATGAGAACGCGCGCCCCGGCCGCGACGCAGCTGCGCGCGGTCGCCGCGCCCATCCCCCGCGCGCCGCCGGTGATGATCACGGTCTTCCCGTCCAGGGACGGCATCGCGGCTCCTCTCCCGTCGGTGCACGCGTCACGGTGATACTACGTTCCCGCTACACGCGTGGCGGGAACGGCGGAGACGTTCCGCGTTGCGCCCGGCAGCGGAGGCACAGCTCACTCTCCCGGCTCCGGGAGCACCGCGGCGGGAGGGGCGGCGCGACCGGGCTCCTGGCTGCGGCGCCAGTACTGGCGCCTGCCCTCGTCGCGCACCACGATCCCCAGCCTGGCCAGCTCGGCGCGCAGCTCCTCGGCGTCCTCCCCGTCGCTGCCGCGCAGTGCCCGCTGCCGGGCGCGGAACAGCGCGTCCGCGCCGTCCGGGAGACCGGGCAGGTCGGGTACCCAGCGGCGGTACTCGTCCGCGTGCGGATCGCCGTCCGCCCGCCAGGGGTAGCCGTGGGCCAGCAGCGCGGACCCGAGGTGGCGCGTGTCCAGCGCTCCCGCGATCCGGACGCGTTCCTCGGTGCGGTGGCCGAGCACGACGACCTGGCCGCCGTCCGGGAACACCGCCCCGACGGACGAGCGCGGCACGGTCCGGGTGGTCTCCCCGCGGGTGAGGGTGAGCCGGCTGTCCCCGACGCTCGCCCTGATGTAGCGCCGGTCGGCGAACCAGGCCGCCACCAGACCGGCGAGGGTTCCCAGGACGGCGCAGGCGAGCTTGGCGTGCGGGTCGGGGAACGAGGCGAGGAGGATGAACGGCCCCTGCATCGGCGCCCACGGCAGGGCGGCCGTCCAGTCCGCCACGGGTTTGGCCGCCCAGCCGAGCCCGGTTCCCAGCAGCGGGAGCCCGAACCGGACGAGGGGTAGGTGGCCGACTGGTGTTCCAACGAAGGTCGTGGTGGAGGACGGGGGTGCGGCGGGCATGGGCTGCGTTCCTCCTCAGTGACGGACGGGACGGGATGCCGCGCGGAAACGGCGGGGATGCGCCCCGCCCCTATTCGCTGGTGTCGTACTGTCCTCACGCACGGTGTCCCTCCTCTCGGGATGAACCGCGGCGTCCCGATGGAGGGGCGACCCGCGCGTGGCGGTGGCCGGTGCGGCGTGCTGCCACGGCCCTCGTCCGGCGGCCGAGGCGCCGCCCCGCGCCCGGAACCGCGGTTCGCCGGGACGACACCGGCGGCGTCGCGCCGCCCGGTCACACGGTGTCGCCGGTATCCGGGTCCGGGCCGCCCTCGTCCGGAACCTCCCCGGACTCCTGGTCGTCCGTCCGGTTCCGCTTGGGAGGGCGTCCGCGCCGGGGAACGCCCTTGGTGCTGGAAGGCAGGCGGCCGGCGTCGGCCAGAGCCCGCCGCAGCACGAACTCGATCTGGGCGTTCGTGCTGCGCAGCTCGTCCCCGGCCCAGCGGGCAAGGGCGTCGTGCACGGCGGGGTCCAGCCGCAGCAGGAGCTTCTTGCGTTCACTCACCTGGTCGTTCCCATATCGCCGATCCGGCGGTTCAGTGGTACAGCGAGCCGGTGTTGACCACCGGCTGGGTGTCGTTGTCGGAGCACAGCACGACCATCAGGTTGCTCACCATGGACGCCTTGCGTTCCTCGTCCAGTTCGAGGAAGTCGTGCTCGGTCAGCCGCGTGAGCGCCTGCTCGACCATACCCACGGAACCCTCCACGATCTCCCGGCGGGCGGCCAGGATCGCGCTCGCCTGCTGGCGGCGCAGCATCGCCCCCGCTATCTCGGGAGCATAGGCGAGGTGGGTGATCCGGGACTCGATGATGCGCACCCCGGCTGCCTGCACGCGTTCGGCGATCTCGCTGTTGAGCCTGCCGGTGATCTCCTCGGCGTTGTCCCGCAGGGACAGCCGGTGCTCCCCGGAACCGTCGTAGGGGTAGTTGTTGGCGATGTGGCGCACGGCCGTCTCGGACTGGATGTTGACGAACTCGGCGTAGTCGTCCACGGCGAACATCGCCTGGGCGGTGTCGGTGACCTGCCAGACCACCACCGCGGCGATCTCCACGGGAGTGCCGGCGGCGTCGTTGACCTTCAGCACCGAGGTCTCGTGGTTGCGGATGCGGGTGGAGACCTTGTGCCGCCCGTCGGTGATCGGGTTGATCCAGCGCAGCCCGTCGGTGCGGATCGTTCCGGTGTAGCGGCCGAGCAGCTGCAGTACCCGGGCCTCCTGCGGGGCCACGGGCACCAGGCCGACCATGGCGACCAGGGCCGCCAGCGCCAGGACGATCCCTCCGACGAGCAGCACGCCGCCGGACGCTCCCCCGTCGCCGGCGCTGGCGACGAAGCCGAGACCGGCGATGATCCCGACGGCGCCGACGAGCAGGGCGATGACGGAGACGATGAGGACCGGCCAGCCGGGAAGCCCGGCGGCGGGCCGCTCCTGAACCTCGGTTCGCGCCGGGGCCGGTGCGGCCTCGGGTGTGTCGTTACTCATTCCGTGTCCTGTTCTCCCGGAGTGTTCCTGGACTGTGTTCGCTATCCATAATCTAGCAAAGTGATATCACTTTTTGAAGTCCGTGGGCTCCGGGGGTGCGCCCGAGGAACGAAACCGGCCGTTTCCGGCGGCCTATCGGGACCGTCGGGCCGTCAGCCGGCCGGCCGCGCGGCGCGGGACGCGGTGTAGCGCTGCGGCGACACGCCGACCACAGCGGTGAAGTCACGGGTCAGGTGCGACTGGTCGCTGTACCCCAGTTCGGAGGCCAGAGCCGGCCAGTCGGGACGTCCGCCGCGGCGGACACGCTCGGCGACCTCGTAGAGGCGGTACCGGCGGAGCACCGCCTTGGGCCCCACCCCCACGTGGTCGGCGAAGCGGCGCTGGAGCTGGCGGACGCTCACCCCCGCCCGCGCCGCCAGCGTCTCCACCCGGAACGCGGCCGGGTCCGCAGCGGCACGCTCGACGAGCGCGGCCGTGTCCTCGGCGGGGTGGTGCGAGGCGGGCAGGTACGCGTCCAGGAGCTCCTCCAGCGCGGCCACGCTTCCCTCCGGTGACGCCTCCCCGGCGACGGCGTCGGCCGTCTCCGATCCGGGCGGACCGCACAGCTCGGTGAGGGGGAACGCCGCGTCCCGGACCCGCGACATCGGTCGTCCCAGCAGGGGCCGGAACCCCGCCGGACGGAACATGGCGCCCAGCGCCCACCCGGCCCCCACCAGACGCCTGCTCGTCACGCCGGTGGCCACCCCGTGCACCGCGGCGCCGTCCGGTGTGACGACGACGTTCACCACCGGGTGGGAGAACACCCGCTGAACGTAGGGCTCACCCAGGTTCCACCGCGCCAGCCAGTACCGGTCGACGAACCGGGCGACGCGCGGCGACGGTTCGTAACGCCGCAGGTCGAACCTGGCCCGGCCGGCTTCCGGAGCGATGATCCCCCGGGCGTCCTCGGTGACATCCGGTACCACGCGTCCAGCCTAGGCCGGGGCGCCGACAGAGAGCGGAGTCGCGACCGGGGGGAGTGTCGCGTTTCTTCAAGACGCCCGGCCCGCCCACGAGCGAGGATCGCACCACCCAGGAAAAGGACACCCGGACACAGAAGAGACGCCGAAGAACTCCATGACTGACATCTCGGAACGCTACACCCGGCTCGGCGACGACTTCGCCGCCACTCTCACCGCCGTTCCCACGCGGCAGTGGGATTCCCCCTCTCCCTGCGCGGGCTGGACCGCCCGGGACGTGGTCCGCCACGTCGTCCACACCCAAGGCATGTTCCTCAGCCTCGTCGGCCGGGAGCTCGGCCCGGCGCCCTCCGTCGACGACGACCCCGCCGCCGCCTGGGACGCCGTCCGCGCGGTTGTGCGGTCCGACCTGGAGGACCCCGACCGCGCCGCGGCGGAGTTCGACGGCGCGTGGGGCCGCACCAGGTTCGAGGACGCCGTGAACATGTTCCTGTGCTTCGACCTCGTGGTGCACCGGTGGGACGTGGCCCGGGCCACCGGCGGCGACGAGCGTATGGAGCCCGCGGACGTCCGCTGGGCCGCGGAGCAGGCGGAGCGGTTCGGCGACGCCCTGCGCGGCGACGGCGTGTGCGGCCCGGAGCTCACCCCGCCCGAGGAGGCCGACGAGCAGACCCGGCTGCTGGCCTTCCTCGGCCGCCGCTCCTGGTGAGATCCCACCCCGCCTCGGCCCACGGTGACCTGCGGGCCGTGGGCCGGGAGCGGGCTCACTCCAACGCCCAGTCCAGTGCCGCCCGCACGTGCAGCAGGGTCGTGTCGAACACCGGGACGGGACTGTTCTCCCGCCCGATGAGCAGACCGATCTCGGTGCAACCGAGAACGACGCCCTCGGCTCCGTCCCTCGCCAGGTCCGCCACGATCCGCTCGAACGCCTCCCGCGAGGAATCCGCGACCGTACCGAGGCACAGCTCCTCGTAGATGGTCCGGTGCACCAGTTCCCTGTCCCCCGCCTCCGGCACGGTGACACTGATCCCGTGCTCCCGGAGCCGGTCGCGGTAGAAGTCCTGCTCCATGGTGAAACGGGTGCCGAGCAGCGCGGTGGTACCCACGCCGGCCGCGCGCAGGGCCCCGGCGGTGCCATCCGCGATGTGCAGGACCGGAACGGAGACACCGCCGCGCACCTCACCGACGACCCGGTGCATCGTGTTCGTGCAGAGGATGACGCACTCGGCGCCGGCCGCCTCGAGCCGCGCGGCGCACTCCGCGAGGTACGCGCCGGCGCGCTCCCACTCCCCCTCCGCCTGCATCCGCGCCACCTCGGCGAAGTCCACCGAGTACACGATGCAGCGCGCGGAGTGGAGACCGCCGAGGCGTTCCCGCACCCCCTGGTTGAGCTGCCGGTAGTAGTAGTCGGTGGACTCCCAGCTCATCCCGCCGAGCATCCCGATCGTTCGCATGGCGTTCTCCCCTCTCGGTCTCCCGCGCACCCTGGCGGACCGCGTGTAGCCGGGAGATAAACGAGACGGTGGCCCGTGGCCTACCGCCACTCCTCCCGGCCGTACGGAACCCGATCCGGCGCTGCGGCCAACACGGGGTGACGACACCCGCCGACGGGCGGGTTTCCCAGGCACCGAAAGGACGAGCGTGAGTGCGGAACCGTACCCGGACGTCCAGCACACCACGGACGCCGACATCATCGCGCGGTCCCGGGAGGCACCCGAGGCGTTCGCGGAACTGTTCGACCGCTACGCCGACGACATCCACCGGTACACGGCGCGGAGGCTCGGCTCCGAAGCCGCCGACGACCTCGTGGCCGACACCTTCGTCCTCGCCTTCCGGCGGCGGGGAAGCTACGAGTCCGCACGGGAGCACGCGCGCCCCTGGCTGTACGGGATCGCCACCAACCTCATCCGGCAGCGAAGGCGCGCCGAGGCCCGACGGTGGCGCGCGATACAACGCACCGCCAGCGCCGGGGCCGACACCGGGGAGCTGGACGAGCGGGTCACGGAGCGGGTGAGCGCCGCGAGCGTGCGGGGCCGGCTGGCGGGCGCCCTCGCCGCGCTCCCGGCCCGCCACCGCGACGTGCTGCTCGCCGTCGCCTGGGGCGGGATGGACTACGCCGAGGTGGCGGAAGCCCTCGGCATCCCGGTCGGCACCGTGCGCTCCCGGCTGCACCGCGCCCGCGTGAAAGTGC
This sequence comes from Haloactinospora alba, assembly GCF_006717075.1. Lineage (NCBI taxonomy): Bacteria > Bacillati > Actinomycetota > Actinomycetes > Streptosporangiales > Nocardiopsidaceae > Haloactinospora > Haloactinospora alba. The sequence continues at coordinate 250,609 of NZ_VFQC01000002.1, forward strand.
GCGCGGAACTGGGCGAGACCGACCCCACGGCCGTCAACGAGGAGGACCACCATGGATGAGCTGCGGCTGCTACGCGACATGGACGCTGACACCCCGCCGATGGACGCGGAGGCCCGCTTCACCGCCCGCAACCGGCTGTCGCGCGCCATCACCGGACAGGAGCGCGGTCGCTGGTCCCGTCTGCTGCCGCGGCGGACCGCCCCGCGCCTGGCGATCGCCTCAGCGGCCCTGGCGGTGGTCGCCGGTGGCGCCCTGGTCGCCGTCGAGGCGAGCGGCGATCCCGCCGCACCCCCCGATACCTCCGGTACCGGGACGGAGGCGACCACGGCCAGCGCGAAACAGGCCCTGCGGGACGCCGCCGACCAGGCCCGGAAGGACAGGGAGCACGTTCCCGTCCCCGACCGGGACCAGTACATCTACACCAAGGAGATCCTGGAGGAGACGCCGGTGGGCGGCGGTGAGATCCGCACCTTCACGGAAGAGAACTGGGACGCCGTCGACCCGCACGCCAACCCGTCGAAGGTCAGTGAACGCGGCGATCCGCGGATGATCGAGCCGCTACCGGAGGAGTCGGGAAGATTTCCCCCCGTGGACTACCGGAAGCTGGCCGAGCTCCCCACCGATCCCGGGGAGCTGCTGCGCGACCCCGACATCACCGCCCTCAAGCCGGACGGCGCGGAGCTGACCGCTGACGACTACGACATGGCGTACACGAACCTCATCTACCTGCTGCACGGTTGGCAGGTCATGCCGGAGGACCTGCGCGGGGCCGCGTTCGACGCGCTGGCGCTGGTACCCGACGTCACGTTCCAGGAGGGGACCGTGGACGCGCGGGGCAGGACCGGCGTCGGCATCACTCGCGAGGGAGGGGGCACGTTCCCCACCCCGGACATCGTGTTGGACGCCGAGACCCACGAGTACCTCGGAATGCGCGACACGTCGACCGTGGAGGTCGACGGTGAGGAGCAGGAGGTGCAGCAGGTCTCGTCGCTAGTGGACTACGGCGTGGTCGACAGCATCGACGAACGCCCCTGACGCTCCCGTGCCCGCCGGCCCGCGCGGTCACGACGGTCGCGCTCTCCCGCACACGCGGGATCTGTGGCAGAGTGCACACCGGCACGCGACGCGGCGGCCGTCCCGGTCGCCCGGCACACGCCCCAGTTGCGGGAGGTTGACTATGGACCCGGAGAACGAGGACGTGGCGGAACTCGCCGAAGCCATCGCCGAGGGCGACACCGGCGAGATCGTGGAGGAGACGATCGAGACGATCTTCGGCGTGGACATCTGACCGCGGATGTCGGTGCGCCCGGGCCCGGTACCGCGACCGCGCGTTACCGGGCCCGGCGTGTGCGCACCCCTCCGGGAATGGTCGCCTCCGCCGCCTCGGGCGCGGTGCCGGCCCGCGCACGAATCCCGCTCACCGTCCTCCCGGGTGGCGTCCGGGCAGTGCCAGGGCGGGGACGGCGGTCACGGCGGTCGCCACGAGCAGCCACCGGAACGTGACCTGGTAGGCGTGCTCCAGGTCTGCCGCTGTTCCGGCGTCGACCTGCCAGGCCAGCACGGTGGTGACAGCGGCGGCCCCCAGCGCGGCGCCGAGCTGCAGCAGGATGCGGCTGACAGCGCTCGCGTGCGCGACCGATTCCCGGGGCACGTCGTGGTAAGCGGCCCCCATGACCGAGACGGTCACGATCCCGAGACCGGCACCACGCACGACGAGTCCGGCGAGAAGCCAGGCCCGTAGGCCACCGTCGAGGACGGCGAAGGGCAGCGTCCCCATGACCGCGGCGACCAGGCCCGCCAGGACGATGGCCCTCGTCCCGACCCGGTCGGTGCCCCTCCCGGAGAGCGACCGCGCGAGCAGGGCCCCGACGCCCTGCGAGGCGAGCACGAGCCCTGCCCCGAGCACCGAGTAACCGGGAACCTGCTGGTAGTACAGCGGAAGAAGCACGAGACTGCCGTAGAAGACGATTCCGGACAGCCACAGTGTCAGGGCCGCGCCGGTGAAGCTGGGCACGGTGAACAACCGGAGGTCCATGACCGGTTCCCGTACCGTTCGCAGCGCGTAACGTCCGAACACCGCCAGCAGCACCAGGGAGACGGCGAACGACAGCAGGAACGGCCAGCCCGCCAGTTCCTCCGGCCCGGTGGCGCGGGACAGGGCGTAGACCAGCGCGACCAGTCCGGGGGCGAGCAGGGCCAGGCCAGGACCGTCCAGCCGGGCGCTCCCGTCCGACTCGGTCGGGGGTACGCCCCTCCACGCCCAGACGAGCGCGACCAGGCAGACCGGCACGTTGACGAGGAACACCCAGCGCCAACTCGCTCCGTCGACGATCACTCCGCCGATGACCGGACCCACCACCGGAGCGATCACGGTGGGGAAGCCGATGGCGGCCATGGCGCGCCGGGCCTGCCGCTGGCCCGCCGATCTCACCAGGAGCGTCTGCAGCACCGGCATGGACATACCCCCGCCGATCCCCTGAACGACCCGGGAGGCGACCAGGATCCCCACGTTGGGGGCCAGGCCGCACAGCACGGAGCCGGCCAGGAACGTGGCCAGGGAGAACAGCCACATCCGCCTGCCGCCGAACCGTCGCACCGCCCACGCGCTCACCGGGATCGCCAGCGCGGTCGCCATGGCGTAGCCGGTGACCACCCACTGGATCGTGGACACCGGCGCGTGGAAAACGGCCGCGAGCCGGTCCAGGGCGACGTTGACGATCGTCGTGTCCAGCAGTGGAAGGACCGCTCCCGCCAGGAAGACCGCCACGAGCCTACGAGTGTCGGGGTCCAACCGCGTGGTTGACGAAGCGGGTTCCGTCCCGGATCGGTACCGAGCCATCAAACCTCCTCCAACGCGTGCATTTCGCACGCATTTGAGGCTACACGACACCCGTGCGGATTGCACGCATCATGGAGTAGGTTGGTGGAATATGAGCTACGAACTGGGACAACGCTGCGAGACAGCCCTAGGGACGCTGCTACAACGCCGGATGCGGGTCACCCTCTACGAGGAGCTGGTCGCGGGAATCGGCCGCGGGGTGGACATCACCTCCTACCCCATCCTCAGCGGCCTCGCCCGGTTGGGCCCCGTCACAGCCGGAACTCTCGGAGCCGAGGTGGGACTCGACCGTTCCGGTGTCAGCCGCCACGCGAGCCGCCTCGAAACGGGTGGACTGGTCTACCGGCGCCAGGACCCGGACGACGCGCGCAACTCCCTGCTCGTCCTGACCCAGGAGGGCGAACGCGTCGTCGGGCTGCTGCGGGAACGCCTCGCCGGGATGTTCGGGGAACAGCTCGCCTCCTGGCCGCGCGAACAGGCCGAGCAGTTCGTCTCCGGGCTGGAGCGCTTCGTGCGGGAGAGCCACCACCGCTCCAGCGCGAACCCGCAAGGGGAGGAACCGGTCTCCTCCGGGGAGGCCGACTGATGCCGCGGGCACACGCCGACGTACCGACGCGGAGAGGGCGACGGTCCCGCGGACAGCTCGTGTCCGGAGCAGCGACGTACCGAGGGGACACCTCCCGCGTCTAGTCAGACGGGGTGGGCGGCGGGGCGGCCGCGGACGTGGCGGTTCCGGCGGCGCACGCGGCGGCGCGGTCCAGCAGCAGGGCGCGCTCCCGCTCGTTGCGGGTGAGGTCGGCCGCCCGTTCGAACTCGGCGCGGGCCTCACCGAACCGTTCCAGCTGGACGAGGAGGTCGCCGCGCACACTCGGCAGCAGGTGGTAGTTCCGTAGCGCGGGGTCCCCGGCGAGCTCGTCGACGAGGTCCAGCCCCCGCTCGGGCCCGAAAACCATCGCGAGGGCGACCGCTCGGTTCAGTTCCACGACGGGGGAGGGTGCGACACCCGCGAGCGCCGTGTACAGGGCGGCGATGCGGGGCCAGTTCGTCTCCTCCGGACGCGGGGCGCGGGCGTGGCAGGCGGCGATGTCGGCCTGCAACACGTAGGGACCCGAGGTGGCGCCGCGTTTCCGGACCAACGTGTGCGCGCGCTCCAGCTCCGCCAACCCGCGGCGGACCAGCAGCTGGTCCCAACGGCCGCGGTTCTGTTCCAACAGCGGCACCGCCTCCCCGCCCGGCCCGACGCGTGCGCGGCTACGGGAGTGCTGGAGCTCCAACAGCGCGACGAGCCCGTGCGCCTCCGGTTCCCCGGGAATGCGTTCGGCCACCATCCGTCCGAGCCGCAACGCCTCCTCACACAGCTCGGGACGGCTCCACTCGTTTCCGGAAGTAGCCGTGTACCCCTCGTTGAACACCAGATAGAGGACTTCCAGCACGGCGGGCAACCGGTCGGTGAGCTCCTGACCGCACGGGACGGCGAAGGACACTCCCCTGTCGACGAGGGTGCGTTTGGCCCGCACGATGCGCTGCGCGACGGTCGGCTCCGGAACGAGGAACGCCCGCGCTATCTCTCCGGTGGTCAGACCGCAGAGGACGCGCAGGGTGAGCGCCACCCGGGCCGGGGTGGACAGCACCGGGTGGCAGGCCGTGAACACCAGGGTGAGCACGTCGTCGCCGATCTCCTCCTCGAGGGCGGCCGCGACGTCGCGCGCCACGTCCGGCTGCTGGGTCTCCAGCTCGTTGCCGAGTTCGGAGAGCTTCCGGTCGAACCGCTGCCGTCGGCGCAGCGCGTCGATCGCGCGACGCTTGGCAGTGGCCATGAGCCAGGCGCCCGGGTTCTCCGGAACACCGGAACGCGGCCACTGTTCCAGCGCGGCGACCAGCGCGTCCTGGGCCGACTCCTCGGCCAGCCCGATGTCGTCAACCATACGGGCGAGTCCGGCGATGACCTTGGGAGCCTCGATCCGCCACACCGCCTCGACCCGCGCACCAGTGTCATCAGTCACAACCGGATATATAACCGCACGGACACCCCGGCAAAGCAACACCCACGACGTGGGACGGGCCGGCCGCGCTCCGGTGCCGTTCTCCCGCGGAGAGGCGCCGCCGGCCCTGAAGACGGCTCAGTGCTGGTCGGCGATGCGGGCGCGCTGGCTTTCCTCCCGTTCCCGCAGTTCGGGAGTGAACTCCTCGCCGAAGTCCGAGGCCTCGAACACCTGCCGCACCTCGATCTCGCCCTCCCCTCCGACGGGGCAGCGCCGCGCCCACTCGAGGGCCTCGCTCCGGGAGGCCACCTCCAGCAGCCAGAACCCGGCGACGACCTCCTTGGCCTCGGAGAACGGGCCGTCCACCACCGTGGCCTGCCCGTCCGAGAACCGCACCCGCGCCCCGGCCGACGTGGGGTGCAGCCCCTCACCCGACAGCATCACGCCGGCCCGGACCAGCTCCTCGTTGTAGGCGGTCATGGCGTCGAGCTCCTGCTGGGTGGGCATGACCCCGGCCTCGGTGCTCGCGTCCCCTTTGATCATCATCATGAACCGCATGGCGCGTCGCCTCTCTCGTGTCGTGTCCCGCCCGGTCACGGCGGAACGTTTCCGCTCGTTACCCACGCGTCGATCGCGCCCGGCCGGATTCGACACCCCCGGAGGAAAAATTCCGAAGAGTTTTCCCGAAGCCTGGTGAAGGCGAGGTGGGGTGGAGCCACGGTGCTGTCACTCTTCAAGGTGCCGTGTCAACGGATAGGACGATTTAACGGAATTCGTTCCGTTATGCCACACGCATCGTTAAACTTCCGCCACATCCGCGACGGTTGGAGCACCGTTGAGCCATCCCCCGAATTTCGCCGGAACGGCACAACCGCCCCGGAGCCGGCTCGCCGTCGCGAGCCTCGTCCTGGGACTCGCCAATGTCCTGTGCCTGTTCCTGCTGTTCATCCCCCCGATCGTCGGGATCGTACTCGGTGCCCTCGGGATCCGGGACGCCAGGTAGGGACGGCGTCGCGGACAGGGATGGCGATAGCGGGAACGGTCCTCAACGGAGTCTTCCTCCTCGTCGCTTTGGTCGCCCTCATCGGCGGGATGTCCGACTCCTCGGAGAACGACCCGAAGGGCTCCCCCGCCCCTCCGTCGGCCTCCGTCTCCGCCACCTCTCCCTTGGAGAGCACGGCTTCCGCCACGGAGGAGACCGAGACTACGGAGCCCGCGGAGGAGACGGACGAACCGAACGAGGAGACGCCCCCGGAGAACGGCGGCCAGGACTCGGGCACGGATTCCGGGGAGGACACGCGGGACGAGCCCGCGCCGGAGCCGGAACCCGAGGAACCCGAGCATCCGGCCGGAGCGACGGCTCGGTGCAACGACGGCACTTACTCCTACTCGGACCACCGGCGCGGCACGTGCTCCCACCACGACGGCGTGGACGTGTGGATCAACCGGCCGCCGTCCTGACCGGCGTCTCTTACCAGCACCGGGTTCACTCCCGGTTCTCGCCCGTTCCCGACAGCGACAGGCTCTCGGGTATGGCGTCGAAAGCGCGCCCGAGCCGGTGCAGGAGGGCGTTCCTGCCGCCCTCGGCGTTGGCGTACACCCAGGTACGGGCGGCCACGCTCCAGGCGGTCGCCGTCGTTTCCGCGAGGATCGCTAGCCGCATGTCATCGGGGGCCATCCCGAGTTTCCCCGCCAGGCAGGTGGCGATCCGCTGGTGCACGGTGGTCCGGTAGTGGGCCGTGTGGGCCTGCACCACCGGGCAGGAGTTCACGAGGCGGCGCGTGGCGACGTAGTGCTCGTCCCACTCCGCGGGCAGGGCGGCCACGGTCTCGGTCATGGTGGCGCGCAGTTCCGTCAGTACGGGGCCTGAGATCCGGCGCCCCGCCAGCACGGCGAGGTAGGCCGACCAGATGACGGTCTCCCCCTCGATCGCCACGGTCTCCTTGCGTTCGAAGTTGCGGAAGAACGTGCTCTTGGAGACCTCCACCTTCTCGGCCAGGTTGTCGACGGTGACCGCGTCGAACCCCTGTTCGAGGAACATCCGCATCGCCGCGTCGACGAGCGCGCGCCGGGTGCGGAGCTTCTTGCGCTCCCGCAGCGGCAGGCACTCGCTGGGCGGGCCGAGCCCCATCAGGGTGAGTTTCTCCCGCTCCTCGGGCGGCAGGGCGGACAGGTCGACCACGGGTTCCTCGGAGTCCTTCATCCCTCCAGTCTATCGATGAGACACCGGGAAACAAGAAAGACAGGAAACCTTTTACTACTTGCTACCTTTAGATCCTTGGTTTAATCTGACACTTAGTTTCATAAGAAACGGGATTGAGAACGATCCCGTGTTCACCCCTGGAGACCGCCATGACCGACACCCCACTGAACACCGCCGTACTCGTCGGCAGCACCCGCGAGAACCGCTTCGCCCCCAATCCGGCGGCCTGGTTCGTCGACCACGCGAAACAGCGCGACGACCTCGCCCTCGACGTGATCGACCTGGCCGAAACCCCGTTGCCCACCGTCCAGCAGGCCCACCCGGTCTACACCGGCCACTACCCCTCACCCGACGTGCGCGCCTTCGCCTCCCGTATCGCGGCCGCCGACGCGTTCGTCGTCGCCGCCGCCGAGTACAACCACTCCTTCCCCGCTCCGCTGAAGCTCGCCATCGACTCGGTGCACCCGGAGTGGCGCGCCAAACCGGTCGGGTTCGTCTCCTACGGCGGCCTCGCGGGCGGACTGCGCTCCGTGGAACAACTCCGGCTCGTGTTCGCCGAGCTGCACGCCGTCACCATGCGCGACACGGTCAGCTTCCCCAACTACTGGAAGGAGTTCGACGCCGACGGGAACCCCACGAACCCGGACGGTGTCGCGGCGGCGGCCACGACCATGCTCAACCAGCTCGTCTGGTGGGGCACCACGCTGCGCGACGCCAAGCGGGACCACCCCTACGACGTGTGACCCGCCGCCCCCCACCACAGCGAAGGAGACACGGACAATGCCCACCCTCGGAAACCTCTCCGTCACGATCGTGCACTGCGAGAACTACGCCGAGATGGTCGCCTTCTACCGCGACCGGCTCGGTTTCCCCGTGCTGGAGGAACACCCGCAGGCCACCGTTCTGCGTACCGGCAACGGAGGCGAGCTCGTGTTCAGCGGCCAGGAGGACGAACCGCCCTTCCGGCTGGGCTTCACCGACACCGACGTGGAGGCGGCACGCGCCGACCTCTCCGACCTCAGCCCAAGCGAACTCCGCCCTCACAAGAACGGCCGCGGTTTCACCGCCTGGGACCCCGAGGGCAACACGCTCGAGTTCGTCGACGACTAGGTCCTGTCGCCGGGCGCTGTTCGCCGCGGGCGGCGTCTTCCGGTGCCGCCCGGCACGGGCCCCGAGGCGGGATGCGGAGCGGATCCTCCGTCGACCGACGAAAACGCCGCCGGGCGGTGCGCCGGGGCGACGCGCAGCAGGACAAGCGTCCGCAACCAGGACCCGGACCCTGTCGACCGGACCTCACCCCGCCCCGTGGGGCCGGCGGCCACCGCCGGCCCCACTCCTCTCCGGCTGAGGAGCCACCATGCGCCAGACACACACCCTCCCGCGCGACGAGCCTCCGGAACCGCCGAGCCCGCCCCCGCCCAGCAGGAGCACCATGTTCGCCCTGCTGGCCTCGGCCACCCTCGTGGTGATGGCCGGAGCGGTCATCTCCCCGGTGGTGGCCCTGATCCGCGAGGACCTGGACCTGTCGTCCGACCAGGCCGGGCTCGTCATCACCACCCACTCACTGCTGATCGCGCTCTCCGGCCCCCTCGTCGGAACCGTCATCGACCGGATCGGCACCCGGCGGGTGCTCATGACCGGCCTGCTGGCCTACGCCCTGTTCGGCGGCGGGGCGGCACTGGCCGACACCTACCCGCTGCTCCTGGCCTCCCGCGCGCTGTTCGGCGTCGCCGCCGCCTGCGTGGTCAACGGCCTCACCGTGAGCCTGCTCAACCTGTGGCAGGGGCCGGCCCGCGACGCCGTGATGGGATACCGTGCCACCGCCAGCAGCATCGGCGGTGTGGTGTGGCCGCTGCTGGGCGGCGCGCTCGGCGAGATCAGCTGGCGCGGACCGTTCCTGGTGTACCTGGTGGCGCTGCTCGTTCTGGTGGGCACGGCGCTGCTCGTTCCCGAGACGCGTTCCTCCGCGCCGGACCGCGCGAGTACGTCCGAAACCCGGGGAGCCAGCACCTCGCCGGGTGTGTGGACCCTGCTGCGGAACCAGCCGGCGCTGCTGTGGCCCTACCTGCTGCTCTTCGCGATGGCCACGCTGCAGTACAGCATCGTGGTGTTCCTCCCCCAGCGGCTGGCGCAGCTCGGCGTGTCCAACACCATGACCGTGTCCGTGTTCATCTCGGTGATGACCGGCGCGACCGGCGTCATCGGCCTGTTCTACGGCCGTCTGCGCCGCAACCGGAGCTACCGTTCCCTCCTCACCGCCGGAACCGCGCTCCCCCTGGCGGGACTCGTGACGCTCGCCGCCGGAAGCCAACCGTGGATGCTGCTCGCTGGGCCGGTCCTGTTCGGCCTGGGTGCGGGGCTGGTCATGCCCGCCGCTCCGGTCCTGGTCAGTCAGGCGGTACCGGAACGGATGCAGGGCCGGGCCGCCTCCACCCTGAACTCGACGATGCTGCTGGGACAGTTCGCCTCGCCGATGCTGCTGGGGGCGTTCGCGGGACCCTTCGGCATCCGGGGCGTTTTCGTCGCGGCCGCGGTGGCCTGCGTCCTGCTGGTGCTGGCGGTGGCCGCGACGTTCCGCCAGGCCGATGCCCCGGTGGGAAGCGCCGAGGCCTAGGAGAGGCCGGTGTCCTGTTCCGGAATGTCCTGCTCGAACCAGACCACCTTCCCCGTGGGGGTGGCACTGGTTCCCCAGCGCCGCGCGAGGTTGCTGACGAGCTGCAGCCCCCGGCCGTCCTCGTCGGTGGCGTCCGCGCGGCGCAGCACCGGCCGGTGGTGGTCGTCGTCGGCGACCTCGCACAGCAGGGCGTCCGTACGCAGCAGCCGCAGCTCGATCGGACGGGAGGCGTGCCGGATGGAGTTGGTGACCAGTTCCGTGGCCAGCAGTTCGGTGACCTCACTGCACAGCGACAGCCCCCACGCCTCCAGCGTGGTGCGCACCAGTCGCCGGACCCGGGCGGGTGTACTGTCGCGCGGTTGCAGGTACCAGTGCGCCACGTTGCCCTGGGAGATGCCGTGCAGCCGCGCCATGAGCAGGGCGGCGTCGTCCTCCCGGTCAGCGGGGCGCAACGCCTCCAGCAACCCCTCGCACAACGCGTCCAGCCGCTGGCCGGGCTCACCGAGGCTCGCGCACATCCGCTCCAGCCGGTCCCCGAGGTCGTGGCCGCGCTCCTCCACGACCCCGTCGGTGCACAGCACCAGCACGTCCCCGTCGTCCACCGGCACCTCGACCGGTTCGAACGCGACCCCGCCCAGCCCGATCGGGGCACCCGCCGGGAGGTCGAGGAGTTCCGCCCTCCCGTCCCGGTGCATGATCCCCGGCGGGATGTGACCCGCGTTGGCGAAGGTGCACCGGCGGGCCACCGGGTCGTAGACGACGTAGACGCAGGTCGCCAGGTAGTCGTCGCCGAGCTGTTGCGCCAGGTCGTCCAGGTGGCGCAGCACCTGGTGCGGCGGGAGGTCGAGCGCGGCCAGCGTCTGCACCGCCGTGCGGAACTGGCCCATCGCCGCCGCCGACCGGATACCGTGCCCCATCACGTCACCGACGACGAAGGCGACCCGGCCGCCCGGCAGTGGGATGGCGTCGAACCAGTCCCCGCCGACCTGTGCCGTGTCGCTGCTGCTCAGGTAGCGACTGGCGATCTCCACCCCGGCGAGCCACGACGGCAGGGTCGGCAGCATGCTGCGCTGCAGGGCATCGGCGACCGTGCTCTGCGTCTGGTACAGGTGGGCGTTGTGCACGCCGAGTCCGGCCTGCATGGACAGCTGCCCGGCCATCAGCGCGTCCGTGTCGTGGAACGGGGGGCGTTCCGGGCGGCGCAGCAGCAACACGACACCCAACGTCTGCCCCCGGACCCGCAGCGGCACCGCCAGCAGGGAGCAGCCGCGCATCAGCGCCGCCGAGTCACCGGTGGGGTGCCCCTCGGCGAGCTCCGCCGCCGCAGCCACGTCCACCCGCGACACCAGCACCGACTCCCCGGTGACCATGGCGCGCCGCAGGGGGCTGGTGGACCGCAACATGTGGACGGCGCCCTGGGGTGCTCCCGGGTTCCACCGCTGGTGGTCGCCGTCGTGGGCGACCGCGACCCGACGCACCGCCGCGAGCCGGGGGTCGGGAACCTCCGGGAAGACCGTGTCGAGCTGGTTCTCGGCAGCCAGGGTCTCGGTGAGGTGCACCGCGGTGAAGTCGGCGATCCTGGGAACGAGCACGTCGCACAGCTCGCCGACGATGTGGTCCTTGTCCAGGCTGGCACCGATGCGCGCGGTCGCCTCGTTGAGGAACGCGAGCGAACCGTGCAGGAGCGGGAGCCGCTCGTCGTCGGCGTGCGGGGTGGCTTCGGCCGCCGAGGCGTCCCCGGGGACGGCGTCCCGGAATCCGCTCAACGAATCCATCGGTGCAAGGCTCCCTGCGTGGCGTCGGGCACCCGGACGCGCCGGCCCGGCGCGACGGGTGCGGGTCGGTTCTCCGGTCTCAGGCTGTTCCTCTCTCCTCCCCGTTCCCGCAGATCATGAATATCTGGATCTCGGGACGGGCCTGGGTCGAGGCGGGAGCGTACGAGAGGGTCCTCTCGTGCTCGACGGTGAACCCGGCACTGTGCAGCATCCCCCGGAGCTCGTCCCGGAAGTAGCCGGTCACCCTGAGGGTCTGCCCGAGGAACGGTATGGGGGCGTCGTCCACGTCGGCCTCGACCATGGCCAGGCCGAACCGGCCGCCGGGCACGAGCGCGCGCCGGACCAGGTCCAGCACCACCGGGATGCGGTCCCGCGTCAGGTGCAGCAGCGAGAAGCAGGAGACGACGGCGTCGTAGGTCTCCCGCTCGGGGTCGAGGTCGACCATGTCCCGGAGCAGGAAGCGCGCCTCGGGGACGTTGCGCTTGGCGACCTCCAGCATGCGCGGGGATATGTCGGTCCCGGTGACCCGGCACCCGCCGTCGACAAGCTGCCGGGTGGTGGGCGTGCCGGTCCCGCAGCCGAGGTCCAGCACCCGCGCCCCCGGCGGCAGGTCGGGCAGCAGCCGCTCCACCATCCCTATCTGGCCGTCCTTGTGCGGGAACGCCTCGTCGTAGCGGTCACCGATCGCGTCATAGGCGGCCGCCTGGGCGGACTCGCGCTCCTCCCAGGACATGGCGCCGGAATCCGGAGTCTCCACGCCCGCGGCGTCGTTCTCGGTCATCCTCATGTTTCCCTCGTCTGGGTCGCCGGTGCCGCACGGTGCTGGCTCCTTTCCGACGGACACTGTCCGCCGAACAGGACCTGCCCCAGGCACGCACACACATCAGCAGGCATACCCGAATAAAGCAGTGGAACTATCACAGAGCATACAACTGTGCTGTGATGTGCTTCATAAGGAACAGGCGGGGCATGGGAGAATGCTCCGGAAGAAGCACGCGAACCAGTAGACAAAAGGGGATAACCGGGCATGGAGGCGTACCGGAGCGTCCAGGAGGCGGCCGCGGGAGCGGGAGGCATCCCGGAACTGGACGGGGAACTGACCCTCGCCCCGGAAGCGAGAGCGGCGGCCGCCGGGGACTTCGGTGGGCTCCCGCACGGGCACCCCTCGTTCGTGCTCCGCCCCGGTTCGGCCGACGACGTGGCCGCCATGCTGCGCTACTGCCGCGACAACCGGATCCCCGTCGCTCCCCGCGGTCAGGGACACTCCACGTTCGGCCAGGCGCAGGCTCCCGGCGGACTGGTCGTCGACACCGGAACGCTCGACAGCATCCACCTGGACGGCGACACCGCCGTGGTGGGCGCGGGCGCCCGTTGGAGCGAGCTGGTCCGGGCCACCCTGGCGCAGGGGCGCACCCCGCCGGTACTGACCGACTACCTGGAGCTCTCCGTGGGCGGGACCCTGTCGGTGGGTGGCCTCGGTGGCGCGGCCCACCAGCACGGTGCCCAGACCGACACCGTCACGGAGCTGGAGGTGGTGACCGGCTCCGGCCGGCGCACGGTGTGCTCCCCCGACCGCGAGCCCGGCCTGTTCCGCGCCGTCCTGGCGGGTCTGGGCCAGTGCGCGGTCATCACCCGCGCGACGCTCCGCCTGGCTCCCGCCCCGGAGACGGTCCGGCGCTACCGCATCCCGCACTCGTCCGCCACGGCACTGACGGCCACCCAGCGGCGGCTCATCCGCAGTGGGGCGTTCTCCTACGTGGAGGGGCAGGCCCACCCGGATGCGGAACTGCCCGAGGGGTGGCGCTACACCCTCGAAGCGGTCTCCCCGCTGAGCGGTGCCCCGGGCGGCGAGGAGGAGCTGGCCGGCCTGGGGTGCCGCCCCGGCCCGGACGAGGTGGAGGACCTGCCCTACCTGGACTTCGCCGACCGGATGGCGCCCGACGTGGCCTACCTGGAGTCGGTGGGGGCCTGGCACGACCCGCACCCGTGGTGGAACGCGTTCCTCCCGGACAGCACGGTCGACGCGGCCGTGCCGGAAACCATGGCCGGGCTGCGGCCCGCCGACGTCGGGCCGACCGGCATGGCACTGCTGTACCCGCTATTCCGCGACCGGCTGCACACCCCGCTGCTCCGGGTCCCGGACGAACCGGTGGTGTTCCTGTTCTCGCTGTTGAGAACCGCCACCCCCGAGCCGGGCGTTCCCAGCTCCCAGGAGATGGTGCGCGCCAACCGCGCGCTGTACGAGCGGGTGCGCGCCCACGGCGGGGTGCAGTACCCGGTGGGCAGCATCCCGATGGAGACACGGGACTGGCGCGAGCACTTCGGGGAGCGCTGGCCCCTGCTGGCCGAGGCGAAACGGGAGCACGACCCCGCCAGCGTCCTCACCCCCGGCCAGGGGATCTTCCCCGGTTCGGAGGGCTCCGCCCCCGCTCCGGAGTGACGCCCGACCGCCGGTCCCGGTGCCAGCCGCGCCACGCGCGCCGCGCACACGCGGCTGTCGCCGATCCCGGTGCGGGCGAACCGTCCGGAACTACTCCGGCATGGGCATGACGTCCTCCCAGTGCGGGACCTCCATCTCAGCACCGCACCGGCAGCAGCGTCCGTTGGGTTGCCAGTCGTGCGGGTGGCCCTCACCCGGCCAGCACGCGCAGCAGAGCACGTCGGCCTGCCAGTCGTGGATACATTGCGTCCGCCGTGTCGAGCTGTCGGCCATCGAGGGAACTCCTAGCCGGGGTATGTCGCTCCGCACTTACAGCATCGCCCATTACTCTGCCAATCATGGTCGCATGACACGGGGGAACCTCCTCGCCGCCGGTCCGTATCCGGCAGAAACCTTCCCGGCGTACCGGGCGTGGGGCCGCCGCCCGCGCGCCGCGCACCCGGTGCGACTTCCAGCTGTGGGGGACTTACAACCGCCCTGTACCCGGCGCGCGCCCGCCGCCATACCGCCCTGGCCGGATGCGGCCACCGAAGGGAACGAGAACCCGGTTCCGACGTGAAAAACCCAATCCGAAACCAGGTTTTTCTTCCGACCGAAACCGGACGGGCACCCGCGCCGGGGACGCCGGTTCAGCCCCGCTCCTCCTCCCGCACATTCCGGTGCGCCAGCCCGTCCTCGTGGTTCCGCCCCCGCGCCGGGAGGACGGCACGCAGCACCACACCGCCCGACGGCCCCGAGGGGGTGGCCTCCAAACTCCCGCCGAGGGAGGCGACCCGCTCCCGCAGACCCCGCAGCCCCAGCCCGTGGTGCAGAGTCTTCGGATCGGCGCCGGCGCCGTCGTCGGAGACGTCGACCGTCACCTCGGCGCCGCCCTCCACACGGACCCGGATGAGTCCCGCCCCCGAGTGACGCAGCGCGTTCGTCACCCCCTCCTGCGCCACCCGGTAACAGGCGGCCTCGACCTCGTCGTCGAGTCGGGGCCACGTGCCGCGCATCGTGAACGTGACGCGTGTCTCCTCCCCCGACAGCGACTCGGCGAGCTCGCGTATCGCCTCCGAGCCCGCGCGCCCCTCCAGCCGGAGCGGACGCAGCGCCCGCACCCACCTGCGTGTGTCCTCCAACGCCTCCCGGGTCAGCCGCTGCGCCTGGGTGACCTCCTCCCACGCGTCCTCCGGCCGTGTCGCGCGAAAGCGCCGGGCGTTCTCCAGCCCCATGTTGATCACCGTGAGGTGGTGCCCGATGGAGTCGTGCATCTCGCGCGCTATGCGGGTGCGCTCCTCGGCCACGGTCAGCTCCTGGACCCGGTCGGCGTAGCGCCGCAACTGGATGTTGGCCGTCTCCAGCTCGGAGTACAGGCGCCGTGTCTCCCGGGTACTGCGCGACGCCTCGAACAACGCGAGGAACACCAGAACCACCGCGGCGCACTGGAACAGTGCCATCGACGCGTTGAACACGGTGTCGGTGAGCGACTGTTTCGGGTTGGCCAGACTCGCCGCGGAGTGGAACAGCACGACAACCGCGATGTAGCCGATGGCGGCCGGCGTTCCGAAGACGATGAGCGTGTTCCCGATGGCCAGGCTCATCAGTACGAAAACCGTGAAGTTCCCCAGCATCATGCTGATCACGGTTCCGACGAGGAAGAGCACGGAGAGGATCTTCCGTCGCGGGGCGACAGCCGGCGACCAGGGGATCACCAGCCACAGCGCGCACACGCTCGCGGCGCCCGTCACCGCTATACCGAGCAGTTTCCCGTTCCCCGCCCATTCCTGCGTCCCGCTGGTGATCGCCGTCGCTGTCACCATCAGCGCCGTGAGCGCCATCGTTCCCCAGAAGAAGACGCTGAGGATGCGGGGTGGACGGTTCTCGCTGAACTCCAACCAGTGGAGCAGGCTGTGGTTGTACGCGCTCGCCACCATGGGGCGACAGTAGGCGCCACACACCGGAGGGGTCACGGCGCGGTCCTGTGCCCCTGGTCTTCTCCGCGGGCACCGTTCCCCTGACGTGTCCATGACTTCGGGGGGATGTCCGGCATCCGGTCCGTTGCCTAGATTCTCCGGGGCCGGTCGCCACGCGACGGGCCGGTTCCGCACCGGTCGGCCAGTGCCGCCCCTGCCCCCGGCCCCGGGCCCTGTCCGAGGGACGCTGTTCGTCGGACAGGGCCCGGCCCCCGCCGCGTCGCCACTGCCGGCACGGCGCAGAACGACCACGAGGGCCGGCGGAGACGCCACGAGAGCGAACGGAGAACACCACGGATGGCTTCCCCACCGGACGGCCCCAGGACAGTGGAGCCGCCGCGTGCCGGACTGTTCGCGGTAGCGCTGTGCCTGCTCGCCATGGTCGCCGTGTCCGCGGTCGCGTGGGACAGGATCCCCGAGCTGGTCACCACCCGCGAGGCCACCCGTCACCGTGCGGCCGCCGAGGTTCCCAGGTGGGTCCTCCTGTCGATCCTCCCCGCCGCGGAGGTGTTCGTCGTCTCCGTCGTGCTCGCTGCCGCTCCGGCCGAACGCGCCGTGGAACGCCGGTCCGGGTTGCAGTTCGGTGAGCGTGACACCGCCGCGAAAACGCGGACGCTCACACTGGTGCTCGTGCTCCTCTCCGCGTTGTTCCTGGCACTGCACGTCATCGTCGCCGCCCTGTACGCGGGGGCGCCGATTCCCGTTCTCCCGCTCGCGCTCGTGACGCTCGGCGTGTTCCTGGCGACGTTGGGGGCCGTGCTTCCGGTCCTCGCCCGGACGTCCGCGCTGCCGGAGCACCCCCGGTTGCGGCTGGTGGCCGAAGCGTGGCGCGCGAGCCACACCGTGGGCGGGCGTGTCATGAGCGCCGCGGGTCTGGTGCTCGTCGCGGCCGCGCCGCTCCCCTCGGTCCTGCAACCGTCCTCGCTGGGGAAGGCGGTCCTGCTGTGGGGCGCGACACCCGCAGCGGTACTCGTCCCGTTCGCGGTGATGGCGGTCCGCACGGCCACGGCGGTGCTCCGCGGCCGCGGGGAGGGAAGCGGCACGGGCGGCGCGGCGGAATGATCGTGGGTGGGCGCCGGCCGGAGGGGGACCCGGCCGGCGGGGGAGGTTGGTTCAGTACACGTGGACCGGGGAGTTGTAGTCGAGGCTGCCCTCGTCCCACAGCCAGTCCATCGCCGCGTTGCTGACGCGGACGCAGCCGTGCGACGCGGGGTAGGGCGGGACGGAGGAGTAACCGTGCACGGCGATGCCGCCGTTGAAGTACTTGGGACGGTACAGGTCGCCCAGCGGGCCGCTGTCCACACCGTCCACGTCCCGGAAGACGGTGTACTCGCCGGTGGGGGTGACCGCGCGGCGCAGCTCGCCCTGCGACTCGTACATCTCGCCGGAGCCGGTCGAGGTGTTGAACACCCGCTCCACCTCGCCGTCGGAGACCACGAGCAGGAGCTGGCGGTCCAGGTCGACCTCGACCACGTCCCCCGACGCCGTCGCCTCGGGGGCGGTGCCGTCGTCCAGGGCGGCGCGGGTGTCGGGGCCGACCACGCCGTCCCGGGCGATGCCGGCCGTCTTCTGCAGGGCGTAGACGGCCTGGACGGTGAGTTCGCCGTACTCGCCGTCGACCGGGCCGACCCAGTACCCCAGGGAGCGCAGCTGCTCCTGGAGCTCTTCCACCTCGGGTCCGGAGTCGCCCTTGAGTAACAGGTCGGAGGGGGAATCCGCAGGGGAGGGCGCGGCGTGGGCCACGGCGCCGCCGGCCGCCGCGGGGGCCATACCCCCCACAGCCGCCCCGGCTCCGGTCACCGCGAGGGTGGACAGTGCCAGAGCCAGCGTCCGGGCCGTGTAGCGCACGACACGTTCGGATGAACAAATAGCCATGTCCGCTCTTTTACCCGAACATGGTCTTTCTTTACCACCGTTTTACCCACATAACCGGAAAACATGAGTGGTTTTTCGGGAAAACGCGGACTACCGCGAGAAACCATCCGGTTACGGAAAGCGATTGCGGGAGTGTGCGACGGCGCCGTTCACCGGGAATCAGGCGTTTCCGGTTTCCGTTGCTCCCCGCTCCAGAGTTTACGGCCGTACCAGGGCCACCAGTAGACGGTACGGCCGTGGGGAATGATCCGGTCCAGCCGAATCGTGAGCCGTAACGCGAATCCGCCCGCGACCATGCCGACGAGGAGGTCGGTGAACCAGTGGAAATGCAGATAGGAGGACACCAGCCCCTGGAGTAACGCGATTCCCACAATGCAGTAGGCCAGCCGGTGCACGACGTGCGGGCGCGCCACCGAGTACCGGATGATCAGGAACAGCACCAGCCCGTAGATCAGGATCGCGTTGGCGCCGTGGCCGGACGGGAAGGAGACGGCGTCGCCGAAGAACGACGGGTCGTAGGAGCGCGGGTGGTTGCGCATGAACAGGAGCTTCATCGAGGCGACGAGGCTCATCATGCCGAACACGCCGCATACGCCGAGGATGATCGGGCGCCAGGAACGGAACCAGTAGGCCAGTTGCAGGGCCGTCACTCCCAGTACCGGGAGCGCGACGAACCGGGACGCGACAACGTCGACCCACAGGATCAGAAACGAACGGAGCTCGTCCCACAATGGACGCGGTGCCGTGTTGACCCAATTGTCCAGGGGGTGGAGGGGGCCGGCGGAGAGAACGGTCAGAGTGATCAATGCCACCGCGAGAAAGATCGCGATCTTGTCCGACGCCAGTCCCCATGCGATTTCGCTCACGCTGGGCCAGACAGCCCGGCGGGAACCGTGTGCGTCCGCGGTTTCCGCGGATTCGTGTTCCGCCGAGTCGCGGCGTTTCGGGGAGGCGGGGCCCCCGACCCGGTATGGGGAGATGTTCGTTTTCTCGGCCCGGTCCGACGGTCGTGGCCGTATCCGTGATGGATGCATCATGTGCTCAGTGCTGTCTCACAAATTGTGGTATGGCCTGCGGCACGATCGTGCGTCGGGGGGAAAGCTCGCCGCTGAAATCGGGGTGAACGGCTCGGAACGGGCAGGAGCGCGTCCGCGTAGCCGGGATTTCTGGATTGTCGATGTGATCCGCCGCCAGGAGTCCTCGCCGCTGTGGCCAGGGCGGACAGCGGCGCCTCCCGCCATCCGCTGTTACCGGCACGGGAACCACCGCTCCATGCTAGCTAGCTTTAGCTGAGCATTTTCGACAATCAACCATAACGGTCCGCCGCGTGCCCCGACCCGACGACCCATTGACTACGATCGTCGTGCCCCACGCTCCACCTGTTGCTCAGGCGCGCCGCACACCCTCCTCGTGCACGGGGCGGACTGTGACCAGCACCTGTCATGCGACCCTTCCCACACCGCACAAGGCGAAACCAGAAAGGACGTTGATGGGCGACCTCCCCGAGAGGCCGGACGACCCGTCCCAGTTGGCCCGCAATCCGCTGCGCGAGCAGATCCGGCGCGTGTTGGTGGACGGTTTGCTCTCCGGCCGCTGGCAACCCGGGGAACGGATCGTCGAGCGACGTATCGCGGCCGAGCTCAACGTCAGCCAGGCTCCGGTCCGAGAGGCGCTGCGCGAACTGACCGCCCTGCGGCTCATCGAGTCCGTGCCCAACAAGGGCGCCCGGGTACGCGACTTCGGAGTCGCCGACATGGCCGAGATCTACCCGGTCCGGGCCGGCCTCGAGCTCATGGCGGCCGAGATCGCCGCCCCCCGGCTGGCGGCGGACCCGCGGCCGCTCCACCGTGAGGTCGAGGCGCTCAAGCAGGCCACCGCGGCCGGCGACATAGAGGGTCAGATCAAACACAGCGTGGATTTCCACCGGGAGGTCGTACTGGCCGCCGACAACGCCACCCTGTCGCACACCTGGGAGTCGCTGGGGGTGGAGATCTGGACCGCCCTGTCGGTGCGCTGGCTCGACATGGAGCTGCACGCGAAGGCGGTCGACCACGCCCACATCGTCCAGGCGTTCGAGAAACGCGACCCCAACGTCGGGCGGATGCTCAGCGACCATGTGCTCAACTACGTGCACGCCGCGATGCGCTCCCACGACAAGACCCACTGACCGGGTGGGAAGCCGCTGCGCAGGCCGGACGCGGACGACTTCCGAAACCACCCGATAAAGTCGTATTGATCGATCATCGATCAGTACGTAGAGTGTGCGCGACGCACGTCACACGACAGGGGTCACGACACGCCGCGAACCACCCGGCCCACCGACGTATGGGCTCCTCGACAGTGGGAAGCGAACGTGTACGGGCTCCGCCGGGACAAAACACGAAACAGCCACTTCCGCGCCACCGCCATTGAGCCGGGTGGTGGCGCACGCCGCGGCGCCGCCCGACAGCGGTTCCCGGCTTCGGCGTCCCCGCGCCCCACCCGGCGCGGGGAGGCCGCCTTGAGCGCGTAGAAAGGCACCACCATGGCTGACACGGCCAAGCCGAAAAGCGGCAGCGCCGCCAAGAATTCGGGCGGCCGCCGGCGCAGCCGGAAAGGCACACCCACCGCCGTAGCGGACGAGAGCCCCGAGGTGCTCCGCGAGTACTACCGCCGGATGCTGCTCATCCGTCGGTTCGAGGAGCGCACCGGTCAGGCCTACACCCAGGCCCGCATCGGTGGTTACTGTCACCTGAACCTGGGCGAGGAAGCCACCGTCGTCGGCCTGATGACCGCGTTGCAGGAGCGCGACTACCTCTTCGCGAACTACCGGGACCACGGCTACGCGATCGAGAAGGGCATCGAACCGCGCCGGGTCATGGCCGAGCTCTACGGGCGCTCCACCGGAACCTCCAAAGGGTGGGGCGGCTCCATGCACATGTACGACACCGACGCCCGCATGCTCGGCGGGTGGGGCATCGTCGGCGGCCAGCTCCCCATGGCCACCGGTGCGGCCATGGCCGTGTCCTACCGGGGCGGGGACGAGGTCGTCATGTGCCAGATGGGCGACGGCACCACCAACATCGGAGCCTGGCACGAGTCACTGAACATCGCCTCCCTCTGGAACCTGCCCATCGTCTACGTGGTGATCAACAACTACCTGGGCATGGGCACCACCGTTGACATGTCCTCGGCCGAACCCGACCTGTACAAGCGGGGCTGCGCCTTCCGGATCGAGGGCGAGCGCGTGGACGGCCAGGACGTCCTCGCCGTGCGGGACACGGCGCGCAACCTGGTCGAACGCGCCCGTTCCGAGCAGCGCCCCTTCCTCATGGAGACGATGAGCTACCGGATGAAGGGGCACTCGGTCGTGGACCCGGCCAAGTACCGTTCCAAGGAGGACGCGCAGGAGGCCCGTTCCAACGACCCCCTGGCGGCGTTCGAGAGCCAGCTCGAGGAAGCCGGCGTGCTGGACGAGGACCGCAAGAAGGAGATCGCCGACGCGGTGCGCCAGGAAGTCGCCGACGCCGCCGACTTCGCGGAGAACAGCCCGCACCCCGACGCCTCCACCCTGTTCGACTACACCTACGCGTCGCCGGTCGCCAACGAGTCGACCCGGATGCCCGCCGACCCGGTGTTCGCAGATTAGGAAGGGTTCGACGACATGTCTGTGATCACCTACCGCCAGGCGCTGCGTGAGACCATCCGCGCCGAGATGCACCGCGACGAGAACGTCTTCCTCATGGGCGAGGAGATCGGCGTTTTCGAGGGTTCCTACAAGATCACCGAGGGGATGCTCACGGAGTTCGGTGAGCGCCGCGTACGCGACACCCCCATCTCCGAGGAGGGGTTCGTCGGCTCCGCCATCGGGTCGGCGATGCTCGGCCTCCGCCCGATCGTCGAGCTGATGACGATCAACTTCTCCCTGATCGCCGCCGACCAGATCATCAACCACGCCCCCAAGGTGTACGGGATGTTCGGGGGCCAGACCAGCGTCCCGATGGTCATCCGCACCCCCGGCGGCGGGGGGCAGCAGCTCGGTGCCACGCACTCGCAGAACATCGAGCTGTTCTACTCCTTCATCCCCGGCATGAAGGTACTGGCACCCAGCACTCCCGCCGAGGCCGCCGCCATGATGCGCGCCGCCGTCCGCGACGACGACCCGGTCCTCTTCCTGGAGAACCTGGGCCTGTACAACTCCAAGGGCGAGGTTCCCGACAACTACGCCGACGACAGCGGGCCGGTCGCCGAGATCGGGCGCGCCGGGGTGCTGCGCGAGGGCAGCGACATCACCCTGATCGGCTACTCCCGCATGGCGGCGCTCGCGACCCAGGTCGCAGAGGAGCTCGCCGAGCAGGACATCAGCGTCGAGGTCATCGACCTGCGCAGCCTGCGCCCCCTCGACCGGGAGACGATCGTGAACTCGGTCGCCAAGACCGGGTCCGCGGTCATCGCCGAGGACGACTGGCTCACCTACGGCATCGGCGCCGAGATCGCCGCCTCCATCCAGGAGGGCGCCTTCGACTTCCTCGACGCGCCGGTGCGCCGGGTCGCCATGGCGGAGGTGCCGCTGCCCTACGCCAAACCGTTGGAGACGGCGGCCCTGCCGTCGGTGGAATCGGTCACCACCGCCATCAAGGAGACCCTGAACGCCGTGGGCCGGCGGGTCGGCTAGAGGGGATACGCACGAATGACAGAGATCTACATGCCGCGCCTCTCCGACACCATGGAGGAGGGCGTCATCAGCTCCTGGAGCAAGAACGTCGGCGACAAGGTCAACGCCGGCGAGGTTCTCGTCGAGATCGAGACCGACAAGGCCGTCATGGAGTACGAGGCCTACGACGAGGGCTACCTCGTCAAACAGTCGGTGAGCGAGGGGGACACGGTCCCGATCGGCGCCGTCATCGGGATCCTCGGCGACAGCCCGGACGCCGTCCCCGAGGAGTCCGGTTCCGGCCAGCCCGAACCGGCCGCCCAACCGGAGCCGGCGCCCCAGGAGCCGAGCCAGCCGGAGCCCTCAGGCGAGCAGCGGTCCGCGACCGCCGACGCCGCCGCCCCGGCGGCGCCGTCCACCGACGGTGCCGTGCGTCCGCGCTCCTCTCCCCTCGCGCGCCGGCTGGCCCGCGAGTACGGCCTGGACATCGAGAACGTCCAGGGTTCCGGCCCCAAGGGCCGGGTGGTGCGCGCCGACGTCGAAGCGGCGGTCAGCCAGCAGCCGGCCGCGGCCCCGGCCCCGACCGAACAACCCGCAGCGGCGCAGCCCGCGGGCGGCGGCCAGCCCGCCGCCGCTGGCGCGGACGAGGTGCGCGGCTCCGAGGAGCTCAAGGTCAGCAACATCCGCAAGGTGATCGCGCGGCGGTTGACCGAGAGCAAGCAGGAGGTCCCGCACTTCTACCTGCGGCGCACCATCGACGCCGAGGCGCTGCGGTCCTTCCGCAGCCAGGTCAACGAGCAGCTCGCCGACACCGGCGTCAAGGTCAGCTTCAACGACCTGATCGTCAAGGCGTGCGCCACCACGCTGCGCCAGCACCCCGAGGTCAACACCTCGTGGGTGGACGAGAAGCTGCTCCAGCACAGCCGGGTCAACATCGGTGTGGCGGTCGCCACGGACGCGGGTCTGATGGTGCCGGTGCTGCACGACACCGACACCACCCCGCTGTCGACGATCGCCACCACGTCCCGGGACCTGGCGGCCAAGGCACGGGACGGCAAGCTCAAGCCCCAGGAGATGAGCGGCGGCACGTTCAGCGTCAGCAACATGGGGATGTACGGGCTGGACAGCTTCCAGGCCGTGATCAACCCGCCCGAGTCGGCGATCCTCGCTGTCGGCGCGATGCAGCAGCAGCCCGTGGTGCGGGACGGTGAGGTCGTCGCGCGCAACACCATCGCGCTGGAGCTGTCGGTGGACCACCGCGCCGTGGACGGCGCCGTCGGCGCCGAGTTCCTCCGGGACCTGGCCCAGGTCCTGGAGAACCCGATGCGGATTCTGCTGTGACCCCGCGAGCGGGTATCTGAGTCCGGGTGCCCGGTTCCGGCTTCCGCCTCCGGAACCGGGCATCCCCCACACGGGAGGCGCGTCCCACAGGGCGCCCGGAACGTGGTCTAATGTCGCGGATGCCGGAAGAGCCACCCCTCCCCCGCTCCCTGCACGTCAGCTACGGCATGGGCGCCCTGGCGACCTCGACGTTCACCATGGTTCCGGGGCTCGTCCTGCTGTACTACCTCACCGACGTGCTCGGCGTTCCCGCGCACACGGCCGGGCTGGTGGTGTTCCTGCCCAAGGTGTGGGACGTGCTGATCACCCCCTACGCCGGCGTCCTCTGCGACCGGACCTCCTCGGCACTGGGACCGCGCCGCCCCTGGCTCCTCGCCGGCGTGCTCACCCTTCCGGTGACGTTCGCCGCGATGTTCCTGGCACCGCCGCTGTCCGGGAACGCCGCCGCCGGCTACGTCGCGGTGGCGTTCGTGCTCGCCACCACCGCCTACACCGCCTTCCAGGTACCGCACATCGCGCTCCCCGCCGAGATCACCGGCAGCCGCGACCAACGCTCGGTGCTGATGTCGTGGCGGATGCTGTTCGCCGGGGTCGCGATCCTTCTCGCCGGCGGGGGCGCGCCGGCCCTCGCGCGTCACCTCGGCGGGGACGTGGACGCCTACCGGGTGATGGCGGCCGCCCTCGCCGGCGTGCTGCTGGTCGGCACCCTGGCGACGTTCCTCGGCACCCGTTCGGCGCCCCTGCCCGAGCGGCTCGACCCCAGCGGCTCGCTGCGCGCCCAGGTGGCGGTGGCCCGCCGGAACCCCCGGTTCCTGCGCCTGCTGGTGACCCACGCGCTGCTCACCACGCACGCCGGGACGATGCTCGCCGGGTCGCAGTACCTGGCCACCTACATCGTGGGTGACGCGGGGGCGATCACCCCGCTGTACGCCTGCCTGATGGCGCCGCTCGTCGCGACCATGCCCCTGTGGCTGCGTGCCTCCCGCCGCCTGGGCAAACGCGCCGCGCTGCTGCTCACCTCCGCCGTCTTCGCCGCCGGCACCCTCGCACTGGCCGCGACCCCGCTGTTCGGCCACCCCTACACGGCACCGTACTCCTACCTGTGCCTGCTCGTCGTCGGGGTCGGCTTCGCCGGGGCCCAGATGCTGCCGCTCTCGATGCTGTCCGACACGATGGCGCTGGACGCCGCCCACGCCGGGAAGCGGCGCGCCGGCATGTTCACCGGACTGTGGACCGCGGGCGAGACCCTGGCCATGGCCGCCGGGGCCGGACTGTTCGCACTGGTCCTGTCCGTTGGAGGGTTCGTCCCCTCCACCGCCGCCTCCGACGCGGCGCAGCCCGACAGCGCCCTGCTGGCTATCCTGCTCGGAATGAGTCTGCTCCCCGCATCCCTGACCGCGGCCGGCATGCTGGTCCTGCGCCGCTACGACCCGGCCGGGGATCGGCCCGCCCCGCACCGCTCCGAGGAGGGGCGGCAACCGTCCGGCGCGGGCACCGCCCCGCCGACGAGCGGCTGAGACGCGTCCCGCCACCGCATCCCCTACCACTCAGCGCCGGGATGCACCACAGTAAGAACCCGACCGTTCCGCACCACAACCGCCCGAGGAACCCACCGTTGACGATCCCCCCGAACCAGGAGGACGGGTCCGGCCCGACCACCGCCGCGGCCGCCATCGTCCCCGGCCCGGACTGGACCCTGACGTTCGTCCTGCGCAACCGCGGAGTGCACTCCGGCCACTGGCTGCTGCCCCGCGGCGATCTCGCGCCGGAGGAGAGCGCCGAGCAGGCGGCGCGACGCCACGCGGCGTGGCAGGCCGGCGTCCGCACCGGCGCCCTCGCGCCCACCGGCATCTACGAGATACGCGGCCACGACGACGGGCAGCCCTACCAGGTCCGACTGCACGTCTACCGCGCGCTGCGGCAGTGCCCCACCGGGGAGCTGGAGCACGACACCGCGGGTGAGGCCGGGGTGGCCGAGCTCCGCCAGGCGCACCCCCACCAGGTCCTTCCCCACCCGGCCGACATGCGTGTCCTCAACGACGCGGGACTGGCCGACTACGACCCCGACCTGGTGGGACGGCTGCTCGCGGCGGACGGGGCCGTGCTGACCCGGGTGGACCGGAACGAGTAGGGGCCCGCCCGGCGGGGCGCCGCCACACGTGAGGGCAGCCGCCGTGTCCGGCGCTGCAGGCCACCGCCACAAGCCAGGGCCTCGTCAACGGGATCGAACGAAACGACTTGGGTCAACTCACCCAGGTGTCCCGCGGCCAGCGCACCGCAGGCATGCGTCATGGCAGAATCAGACATAGCAGCCCTTGTAGAAAAGATCGAGTCTTGGTGGACCCGACAACTACTACAAGGGCTGCATCTCTCTCACCAAACCAGGCGCCAGGGGTTGCATCCGCACTGTGGTGCCCTATGTGGTGGGTGCCCTGGTGACGGTGGGGCCTACGCCGGTATCGACTTACCCGAGAGCGCGCTGACCGAAGTGGTCACCCCGGTCGTGGCGGCCGGCGTCGCCGCCGTCTACTACGGCTTGGCGCGGTTCGCCGAGGAGTACCTGCCGCAGCGGTGGCAGCGGGTGGGCCGGGTCATGCTGGCCTCACGCCACAAGCCCCGCTACGACGTCGCAGCCTGAGCTGTTCCGCACGACGTAGCGCCCTCGCTCACCTCACGGTTGGGCGGGGGCGCTCTTTTCGCGTGCTGCCCGACCGGTTCCCGCCGTCACCTATCCCCACGTGTGTGGGGCTCACCGGTCCGGTCGGGGCCGCGCCGTCCGCTTCGTCGGTCCATCCCCACGTGCGTGGGGCTCACATGCCGCCGTAAGGCGGACATTCGACGCAATTCGGTCCATCCCCACGTGCGTGGGGATCACGAGTCGATCGCGGCCGACGTTCCATTGAAGATCGGTCCATCCCCACGTGCGTGGGGATCACGTGGGGATACCACACCCACCGTGCAACACCGTCGGTCCATCCCCACGTGCGTGGGGATCACCACGCGGCGCCCTCCTCTCGTCCCACGTACTCCGGTCCATCCCCACGTGCGTGGGGATCACATCCCGGACCTCGTGGCCGCGATCAAGATGCACGGTCCATCCCCACGTGCGTGGGGATCACATGCGTGCCCACTTCCCGGGGTTCTGGCGAAGCGGTCCATCCCCACGTGCGTGGGGATCACGAATACGACCTGCGGTAATGCGCGGCGTTATTCTTTTGTGATTCCACATGGCCGGTATTCCGGTGAATGCGGTCAGGATCTGACCATACCGTTCCACCGCTGTGTACACGCCCCTATGGGAACACGGACATCCGGCCGCTCCCGGACGCACGATGAAGAGGAAGGACGCCCGGGGTGGAGTGTGACCCCGGGTGCTGGGAGATGGTGGCAGCACCCGGGGACGGGGGTGTGCGCCGCCACGCACACCCCCGTCGCGCGCCCGGTCGAGAAAAGGCACGCGTTTCGTGGTGGTTCTATTCCTGGAGTTCGACCGGGATCCAGTCGGTCAGGATGCGGGGGTTGGCATGCCGCACCGGGCCACCCCTGACGGGCCGTACGAGGACGTCACCCTGATCCGTGCCGGGCTGGGGTGTGTGGCCGGTGACCACGTGCACGGTGGAACCCACCCCGTGCAGCCGCACCCGCAACCCCACGGGCCACCGGCATTGCAGATACGACAGATCCCCGCTGGAGAGCCGCTCCACCGTGTCGGGGTGGACGGTGACCGTGTGGGCGTCGCCGACCGTGTCGCGGGGAGCGATCCGCAGCATCCCGTCAGCCTGCTGTGTGACGACATCCCACGGGGTGGTGCCATCTTCCTCGTGGGGGAACCGCACCCACATGCCGGGCTCCCACCCGGGCTCTACTCCTCGCACGGGCCACCACCTCCCCCAGCGCTGTGCTGGTGGGAAACCGTCTCCGTGTCCTCGTCGCCGAGCCAGGCAACCACGCGTGCGTGCAGTTCCCGGAGGATGTCGCGGATCTGGTTGGGCCACAGGGCGTTGCCGTCCATGGCCTGGGCGAGCTGCTCCACCAGGTCACGTAGCTCTTGGCGTTCCTGCGGGGTGAGGTTCACGTGTCATCACCTCCCCCGTTCTGGTGGTGGGTGGTATCCAACAGGTCCTGGACGTGGTCGGGCGCGAACCGACGGCTCCCACCCGGGGTCACAACCGCCGGAATCAGGTGCCCCCGGTGAACCCAGGTGTTGACGGTGGAGGTGGTCACGCCGAACATCTCGGCCACGTCGCCGGGACGAAGCAGTTGAGAGGGCCAGTTTTCGGGGGTACTCACCGGACCACCCCCACGGCGTTCGCCTGCTCGCGCTGGGACAGCCACTGGCGCACCAGCGGGGACAGTTCCGCGCGCACGTCGTCCAACCCGTCGCCGTATGCCGGCGGGGCGGAAGGGTCCGGCGCGGGGACGGCAGCACCACAGGCGGGGCAGTGCCCCTCTTCCTCTCGCGCCTGGCGGAGGCGCTCGAGCTCGGTCACGTAGGGCCGCACGGGGCTGTGCTCCTCGGGGTCGAGCAGTTCGGGTTCGGGAAACGTGTCTGTGACCGGTTCCGGGAGTACTTCCGACGATCGGGGCGGCGGGACGGTGAACCGGCGCGCCGTGGCATGGCGCCGGGGCGGGGGCGGCGGTGTCCACACGGGGACCGGGTGCTCATGGCGCCCACGGGTCGGTGCGACCAGGGCGATGGTCAGCATCAGGAGCAGCGTCCATAGGGACGCGAGGTTGCGCATAGCTCACCTCGTAGTGCGGTTGGTCCACCTCTGATGGACCTAGGATTTCGAGTTGACCTCATAGTGCATCCTGAAATTCAGGATTGCAATACAACCCTGAACTACGGGAGTGGAAGTTCCGAAATGTCCCATCCACTGTGATGGAACTATGATCAGGTGAGACGTGACGCAGGGGAGCCCATGACGAACAGGTACAGCCCGACAGTTCGCCGCCGCAGACTGTCTGATGAGATTCGCCGTCGACGGCTACAAGCCCGCATGACGCTGGACGACGCCGCTACGGAGACAGAGATCTCACGTACCACGATCAGCAACATCGAGTCTGGCGAGAAGAAGCGTCCGCAGGTCAACGAGATCAAAGCGATGCTGGACGCCTACAGCGTGACCGAAACTCAGGAACGTGAAGCGATCCTGACTCTATGTCGCCAGTCTCGTGAACGCGGCTGGTGGACCCGCTATCGCGACGTTCTCCATGGACGCTTCATCGGCTTCGAGACCGAAGCGTCAGTCATCAGCAACTGGGAACCGTTGGTCATCCCTGGCCTGTTGCAGGTCCCGGAGTACACCGAGATCATCGCCAAAGCGTCACTCGTGCGCGATCCGGAAGACATTCAACGCACCGTCGATGCACGCATCGAACGACAGCGGGTCATCCTGGGTCAAGACCCACCTGAGCTATGGGCCGTCTTCGGAGAGGGTGCCCTGTTGGCCCTCTCGGAGTACCCAGATGTACAGCGCCGACAAGTCGAGCACCTGATCGAAACGGCCGAGCGGCCGGACCACACTACGATTCAGATGGTGCCGCACACTACCCTTAATCCAGGCATGGCGGGGTCGTTCGTCATCATGAATTTCCCCAACACTATCGATCCGTCAGTGGTCTATCTGGAAACTGATACTAGTGGGCTGTACCTCGAAGAGTACGCGGAGGTAGCACGCTACCGTCACATATTCGGTCATGTGCGTATATCCGCGTTGTCCCCAGAAGGCACTGTCGAACGCCTCCACAAGATGATTGGTTAGGACAAACTCGATGATCCCAGATGAGCTGTTCCGCAAGTCCACGTACAGTCAGGCCAAATCTCAAAACTGTGTTGAGGTTGCTGATGTTCTTGGTATTTCGGCTGTGCGCGATACACAGAACCGGGAACTAGGTTCTATTCAGTTCAACTCCTCTGAGTGGGCGGCCTTGGTCTCTGCGATCAAGGAAGATCAACCCCTTTGATCCATAGCCTAAGAAGCCCCCGGCCGTGGCCAGCCGGGGGCTTCTTAAACTCGATAATCCCAAGAGTAGGATAGCTCATTGGGAGGATAAAGGCTAGCGATTCGTCTGTGCGGATCCTTTGCTGCTGCCGTTCTACGGCTGAGTTCCTTTGCCGTTACAAGCGTCGCACCGGGTGGTTTCCGAACTTTGCCCCTTGGAACCATCGTGACCGGAACTTATTTCTCCGCTCCCGCCGCACACGGGGCACGGCGCGGGTTCCTGGCGGTGTTTGGCCATTACTGCACCTCCGTTATCCGGTTGTCGGGAGAATCCAGCCACACGTGTTGTCCAGTGGCATCAACGGTGAGTCCGAACCGGTCCTGGTCCGGGCCACCCCAGCCCACCCATGTCAGATAGGCCGCTTCCAACTCGTCCCACAGGTTGCGTGAACCGGTCTGCGAAACCTCGGCTTCTCCGCCCGAGGCGGGTTGAATCACTATCGCGTGCGAGTCACTGTGGAGCTCGCGTAGTGACATGCGGAACGTGTCATCGGTGCGGTTGATAACTCCTCCCTTGATCGAGACGCCGGGCAGCAATCCCGCCAGCGCCAGGGAGAATCCCGAGTTCGCCTGATCGATCCGCCGGGGATCGACACGCGTCGCCGCGTTGCGTTTATCGCCCTCGATCGGTGACAGGGGGGCACGTTGGGACCGCAACATCATGTAGGACGCTCCGCCACAGACTCGTCCCACGGCAGCATCGCCCACGCTGACCAGGCGCACTCGGAACCCTTCGCGCGCGCCATGCATCCACGGCGCCACGAGCACTCCACCCGGCCGCATCTGTTCCACCCAGGGGTAGGGAATGCTCGCCACACCACAGGTGACATGGACCCGGTCAAACGGTGCTTGTTCGGCGCATCCCTGCGCCCCGTCACCAATCCTGAGGTGGGGTTCGAAACCGGATTCGGCGAGGTTGGCAGCGGCAGTCTTGGCGAGCTGTTCGTCAACCTCGACAGAGGTCACGTTGTCACTGCCGAGCCGTGCCGACAGGAGCCCTGCCGTCCATCCGCTTCCGGTGCCGACCTCCAGCACCCGGTCGCCGGGATAAGGGTCGAGGAGATCGAGAAAGGCCAGCACCGCACCAGGTTCGGACAGTGAACTCGACCACGCCCACACCTTGCGGGTGGCTGAGTCTCGCGTTAACTCGGTCGCGCCGTCATCGATCTGGGTAATCAGTGAGGTGTTCCGATAAACCGCCGCCCACCAGGCATCCGGATCCACACTTCGGTCCAGCCATTCCATCGGTGGGAACGCCAGCGCGGTCTCGGGGGTGAACATGTGTCGCGGCACGTCCCGTAGTGCCTGCTTCCACGCGTCGTCGTCGGTGAGTTCGGCCAACCGTTCCGGTCCGGCTGGGGTCTGTTCACCCATCCGGACCGCCACGGGTATCCATACTGATCCTCCACGCCTCGGGGACCGTTCACTCGCTCCGTACCCCGCGCGCGGAACGGGCAACACCCCGTGGCCGGAAGCGGCCAACCGGTAGTGATTGAGGGGCCTTGCTGATTCCGGACAGGGAGTGAGCCGGTGATTTTACGCAGCTAGGCGCTGTTTCTCATGTTCCGCATAGATCTCTGATGGAGTGTTGTATCCCAGTGCGGAATGAAGACGCCTGTGATTATACCAGTGCTCGATGTATCGTGTAATGTCCCGTCGTGCTCGTTCTCGCGTGGGATACACCATCTGGTTCACACGCTCATTCTTCAACACCCCGAAAAATGATTCCGCCATCGCGTTGTCGAAACAAATCCCGGTTCGCCCCACCGACCGTGTCATCCCGACCGAAGCAAGGTAATCACCGAACTCCCGGGACGTGTAATTACTCCCCCGATCCGAATGGAACACCGCCCCCGCACGAACCTTTCCCTTGCGTGTCGCATGAGCGACAGCCCGGATGATCAGCGGAGTCCGGTAGTTGTCATCCATCGCATAACCAACGACTTCTTTCGTGCAGCAATCAATGACGGTGGCCAGATACACCCACCCGCTCCATGTCGGGATATAGGTGATATCCCCGACGAGTTTCACACTGGGCATGGGTGCGGTGAAGTCGCGGCCCACGAGGTCGGGGATCGCACCGGTATCCGCTGGTGTGGTCAGCGAGCTGCGCCGGGGGCGGGGTTGGCAGGGATGCAGCCCCATCTCGCCCATCAACAGACGCACCAGCTCCACTCCCACCGCAACGCCCCAGCGTTGCAGCTGGGCGCGGATCCGCCGGTGGCCGTAGGTGCCGTCGGCGTGGTCTACGGCGGTGCGGATCAGTAGCCGCAACTGTTGGCGGCGCTGAGACGTGGCGGATTCGGGCCGGGACCGCCATTCGTAGTAACCCGACCGGGAGACGTTCACGCATGCACACATGAAATCAACGGGGAAAGCGTACTCCGCGTGTTCATCGAACCGCATCGTCTCGATGAACTCGTATATGTCGCTTACGGACGATCCTTCGCGAAGTACGCGGCCGCTTTTTTCAAAAAAGCGATCTCCATGTCCTTCTCGCGGTTGAGTCGTTCCAGTTCACGCAGCCGGGCCCGCTCGGTCGTATCCAGTGACGGTGCATCGTCGGGAGTTTCTTTCCTGTATTTGCGCACCCAGTTCCGTAGTGTTTCCGAGCTGATCCCGAGCTCGTTGGCAACCCGGTTGATAGAGCGTTGGCTCTCGATGACATGTTTCACCGCTTCATCACGGAACTCCGGCGAATATGCGTTTGCCTTGCCCAATGCTTCCCTCGTTTCCTTTCAGAACCATCGTATTGGCACTCTGTCCGGAAAACACGAGGCACCCCACTCCCTGACCTACGTCAGGTGTTGGTCTTGGTCGATTCACACCTATGTCGGAGGCCCTCTCTTGTTGTCAAGCCCAGTCCGGGCTGTACTCAACCTCTGTGGTCAGTACACCTAATCCCCGGGGTGCCGGGGTGAGGGGTCCAGTGCGGTGGCGGTGGTGGTGATGGTGTTCAGGGCGGCCGTGACAACCGGGTGCTCGCGGCTGCCGAGGCGGGTGGCGGCGATGATGCGGCGGACGGGCGCGGGGTCGCCGTGCAGGGGGATGCGCGCGACGGGCCAGCTCTCGTGGAGCCGGGCGAGCCGGGGCACGAGGATGATGCCGAAGTCGTGGGCGACCAGGGCGGTACCGGTGTCCCACTCGTCGGCGTAGTGGGCGATGTCGGGGGTGAACCCGGCGGC
The DNA here is from genome assembly GCF_006717075.1 of Haloactinospora alba. Classification (NCBI taxonomy): domain Bacteria; kingdom Bacillati; phylum Actinomycetota; class Actinomycetes; order Streptosporangiales; family Nocardiopsidaceae; genus Haloactinospora; species Haloactinospora alba. Next base: position 283,456 of record NZ_VFQC01000002.1, read on the forward strand.
CGCGCAGGCCGTGCGCACCAGGTGGTGGTAGGTGCTTCCGGGGCTTCCCAGGATCCACGGCTCGTTGGCGGCGTCGGCGAGGGTGACCGTGGAACGGGCGGTCAGGGGGTGCTGGCTGGGCACGACCAGGTCGAGGGGGTCGTCCAGGAGAGGGTGCTGCTCGAAGCGGGTGTCCGAGGTGGGCGGGGTGTCGGCGGTGGCGATCAGCAGCGCGAGGTCGGCGTCGCCGGCCAGCAGCAGGTCGAAGCAGCGGGCGGGCTCGGCTTCGATGACCCGCACGGACAGGTGCGGGTAGTGGTCCCGCAGGGTCGCCGCGGCCGGGGGCAGTAGGTGCGTGGCGGCCGTGGAGAAGCCGCACAGCGTGAAGGAGCCGCCGGGTTCGTCCGTGGCGGCCGCCAGCTCGGCGTGAGCGCGTTCGGCCTGGGCGTACAGCGCGTCGGCGTGGCGGAGCACGGTGGCCGCCGCGGCGGTCAGCCGGATGCCCCGGCCGGACTGGGTCATCAGCTCGACGCCGAGTTCGGCCGCCAACTGGCGCAACTGGTGGGAGACCGCGGAGGGCGTGTAGTGCAGCGCCTCCGCCGCGGCGGTGACCGTGCCGTGGTGGTGCACCATCTGCAGCACGCGGAGCTTCGGATCGATCATGCAACCATTTTGCACGGTTTCGTGCATGAACGTTTGCTTCTCTTCAGGTTTGATGAGCTCCACGCTGGGGGTGTGCTACTCAAAAGGTTCTCTGACGAAGGCTACGCCGCTGCTCCCCACAGCCGCCGGTCCACGCGCCGGCCCCGTGGTCACACGCGCGAGGTGTACACGGCTGTGTACCTGTTGGTGGTGCTCACGGCCGGGGCGTACCTGCCCAGTCCGCTGTATCCGGAGTACCAGCACGCTTTCGGGTTCAGTGACCTGACGATGACCCTGGTCTACGCGATGTTCGTGCTGGTCAGCGCGCCCATACTGCTGCTGTTCGGCCCGGCCTCGGACTCGTTCGGGCCCCGGGCGGTACTGCGGGTCAGTGTGGTGGTGGCCGCTCTCGCCTCGGGTTGCTTCGCACTCGCCCAGGGGCCGGCATGGCTGCTGGCCGGCCGCGCCGCGCAGGGGCTGGCGCTGGGTGCGGCCACGGGGGCGGCGACCGCGTTGATCACGGAGCACGCTGCCGGAGGGAACCGGGGGCGGGGGTCGGTACTGGCCAGCATGGCGTTCGTGGCCGGAACCGCCGCGGGACCGGTCGCCGCCGGCCTCCTGGCACAGTACGCGCCTGCGCCGCAGGTGCTGCCGTACCTGGTGCACCTGGCTCTGCTCGCGGCCGGGTGGCGTCTCGTGTCCGCCCTGCCGGCGCCCACCGCGCGCTCGCGTCGCTGGAGGCCCACGCGACCGCACATACCGGCCGGCATGCGGCTGCTGTTCACCGCCGCCGCGGCCACCGGCTTCCTCGCCTGGACCGTCGCCGGCCTGTTCCTGGCGGTCATCCCGTCGGTGCTCAGCCGGGGCGCCCAGATCAGCAACCTGGCGGCCATCGGCGGGATCCTCGGCGCCGTACTGGCCTGTTCCGTGCTGTCCCAACTCCTCGTGGCCCGCTACGGCACGCGCAACACGCAGCTCGCCGGGCTCGGCGCTCTCACGGTCAGCCTCGCCATCCTGGCGTTCACCGGTGTCGGCTCGGTTCCCGTCACCGTGATCGCGGCCGTGGCGGCCGGGACGGGGCACGGGCTGGCGTACGGCGGCGCCGCGGCCGTCATCGACGCGGCCGCGCCGGCGGGCAAACGCGCGGCGATCAACTCCGCGCTGTACCTCGCCTTCTACGCCGGCGCCGGCGGACCGGCGGTCGCGGTCGGCCTCCTGACCATCTGGATCCCCCTGGCCGCGGCGGTCTCCTGGATCAGCATCGCCGCGGCGGCACTCGTGCCGCTCACCGGCGCCGCGATCGTCCACACGAACCGCGGGCCGCGGCCGTCACGTGCCGGTTCCCGCCCGGAGCCGCAACACCAGGGGCAACGCTCCTCGGAACCCCGGCCCGGCGGGGTGTAGAGGTACGTGGGGCCGGCGGAACGGTCACCACGGGATCTCCGCCCCTGCCGACGAACGTGGTCCGGTGCGGACACCACCGTCCGCACCGGACCACCGGCGGCTTCTCACCGCTTCCGGAGAACCGTCACCCGGTGAACTCGCCGGCGATCACCTCGGCGATCTGGGCGGTGTTCAGCGCGGCGCCCTTGCGCAGGTTGTCGCCGCACAGGAACAGGTCGAGCGAGCGGGGGTCGTCCACCGAACGGCGGATGCGCCCCACCCACGTGGGGTCGGTTCCCACGACGTCGATCGGCGTGGGGAACTCGCTGCCGGCCGGGTCGTCCTGCACCACCACGCCGGGGGCGGAGGCGAGCAGCTCACGGGCCTCCCCGGCCCGCACCTCCCGGTCGAAGGTGGCGTGCACCGCCAGCGAGTGCGTCGTCACCACCGGAACCCGCACGCAGGTCGCCGACACGCGCAGCTCGCTGTGCCCCAGGATCTTGCGGGACTCGTTGCGGACCTTCATCTCCTCGGAGGAGTGGCCGTCCTCCTTGAGCGAGCCCGCCCACGGCACGACGTTCAGCGCCAGCGGCGCGGGGTACGGACCCAGATCACCCACCGCGGCGCGCACATCACCGGCGCGGCTGCCCAGCGTGCGGTCGGTGGCGACCTTCTCGGTCTGGTCGTGCAGCGTGTCGATGCCCTCCTGGCCGGAGCCCGAGGCCGCCTGGTAGGAAGCCACCACGAGATCGGTCAGCCCGTAGGCACCGTGCAGCGCGCCCAGCGCGACGATCATGGACAGGGTGGTGCAGTTCGGGTTGCTGACGATGCCCTTGGGGCGGTCGCGCGTCTGGGCGGCGTTGACCTCCGGGACCACCAGCGGGACTCCGGCATCCATCCGGTAGGCGCCGGAGTTGTCCACCGCCACCGCGCCGCGCTCGACCGCGACCGGCGCCCACTCCTTGGACACCTCGTCGGGAACGTCGAACATCGCCACGTCGACCCCGTCGAACACCTCCGGGGACAGCGGCTGGACCTCGACCTCCTCCCCGCGGACGGTGAGGCGCTTACCGGCGGAACGCGGCGAGGCCACGAGCCGGATCTCGCCCCACACGTTCTCCCGGGTGGAGAGGATGTCGAGCATGACGGAGCCGACAGCGCCGGTCGCGCCGACGACGGCGAGGGTGGGGAGTCGGGTGCTCATCGGCCGGTACCTCCATAAACAACAGCCTCGACCTGGTCAGCGTCGAGCCGGAACTCCGAATGCGCGGCGGCGACGGCCGCGTCGACCTGGTCCTGTTCCACGACGACGGAGATGCGGATCTCCGAGGTGGAGATCATCTCGATGTTGGTCCCGGAACTGGCGACGGCGTCGAAGAACCGGGAGGTGACGCCGGGATACGACCGCATTCCGGCACCGACCAGGGAGACCTTGCCGATCTGGTCGTCGTAGCGCAGCGAGTCGAACCCGACCTCCGGCTGCACCTTCTTCAGCGCCGCCAGCGCGGTCTGGCCGTAGTCCGAGGGCACCGTGAACGAGATGTCGGTGCGTGCGGTGGAGGCCGCCGACACGTTCTGCACGATCATGTCGATGTTGATACCGGCCTCGGCGAGCGCGTTGAACAGGGCCGCGGCCTCACCGACCTTGTCCGGCACACCCACGACGGTGACCTTGGCCTCGCTCCGGTCGTGCGCGACACCGGAGATGATCGGTTGTTCCATGCCTTCGGTTTCCTCAACTTCCGAAACGACCCAGGTACCGGGTTTCTGACTGAACGACGAACGGACGTGGATCGGGACGTTGTACCGCCGCGCGTACTCGACACAGCGCAGGTGCAGGATCTTGGAGCCGCTGGCCGCCAGTTCCAGCATCTCCTCGTAGGAGATGCGCGGGATACGGCGGGCGGACGGCACGATCCGCGGGTCCGAGGTGAACACCCCGTCGACGTCGCTGTAGATCTCGCACGCGTCGGCGTCCAGCGCCGCCGCGAGCGCGACGGCGGTGGTGTCGGAACCGCCGCGGCCCAACGTGGTGATGTCCTTGTTGTCCTGGGAGACGCCCTGGAATCCGGCGACGATGCAGATCGAGCCCTCGCTGAGAGCGTCCTGGATCCGTCCCGGGGTGACATCGATGATCTTGGCGTTGCCGTGCGCCGATGTCGTGATGACACCGGCCTGTGAACCGGTGAAGGACAGTGCCTCGTAGCCGAGGTTCCCGATCGCCATCGCTACCAGGGCCATGGACATGCGCTCACCCGCCGTGACCAGCATGTCCATCTCGCGCCCGGGGGGCAGGGGCGAGACCTGCTCGGCGAGGTCGAAAAGCTCGTCGGTGGTGTCGCCCATGGCCGAGACCACGACGACCACGTCATATCCCGCTTTTTTCTGGGCGACGATCCGCTGGGCTACCCGCTTGATGGCCTCCGCGTCAGCGACGGAAGACCCACCGTACTTCTGCACGATCAAAGCCACGGTCGACGCTCCTGGATATTTGGGATCACGATAATCAACTGAAGTGTAGCCGTCGGGTACACCCGGACGCCTTCCCACCTGCCGAAACCACCGCGAATCGGGCGGCGGGGTGACGGTGGCGCTACGGCGAAGACGCCCGGACGGCGGCCGTGCCCGCTTGCTGCGGTGCCGCCTAGAACTCCACGCTGCGGCGTCCCTCGAACGCCCGGCCCAGCGTCACCTCGTCCGCGTACTCGAGGTCCCCGCCCACGGGCAGGCCACTGGCCGGCCGAGTGACTTTCACCCCCATGGGTTTGACGGTTCGGGCGATGTAGGTGGCGGTGGCCTCGCCCTCCAGGTTGGGGTCGGTGGCGAGGATCAGCTCGGTGACCTCCCCGTCGGACAGCCGCGACATCAGCTCCTTGACCCGCAGGTCATCCGGGCCAACGCCCTCGATCGGACTGATCGAACCGCCGAGTACATGGTACCTGCCGCGGAATTCACGCGTCCGTTCGATCGCGACGACGTCCTTGGACTCCTCCACCACGCAGATGACCGAACCGTCCCGGCGCTCGTCCCGGCAGATCGCGCACTCGGACTCCTCGGAGACGTTGCCGCACACGGAGCAGAACCGCACCCGCTCCTTGATCTCCACAAGGGCGTTGGCGAGCCGTTTCACGTCGGCCTCCTCGGCCGACAACAGGTGGAACGCGATACGCTGCGCGCTTTTCGGCCCGACCCCGGGAAGCCGCCCGAGCTCGTCCACCAGATTCTGAACCGCACCCTCGTACATCGCCCACCTACACGCGTCACCAGCTTGCCTACCACCGTAGCCCAACCCGTCGCGCGGTGCCGCCACCGCGCCCGCGCGGGCACGTGTCCGGGAACGGCCCGGGACCGGGCGGCGTCCGAGCAAACCCGGCACCACCGACATCAGGCGAAAGGACACCGACGTGAACGTCCCCTCTCCCGAACCGCGCCAGTGGTTCAGCGCGCACCTGGAGTACTTCGGCGCGATGTACGCGGCGTGGACGCTGGAGCAGCTCGAGCTGTACAACGCCCACCATCCGCCCGCCGACTGGAGCGTCGACGTCGAGGAGGGGCTGTTCCGCCAGGGCGGAACCACCGTGCGGGTCGCGCCCCTGGGAACGCTGGGCACCGATGGAAGCTGGGTGTGGGCCTGGGCCAACGAGCACATGCACCCGCCCGGTTCGTCCCGCCTCTCGGCCGCACGCATACTGTACGACTTCGGTGAGAAGGGGATACCCGAACTCGCCACCCCGCGACTGGAGCTGACCGAGTTCGCCGACGCCGGAACGGCCGCCGAACGGCTGCTCCTCGCCGTCACCGGGATGCTGTACGGCTACGGCTACGCCACCGTTCCCACCGACACCGGGGCCCACTACGCCATGCTGGTCATCGACGATGCCCTGCCGCGCCCCGCCTTCGACCTGGCGACCCTCCCGCGTCGGCTCATGCAGGGGACCGAGGTCTTCCCGCACAACCACAGCGCCACCGTGGACGGCTACCTCCGCCGGCACGGTTTCGACGTGGCGGCGGCCAACGACGGCACCCGCTACGCCAGCCGTCCCGACTGCACGGTACGCACCACCTTCGACCCGAACGGACGGATCTCCGACATCTCCGCGCAGAACACACCGGGATGAGCCCGCACCGACGGGCGGGGGCGGCCGACCCGCCCTCGGTCGCGCGGACGGGGAAGCGGTCAGGTCCCGGAGAGGCCGGGCATACCGCCGCCGGGCATACCCGGCATTCCTCCCCCGCCGAGCCCCTCTGCCAGGGGGCCCATCTTCTCCTGCTGCAGTTCCTCCACCGAGGACTCGGCGTCGCGGATCGCCGCGAGCACCAGGTCCGAGATGTTCTGGGCGGTCTCGCTCGCCTCGCTCGTGTCCACAGCGGCGGGATCGATCGTGATGTCGTTCACCGTCCCGCGGCCGTTGACCGTGACCTTCACCAGCCCACCGCCGGCGGTGCCCTCCACCGTGGTGTCGTCGAGCTGCTGCTGGGCTTCCATGAGCTGCTGCTGCATCTGCTGTGCCTGTTGCAGCAGCGCCTGCATGTCCATGCCGTTGTCTGGATTCACTTGCGCATCTCCTTGCTGCGTATCGGTACCCGCGAGCCTAGCCGCTCTCCCCAAGGATCGGCGGCCATCCGCGCCCGCAGAACCCGGGCCGGCGCGGCACCCCGGTTTACCGGCTCACGCGCTGTCCGGATGAGCGGAGCTCTCGGTGATCAACTCGTCCAGGAGACGGCGCGAGGTCACCAGCCGGTCCATCATCCCGTCGATGCGGTCCCGTTCGGCCTCCAGGTTGCCCACCAGGTCCGGAGCCGGAAGACCCTGTTCCCGGTCCCGCATACACGGCAGCAGGTGGACGATGGTGGAGCTGCACAGTCCGGCCGCGAACAGGCACTGGATGCGCTCCACGGTCTCCACCGTCTCCTCGCCGAACTCCCGGTGGCCTCCCGCCGTCCGCTCGGAGCTGACCAGCCCCTGCTGCTCGTAGTAACGCAGCGAGCGCTCGCTGACCCCGGTACGCCGCGCCAACTCACCGATACGCATGTGGCCTCTCCCACACTCCCGCCTCACGGGTTGATTCTGACACCGATGTCAGATTCTACGGTTCTGACCATGACGAACAACAGCGCACTCACCAGCCCCCTGCTGTCCCCCCACTCCGCGGCAGAGCTGCGGACCCCGAACCGCGTCGCCATGGCGCCGATGACACGGCTGCGGGCCGACACCAACGGCATCCCGCAGGACATCATGGCCACCTACTACTCCCAGCGCGCCAGTGCGGGACTGATCGTGACTGAGGGCATCGCGCCCAGCGTGCGCGGCCAGCAGTACCTCACCGAACCCGGACTGTTCACCGAGGAACAGGTCGCCGGATGGTCCCGGGTACTCGCGGCGGTACGCGATGCCCCCAACAGCAGCGGCGGCCCGGTCTTCGCCCAGATCATGCACGCCGGACGCAACGGGCACCCGGCCAACCGGCTGGACGGCGGCGTTCCCGAGGCCCCCTCCCCCGTTCCGCAGACCGTCCCGCTGCACACCCTGGACGGCAAGGTCACCCCGGTAACACCGCGCGCGATGACCACCGGCGACATCGAGTCCACCCTCGCCGAGTACCAGGAGGCCGCGCGCAACGCCGTCCGCGCCGGGTTCGACGGGGTCGAGATCCACGGCGCCAACAGCTACCTCCCGCACCAGTTCCTCGCCGACAACACCAACCAGCGCACCGACCGCTACGGTCGGACCCCGCGCGACCGGGCCCGGTTCGTCATCGAGGTGACCGAAGCGGTCGCCGAGGCGGTCGGGGCCCACCGGACCGGGCTGCGGCTCTCCCCCGGAAACACCCAGTTCGAGATGTCGGAGTCCGACCCGGCACCGGTGTACCGCGCGGTGCTCGACGCGCTGGACCCGCTGGGCCTGGCCTACCTGCACCTGACCGACGACCCCCACTACCCGGCCCTGGATGACCTGCGCCCGCGCTGGAGCACCACCCTCGTCGGCAACACCGGGGAACACCCCCGGGAGACCAGCCAGGAGTCCGCGGAGCGCCTCCTCCGGGAGAAGGGCGCCGACCTGGTGTCCTTCGGCCGCCCCTACATCTCCAACCCCGACCTGGTGGAACGCATCCGCACCGGCACGCCGTGGACGGCGATCCGGGAGAAGAACTACCACTACACGAGCGGCACCCGCGGCTACATCGACTACCCCGCGGCCACGGACGTCCCCGTGCCCGCCTGAGACCACCGCCGCCGTGGCGGGTTCCCCGGAGCGCGGGAAACCCGCCACGACCTTTCCGAGGGTTCCCCCGGCAACCCGCGCGGCGCCGTGACCCGTCTCATGGACGCACCCGGGAAGCATCCCCGCGGCGTTTCCCGTTGTCGTGTTCCGCGTCCCGACGGGTCTTGCCCGTCCTCCCGGCCTCCGGAACGAACCGTAGGAAAGGACCCCGTTTTGCCCATCGCCATCCTGGCGCTGACCCTCGGTTCCTTCGGCATCGGCACCACCGAGTTCGTCGCGATGGGGGTACTGCCGAACGTCGCCGCGGACATGGGCGTCTCCACCGCCACGGCGGGCACCCTCGTCTCCAGCTACGCGCTGGGGGTCGTCGTCGGCGCTCCGCTGCTGGCGGCCGCCGGCGCCCGCCTGTCCCGCAAGACCATGCTGCTCGCCATGATGGGGATGTTCACCCTCGGCAGCCTGCTCACCGTCGCCGCCCCCGACTTCGGCACCCTGGTCGCGGCACGCGTCCTCACCGGCCTCCCGCACGGCGCCTTCCTGGGGATCGGGGCGGTCGTCGCCGCCGACCTCGTCCCCCGGCACAAGCGCGGCCGCGCCGTCGCCCGGGTCCTGCTGGGGCTCACCCTGGCCAACATCGGCGGGGTTCCCGTCGGGACCCTGCTGGCGCAGCAGCTCGGGTGGCGCTGGACGTTCGCCGTGGTCGCCCTCATCGGCGCCGCCACCGTGGCCAGCATCTGGGCGCTCGTTCCCCGACAGGAACACGACGCCGGGCAGGCGTCGCTGCGCGGCGAGCTGCGCGTGTTCCGCCGCCCCCAGGTGTGGGCGGCGTTCGCGATCGTCGTCTTCGGTTTCGGGGGGACGTTCGCGTTCTACACCTACATCAACCCCATGCTCAGCGACGTCACCGGGTTCCGTCCGCTGCTGGTGACGGTCATGCTCGCGGTGTTCGGCCTCGGGATGACCGCCGGCACCCTGCTCGGCGGCAGGCTCGCCGACCGCTCCCCCATGCGCTCCCTCGCCCTGTCCCTGCCGGCACTGTCCGCGATGATGGCGCTGTTCCTGGTCACCGCGCACAGCAAACCGCTGGCCGTGGTGAACGTGTTCCTGATCGGCGTCACCGGTTTCGTCGCGATCGCCTGTATCCAGACGATGATCCTGGACAAGGCCCGGGAGGCGCCGAGCCTGGCCTCCTCCGGCATGCACTCGGCGTTCAACGTCGCCAACGCGCTGGGGTCCGCCCTCGGCGGTGCCGTCCTCAGCGCCGGGTTCGGACTGCTCGCCCCCAACGCCGTCGGGGCGCTGCTGGCCCTGCTCGGGCTCGCCCTCGTGGGCGTGCTCGCCGCGCTCGAACGCAGGGGCGCGTCGAACGCTCCAACCAGCCAGCCCAGTGAGGACAGCACTCTGGGAGAGGGGGAGGCGGCCCCGCTGCCCTGAACCCAGCAGCCGCGGGCTCCGCGGGAGTCCGGTGGCGGCGCCCCGCCGCGACCCGGTACCGGAGCCGGGCGCGGACGAGGCGCTCAACCGAGGTCGCGGCGGCGCAGTCCGGCAAAGGTGAGGCTCCCGAGAACGAGGGCGAGCACGGACACCGCCGCGATCGGTGTCCACTCCGGTTCGGCCGCGGGCAACCGGGGCATGTGGGCGAACGGCGAGAGGTCGACGATCCACTCGGGCAGCTCGAGCAGGTCGCCGAGCCATCCGGCCACGAAGCATCCCGCCAGTGCCGCCCACGCGACGAACGCCAGCCGCGGAACCGTCCCGAACAGCAGGGCCGCGAGACCGCCGAGGAGCAGGGTGGCGGGAAGGTAGGCCAGGCAGGCTCCGAGGAGCCGCATCACCTGGTCGGGATCACCGGTGGCCGCGCCGTGGGCGAGTCCGGCGCCGAGACCGCCGGCGGCGACGACGGCAGCGGTGGCGACACCGGCCACCAGCAGCCACGACCCCACCCACCGCGAGCGCGACTGGCCGGTGGTGAGCAGCAGTTCCGCCCGGCCGGACCTCTCCGCCCCGCGCAGCCGCAGCACGGAGCTCACGAGGAACCCGGACGCCAGCAGCGCCTGCAGCCGCAGGACGGTGGCGAAGAAGGAGTCCACGAGATCCCGGCTGTCCCCGTTCGCCAGGATCTCGGTGAACTCGGGGCTCTCCTCGGCCATGTCGGTGACCTCCTGGCCCAGTGAGCCGAGGGCCGCCCCCAGCAGGAACACTCCGATGCCCCAGCCCAGCGCCGAACCGCGCTGCATCCGGGCGGCGAAGCCCACCATCCCGCGCAGACCGCGGGAGGCCCGCGCCGGTCCGGGTCGGGACGCGAGCATCCCGGCTCCGAGATCGCGGTGGTGCACCAGCACGACACTCAGCCACCCGAGGACGGCGCTCGCAGCGAGCGCCAGGGTCAGCGGCCACCAGCGGTCGTCGTCGAAGGCGTGGGAGGCCTGCACCCACCCGATCGGGGACAGCCAGCTCAGCGTGCCATCACCGACGTCGCCCGCGCCCCGCAGCACGTAGCTGCCGGCCAGCACCGCCGCCGACAGGCCCAACGCCGCGCGGCTGTGCTCCGTGACCTGGGCTGCCACCAGCGCGACGAAGGTGAACACGACACCGAGGGCGGCGAGCGAGGCACCGTACACCAGGGCCCCCGCCACGTCGAGGTCCAGGGCGAGGAACGAGGCCGCGACCCCGGCCCCGGCCAGGAGCGATGCCGCCGACACCACGACGGCGGTGGCGGCGCTCGGTGCCAGGTGCCCCAGCACGGCCGCCCGCAGCAGCTCGGTTCGTCCGGCCTCCTCCTCCGCGCGGGTGTGGCGGACGGTCGCGAAGATCGCCATCAGCGCCACGGCGATCATGGCGACGAAGTTGACCTCGAACACGGCGACGCCGCCGGTGGTCTCGAGCGCCACGGGCGGTCCGCTCATGATGATCGCGGCCGGGCTCGACTCCACGGTCCGCGCGTAGACGCGGAGCTCCTCCGGAGTGGAGTACAGCCCCTGGGCGGCGCTGGCCGAGGCGTAGACGAGCCCGACGATCGCCAGCAGCCAGACCGGCAGCCGCCACCGGTCGCGCCGCAGGATCAGCCGGACCATCGCGCCGGTACCGGTGAGGCTCCCCCGCAGCATTACCGGGCCTCTTCCGACCCGGCGTGCACGTCCTCGCCGTAGTGGCGCATGAACAGCTCCTCCAACGTCGGCGGGTGGCTGTCCAACGAACGGATTCCCAGGCTGGACAGGTAGGCGATGACGGGGTCGAGCGCCTGGGAGTCCACGTCCACGCTGACTCTGCCGTTGTGGAACCGCGGCTGGTGCGCCCCGTCCAGCTCGCCGATACGGTCGGCGCGGGTGGCGGTCTCCGCGGTCACCGTGGTGCGTGTCAGCTGCCGCAGGTCGTCCAGCGTCCCGCTCCGCACGCTGCGGCCCGCCTTGATGATGCTGACCCGGTCGCACAGCGCCTCCACCTCGGCGAGGATGTGGCTGGAGAGCAGCACCGTTCGCCCCCGCGCCCGGACCTCGCGGACGCACTCCTGGAAGACGCTCTCCATCAACGGGTCCAGCCCCGCTGTGGGCTCGTCGAGGATCATCAGTTCCACGTCGGAGGCGAACGCGGCCACCAGCGCCACTTTCTGGCGGTTTCCCTTGGAGTAGGCGCGGCATTTCTTGCGCGGGTCGAGCTCGAAGCGTTCCAGCAGTTCCGCCCGCCGGCCGGGGTCGAGTCCGCCGCGCAGGCGGCCGAGCAGGTCGATCACCTCACCCCCGGAGAGGGCGGGCCACAGCGCCACGTCCCCCGGAACGTAGGCGAGCCGGCGGTGCAACCGGGTGGCCTCCCGCCACGGATCTCCGCCCAGCATGCGGGCGGTCCCGCTGTCCCCGCGCAGCATGCCCAGCAGTATCCGGATGGTCGTGGACTTCCCCGCGCCGTTGGGACCGAGGAAACCGTGCACCTCCCCCCGCTGGACGGTGAGGTCGAGCCCGTCCAGCGCCCGGGTGGAGCCGAACGTCTTGACCAGGTCGGCGACGTCGATCGCGGGTCCGCGCGGTTCGGGCTCTCCGGTGGCTGTCGCGCTCCCGTCGGGGGTGCGCGGTCGTCGTTTGGCGGCCATGGTCGCTCTTCCCACCTCCAGAACTGACTGACTGTCCGGTCGAGCGTCCGTTCCCTATAATAGACTGACCAGTCAGTCAGTCAACAGGCGCGCAAGAAGCGAACAGACGCCAAGGGAGGCCCCAGGTGCAGCAGGCACCAGCCGAACGTCGGGACCAGATCCTCACCGCGGCCAGCGACGTCTTCGCCGAGCACGGGATCCACCGCTCCCGCATCGACGACATCGCCGCCGCGGCCGGGGTGAGCAAAGGGACCGTCTACTGGTACTTCCCGAGCAAGGACGAGATCGTCTTCGCACTGGTGGAAGCGTTCCTCACCCGGGCCCACACCGGACTGGTCGAGCTCCTGGAGGCGCCCGGCACGGTGGCGGAGAGACTGCGCGGCTACCTCAGCTCCTATGCCCCCCTGCTCGAGGAGCACCGCCACCTCGGCCCGCTCGCCGTCGAGTTCTACGCCCTGGCTCCCCGGCAGGAGCGCGTGCGCGAGTCCCTCGAGCGGTACTACGCCCAGTGGGCCGACGCCCTGGCCACACTGCTGGAGCAGGGCAACGCGCACGGCGAGTTCCGGATCACCGACACCGCGCGCACGGCGCGCACCCTCGTGGAACTCTTCGACGGCGCCTTCCTCGTGTGGACCGTCGTCCCCGAGGCCGTCGACCTGAACGAACGCATGCAGCGCGCCCTCGACCTCCTCTACCACGGCCTGGCCGGGGACACCGGAACAGCGGGGAAATAGCGGACCCGCGCCGACCCTCGCGCCGGGGGACGGAGGCCGGCCGCCCGTCATCCCGGCACCGAAACGACCGCGCGCGGAAGGTTCCCACCGCGGCTTCCCCGCCGCACCGGCCGTATCGGACGACACGCTCACACCCGCCACGTGGTGTCGCCCCACTGCGTCCATTCCGTATAGTCACCAACGCACAGCGTTGAGTGAGAACGGTGTGCCCCCGAGACTTCAGCCCAGAGTCGGTGCCGCTAGAAGCACGGTTAACGCGACGGACAACGGGCTCCGCGAGGATCGCCCGGCAGTGTTCCCCGTGACGAGTGGATGGGAAGCGACGCATGGCCCCGAAGAACGGCCCGCACACCCCCAGTCGACGAACGTTCCTCACACTCACCGGAATCAGCGCCGCGGCCTTCGCCTTCGGCATCGAGGCCCCCACACACGCCGCCCCCACCAGTAGCAACCCTCCGGCCGACCCGTTCGGTCTCGGCGTCGCCTCCGGCGAACCCGCCCCCGACGGCGTCGTCCTCTGGACCCGGCTGGCGCCGAAACCACTGGCCGAGGACGGCCACGGCGGCATGCCGGACGAGAACTACACCGTGGAGTACGAGGTCGCCACGGACGAACGGTTCCGCGACGTCGTCAAACGCGGCCGGTCCGTCGCCTCGGCCGAACTCGCCCACTCCGTCCACCCCGAGGTCACCGGGCTCGAACCGGGCCGGGAGTACTTCTACCGCTTCCGCGTCGGAACCGAGATCAGCCCCGTCGGCCGCACCAAGACCGCACCGGCTACAACAGCCCGGGTCGACTCCCTCACCCTGGCCTCGGTCTCCTGCCAGGCCTGGTACCACGGCCACTACACCGCCTACCGCCACATGGCCGACCAGGACCTGGACCTGGTGCTGTTCCTCGGCGACTACATCTACGAGTACGGCATCACCGACGCGAACCTGTACCGGGGCGGGGTCGGCGATCTCGGCCCGGCCCACGCGGCGGAGACCACCACCCTGGAGCAGTACCGGCTGCGCTACTCCCTCACCAAGAGCGACGCCAACCTGCAGGCCGCCCACGCGAACGCCCCCTGGCTCGTCACCACCGACGACCACGAGGTGGAGAACAACTACGCCGACCTGAACTCGCGGTACGGGGCCAGTCCGGCCGACTTCCAGCGTCGCCGCGCCGTCGCCTACCGCGCCTGGTACGAGAACCAGCCGCTGGGGTCCGATGCCCTGCCCGACGGGGCCGACATGCGGATCTACCGGCGGGTGCGCTACGGGAACCTCGCCGAGTTCAACGTGCTGGACACGCGCCAGTACCGCGACGACGTCCCCTCCGACGGCGGAGAGCCCGGAGGCGAGCACACCGACCCGAACCGGTCCATCCTGGGATCGCGCCAGGAGCGGTGGCTGTACCGGGGACTGCGGTCCAGCGACACCACGTGGAACATCCTCGCCCAGCAGGTCACCCTCGCGCGTATCGACCGCGACCCCGGCTCCGGGGAGATGTTCAGCATGGACTCCTGGGACGGGTTCACCGCCAACCGCGAGCGGCTGTTCGACACCCTCACCCGGCACGACGTCTCCAACCCGCTCGTGTTCACCGGGGACATCCACCGCCATTCCGCCGCGGAGCTCAAGAGGGACTTCACCGACCCGGACTCCGCTACGATCGGCACCGAACTGATGTGCACCTCGGTGGCCTCCAACGGCAACGGCTCCGACCGGGACGAACTCACCGACATGTGGCTGGCCAACCCGCACGTCAAGCTGTACAACGCCAACCGCGGGTACCTGCAGGCGCGGATCACTCCCACCGAGGTGACCTCGGACTTCAACGTGATCGACCAGATCGAGGCGGACGACACCGGAACCGTCAGCACGGCGGCCCGGTTCGTCACCGAAGCCGGCAGACCCGGCCTCGACCGGGAGAGCGGAGGCCAACCGTGAGCAAGCGTCCCCATCCCGTCACGGCCCTGTCCGCCGAGGGCCGGGTCAGCGCGATCGACCTCAACTGGAACCTTCCCGCCTGGACCCCGCTGGTGGACCACGTCGCGGTGCACGCCTCCACGTCCCCGGACGTGGAGATCTCCGAGGAGACGCTCCTCGGCAAGACGGTCTACGGACGCTTCACCCACGACACGCTCGGACCGCGCGCCCAGACCCGCTACTACCGGCTCGTCACCGTCGACGACGCGGGACGCCGCAGCGGGCCCTCGGTACCGGTGCGGGCGACGTCGGCCGAGTCGATCGTGGTCCGGGGGCGCCCCCTGGCACAGGTGGGCGAGTTCGACTCCGCCAGCCTGGAGCTCGCCCTCGCACCCGACGGGTACGAGCGGTTCGACGCCACGTTCCCGAACGGTGTGGACTTCCGCTACCCGGACGACAACGCGGGAACGGACTGGAGCTACCTGCACCCCGGGCCGCAGGACGCCTGGAGCTCACCGGCCGGACACACCTTCCGGCTGCGCTTCCCGCTGGAATCGGCGCCGTCCGCCGACCCGGGGCTGGCACTCTGGCTCATCGACACGCACGCCACCAAACCCGGCACAGCGACGGTCAGCGTCAACGGTGCGGACGCCGCCGAGATCGAGTTCCACGGCGGGGCCACCCGCGGTTCCCTGGAGGGTGACGCCACCGTTCCGGACACCGCCCTGAAACCCTCCTTCGAGGAGGTGACCCTGCCCGCCCGCCACTTCACCAGCGGGGAGAACACCGTCACCATCCACAAGACCGCGGGCTCCTGGCACGCCTACGACGCGGTGGGCGTGTTCGACCTCTCCGAGTAACCCGGGCAACCCGGATAACACGACCGGGCCGAACGAGCGCCGTGATACAGCGCGTGCGACGGGCGCCCACCCAATGCCCCGGGCTGGGCGCCCTCCCCGAGAGGTCTGTTCGCCACCGCCGCGAGCAAGGAGGCTTGTCAGGCGGTCCGGCCCGTCGCACCGTGGTCGCCCGCGGCTCGCGTTCAGCGAAGAGAGTCCAGCAGGTCTCGCACTTCCGGCACCTCCCGGAAAGCCGCGAGCCGCGACAACACGACACGGACACGTTCGGAGGCTCGCGCACTCGCCACATCTCCCGACAGAGCGATAACCCGGCCAGCTATATGGGCGGCGTGCTCCGGTTCGTTCGCATCCGCGTAGGCCACGGCCAGCCAGGATTCGTACAGGGCACGCTCACGAAGAGCTGTCGCCGGATACTCCCGAAGTACGTCCGTGAGCAGCGGGACAGCCCGGAGAGGACGCCGGAGTTCGGTGTACACGCGCGCATCCATGACGCGCAGCTCGTCCTCCGTCACCCAGTAGGCCCAGTCCGGCGCGTCGTCGGCATCCTCACCCAACGCCTCGTGGGCATCCCCCAATGCCCGCATGGCGGCCTGTGCGTCGCCGGCCTGGCTGTGTGCCCAGGCGACCCGGTCGTGGAACAACGCACGCGTTTTCCCCGGAGCCTCTGGTCCGGCTTCCAGAACAGCCGCGTCCGAGAGCGCCACACCGTCGGCGACACGGCCATTGTTCGTCCAGTGATAGGCCAACGATCCCGCAAGCTGCGCCGCAAGCGGCGCGTCTCCGGCTTCCCGTGCTGCGTCCACCCCCAGCCGGTAGGTCGGTTCCGCTCGTGAGTCCGCCGCATCACTGGCAACCCACCCCGCGATCTGGGCGAGTTCTCCAACGGCCCGAAGAAGCTCCCGGTGTATGACGTCGCTGTGTGCCGATTCCCGGAGCACGCGAACGGCAGAGTTCAGCTCCCGGAACGCCGGCTCGATCAGGTCGCCCCCGGCGAGAACGTCGTCAGCGAGCCGGAGACCGTGAGCGCGGGCGGCGAGGTCATCCGCTGTCGTCCGGCCCACCCTCCGTCCGGTGGATGCCGTGAGCGGAGCGAGAGCATCCCCAGGCGGCAGCAAGGACTCCAGGGTCTCCCCGGCAACGGGACCATCGTCAGCAACAGTGGCGCGCTCCAGAGTCTCCCGGGAAACATCGAGAACGTCCGCGAGTACCGGAAGCCACATACGCGGGACCCGCTTCCCGCGTTCCCACCGGGACACGTCGTGTCGCGTGACCGTAGGATGCTCCGACTCCTCGCACACAGCGTGCGCCAACCGTGCCTGCGACCACCCTCGCTGGACACGGAGAGTCCGGATCAACGCGGGAAGCGGTTCGTGCGGCATGCCCCCAGTGTCACCCACTGGCCCACAGCGTGGCCCCCTGTCTGGCTACTCCCGTGCCCGCCACAGCAGCGGGACACTTCCAGGCATGAACGTAACGACAGAGGTCCTCGACACTCCGGGACGGCACGTCATGTTTGCGCGCGAACGAACGAGCCCAGCCCGGGTTCCGTATAGGTCAGTCCGCGTTTCCGGACACCACCCAACGCTTTCTGCGCGGTAGCGGACGCCACACCGAACTCCTCCTGGAGCTGGAGCACTGAGGGAACACGTGTCCCAGGTGCATACTCGCCTTCGCGAATACGCCTTTCCAACTCGTCAGCTACCTGACGCCACCGAGGCACATCTTCACGAAATTCCACTCCAGCACGCTAAGCAACCACTGAATGCTAGCCAATGCATGATATCCCTAGCATCCTATAGCATGCTAGGTTAAACTCAGCTGTACATGAAAAGCTCCCGCGACGCCGACACGTCCGGGAGCGTGGCCACCGACTGGAATGGAGTCGATGACAGCGTCCGATTCTATGCGCGCCCTGGTGTCCCTGGGGACGCTGCTCGTCCTGACGGCCGTTGCCCTCGTGGCACCGAGCCGGAACCGCAACCGCCCACCGGCGCCCGCACCCGAGCCCCGCACAGTTGCCCCGCCCGTGTCGCGCCGCGGCGTCCGGGGCCAGTGGGTGCCCCCGGTCGGAACCCGTTTGCCGAGCCGGAGTGGTTGGATCCCACCGAGACCGACCCGGTGCGGCCCTACGTGACCCGGTACGAACGCCACCGCCAAGAGCAGGAGGGAGCAGCGCAGCACTGTCCGGCCTGCGGCGCTGCCACCACAGCACCCGACCCCGCCCCGCCCGCCTACGGCGACGGGTTGGACGACCTGCGCGCGGAGCTGTCCCCGCTGGTGCGCAGGTGGCTGGCCCAGCGCGAGCAGACGAGCACGGCGGGGTGGAACGATGACCGCACGCGAACCGCTCCAGTGCCCCGAGCTGCTGGTTCCGGGGGAGGTGGCCGAGTTGTTCGGGGTGCGCACCAGCACCGTCAGCCGGTGGGTGCGCGACGGCCACCTGCTGCCCGCCTGCACCACCCCGGGCGGCACGTCCCGGTTCAGCGCCACCGAGATCCACCAGCTGCTGGCCGTGGGTTGGCGGGGGTGGTGGGAGTGAGCCTCACCCCGCGCGAGCACCGCGAGTTGTGTGAACTGGCCGACCTGCTCATCCAGGACGCTGGGGGAGACGCGTTGTGGCCCGGCCGGATCCGTGAGACCAGCCTAGAACTGCGCTCACTCCTGGATGCCTACCGCACCACCACGGACGAGGGCGCAGCGGAGCCCCCAGAGCCCACGGCCCCGCCCCACCACGACCCCTAACCCTCCACCCGCACACGGGTCCCGCACTCGGCCACCTTCCCCGGGTGCGGGACCCACCGCTCTCCTCGGCCCCGCAGACAACCACGTTTGTACGGCGCGCGACACGTGGACAACCACGGTGTCAGTGGTTACGCACCACGCCACCGCAGACGCCCGAATCCGGGTGACGCCGATGGACACCACCGCACACCAGCTCCACACCGCTCTCACCGACGCGCTCGTCCACGACGGCACCCTCACCGACGAGCGCCTCGTCGCCGCGTTCCGCGCGACCCCCCGGCACCTCTTCATCCCCGAGCACGGGGCCCGCACCCCCGACGGCACCGAACTCGACGCCCGCGAGCGACCCCACGAGTGGTACACCGCCGTCTACACCGACGCCCCCGTCATCACCCAGACCGACAGCGGCACCCTCTCCCCCGGACAGCTCACCCCCACCTCCTCCAGCTCGGCCCCCAGCGTCGTCGCCCGGATGCTGGAAACCGCCGAGCTGACCGACGGCCAACGGGTGCTGGAAATCGGCACCGGCACGGGATGGAACGCCGCCCTCCTGGCCGCCCGGCTCGGCGACGCCAACGTCACCACCGTCGACATCGACCCCGCTGTCGCCGCCGCCGCGCGCACCGCCCTCAGCCGGGCCGGACACGCCGTCACTCCGCACCACCACCCCGGCGAACACGGTTACCCGCCCCACGCCCCCTACCACCGGGTCATCGCCACCTGCAGCGTCACCCGCCTCCCCCGGCCCTGGATCGACCAGACCACCAGCGGCGGGTTGATCGTCGCCCCATGGTGCGTCCTGGAAGGCGCCGGGGTCCTCGCCCGGTTGTGCGTGTCCGCCGGCGGGGAAGCCAGCGGCCACTTCCACGGCGGGTTGGGGTTCATGTGCCTGCGGTCGCAGCGCCCGCCCACCCACCAGCCCCACGACGCCGGTCAACGACCGGAAACCACCCGGCTCACGGACACCGACCCGACCGCGCCGCTCACCGCGTTCGACAGCGCCTTCCCGCTGACGTTCATGGTGCCCTCCTGGCGGATGGGGCCGCGTGCCGCCAGCACCGGGACGGGAGTGTGGCTCTCCGCCACCGACAGCCCCTCGTGGGCGCGCCTCCTACCGCGCGACGGGCAGTGGGTGGTGGAACAGGGCGGGCCGCGCCGCCTCCACGACGAACTCGCCGCCGCCCACCAGCGGTGGCGAGACCTCGGCAGCC
This sequence comes from Haloactinospora alba, assembly GCF_006717075.1. Lineage (NCBI taxonomy): Bacteria > Bacillati > Actinomycetota > Actinomycetes > Streptosporangiales > Nocardiopsidaceae > Haloactinospora > Haloactinospora alba. The sequence goes on from NZ_VFQC01000002.1 coordinate 303,227, forward strand.
CTACCCCGGAACGCTACGGGCTCACCGTCACCCGCGAGGGCACGCACCGCGTGTGGCTCGACTCCCCCACCGGCCCGGCGTGGACACTGCCCGACTGACCGTCCGCGGCCCGCCCGCACCGCGTCCTGGTAGGCTCCGCTCGTCCGGCCACCGAACGTCGAGGAAGCGTGGGAACACGACGATGCCGACCGTGATCGACACAGTGGCGTGGGTGCATGTGGAGAACGGCCGCGTTCTCGGCACGCGGTCCCGGGAGAAGGACGTGTACTACATTCCCGGTGGGAAACGCGAGAACGGGGAAAGCGACCTCCAGACCCTGCTGCGCGAGGTCGGGGAGGAGCTCACCGTCTCCGTGCTCCCGGAGACCGCCGTCCACCTCGGCACCTACGAGGCCCAGGCACACGGCCACCCGGACGGTGTGACGGTGCGTATGAGCTGCTACACCGGCGACTACCGGGGAACCCTCACCCCCAGCAACGAGATCGCGGACGTCGTGTGGCTGACCCACGCCGACCGGAACAGCACTCCCCCTGTCGACCGTCTGGTTCTCGACGACCTCAGGGCGCGGGGCGAGCTGTCCTGAGGCCGGTCCGGGGAGACGTCCGCCCCTTCCCGAACCCGTATCCCGAAGCCGACCCGAGCCGCGAAGTCCCGCATGAACCGCATGTGGGCCGAGACCTCCTCCGGTGTCCACTGGTCCATCGGCACGTCGTTGACCGGTACCGGCGCGCCCCGGTAGTGCTTGAGCAGCAGGTACTTGGCCATCGTGTTCTCCTTGGTGAGGTACGGCCCATCGCGGCCGTGTTCACTCCGGGGACGGAGCCGCGCGCGGGTTCTCGACATCCCGCCGCGACTTTTCCCGACGGATTTCGACGACCCGCGCGCCGCGGGTCCGGGCCTCCGCCGCCCCCACCGCTCGGAACACCTTCGGAAGCGCGGAGCCTAGGACCCCGTGTGGTCGATCTCGTCGATGACCTTCCCGCCGAGTTCCGACTCGATCAGCCGGCTCCCCGAACCGGGCGGCACCGCCGGGGCGGAGCCGTTCCTCGGACCTGACGCGGGCGCCTCCGGAGCCGCCAGCTTCGGGGCCGGCGGTTTCGGGGCCGGCGGTTCCGCGTCCGGTTCCGGCTCCGGGCCCGGGTCGGGTTCCGGCGGCTCGGGCTCGGGAGGTTCCGGTTCGGAAAGGTCCGGTTCGGGTTCCGGTTCCGGTTCCGGCGGCGCAGGGGCAGCCGGTTCGGGCTCCGGCGGTGCCGGCTCGGCCGGCTGGGAGGCGGCAGCGGCGGCGGGCTGGCTGGGAGCGGGAGCCGCCGCGGGCTCCTCCCATCCCGCCGGCTCCCGGGAAGGAGGCTGGGAGTCCTGGCTCGGGGCCGGCGCCTGTTCCGCACCGCCGTTGCCGGAGCGCTGCGGCGTCGAGGAGGTGCGGTTCGCCGGGACCGGGCTCACGCGCAGACTCACACCGAGCACCTCGGTGATCGCCGCCTCCACCACCTTGTCGCTGCCGCTGTTGGAGAACCCCTTCGCGTCGTTGGGGCGCGTGAACCCCAACTGGAGCGTGCTCCCCTCAACGCCGAGGATCTGCACGTCATAGCCGTTGAGGATCATCCAGGTCGCCTTGCGGCGCTGCTTCACCGACTCCAGGATGCGCGGCCAGGCGTTCTGGACAGCGGCGCTGTCCCCACCACCACCGGATCCCCCACCGGAAGCATCACCGGAGGCAGGGGCGGCCCCCGCGGGAGCCGGGGGCCGAGCGGGCGCCTCGGGAGCCGACTGCCGGCCTCCGGCTCCGGGCGCGGACGGTTCCCGAGCCGGGGCGGACTCCGGTTGCGTCCGCCCCGCGTCAGCGGTTTCCGGACGCTGCGGCTGCGGGCTCTCCGGGGCCTCCTCCCCGGAAGCGGGACGCGCCTCCGGAGCGGGCGGCGCGGGGGGAGCGGCGGCGGGCGGCGCCGGAGCCGACGGTGCCGGAGCGGATGCTGCCGGGGCCGTTCCGCCGCCGGACTCCACCCGCTGCTCCAGGCGGTCCAGACGCGCCAGCACGGCGCCGCCACCGCTGCTGTCCACCCCCGGCAGCAGCACGCGCGCGCACAGCAGTTCCAGCAGCAACCGCGGGGAGGTGGCACCACGCATCTCGGTCAGACCGGTGTTGAGGATCTCCGCCGCCCGGGTGAGCTGAGCCGAGCCGATGCGGGACGCCTGCTCCTTCATCGGTTCCACCGCGTCCGGGGTGACGTTGATCAGCCCCTTGTCCAACGCGTCGGGCACCGCGGCGAGCACCACCAGGTCCCGCACCCGCTCCAGCAGGTCCGCCGTGAACCGGCGCGGGTCGGTCCCGCTCTCGATCACCCGGTCGACCAGGCCGAACGCGGCCGCTCCGTCCCCCGCGCCCAGCGCGTCCACCATCTCGCTCAGCAGCGTGGCGTCGGTGTAGCCCAACAGGGCCACCGCGCCCTCGCGGCTGATGCCGTTCTCGTCGGATCCCGCGAGCAGCTGGTCCAGGATGGACAGGGAGTCCCGCGCCGAGCCGGCACCCGCGCGTACCACCAGCGGCAGCGCGGCCGGGTCGAACGACACCCCCTCCTCGGTGAGGATCTCCTCCATCAGCCCGCGCAGCGTCGCCGGCGGGATGAGCCGGAACGGGTAGTGGTGCGTCCGGGACCGGATCGTCGTGACGACCTTGTCCGGCTCGGTGGTGGCGAACACGAACTTCAGGTGCGGCGGCGGCTCCTCCACGAGCTTCAGCAGCGCGTTGAAGCCCTCCCGGGTCACCATGTGCGCCTCGTCGACGACATAGATCTTGTAGCGGGAGTTCACCGGCGCGAAGAACGCGCGCTCCCGCAGGTCCCGGGCGTCGTCCACACCACCGTGCGAGGCGGCGTCGATCTCGATCACGTCGATACTGCCCGGACCGTCCGGGGCGAGCGCGGCGCAGGGCTCACACTCGCCGCACGGATCGGGTGTCGGACCGTGTTCGCAGTTGAGCGACCGGGCGAGAATCCGCGCACTGGACGTCTTCCCGCACCCGCGGGGGCCGCTGAACATGTAGGCGTGGTTGATCCGGCCGTTGCGCAGGGCCTGGCGCAGCGGTTCGGTGACGTGCTCCTGCCCCCGAACCTCGGCGAACGTTCCCGGCCGGTACTTACGATACAGCGCGATGTTCACGGCGCGCTCACTGCTCCCTTAGGCGTCACCCCACCCATTCAACCCGGTACCGGGGACAGTTCGCACCTGTGCACACCGGCGGGGAGGTAGAGGGATGGATCTCCGGGGAAAAGCAAAGGACCCCCCGCGCACCCGCCAGAGCTCATTTATCCTTGCTGCCTTCCGGCCCTGGGGAGGTTCATAAGATGACGCCGCACGAGGGGTCTGCCCCTACTGTATCGGACGCACAGACCGTGGGATACACAGCGACGCGGAAAACCCCGACCGTGCCCGTCCTCACTCTCCGCCCGGTTCGAACCACTGGGCCAGAACGTGTATCGTGGTCCGCGGAGGATTCGCCTAGCGGCCTAGGGCGCGCGATTGGAAATCGCGTTGGGGGCAACCCCTCACGAGTTCGAATCTCGTATCCTCCGCCGCCTCATGCAGGCAAGACGAGGGCCCGGACCGGGTGCGCGGTCCGGGCCCTCGTTGTGTCGCGACCCGCCAGCGTCCGCGCGCGTGACAAGGTTCGGTTATGCGCTGGAGCGTGGAGTACTGCCGCGAACGGTTCGCCCGCAGCCGTGTCGCCCGCCTCGCGACGGCCGACGCGCACGGCCAACCGCACCTCGTACCGGTGACGTTCGCCGTGCTGGGCCAGGAGCGGGACACGGTCGCGACCGCCGTCGACCACAAGCCGAAACGGACCCGGAACCTGAAACGCCTGGCGAACATCACCGCCAATCCCAGGGTGAGCCTCCTCGCCGACGAGTACTCCGAGGACTGGCACCAGCTCTGGTGGGTGCGCGCCGACGGCACGGCGCGCATCGTCACCCACGGCGAGGAGTGGCACGCCGCGGTGCGCGAACTGCGGGAACGCTACCGCCACTACCGGGACACGCCCCCGCAGGGGCCGGTCGTCCTGATCGAGGTGCGGCACTGGTCGGGCTGGTCGTTCCGCTAGGGCCGGCGGGCCGCGGACCAGGAGGCGGCACGCGTAGGGCCGATCGCTGGGACGAGCGCAGCGTACGCGCACTGTCCCGGCCACGGAGACCGAACCTCCAGCAACCCGAGACATTCGGCAGCCACGGTCCCGGTCCGAGGTGCTCGGCCGCGCCGGGGCCGGTCGGCAGGCCGGGAGCGGCGGCGCATTGGTCTCACACAGCGCAATTCGGTAACGATGAGCCGTCGGGCCGTTCGATGTTGGAGGGTCCAGGACCCGTAACGCGAACCCCACGAAAAACAGGTGACAGCACGGCACACCCCAGTCAGAGTGCCCCTATGGACGATCGGGGACTCGCCGGGGACGGGAGCATCGCCCGGGAGGGCGCTCTGGACAGCGTGCCTGCAGTGTTCGCACCTGTCGTCACCGCCGCCCAGGCTCATATCGCCGCCGCGCTCGCCAGCGACCGGCTCCACAGTGTCTATCTCTACGGCAGCGTTCCCCGCGGCAGCGCGATACCCGGAGTCTCCGACCTCGATATGCTGATCGCTCTCCGCGACGAGCCCACCGACGCCGATCTTGCGACCGTGAGGGCGATCGAGGCCGACCTCGATCGCGACTTCCCCCAGATCCGCGGGGCCGGGATCCTGCTGGACAGCACGCGATCTCTGCTCAGCGAACGCGAGCGCCACGACGACGGCTTTTTCGTCGCGTGCCTATGCACGCCGCTGCTCGGCGAAGACCTCGCCCGGTACCTGCCGCGTTATCGTCCGACCAGTCGGCTCGCCCGCGACACCAACGGCGACCTTGCTGCCATGCTCGTCCGTTGGAGCGCGCGCGCCGCCGGATCCACCACCGCCAGAGAACGGACCGCGCTGACCCGCACCCTTGCCCGGCGCATCGTCCGCACGGGATTCACCCTGATCATGCCCGCCTGGGGCGGCTGGACCAGCGACCTCTACCGCTCGGCGGCCCTGTTCGGTCACTACTACCCGGGGCGTTCGCGACAGATGCAGATCACCGCCGCCACCGCCCGCACTCCCACCACCGATCCCGAGGTGATCAGTATGCTCATCGATGACCTGGGGCCTTGGCTTGCCGCTGAATACACCGCAGTGCACGGCGAGAAGATGTCTCACCCATAGTTCGGCCGCGCACCTCAACGGTTGATCCTGAGAAGGGCCCGCATGATGCCGGCTGGCGTCGCCCTCGTCCGGCTGGAAGGCTCAGCCGCCCCGGTGCGGGTCCGGATCACCTCCCGAACAAGCGAAAAGCCGGTCGCCGATCGCCATGTGCAGCAAATGTGCAACAGCAACCGGTGACCGGCTTCGATCGCTCATTCAGTCGGCCGCTTACCTGCGCAAACTCCGACTCAAAGCGGTGGAGGTGGGATTCGAACCCACGGAAGGTTGCCCTTCACTCGCTTTCGAGGCGAGCGCCCTCGGCCGCTAGGCGACTCCACCGGGGGCCACTCTACCTGACGCGTCGCCGTGCGAAGAACGCGGTGAGCACCTCACCGCACCGGGAGGCGACGTCCGGGCTGGCGAGGTCGGGAGGGATCACCTCGGGACGGTGGTTCAACCGCTGGTCACGGAGGACGTCCCACAGGGACCCCGCCGCACCGGCCTTCGCGTCCCGAGTGCCGTAGATCACCCGCCCGATCCGCGCGAGCACCACCGCACCCGCGCACATGGTGCAGGGTTCCAGTGTCACGGCCAGGGTGCAGCCCTCCAGGCGCCACTCCCCCCGCCGCCGGGCGGCGGCCCGCAGCGCGACCACCTCCGCGTGCGCCGTGGGGTCGCCCGCCGCCTCCCGTTCGTTGCGCCCTGCTCCGAGCACGGCGCCGTCGGGGTCCAGCACCACCGCGCCGACCGGAACGTCCGCGTCGTCACCCACGGGCTCGGCGTACTCCAGTGCCCGCCGCAGCGCCGCGTCGATCCCCGCCCGGGTGGCGGGACGCTCCATGCCCGTCATAGTCCCTGGGCGAACCGCAACGGCTCCAGTACCTCGTCGAAGCCGACCTGTTCCGCGAGAGAGGTGAGAGCGTCCCCGGGCAGCGTTCCCTCACTCGCGGTCAGTGCCGTCAGCTCCGCTTCGGTGACACCGAGGTCACCCAGCAGCTCCCGATCCCCGCCGGGGGTGGGGTGCGGTTTCTGCCCCGTGCCCTCGACCTGCTCCGGCGGGGTCATCCCGCCGCTCTCCACCAGCAGGGCCGCCATGGTGTAGTCGTTCATCACCCGGCTGTCGGAGAGGAACACACGCGGTTCCTCGTGCCCGTCCACCCGGACGATGCCGAACCACTCGTCGTCCGCCTCGATCAACAGCAGCATCGTCTCCCCGTCCGGGGAGACGTCACCCGCCAAAGCCGCGTCGCGCATCCGATCGGCGATGTCGTCGATCGTCGCGACATCCTCCTCCAGCTCGAGCTCGGCGCCGTGCCACGAGCCGCCCCTGTGGAACAGCACCACCGAGAAGATCGACACCGTCGGCTCTCCCGTCCTCTCTACGGCAGCTCCGGCAGTGATCCTTACCCGAGACCGTCAACGGCACGCTGGAACGCTTGGCCGAAACCCAACCGTTCGGAGATACTCGCCAGGATCTCGTCCGGATACAGCTCGAGGTCACCCGCCAGAGCGCCCAGTTCCATCTCGTCCAGACCGAGGTCGGCGACGATCGAGAGCTCACCGGCCGGCAGCACCTGGTCCAGGTCCTCATCATCCGGAACGTCGATGTCCAGGTACTCCAGGAGTTCCCGCGCCACCTGCCACTCCACGGAGGCGGTGACGTCGGAGAGGAAGAGGCTCACGTCGTCGCCGTAGACCCGGGCGATGATGAAGAAGTCGTCTCCCACCGCCACCATTCCCAGCGCGCCGCTGATGCTGGGCTGCTGGCGCAGCGCGTGCAGAAGCCCCTTGAAGTCCTGGGTCAGTGCCACGGGAAGCAGGTCCACATCCCAGTGGTCCTCCTCCCGATAGGCGACAGCGACGAAATCGCCGTCAGCGGGTGCGCCGTCGCTCCGTTCGAGTCCCGTCATCGTCACTCCACCCGAGGGTCGACCCGAACAGGGTCGCAGATTGTGTTGGGCAGCGTCATCGTAACCGTCGTTTCCGCCGCCCCGTCACCCGCGATACCTGGGGCGGGTCCGGAAGTGCCGGGGAACGGGCGGCCGGAACCCGAGGCTTCGGACCGGGCGGCCGAACGCGCGGGCCCCACTCTCCGTCCGCAGCGCGGTTAGACTCGCAACGGCCCGCATCCCCTGGTTTGCCCAGCTCGTTCGGAGTACGCCATGGATACCCTCGTTGTCGATCACCCGCTCGTCGCGCACAAACTCACCACGCTGCGCGATACCCACACCGACTCCCCCACCTTCCGGAAACTCACCGACGAACTCGTCACCCTACTCGCCTACGAGGCCACACGGGATGTGCGAGTGGCTGAAGTCACAGTGCAAACGCCGCTGGTACCGGCGACCGGTTTCCAGCTCACCCGTCCCCGGCCGCTGGTGGTGCCCATCCTGCGCGCCGGGTTGGGGATGCTCGACGGCATGACCCGGATGCTGCCCACCGCCGAGATCGGCTTCCTGGGCATGGCCCGGGACGAGCAGACCCTGCAGCCGGCCACGTACGCCGACCGGCTGCCGCAGGACCTGTCCGGGCGGCAGTGCTACGTGCTGGACCCGATGCTCGCCACCGGCGGGACCCTGGCTGCCGCGCTGACGCTGCTCGTGGAGCGGGGAGCCGACCACATCACCGCGATATGCCTGCTCGCCGCGCCCGAGGGGGTCTCCTCCGTCGAGGAGAAGCTCGCCCGCAGCCTGGGAGAGGAGCACACCGCGACGCTGCGTGTGGTCACGGCGGCGATGGACGAGCGCCTCGACGAGAACGGGTTCATCGTTCCCGGTCTTGGGGACGCCGGCGACCGGCTGTACGGGTGCCTCTGACCCCCGGGACACACGTTTCCACCAGCAAAAACGGATTTCCTTCCCATCTTTCACGATTCTTCGTGAATGGAAGTCCACAATTGGGGAACCAGGGAAGCATGCGACTTATGGTGGTGGATGCTCCCCCTCACCTCCGGATATCGGATGGCGACACGGTTTGCATAACCTGAATTCATCCCGAGATGGCGATGTGACACGGAGGTGCGACCATGGTCCGGAGTTGGCCCCGGTCAACGGTCTCTTTCTGGCCGCTCACCGCATGACGTCGATCGCCTCCCAACCGAACCCGAACGGCCTGTTGGCCCACGCGACAGCCACCGGCACGGCAGTTGCGCATGGCGCTAGCACTCACCCTTCCCCGAGGAGTGACATGCCTGAACAGACCGAGACCGCGCCCCACGACGAGGCACCGATCGTGAACCGGCTCCACGCCGAGTTCTCCCACGTGCACGTACCGGCCACGGTGTCCAGATGCGTGGAGGCCGCCCACCACGGGGCGTTGGAGGTCACCGGAGAAGCGCGCCCTGACCTGGTGGAGCGTATCGCCCGCCAGCATCTGCAGGTGCTGGCGATGGCGTTCGCGGAACGCGGCTGACCCGCACCGGAAGGTGACCGGAACCACACCTCCGCAGCAGGAACAGCCACGCCGATGACGCCAATCTGCCTTTACGGGGGCGATTGTCGGTGTAACAATTAGCGTGGGTCAGTGGGTCAGGAGTCTTCGTGGGAGTTGGTCATGGCGAAGTTGAAACAATGGGGAAAATATATCCTCATTGCTTTCATAGCGTTCTATCTACTCACTCAGCCGGAAAGCGCCGCTGGGGTCATCCACAGCGGGCTGGGCGGCATCATGGACGGGGCGGAGTCGCTCTCCCGTTTCGTGAACGCCTTGGGCGCATAGGTACCCCGGCATGCGGCTCGTAGCACCGACCAATCGCGCGCCGGCGTCGGTCAACCGTTACCTGCTCCCACACGAGCAGGACGTCGTCACCATCCGCCGTCACCCGGCGGTACTCATAACGCCGGTCTCCGTGGTACTCGGCAGCCTCATTTTCGCCGGTCTGCTGAGTAACACCGCCATCGCCGCCAGTCCCGCAGCCCTGGCCATCATCTGGTGGCTGTGGCTGTTGGTCCTGGTGTGGTTCGTCTGGCGCGTGGCGGAGTGGTCGGTCGACTACTTCGTGATCACGTCGCAGCGGCTGCTGCTGACCACCGGGCTCATCACCCGGCAGGTCAACATGATGCCGTTGGGCAAGGTCACCGACATGCGCTTCGAACGTTCGCTGCTGGGCCGATTCCTCGGTTACGGCACGTTCGTCATGGAGTCGGCCGGTCAGGATCAGGCACTGAGCAGGATCCACTTCGTTCCGTACCCGGAACAGCTCTATCTCGAGGTCGTGGGGCTGATCTTTCCCGAGTAACCACGGCCCGGTGCGCTCGGCTCACTGGTCCGGCCGGGCGCCCGCACCACCGCCCCCGTCGCCCCCGCGCGCCAGGCGCCCGCCCACCGGCGGGCGCTGCTTTCCGTGACACCCCGGGCGCGCACCGGAACACGGCCACTGCACACGACCGCCACGCGGGAACCAGGATTGACTTTTTGGTGAACGGACGGTTAACTGTAGTCTTCACGGGGATGAACAAGGGGGTGTCGCCATGGCTCACAACACGGGCAGCGCGACGCGCACGGACCGCTCCAGCACACAACGGCGCCGTTCCCGGCTGTTCGGGACGGCCACGGGGACCGCGCGCGGCCGGCGCCGCGACGCGGCGGTGCGGCAGCGCGAACCGGTCGAACCCCGCATGTCCACCCCCGCGGGCCCGCCGAAACTCAGCTGGGTGCTGGTGACCGACGCCGACGGCCGCACCCGCCCGGAAGCCCGCTGGTCCTGCTGAACCAGCGGCTCACGCCCCGTCCGCCAGCCGCGAGGACCCGCGAGGGCAGCGAACGGCGCGACACACGTCCCGCATCGCCCGGTCCGGTGCGGTCGCGCACCGTTCACGTGCCCGTTGATCGGCCGCCCGGAGGACTACGTCCAAACGGCCGGAGCGTTCCCGCACCCTGGGCGCACGCCCACGGGTGAACAGCGGGTTAACGACAAGCCAACCATCCCGCCGCCGGGGCGGACGGCGGAACGGACCGGCTCAGCTCGGCGCCATGTCCACGAACCGGCTGTAGTGTCCCTGGAACGCCACCGTCACGGTGGCCGTGGGTCCGTTCCGGTGCTTGGCGACGATGAGGTCGGCCTCCCCCGCCCGCGGTGACTCCTTGTCGTGCGCGTCCTCCCGGTAGAGCAGGATCACCATGTCCGAGTCCTGCTCGATCGACCCGCTCTCGCGCAGGTCGGCAACCTGGGGCTTCTTGTCGGTGCGCTGCTCCGGCCCACGGTTGAGCTGGGAGAGCGCTATGACGGGCACGTCCAGTTCCTTCGCCAGCAGCTTCAGGGACCGCGACATCTCCGAGACCTCCTGCTGGCGGCTCTCCACCCGGCCGGCCGCGGTCATCAGCTGCAGGTAGTCCACGATGATGAGCTTGAGGTCGTGCTGCTGTTTCAACCGCCGGCACTTGGCGCGGATCTCCATCATCGTCATGTTCGGCGAGTCGTCGATGAAGAACGGGGCGCTGGCGACCTCACCCATCCGGCGCGCCAGGCGCGTCCAGTCGTCGTCGGTCATCAGGCCCGACCGCATCGTGTGCAGCGGAACACGGGACTCCGCCGACAGCAGCCGCATCACGATCTCGTTGCGTCCCATCTCCAGGCTGAAGAACGCCGACGTCATCTGGTGCTTGATGGAGGCCGCGCGGGCGAAGTCGAGCGCGAGGGTCGAGTTGTGCGTGGGCACCATCGCCGGCGTCGCCAGGTACAGATGGTCAGGGTGGTCCACCTGGACGCAGCGCACCGGCACGCTCGCGACCCGGTGGACCTTGCGTACGGTCCGCTCCCCGACCGCCATCTCCTCGCCGTCCGCGTGTTCGGCGATGTCGCGCGTCGTGCGCAGCTCCACCGGCCGCCGCGGGGTCACCACCGGCCACTGGTGCTGGGCGTCCGCGACGACCGCGGTGCCGTCGTCGAGGACGAGCTCGTAGCACGGCCGGTCGTGCATGACCCCGGTCGCGGCGACGACGCTCGTGGGGGTCCGGTCCGCCGCGAGGAGGGTGTCGCCGACGGCCACCTCGGCCATCGTCGTCCACCCGTCCGGGGTGGGCAGAGGGGTGTCCAGCGCGAGGGCCTTGCCCACCGCGGGTCGGGCGGCGATGATGATCATCTGCCCGGGGTGCAACCCGTTGGAGAGCTGGTCGAAGTCCGTGAACCCCGTGGGAACGCCGGTCATGGAACCGTCGTGGGCGGAGATCGCCTCGATCTCGTCCAACGCGCCGGGCATGATGTCGCTCAGCGCGAGGTAGTCCTCACCGGTGCGCTTCTCCGCGACCTTGTGCACCTCGGCCTGGGCGTGGTCGACCAGGTCGTCGACCTCGCCGTCCCCCGAGTAGCCGATCTGGGCGATCCGGGTTCCCACCTCGACCAGTCGGCGCATCACCGCCCGGTCGGCGACGATACGGGCGTAGTAGCCCGCGTTGGCGGCCGTGGGTACGGCCTCGGTGAGGGTGTGCAGGTAGGGCGCCCCGCCCACCCGGGCGATCTCGCCGCGTTTGGTGAGCTCGGCGTTGACCGAGATCGCGTCGACCGGCTCGCCGCGGGAGAACATGTCCACCACGGCGTCGAACACGGTCTGGTGGGCGGGCCGGTAGAAGTCAGCGGAGCGAACGATCTCCACGACCTCGGTGACCGCCTCCTTCGAGAGCAACATACCGCCGAGCACACTCTGCTCGGCCATGATGTCGTGCGGTGGCGTGCGTTCGTACCCACCCTGGTCCGGTGGTTGATCGGCGACGCTCACGAGCTCTCCCCCTGCGACACGAATGGCACGGCTCACGTACCTGGACTTGGATTCTGACCGCTGGACCATGGCGACGCAAAGCGGTCTGCGGGACGAACCGGGGAGATCTTGTGGGGGGTTGCGGATCCACTACGAACATCTTGTACACAAAGCCTGTGGATAACTCCCGCGGTTCTCGCGGATACCCTAGTTGAACTGCGAAAACAATAATCTCCACCGCATTCTGAAAGAAACTTCACATCCGTTCATCCACAAGTTATCCACAAGCGGATCCCCGCCCCGTGGACAACTTCTCCCCCCACCGCGCGTCCCACGTTCCCGTCCGCTACTGTTGCACGGTCATGCCCACACTGCTCTCCGCACCGCCGTTCCGACACCTCCACGACCGCGAGATCTTCCGCCTCGCCATCCCCACCTTCGTGGCGCTCGTGTCCGAACCGCTGTTCCTCCTCACCGACTCCGCGATCGTGGGGACACTGGGAACCCAGGCGCTCGGCGGCCTGGGCGTGGCCAGCCAGGTACTGATGACCCTGGCCAACCTGTGCATCTTCCTGGCCTACGGCACCACGTCGGCCGTCGCCCGGCAGTTCGGCGCCGGAGACACCACCTCGGGCATCCGCAGCGGCGTCGACGGCCTGTGGCTGGCCGCGCTGATCGGCGCGGTCGTGGTCCTCCTCGGCTACCCCGCGGCCCCCTGGCTGGTCGACCTGCTCGGCGCCTCGGACGCGGTCACGCCGCACGCGCTCTCCTACCTGCGGGTCAGCCTACTCAGCACACCCGCCCTCCTCGTCGTCATGGCGGGAACCGGTGTCCTCCGCGGCCTGCAGGACGCCACCACCCCTCTCGTCGTGGCCGTCGGATCCAACGTCGCCAACGTCCTGCTGGCACTGGCGTTCGTCCTCGGCCTGGGATGGGGGATCGCCGGCTCGGCATGGGCGACGGTCCTCGCCCAGACAGCGGGCGCGGTGGTCTACGTCTCCATCGTCGCCCGCGCGGCCCGCAGGAACGGCGTCTCCCTCGCCCCCAGCCGGGCCGGCGTCACCAGCTCGGCACGCGCGGGAGCGGCGCTGTTCGTCCGCACCGTCTCGCTGCGGATCGTCCTGGTGCTCACCACGGCCGTCGCCGCCCGACTGGGCGACGCCCAGATCGCGGCGCACCAGGTCGCCTTCCAGATGTGGTCCCTGCTGGTGTTCGCCATGGACGCCATCGCCATCGCCGGCCAGGCGATCATCGGCCGCTACCTGGGATCCTCCGACGCCGGCGGCGCGCGCTCGGCGACACGGCGCATGGTCGAGTGGGGCGTACTCGTCGGGCTGCTGTTCACCGCCGTGGTACTCCTGGTGCGCCCCTGGGCCCCGCTGCCGTTCACCTCCGACCCCCAGGTGCACCACGCCATCACGCTGACGCTGCTCGTCGTCGCGGCGCTACAGCCCCTCAGCGGCGTCGTGATGGTCCTCGACGGGATCCTGATGGGAGCCGGTGACCAGCGCTACCTCGCCTGGGCGAGCTTCTGGACCCTGCTCGCCTTCCTCCCGATGGCCGCACTGGTGCTGTGGGTGTCCTCCCCCGGTTCACCCACAGCCCTGCTCTACCTGTGGCTCGCCTTCGGCGGCTGGATGGTGGCCCGAGGACTCACCCTGGGACTGCGCGCACGCGGGCAGCAGTGGGTCGTCCTCGGTGCCACGCGCCCCTGACCACCGTCAGGAGCCGGCCGCCGGACCGTGCTCGAACCTCGCCCCACGTTCCCGCTCGGGAACGTCCGGGAACGTGGGACGGTGCCCGGGCGGAACGTCACTGTCCCGGCCCCGCTCGGCGAGCATTCGGTCCACGGTGCGCAACCGGGTCGCGACCTGGCGGCGCAGCTCGGGCAGCATCGAGTAGAGCTGGTCTCCCGGACACCCCGTGGAGTTGTAGTCCCGGTGCCCGACGATGGCCGAGTGCGGACTGAGCCCGTAGACCAGGCACAGCCACGCGCACGTGTCGGCCAGGGCCTGCCACAGGTCGTTCGGCGGCGTCGCCGAACTGTAGGTTCCCTCGTTCTCGATCCCGACAGTGTGCGAGTTGTGGTTCGCCGTGTGCGCCCCCAACACGTGCGACCCGTCACGGATGGCGGACAGCGACCTGTTCCGCCCCTCCATGACGTGTCCGCCACGGCTGATCGTCAGCTGCTGACCGACGTCGTCCCACCCGTTGTTGTCCATGTGGTACCTCTGGATGAACCGCGACAGGCCCTTCGCGTGGCCGAGGGAGCTGTCGCCGGAGTTGGCGGTCGCGGTGTGGTGCACCACGATGTGGTCCGGGGCGCTCACCACCTGAGCAGCCCGCACGGGACTGCGCGCCCCCCATTCACTACGGGTGTAAACCCGGGGTTCCGAGGCGGCCTCAGCGGGCCGCGCGCCTCCCAGATCTATCGCTGTCGACAGGAGCACCCCGCTTCCCGCGAACGCGGCGGCGCGGAGCGCGCTCCGGCGGGACACCGCCGTGTGCGCGGAACACTGGTCATGAGTGGACATTCCGACCTCATCCTTCCTGTGGAGCAACAGGCCCACGGAGAAAGATTAGATCACAATTAGTGAACAAATAGTCACTATGCGAATTCGGCGTGTCCATGACCAACCGAACAAAAAACGCCCGGCCCCACCCATCTCGGGCGGGAACCGGGCGTTCTCGCGGCGTTGCTACGCCTCAACGACCTCCAGCGAGATCGTGGCCGTCACCTCGGGGTGCAGGCGGATGCCCACCTTGTACTCCCCCAGGGACTTGATCGGAGTGGTGATGTCGATCCGGCGCTTGTCGACATCCGGGCCGCCGGCCTCCTTCACGGCACCGGCGATGTTCGCCGCCGTCACCGAGCCGAAGAGGCGGCCGCCCTTGCCGGCGCGCTGGGCCAGCGTGACCTTCAGCGCGTTGATCCGCTCGGCCATCTGCCGGGCCTCGTCCAGGTCGCGGATGTCCCGCGCCTCCCGCGCCCGGCGGAGAGCGTCAATCTGCTTCTGCCCCCCACGCGTCCAGCGGATCGCGTAGCCGCGCGGCAGCAGGTAATTACGGCCGTAACCGTTCTTCACCTCGACGACGTCGCCCGGGGCGCCGAGGCCATTGACCTCGTGGGTCATGATCAGCTTCACGACTAAACCTCCCTCGGAATATCCCCGTTAGCGAGCGGTACTCGTGTACGGCAGCAGCGCCATCTCGCGAGCGTTCTTGATCGCCGTGGCGACGTCGCGCTGGTGCTGCGTGCAGTTGCCGGTCACCCGGCGCGCACGGATCTTGCCGCGGTCGGAAATGAACTTACGCAGCAGGTTCGTGTCCTTGTAGTCGATGTAGGACACCTTCTCCTGACAGAACAGGCAAACCTTCTTCTTGGGTTTGCGTGCTGCCTGTTTCGCCATCGTGGTGCTCCTTCGCAAGAGCCCCGGTCATCCGGGGATGGTCATTCGGACAGTACTGGTGGCCGAGCGGCGACGCCCGGCCCGCCGACGGCGGTCAGAACGGGGGCTCGTCGGAGAATCCTCCGCCGAAACCACCGCCGTTGCTCGCCCACGGGTCGTCGGCAGGCGGTCCCCCGCCCTGCTGCGGGCCGCCGAAGCCGCCGCCCTGGTTGCCGTAACCGCCGCCGCCCTGCTGGCCACCGAAGCCGCCGCCCTGGCCGCCCTGGCCGCCCTGGCCGCCCTGGCGCTGGGTCTTGGTCACCTTCGCCGTGGCGTAGCGCAGCGCGGGGCCGACCTCGTCAACGGTGACCTCGAAGACGGTCCGCTTCTCGCCCTCCTTCGTCTCGTAGGACCGCTGCCTGAGCCGGCCCTGGACGATGACGCGGGCGCCGCGCTGCAGACTCTCGGCCACGTTCTCCGCGTACTGCTGCCATACCTTGCACGTGAGGAACATGGCCTCCCCGTCCTTCCACTCGCCGGCTTGGCGGTCGAAGTACCGGGGGGTGGAGGCGACGCGGAAGTTCGCGACGGCGGCTCCGTTCGGAGTGAATCGCAGCTCAGGGTCGTCGACGAGGTTGCCGACGATCGTGATCTGGGTTTCGCCTGCCATGGCTTGACTCCGGTAGGTGTAGTCGGATCAGGCGGACGGGGGCTGCTGACCTGAGCGGGATCAGTGCACCTCGGGGCGGAGCACCTTCGTACGCAGCACGGTCTCGGTGATGTTGAGCTGGCGGTCCAGCTCCTTGACCGTCGCCGGCTCCGCGGAGAGGTCGACCACCGCGTAGATGCCTTCGCTGTTCTTCGCGATGTCGTAGGAGAGACGACGCTTGCCCCAGACGTCGATCTTCTCCACCGTGCCGCCGTCGTTGCGCACGACTCCCAGGAACTGCTCCAGCGACGGGGACACCGTGCGCTCGTCGAGGCTGGGGTCGAGGATGATCATTACTTCGTAGCGACGCATAAGCGTTCTTACCTCCTCTGGACTGTCGCGGCCATGGTCTCTCCATGGCAGGAGGGCACTGAGCCAGACAGCTATTCAGGATAACAGCCGCCGATCCCTGACGGTTCCGTTCCGTACAACGTCCACGACGACAAGTCCGCACAGCAGGAGGAGTGTGGCCATCCGGGCGAGTGCCACCACCGCGTATCCGGGGAAGTCCAGCCCGACCGACGCCGCCTCGTTCCACATCAGGTGCTGCCAGATCCCGAAGAAGTACCCGACCTCGGCGAGCTGCCACAGGCCCACGGCGGCCGCCGCCACCCACGGACGCACCGTGCGCGGCCACGCCAGCGCCGCGAGCGGCAGCAGCCACAGCACGAACTGCGGCGACCACACCTTGCTCGTCAGGACGAACGCCGCCACCACCAGGAAGACCAGCTGCTCCAGCGGCGGTGCGCGCCGGGCGCACACCCCGAGCGCGGCGACACCGGCGCACGCGGCCACCATGGCGGCCATGCCCACCGTGTTCACCAGGTTCTGGTCGGACATGGGAAAGATCCCGAATCCGTAGAGCACGTAGTACACCGACCCCCAGTCGGCACCGCGCTCCTGGCTGAACGTGAAGAACGTCGCCCACCCCCGCGGAGCGGCCAGGTACACCGGGAGGTTCACCGCGGCCCACGCGAGGCCGGCCCCGCAGAGCGGCCGCAGGAATCCCCCGGGGGTGAGCCCGTCCCCACGCAGGTACCGGCGCGCCAGCAGGACGAACAGCGGACCGAACACCAGCACGGGGTAGAACTTGGCCGCCACCGCCAGACCGAACAGCACGCCGGCCGACCACTGGCGGCCGCGCGCGTAGGCCACCAGGCCGCCCGTCAGCAACGCGACCGCCAGCAGGTCCCAGTTGATGTAGGCGGCGAGGAACGCCGGCGGGGTCAACGCGACGAAACCGCCGGCCCACAGCGCCCGCCGCCGGTCCACCGCCCCCGCCGGGGCGAGGACCCCGCCCCGCCCGGCGAGCCAGCCGGTGCCGAGCACGGCGGCGAGCAGGCACAGCGCCAGCACCGCCGCGGTCGCGTCGAAGTAGCCCAGCCCGCGGGCGGTGGGGTCGGGAAGCCATTCCACCGCCCAGGCCAGCACCCGCATCAGTCCCCCGATGAGGACGGGGTACTCCAGGTCCACATCCACATAGGGGATGGCGCCCTCGCCCAGCCCGTCCCGGAAGTACAGCGGGAAGATGTCGGTGTAGCAGCCGTAGGCGTACTGCCCCCCGTACATCCATCCGCCGCCGAAGCGGCAGGGGATCTTCACCAGGTAGGCGAGCAGGGCGCCGGTGAGCGCCAGACCGGTGAGCGCCAGCCACGGCGTCCCCGCGCGCCGGGGCGCGGACGGCCCGTCGGGGGAAGTGACGCTGCCCGCACCCCGAGCGGGGTGCGGGCAGCCGGAATCGTCAGCGTGGGAGGTCACGCGGTCACCCTAGTGGAAGAAGGCGTTGTTCTCCTCTCCTCCCTGGGGACAAACGTCTCCCTCCTCCGGACGGCACTCGTCGGAGGGCGACTCATCGCCGCCGCCACCGCCGCCGGGGCCGCCGCCGTTCCCGTCGTCCTCGCAGTCGTTCCAGAAGTCCGGTGTGCACTCGTCCCCCGGCGAGGTGGTGTCGGTCGGACTCTGCGGGGGCGTGGTCTGGGTGGGTTCCTGGGTCTCGTCGGGTTCCTGGGTCTCGTCGGGTTCCTGGGTCTCGTCGGGCTGGTCCGTGGGCGACTCGCCACTGGGCTCGGGAGTGGGACCGAAGTTCTGCTCCTCCCCGACCCAGGCGGGCTCCGGGAACTGCTTCTGCGGTTCGCCCTCCATGGCGATGGTCATGAACTCCCGCCACACCTTGGCGGAGGTGGTACCGCCGTAGATGTTCCGGACGCCGGGGATCTCCAGCTTCTTGCCGTCCCCGCGGCTCAGCCCGACGGCGGTGGAGAGCTGGGGGGTGTAGCCGACGAACCAGGCCGACTTGGCGCTGTTGGAGGTACCGGTCTTGCCGGCCGCGGGGCGGCCGTCCGGCAGGGCGGCCTCCTCACCACCGCCGCCGTCCACCACCTTGCTCATGGCGTGCGTGGCGTCGGCGGCCACGTCGGCGCTGAACGCGCGTTTGCCCGTCTCCAGGCGGTCGGCGTCGTTGGGCTCCATCTCCTGGCCGTCGCCCTGCTTCACGCTGGTGACCATGTGGCGGGGCATGTGCACGCCCTCGTTGGCGAACGTGCTGAACCCGGAGGCCTGGTCGAGCGCCGTCAGCTGGTAGGTGCCCAGCGCGATGTTCGGTCCCAGCTGCGCGGTCTCGAACTGCTCCTCCGGAATCCCGGCGTCGCCCGCGGTCCGGTTCACCTTCTCCGGCCCGGTCTCGATGGCGAGCTGCACGTAGGCGGTGTTGATCGATTTCTCGGTGGACTCGATCAGGTTGACCGGACCGTAGGAACGGTCGCTGTCGTTCTGGATCGGCTCGCCGACCCCGGGGAAATCCTGCGGCGAGTCGCCGTCGAACTGACTGCGCAGCCCGATGTCCTGCTTCAGGCCGGTCGCCAGCACGTAGGGCTTGAACGCCGACCCGGCCTGGGTGCGGTGGGTGAGCGAGTCGTTGTTGTCCGCGGTCCAGTCGCCGCCGCCGTGGAAGGCCCTGACCTCGCCGGTGGCGGGATCGACCGAGGCCAGCCCCTCCTTCGTCTCCTCGGGCATGCCCTCGGGCAGCGCCTTGTCGAACGCCTCGCCGGCCGCCTGCATCAGGTCCTCGTCCAGGGAGGTCTGCACCGTGTAGCCACCGGTCGCGATCTCCTGGGCAGTGAAGTCGTAGCGGTCCTTGAGCTCCTGTTCCACCGCCTTCTTGATGAAACCGGTGTACTCCTTATCGAACTGCTCGTCCGGATTGTACTCGGCCCTCTCGGGGAACTCGAGCTTCTCGGCCTCCTCCTCGCGCATGCCGTGCTCGGGGTTCTCGTTGTACATCTCGATCATGCCGTTGACGGCGTACTCCCAGCGGTCGCGCAGGACCTTCTCCATGTCCGAGCCCTCCTCGACGTGCTCGAAGTTGCCCGGCTGCTGGATGATCGCCCCGAGGAACGCGCCCTCGGCCGCGGTGATGTCCTCGACGTCCTTCTCGAAGTAGGCCTGGGAGGCCGCCTGGATGCCGTAGGCGCCGCGGCCGAAGTAGATGGTGTTGAGGTACTGCTCTAGGATCTGCTCCTTGCTCAACTGGTTGCCCAGTTTGAGCGCGATCACGATCTCCTTGGCCTTACGGGTGACGCTGCGGTCCTTGGACAGCCCGCTGTAGTAGTTGCGCGCCATCTGCTGGGTGATCGTGGAGCCGCCGCCCTTCTCACCGCCGGAGAGGAGGGCCCGCATGGTTCCGCTGACCGAGACGCCGGCCTCTTCGTAGAACCTCTGCTGCTCCGAGCCGAGCACACCGTTGATCACCTCGGGCGGGATCTGATCGGAGTCCACCTCGGTGCGCTTGGTGGCGCCGAGTGTGACGGCCTCGTCCCCGTTCTCGAACTCGACCGTGGTCGCGAAGTCGTCCACGCCCTCCTTGGCGCCCATCTCGTTCGCGCCCGGAAGCATCGCGTAGGCGACACCGAACCCGGCGACGCTCAGGACGAATCCCACACCGCAGACGATCAGGGCCGGTTTCCAGGCCCGGGAGAGGAACCGGCGCACCGGACCGCGGCCGTCGCCGCCGCCGGAGCGCCCGCGCTGCGGCGGGCGGCGGCCTCCACCGCCCGAACCGCCCGCGGCGCGTCGCCCGCCGGACCGGGCACCGTGCTCGGTGGAGCGGCGTTCGCCCTCGTCCCCGGAGGAACGTCGTCCCCCCTCCGAGCGCGCACCTTCCGAACGGCGACGGGAAGGGCGTTCGTCTTCCCAGAAACCACCATCACCAGCTGCTGGGCCGGGAGTCCGGGGGCGGGCGCTCTCGCGCTCCGCACCGCCCGAGCCACTGGCCCGGCGGCGGCCACCGGAACTCCGTCGTCTTTCGGTACTCACGCGTCCTCGATTGCTCCTCGACGGCCGATCGGCCTTGCGACTCGGTGGGAGGGGACCGTTCTCCCTGCGGGAAACGGGACCGGGAGTCCGGTTTACGAAAACGGGAGGGGAATCCAGACCGGATGCGGTCACCCCGTCCTTAGGATGGACGCCGAACCCGTGCCTGTGGTTTTCGACCGGACAACGGAAACGTGACCCGCGGTTTCCTCCTGCTCGATGACCTACGACTTCCGGTGCCTGGGACTGGGGCCAGTCAGCCCTGTGCCCTGTGCCGTACACCGGCACCCTCGCGGGGGTCGGCCCCTGGGGGATTCGAAAGTAAAGCAATGGTCACGGTAGAGCCATGACATCACATAGCACAACCCCGAGGGAGACTACCCCTCGGAGGCGCGACGCCGTCGGGACACCCCCCCGCTCCGGCGCACTCTCCGATGTTAGAAAAACAACAGCGGTGACTATATATCACAGCGATATACTCATATCGGATAAAGCACGTGCACATCCCGTTCCTTTCCCCGGTCCGGAACCGGGCCCTGCCTGGTGGAGGCTGTCCGTGACGAGCGACACGTCCCGTGCCGCGCTGGCGGGCCCGGAGCCGCGGCGGAGCGGATCCTCCGCCGAGTGACGAGAACGCGGCCGGTCGGGAGCGGCCAGCTGGGAACAGAACCGCCGCGCGCGGAGCTGACACGTGTGGAAGCGGCGAACGGACAACCGGACAAGGGGGTGGCGGGATGAGCCCGCGCAGGACCAGGGTCCTCGAGCTTGCCGTCCTCGGCCACCTGGCCGAGGCACCGATGCACGGCTACGAACTGCGCAAACGCCTCAACCGCGAACTGGGAGCGTTCCGCGCGTTCTCCTACGGCTCCCTCTACCCCTGCCTGAAGGAGATGCTGCGCACGGGTCTGGTCCGCCAACAGCACCCCGACAGCGCACGCTCCGCGGGCCGACGGTCCCGTGTCGTCTACCAGCTGACCCACCAGGGCACCGAACGGCTCAACCGGCTACTCGCCGACAGCGCACCAGCAGCCGATGACGACGAGTGCTTCGGAGTGCACTTCACCATGTTCGCACGTACCCGCTCCGAGGTGCGGCTGCGCATCCTCAGCGGACGGCGCGACCGGATGTCGGAACGACTGCGCCACCTGCACGAGCGTGTGGAACACGTCGTGAACCAGCGCGGGGACCCGTACACCATCGAACTGAACCGACACCACGCCGAATCCGTCGAGCGCGAGGTCGCGTGGCTTGACGAGCTAATCCAGCGCGAGCGGCGCTGCGCCGGGCAGGAACACCCCGCTGATGGGAGCATCGGCACCACCGTCCCGCCGCGGCAGGGTGCGCCTCCGGCCGACCGACAGCCATGACCGGCGGCAGTCCCCGCCACCGCACGGCGCCGCGTCAGTACCGCGCCGTGCGAACCAAGTCAACGGACAAGTGAGAAGGAGCAAGGACCAATGGGATCGGTACGCGTAGCCGTCGTGGGGGTGGGCAACTGTGCCGCATCGCTCGTACAGGGGGTCCAGTACTATTCGGACGCCGAGGCCGAGACCCGGGTTCCCGGCCTCATGCACGTCCAGTTCGGTCCCTACCACGTGCGGGACGTGGAGTTCTGCGCGGCGTTCGACGTCGACGCGAAGAAGGTCGGACAGGACCTCGCCGACGCGATCGGGGCGAGCGAGAACAACACCATCAAGATCTGCGACGTCCCGCCGACCAACGTCGTCGTACAACGCGGCCCGACCTACGACGGCCTCGGCACCTACTACCAGGAGGTGATCGAGGAGTCGGCCGAGGACGCCGTGGACGTCGTGGCGGCGCTGAAGGCCGCGAAGGCCGACGTCCTCGTCTCCTACCTGCCCGTGGGCTCCGAGGAAGCCGACCGCTTCTACGCGCAGTGCGCCATCGACGCCGGGGTCGCTTTCGTCAACGCGCTCCCCGTCTTCATCGCCTCCGACCCGGAGTGGGCCGCCAGGTTCACCGACGCCGGGGTCCCGATCGTGGGCGACGACATCAAGTCGCAGCTGGGCGCGACCATCACCCACCGGGTGCTGTCCAAGCTCTTCGAGGACCGCGGCGTCGTGGTGGACCGCACGTACCAGCTCAACTTCGGCGGGAACATGGACTTCATGAACATGCTGGAACGCCAGCGGCTGGAGTCCAAGAAGGTGTCCAAGACGCGCTCGGTCACCTCCCAGATCCCGCACGACGTCCAGGACGACTCGGTGCACATCGGCCCCTCGGACCACGTCCCGTGGTTGGACGACCGCAAGTGGGCCTACATCAGGCTGGAGGGCCGGGCGTTCGGCGACGCCCCCGTCAACCTGGAGTACAAGCTGGAGGTGTGGGACTCGCCCAACTCCGCCGGCATCATCATCGACGCGATCCGCGCCGCCAAGATCGCCAAGGACCGCGGCATCGGCGGACCCGTCCTCTCGGCCTCCTCCTACTTCATGAAGTCGCCGCCCGAGCAGTACAGCGACAGCGACGCCCACACCATGGTGGGGCAGTTCATCGCCGGAGAGATCGAGCGCTGACCCTCGCCCGGCGACACAGCGCGCCCTTCCGGGCGGGGCCGCCGCGCCCGGCCCCGCCCGGAAGGGAAGCGCACCCGGACACACCCGGCGGACACGGCCGCCGTTCCTGCGGCGGAGACACGCGCCGCGCCGTTAGGCTGACCGGTGAGCGTACGAGGAGCCCCAGATGAGCTCTCCCAACGAGCCGCAGCACCAGCCGCCGGGAGCGCCGGGCGGCTACGAACCACCCCACGGGGTCGCACCGCCCAACCCCGCCGACAGCCCCAACTACGGCATCATCATGCTGGTCTGCACGGTCTCGCTCGCTTTCCTGGTCGTCGTCGCCACCCTCGGTGGGATGTGGTACTGGGACTCCGTGCCGGGCAGCGCGGAGAAGTACGACATTCCCCCCAGGTTCCAGGGAAGCTGGTCCGGAAAGCTCACCCAGTACGCCCCCGACCGGACAGCGGTGGGGACGTGGGAGCTCACCATCACCCTGCGCGACGACAGTGTCACGGCAAAGGAGTCCAGTAGCGCCTTCGGCTACGACAACTGCGTGTGGGAGGTGCACCGGCCCGAACCGGTCGACGACGGGAGTCTCGCGTTCTCCTACACCGTCACCAAGGACCCCGACGACAAGTGCGCCCCCACCGGCGACGTGCTGCTGGAGCGCTCCTCCGACGCCCTCGCGATCCGCGTCACCAGCGCTGTGGAGGGCGAGGAGACCGTGTCCCGAGGGGTGCTGGACCCCGTGTGACGGACACCGGGGGCTGAGTACGCCTAACCGCCGTGCTCCTCGGCCCACTTCCGCAGCTCGGCGGCGGCGTCCTCCTTGCTCATCGGGCCGTGCTCCAACCGGAGTTCGAGCAGGTACCGCCAGGCCTTGCCGACCATCGGTCCCGGACTGATCCCCAGCACCTCCTGGATCTCGTTCCCGTCCAGGTCGGGGCGTACCTTGTTGAGTTCCTCCTCGCGGGCGAGCCGCTCGATCCGGTCCTCGATGTCGTCGTAGGCCCGGGCCAGTGCCGCCGCCTTGCGCCGGTTGCGGGTCGTGCAGTCCGCCCTGGTAAGCACGTGCAACCGCTGCAGCAGGTGACCGGCGTCGCGCGCGTAGCGGCGCACGGCGGAGTCGGTCCACTCCCCCTTGCCGTAGCCGTGGAACCGCAGGTGCAGGGACACGAGCTTGCTCACGTCGGCGACGGTGTCCTTCGAGAACCGCAACGCGGAGAGCCGTTTCTTCGTCATGGAGGCACCCACCACCTCGTGGTGGTGGAACGTGACCCGGCCTCCCGGCTCGTAGGAGCGCGTCTTGGGTTTGCCGACGTCGTGCAGCAGCGCCGCCAGCCGCAGCACCAGATCCGGGGCGAACCCCCGCTCGCGCTCCAGCTCGATCGCCTGGTCCAGCACGGTCAGCGAATGCTCGTAGACGTCCTTGTGCCGGTGGTGCTCGTCGATCTCCAACCGCAGTTTGGGAATCTCCGGCAGGGCGTACCAGGCGGCGCCGATCTCCACCATCAGCTCCACCCCCCGCCGGGGGTCCGGGCTGAGCAGGAGCTTGCTCAGCCCGTCCCGGACACGTTCCGCGGACACGATCGACAACCGCTCGGCCATGTCCGAGGCCGCCTCGGTGAGCTCCGGCGCCAGGTCGAAACCGAGCTGGGCGGCGAACCGTACCGCCCGCAGGATGCGCAGCGGGTCGTCGCCGAACGAGTCCCGCGGCGCTCCCGGCGTGCGCAACCGCCCGGCACGCATGTCGGCGAGCCCCGAGAACGGGTCGACGAACTCGCCCTCCGGCAGACGCACCGCCATGGCGTTCACGGAGAAGTCCCGCCGGACCAGGTCCTGCCGAAGGGATGTGCCGTAACTCACCTCGGGTTTGCGGGACTCGGGATCGTAGGACTCGCTGCGGTAGGTGGTGATCTCCAGCTGCTGGCCGTCCTTGCGCAGGCCCACCGTCCCGAAGTCGATCCCGATGGTCCACACGGCGTCGGCCCAGTCCTCCACCAGCTCCAGGATGCGCTGGGGGACCGCGTCCGTGGTCAGGTCC
The DNA here is from genome assembly GCF_006717075.1 of Haloactinospora alba. NCBI lineage: Bacteria > Bacillati > Actinomycetota > Actinomycetes > Streptosporangiales > Nocardiopsidaceae > Haloactinospora > Haloactinospora alba. The sequence goes on from NZ_VFQC01000002.1 coordinate 328,087, forward strand.
AGGTCGTGCACCTCACGACCCAGCAGAGCGTCCCGGACCGGACCACCGACGAGCGCCAGCTCGTGGCCGCCCGCCCTGAACCGCGCACCGAGCTCCTCGGCTATCGGGCCCATCTCGTCGAGCAGTCCGACGAGCGCGGCATGTTGTTCGTCAGTCAAACCGGCCTCCCCCTCCTCGCGGGGCACGCGGGCGGCAGCGTTCGCCGCACCGGCACTCTCGGGACGCGGGGACTCACCTGAAAACGCAGTGTTCGGCACGCCATCTGAGGGTAGGGGGCGTTATCCCATGGTGCGAATCGGTGTTCGACCCGCCACGTCGCGGTTCGGGGCGCGTCTGCCCACCGCAGGGCAGGCGACCGGTGCGGATCCCCGGCTGCACGGCGACCGACGCGGGCAGCGGGAACCGCGCGGCCGCGCCGGAGGTCCCACCACCGTCCGCACGGACAGCGCGTCAACGCTTCGGGAGCGCACCAGCAACGCGGTAGTGTCGAACCAGTCCGGCCGCGGCTGGACCGCGCCCCTGCGATGCTGTCGCGCTGAACGCGCTTGCGGCACTGTTCGTTGCGCAGGTTGCCGCCGACCACCGCAAAACGACTGGGAAAGCCTTCTGGTGTGCGTCGATTCGTTCATCTCATCGCGGTTACGACCACGGCCGCTTTCGCGCTGGCACCGCTGAGCGCGCCCTCCGCCGCCCCACTGGCGGACACGGCCCCCGCGGCGGCGGACAACACCGACGGCAGCGGGGCCGTCCTCGTGGACGAGATCAGCCCGCGCGCGGTCGGGGCCGACGACACCCTCACGCTGTCCGGCCGCGTCACCAACACCACCGACAGCGAGCTGACGGACGCCAGTGTCCGGCTCCGGTACACCGAGGTCCCGTTCGAACAACGGTCGGAACTCGACACGTACGACGATGGCGAAAGCGACCCCCCGGAGCAGACCCACGGCGAGACTCCGATCGACACGGAGCTGGAAGCCGGAGAGTCCGCCACCTACGAGCTCGAGGTCGACGTGGCCGACCTCGACCTGGGCGGCGCCGGCGTCTACCCGATAGCCGTCGAGGCCCGGACCGGCTCCGGAACCGAGCTGGGCAGCCAGCGCACCTTCCTCCCCTACCAGGACGACTCGTCCCCCGAACCGGCCGATATCGCCTGGGTCTGGCCGCTGGCGGGAGGCCCGCACCGCACCGACGACGACACCTACCTGCACCGGGACTTCCCGCAGAGCCTCACCGCGGACGGCCGGCTGGGAACACTGCTCTCCGCCGGGGCCCAGGAAGGCGGACTCCCCCTGGCCCCGGAGGTGGACGACACCGCCCCTCCCCAGGAGGAGTCCGCGTCGCCCACCGACGACGACGCCGACGACGGGGCGGAGGGGGACGCCGACAGCGGGGTTCCCGTCACCTGGGCCGTCGACCCCGCGCTGCTCGACGACGTCAACCGCCTCACCGAGGACAGCTACGAGGTGCTGGCCGAACCACTGGCGGACGTCGAGGGCGAGGACCCCGAGACCACCGAGCACGACTCCAGCGGCGCCGCCCAGGTGTGGCTGGAACAGGCCCGGGACGCGCTCGGCGACGAGACGCTGGTCTCCACCCCCTACGCCTCCCCCGACATCCCGGCCCTCCTCGCCAACGGCCGCGAGGAGGACGCCGAGGCCGCCATGACCCTGAGCGAGCAGAAACTCGCGGACATCCTCGGGCGCGCCGCGGACAGCTCCGTCGCCTGGCCCGCCGACGGCCACATGGACACCGCCGCCCGCGACTTCTACAACGAGCACGGCGCGACCCGCTTCGTCCTCGACTCCTCCGCCATGCCCCCGCACCCCTGGGCGGAGGAGTCCGCGCCGGCCGCGGCGCCCCTGTCCCTTCCCGAGAGTGAGGAGGACGGCACCGCCCTCCTCGCGGACAGCCAACTCACCGACGCGTTGGCGCAGCACGGCCGCGGCCCGGGCCAGGCGGCGCTGGGAACCCAGCGGTTCGCCGCCGAGACCGCGATGCTCAGCGCGGCCGGGGACGGGGACTCCGACAGCGGGGGCAGCATCGTGGCGGTACCGCCCCGGGACTGGAACCCCGACCCCGCGTTCGCCCGCAACGTGCTGAGGGACAGCGACGACCTTCCCTGGCTGGAACCCGCGGCTCTGGAGGACGTCCGGTCCGGCTCCACGGACGAGCCCCAACGCCAGGAGCTGAGCTACCCGGCGCGGGGAACCCCGGAACAGCTCAGCGGCTCCTACCTGGACGGCAGCGGCGACCTGCGCGAGGAGGTCCGCCTGTTCAACAGCATCCTCGTCAAGGACGAGGAGGGAAGCATCGAGGACAACGACCCCTACCGCCCGGCCCTGTTGCGGCTGTCGTCCGCCGCCTGGCGCGAGGAGGAGAAACTCGCCTCCACCGCACGGGACCTGGTGGACTACTCGGTGCGCGAGAGCCTGAACCAGGTCCGGATCATCCCCACCGAACCCGTCACTCTCGCCGCCCAGCGCGGGAAGATCGGCATCCCGCTCGCCAACGACCTGCAGGACCACACCGTACGGGTCGACCTCACGATGTTCTCGGAGAACAACGAACAGCTGAGCGTCGGCGACTACCCCTCCCCCATCGAGCTCGGCCCGGAGACGAAGACCACGGTCTACGTTCCGCTGGAGGCACGGGTCAACGGACGCACCGTCCTCCACCTGGACCTGCACAACACCACGGGCGAACCACTGTCCTCCGGGGAGGTGCTCACCCCGGTCAACGCGACCGGCCTGGGCTCCCAAGCCCTCATCATCAGCGCCGCCGGCGCGCTCGTGCTCGTCATCGCACTCGCCCCTCGCGCACTGCGCAAATGGGCACGGAAACGCGCCAGAAGCGGCCAGGACGGACCGGAGGGGCCGACCGACAGCGGGGCCTCCGACGACAACCGCCCGTCCAGCGAACAACCGAACCAGACCGGCGGGAGCGAGCGGGACCCGGAAGCCTGACGGGAAACCTCCACCCCCTCCCAGCCACGTGACACCCGCAATCTCCGAAGGGAGCCATACCAGTGGCTACCGAAACCGCGAGCAGCGGCGACGCGAACGGCCGCGCGAACGGCGACGCGTGGCACGACGAGCACACCGACACGACCTCCGACGCCGCGGAGCAGGAGCCCCCCGCCGGCTCCGATGATCCCGGTTCGGGGGGAAAAGCGATGCGTTCCAGCATGGTGATGGCCGTCGGAACGACGGTGTCCCGGCTGACCGGGTTCGCCAAGGTCATGGTGCTCGCCGCCGCGCTGGGCACCCAGCTGCTCGGCGATGCCTACAACACGGCGCAGACCATCCCGTTCATCATCAACGACCTCCTGCTCGGAGGGCTGATGGTGAGCGTGATCATCCCCTTCCTGGTGAAACGGCGCAAACGTGACGCCGACGGCGGGGTGAAGACCGAGAACCGGCTGTTCACCGGCGCGGTCGTGCTGCTCTTCGCCGTCACCGCCGCCGCCATCGCCGCCTCCGAGCTCCTCATCCGCCTGTACGCGAGCGAGTTCACCCCCACCCAGGCCGACGTGTCGGTCTACCTGGCGCGCTTCCTCCTCGCCCAGATCTTCTTCGTCGGCCTGAGCGGCCTGGTCAGCGCGATGCTGAACACCCGCGACAAGTTCGGCGCCCCCGTGTGGGCCCCCGTGCTGAACAACCTCGTGATCATCACGGTCGGATGCCTCTTCCTGTGGATAGCCGGGCCCGGGAAGACCCCCGAGAGCGTCACCCAGAGCGAACTCACGCTGCTGGGGCTCGGAACCACCAGCGGGATGGCACTGCAGACCCTCGTCCTGCTCGCCTCGGTGTACCGCACCGGGTTCCGCTGGCGGCCCCGCCTGGACCTGCGCGGTTCGGGACTCGGCGAGGCCCTGCGCGCCGCCGGATGGATGCTGCTGTACACCCTCATGACCCAGCTCGGCCTGCTGATCACCACGAACATCGCGACCCGCGCGGGCGTCGCCAGCGTGCAGGCCGACACGGACGTCGGCGCGGGGATCACCGCCTACAACTACGCCTACCAGCTCTTCCAGCTGCCGTACGCCATCATCGCCGTCTCCCTCATCACCGTGCTCCTCCCCCGGATGAGCGGTAACGTCGAGGAGGGCAACTGGGAGGAGGTCCGTGCGGGCTTCTCCCGCACACTGCGCGTGTCGGCGCTCGTCCTGGTCCCGCTGGGGCTGGCGACGGCCATCTTCGCGACCCAGGTCGCCACACTGATCTTCGCGCGCGGCAGCACCTCCACCGCCGACGCGCACAACATCGGAAGCGTCCTCGCCGTCATGGCGCTCGGCCTCGTCCCGTTCACGATCTTCCAGCTCATGCTGCGGGTGTTCTACGCCATGAGCGACACCCGCACCCCCGCCCTGATCAGCATCGCCAACGTCGCCGTGCACGGGACGCTGGCGGTGACCGCCTACATGATCCTGCCGCCGGACCAGGTCGTCATCGGTGTCGCCGCCGGCTTCATGTTCTCCTTCGTCACCGGCCTCTCCATCGCGGGCGCGATCCTCAGCCGCCGGTTGAACGGACTTGACGGTCGTCACATTTGTCGCACATTGTTGCGGTTGTACCTGGCAGCGGCCCCGAGCGTCGCCGTGGGGCTCCTCACCCTGCGACTGTTCGGCGGGCTGTTCGGTGCGGGGCTGGCCACGAACATCGGCGCCCCCCTCACCGGCTGTGTGGCCGGCGGGGCACTGTTCCTGCTCTGCGCTCGGCTACTGCGGATCCGGGAGCTGGACTCGGTTCTCCACCTGGTGCGAACCCGGCTCAAACGGTAGGTACCGCCACACCCCTCCGAAAACCACCCCCGACGTAACGTCTCCACCACGAGGATGGCCCCCACGGTGTCGAACGACGAATACCGGCAGACGAGACAGCAATGGCACGGCCGGATCCTGCTGCCGGGTGAAGTACTCGACGAGGTCGAACGCAGCGAACCGGACACCGATCCGGAAAGCGGCCTCACCACCGTCCACGATCCCAGCGACTACGGTGACCTGGGAACCGCCGACCGTCCCGGCGAGGAGGGCAACGAGATCGGAGGGGCCGCCCACGCGGCCTCCGACGGCGAGGACGAGGAGAACCTGACCCGTTCCAGCGCGATCATGGCGCTGGGAACCGTCGTCTCCCGGGCCACCGGCTTCATCCGGACGATCGTGCTCGCCGCGGCGCTGGGCACCCAGCTGCTCGGCGACGCCTACCAGACGGCGAACATGGTGCCGTTCGCGATCTACGACCTGCTCATCGGCGGGCTGCTCGCGAGCGTCTTCGTCCCCTTCCTGGTGAAACGGAAGAAATCCGACCAGGACGGCGGGACCGCCACCGAGCAGCGGCTGTTCACCGTCATGGTGCTGGCCCTGGGCACGATCACCCTGCTCGCCATCCTCGCCGCGGAGTGGCTGATCCGGCTGTACGCGGGGGAGTTCACCGACGCCCAGCACGAGGTCGCCACCCTCCTCGCCCGTTTCATGCTCGGTCAGATCTTCTTCATCGGCGCGAGCGGGATCGCCAGCGCGATGCTGAACAGCAGGAAGCACTTCGGCGCGCCCATGTGGGCCCCCGTGCTGAACAACCTCGTGATCATCACGGTCGGGGTGCTGTTCCTCGTGACCGCCGGATCGGGCAGCTCGCCCGGCTCCGTCACCACCGGCCAGGTGACCCTGCTGGGTCTGGGGACCGCCCTCGGGCAGGTACTGCAGTGCGCGGTTCTCCTCTGGTCCCTGTTCCGCTCCGGGTTCCGCTGGCGGCCCCGCCTGGACCTGCGCGGTTCGGGACTCGGCGAGGCGATGCGCACCGCCGCGTGGATGATGGTCTACGTGGGTGTCGCCCAGGCCGGACTGTTGGTGACGACCAACGTCGCCACCCGCGCCGGCGTGCGCGCCGCGGAGGCGGGAGCCTCCACCGCGGGCGCGGGGATCACCGCCTACCAGTACGCGTCCCTGCTGTTCCAGCTGCCGTACGCCATCATCGCCGTCTCGGTCATCACCGCGCTGCTCCCCCGGATGAGCGCGCACGTCGCCGACGGCCGCAAGGACCTGGTGCGTTCGGACTTCTCCCGGGGCCTGCGGCTGTCCTCCGTACTGATCGTGCCGATCTCGACGGCGATGGTGGTGTTCGCCGTCCCGTTCTGCACCCTGATCTACGCGCGCGGCAGTACCTCCGTGGAGGACGCGCAGAGCATCGGCCTGATCCTGATGGCGTTCTCGCTGATGCTGATCCCGTTCACCCTGTTCCAACTGCTGCTGCGGGTCTTCTACGCGCTCGGCGACACCCGGATGCCGTCGCTGATCGCGATCCCCGCCGAGGTCACCCACACGGTCGCGGCGTTCGCGCTGCTGTTCCTGGCACCGCCGTCGCGTATCGTCGTGTGGCTACCGGTGGCCTACGGCCTCTACTACGTCGTGGGCTCCGTCCTCGCCTGGTGGAGGCTGCGCACGCGCATGAACGGCCTGGACGGACGTCGGATCCTGCGGACACTGGTACTGCTGTACGTCGCGTCCGTACCCAGTACGATCTTCGGGACAGCGATGGTTCTGGCCTTCGGGGTCCTTCCCGGGGCTGTTCTTCCCCCACTGCTGTCCCTTACTGTGGGCGGGCTTGTCGGTGCTGTACTGTTTATCCTAGTCGCGCGGCGCCTAGGGGTGACAGAAGTCACAACGTTCCTGGAAATGGTGCGTAGCCGGGTCCTGCGCCGTTGATACCCAGGAACGCATGACGGTGCGTAACCGCAGGCGGCCCTACTGGCCCCCCTCTGGGTGACACGCGTGCCCTCCGGGAGCGCCCCCGGGGCGTCCTAACATGGAACAGCACCTGTTCGCCCGCACCCCCTGTATGTCCGAGCTGCCCGAAGGGAGGTTGGGGACACAACTCTGTCGTGTCCGTCACTCCCGGCATGAGCACTTTCATGATCGAACCCGGTGCGCGTCTCGCGAACCGCTACCGCCTCGACGAGCCCGTCAGCGAGACCAACGGCGCAACGTTCTGGAAAGCGACCGACGAAACCCTGGCCAGACTGGTCGCGGTCTGGACCTTCGCCGACGGATTCCCCAACACCAGCGCGGTCATCCACGCCGCCCGCGCCACCAGCCGCATCGCCGACTCCCGGGTCACACAGGTCTTCGACGCGGACGACACCGCGCAGCCTCCGTACCTGGTGGAGGAGTGGGTCATCGGACAGTCCCTCACGGACCTGCTGTCCGGCGGCCCGCTCGCACCGGAACGGGCCGCCGGCCTGATCGCCGAGGCCGCCGAGGCCCTCGCGACCGCCCACGAGACCGGGCTGTCCCACCAGTTCCTGACACCCAACAAACTCATCTGGAGCGTCGGAGGGGCCGTAAAGGTCACCGGGATCGGCGTGGACGCGGCACTACGCGGCCTCCCCCCGGAGCAGACACCCGACGTCGCCGCCGTGGACGCCTACGGGTTGGGCCGACTCCTCTACGCCTCACTCACCGGGCACTGGCCCGAGTCGGCGCACGCCCCCGAACACCACGCCACCAAGTACAACCTCCCCGCGGCCCCCGCGGCTGACGGGATACTCCCGCCCAGGCAGCTGCGCGCCGAGGTTCCGCAACGCCTGGACGAGATCGCCGGCTACGCGGCGGCTCCCGCTCCCGAGGCGCGCGGGTCCCTCACCACTCCCCGAGCGATCGCCCACGCCCTGTCCGACGCCCCCCGTATGGCGCCCATCCCGGTCACCCAGCCGGCCGCCGCGAACGCTCCCCCACCGGAACGGGGTACCTCGCGCACCTCCGGCGCCTTCGGCGCGGCTCCCGGACGGGAGACCCGCGGCGCCTCGCGTGGCCGGGCCTCCTCCGCGCCGGACCAGTCGCGGGACGCGTCCCGCTCGCCGGTGCTTGCCAAGATCGCGATCGCCGGCGCCGCGCTCCTCGTACTCGTGGGCGTGGTGACCGGTGCGTGGACCCTCGGGAGCACCATGGGAGGCGACGACGCGGACCCGGGCCAGAACGCGGACCCCCAACCCGGCGACGGGCAGAGCGGATCCGGGGACGATCCGGAGCTGGAGACCATCGAGCTGAGCGACGCCGAAGGGTTCGATCCCCTCGGGGACGGAGACGAGCACAGCGACAACGCCGGCAAGGCCATCGACGGGGATCCGGACAGCCGGTGGAAGACCGAGGGCTACGACGGACCCAGTTTCGGCAAGCTCAAGGAGGGTGTGGGGCTCCTCGTCGATCTCGGCGACACGGCCGAGGTGCACGAGGCCACCCTCAGCCTGGGGGAAGCCGGCGCCGCCGACGTGCAGCTTCTCGTCGGGGACGACCCCGAGTTCGAGGCGCTGCAGCAGAAGGCGGAGGCCAGTGGGGTGTCCGGGGAAGAGGACGTTAAGCTGTCTGATCCGGCCGAGGGGAGATATGTAGCCATATGGTTCACATCACTCCCTCAGGACGGGGAGTACCGGGGGACAATCAACGAGGTCGAATTGCGCGGGAAAACGTGACAACGCTGATGGACGCGGCAGAGAAGCTTCCGGACAAGGAGCTGTTGTCCAAACACACCGACGGTGACGACACAGCTTTCGGTGAACTGGTCCGGCGACACCGAGAGCGCATGTGGGCTGTCGCCATCCGGGTCCTCGGTGACCCGGAGGAAGCGGCCGACGCGCTCCAGGAGGCCTTTCTTTCGGCATTCCGCGGAGCGCACCGTTTCCGCGGTGAGGCCCAGGTGAGTACCTGGTTGCATCGCATCATCGTCAACGCGTGTCATGACCGGATGCGCCGCAAGATGGTGCGGCCCGCCGTACCGACCGACGACGTCACTCTGGACGTGCTGTCCAACGAGCGGACCAAGGGCACCGGCCCCGACCCGACGTCCCGCAGCGACTCCTCCATGGACGTACACGCGGCCCTGGACCAGCTTCCCCCCGACCAACGTCTCGCGCTCGTCCTGGTGGACATGCTGGGGTACCGCGTCGAGGAGGCGGCCGGCATCCTCGAGGTCGCCTCCGGAACCGTCAAGAGCCGCTGCGCCCGCGGGCGAGCGCGACTTCTGCCACATCTTGTCCATCTCAGGAACCCTGAGCCCTCCTCCGACGTCACATCTCCGAGAGGAGGTGACTGGAGATCGTGACGTCTCATGTGGACGCGGAAACTCTCGCCCTGTCAGCCGAAGGGCTTCTGGACGAGGAGGACGAGCGTTCCGTACAGGAGCATGTGCAGGAGTGCGAGACGTGTACCGCCCAGGCAGCGGAGCTGTCCGACGTATCCCGGGTCCTGGCGGAGGTTTCCGCAGCACCACTGCCCGAGGACACGGCACGCGGAATCGACGAGGCTCTGCGTGCCGAGGCGGAGAGTGACGGTCCCGCCGCACGGGAGCCGGAGGAGTCGTCCTCTTCCGCCGTGCCGCCCTCTCCCGTCCCAGTCACTCCCCTGCGCCACAAGTCCGGACTCGCACGCTGGATGCCCTACATCGCGGCCGCCGCGGCAGCGGTCTTCGTGGTCGGAGGCGGGATCGCGATCGCACGGGGCATGATGCCCACGACCGCGCCGGACGGGAACTCCCCCCACGACTCCAGCAACAGTTCCTCCGCGCAGAACGGTCCGGACGCCGCCGCCGCCTACCAGGCCGTGCTCGTGGAAAGCGGTACCTCCTACACCGAGAACCGGTTCGACAGTCAGGCCGCACACGTGCTGGAAGCCTCCGGGGTGGCCTCCGAGTCCGACGACGCGGCCGAGGAGAACACACTCGCGACTCCGCAGGAGGTTCCCACCAACGTTCCCTCCTGCGCGCAGGAGATCGACCAGCAGCAGGACACGGGTGCGCCCGAACTGGTCGATCTGGCGCGTTTCCAGGGAGAGGACGCCTGGGTGATGTACTACGCCTCCGCCCCCTCGGCGGACGCGGACAACCCGCCGGCGGTCTACGAGGTCCTCATCCTGCCGACGGAGTGCGGTTCCGGGTCCGCCACGCCGGAGACCGAAACCACGATCCCCGCGCCGTAGGGCACTCTCGCCTCGGGAACAGCGACACTACCGCACCGGGAATGGGCGGGGGGTGCCAGCTGTTGGTACTGAACGACTTCCCAGAGGGTCACTCACCGTAGTGACTATCCGAGCGACGCGAAGGGCCCACGAGCGTGAGCGACGTCCGTAACGTGATCATCATCGGATCAGGACCGGCGGGGTACACCGCAGCCATCTACGCGGCGCGTGCCGAACTTCGGCCGCTCGTGTTCGAAGGCTCCATCACGGCCGGCGGTGCGTTGATGAACACCACAGATGTGGAGAACTTCCCCGGTTTCCCCGACGGCGCCATGGGGCCGGACCTCATGGACCACATGCGCAAGCAGTCCGAGCGGTTCGGTGCCGAACTCGTACCGGAGGACGTGACCGAGGTCGACCTGCGGGCGACCCCGAAGGTAGTCAAGGTCGGCGACGAGGCACACTACGCGCACACGGTCATCATCGCCACCGGATCCGGGTACCGGAAACTCGGGGTTCCCGGCGAGGAGGAGTTCTCCGGCCGGGGGACCTCCTGGTGCGCTACCTGCGACGGTTTCTTCTTCCGGGACCAGGACCTGGCCGTGGTCGGCGGTGGGGACACCGCCATGGAGGAAGCGACCTTCCTCACCCGGTTCGCCCGTTCCGTGACCGTCGTCCACCGGCGGGACGAGCTGCGCGCCAGCAAGATCATGCAGGAGCGGGCCTTCAACAACGACAAGATCCGGTTCGTGTGGAACAGCGAAGTGGCCGAGGTCCAGGGCGACAGCAAGGTCACCGGGGTCCGGCTACGCAACACGCTCACCGGCGAGGAGAGCACGCTCGACGTCACCGGCCTGTTCGTCGCGATCGGCCATGACCCCCGTGTCGAGCTGTTCAGCGATCAGCTCGAACTGGACGAGGACGGCTACCTCGCGGTCGCCGCTCCCACCACCAAGACCAACATTCCCGGCGTCTTCGCCAGTGGCGACGTCGTGGACCACACGTACCGGCAGGCCGTCACCGCCGCGGGGACGGGGTGCTCGGCCGCCTTGGACGCTGAACGCTACCTCGCGGAAATGGGCAACTGAGCCGTTCGGTCAGCTCCGGACTTTCCGACCGCGTCCTGTTGTAAGGAGTACCCACTATGTCCAACCTCAAAGAAACCACCGACGCCACGTTCGAGACCGACGTTCTGAAAAGTGACAAGCCGGTACTCGTCGACTTCTGGGCCGAGTGGTGCGCCCCGTGCCGCCAGATCACCCCGATCCTGGAAGAGATCGCCGAGGAGCACGGGGACAAACTCTCCATCGTCAAGCTCAACATTGACGAACAGCCCAACGTCCCGCGTCAGTACGGCGTCATGCAGATCCCGACGATGAACGTGTTCCAGGGGGGCGAGGTCGTCAAGCAGATCATGGGCGCCAAGCCCAAGAAGAAGCTGCTGCAGGACCTGGAAGACTACATCTAACAACGCGCCGTTTCACGTGAAACGGCGCTGTCAGGCACCACCGACCTCCCGACTGGCCACAGAGCGACCAGGACACGGACGCGGGCGGCTCGAGAGCCTGACTGGCCCACTTCGGCGGCCTTCGCATGACTGTGCGAAGGCCGCCGTTCGTTTGCGCCGTGGGGTTCACGGGGACCCCACCCCGCGCCCAGCACAGCACGCGGCCCTGCTCGAGGCCCCGCCGTCCCCGCGGGGAGCCGGTCGAACCGCCGCACGGCGAACACCGCCGGATCACGGCACAAGCTCGCTCGTCTGGCACAGCGACATCCGGGACCCACGGGCCGCGGCCAGGATTCGCCGATTCTGCGGAACCAGTGTGGACCCCGCCGGTTCCCCCACGGCCGGAAGCCGTTTCACGTGAAACGAGCCTTGTTCTCCGTGCGGTGGACACTGCCGACCGGAGCGAGCGCGGCCAGCGCGGCAGCAAGCAGCGTCACGCAGCAGAACCGGCGCCCACCAAACAGAACCTAGCTCTGCCCACCGTCCGGCACCATGGTGCTGACGACACGGTCGAGGTCCTCCCGTGTCGCGAACTCGACAACGATCTTGCCCTTGCTCCGCCCCATGGTGATCTTCACGCGCGTGTCCAGGGCATCCGACAGTTGGCCCGCCAACTCCTCCACGTCGGACGGTGTCTCCGAACGGGCGGGAGCACGGCGCTGGGAGGTGCTTTCCTGCTCCTGTGTCGCCCCGAGCGTGATGAGATCCTCCAACGCCCGGACCGACATCCCCTCCTCGACGATCCGCCGGGCCAGCCGGTCCTGGGTGTCGGAGTCCTCCACCGACAGCAACGCGCGGGCGTGCCCGGCGCTGAGCACACCAGCGGCAACCCGCCGCTGCACCGCGGGAGACAGGTTCAACAACCGCAGCATGTTGGTGATATGCGGGCGGGAGCGGCCGACGCGCTGCGCCAGTACGTCGTGCGTCGCCCCGAAATCGTCCAGGAGCTGCTGATAGGCGGCCGCTTCCTCCAGCGGGTTGAGCTGTTCCCGGTGCAGGTTCTCCAGCAGGGCGTCCCGCAGCAACTCGTTGTCCGCGGTGTGACGGACAATCGCGGGTATGCGTTCCAGCCCCGCCTCTTTACTGGCGCGCCACCGTCGCTCCCCCATGATGAGCTCGTGGTGCTGCGGACCGAGTTTCCGGACGACCACGGGTTGCAACAGGCCGACCTCAACGATGGAGGCCTGTAGTTCCTCGAGTGCTTCCTCGTCGAAATTGTCCCGGGGCTGGCGCGGGTTCGGAGTGATCGAGTCGACCTCGATCTCCTGCAGATAGGCGCCGTCCACCGATTCCGGGGCCGCGGCCAGCGCTTCCGACGCGTCCGGTGTCTCCTCTTCCGCCGGCCCCTGCGGGATGAGCGCTCCCAGACCTTTCCCCAAACCACGCGGCTGTTGGCTCACCCGTGTCTCCCTTCACATCCCGTACTCAGCTGCTGCCGCATCCTCGGCACGGTACGCGATCTCGCGTGCCGCCTCCATATGGGCGAGGGCACCGGTGGAAGCCGGATCGTAGGTCATGACGGACTGCCCGTAGCTCGGCGCCTCCGACACCCGGACACTCCGCGGCACCGCTGTCTTGAGTACCAGTTCCCCGAAATACTGACGCACTTCGTCCGCGACCTGTGCGGCCAACCGGGTCCGGCCGTCGTACATCGTCAACAGAATCGTGGTGATGCTCAGGGACGGGTTGAGGTGCGACTTCACCAACTCGATGTTGTGGAGCAGCTGGCCGAGCCCCTCCAGTGCGTAGTACTCACACTGGATCGGAATCATCACCTCATCGCAGGCCACCAGCGCGTTCACCGTCAGGAGGCCGAGCGACGGCGGGCAGTCCACCAGGATGTAGTCCAGTTCGCTGCTCTCGTAGACGCTGAGCGCCCGTTTCAGCCGGGACTCACGAGCCACGAGGGTGACGAGCTCGATCTCCGCACCGGCCAGATCGATGGTTGCCGGAACGCACCACAGGTTGGGGATATCCGTCACCGGCTGTACCAGTTCCCGGATCTCGGTGTCCTCCACCAGGGCATGGTAGATGGAGCGGTTACCCTCGCCGCGTTCCATCCCCAGGGCTGTTGAGGCGTTCCCCTGGGGGTCGAGGTCGACAACGAGCACACGGTTGCCGTGCATAGCCAACGACGCGGCGATGTTGACAGTACTGGTCGTCTTACCGACCCCGCCTTTCTGGTTGGCGATACCGACGATGCGGCATCCCGGCGGGCGCGGCCAGGTCTCGTCACTTTGGCCGCGGACTGACATCGCCACTCGTGCCTGCTGGGCGATCGGTGTGTCACCCTCCACCTCGGAGCCCTCCGAGGAGGTCATTCCATGCGTTTCACGTGAAACATCGGGCTCACGGACCCGATCAATGCCGTCGGACTGGTTTGTGGGCACGAATGAGTTCACCTCTTCCGTCCGCGCTTCTTCCTACCGCCCGGCGCACGCCGCGACTTGGACGTGGTGGTCGGGGCGCCCTCGGATGTCACCGTGACGCGAACGACCGTGGTAGCGGGATCGACCTTACCTTCCCCCACGCGCATCACCTCAGCGGTGTTCGGGCGTTGTCGCGACAAATAGGCGCGCGAGTTCTCCAGTTCGGTCTCCGCCTGCTCCCCCTTCAGCGCCAGGAGGCTCCCTCCCGTACGCAGCAGCGGAAGCGCCCAACCAACCAGTTTCGACAGCGGTGCGACGGCTCGGGCCGTCACGATGTCGGCACGCAGGTCCGAGGCGACCTCCTCCGCGCGACCGCGCCACACCGTCACGTTCGGCAGGTCAAGCTGTTCGACACACTCGCGCAGGAAAATCGTGCGCCGCAGCAGCGGTTCCAGCAGGACGACGGACAGGTCCGGACGTGTGATCCCCAGGATCACGCCGGGAAGCCCCGCGCCGGAGCCCACATCCACGACGGTCGCCCCGTGCGGAACCAGCTCCTCGACCACGGCACAGTTCATGAGGTGCCGTTCCCACAACCGGGGGACCTCCCGGGGCCCGAGCAAACCTCGTTCCACCCCGACACTGGCGAGCAGATCCGCATAGCGTTCCACCCCAGGCAGCGCGTCATCGAACACCGTCACCGCCCGCTCGGGCGGCGCAGCACCGGCACCCGAGGTCATCACTCACCACCTTGGCCTTCGTATCCGTAGGTCGCCGTCCACCGCTACCGCGAACCTGTACGTCAACGTAACCGCACGAGCGTAAAAGCATCCGAACGAGACAAAAACGCCCCCCACAATCCTAGTGTGAGGGGCGCCAGAGGTTTCACGTGAAACCAACGCGACAAACGCCGACTAGCCGACGGGTGTCAGGACGCGGGGTAGATCACCACATAGCGGTTCGGTTCCTCCCCCTCGGACTCGCTGACCAGCCCCGCTGCGGCGACAGCGTCGTGTACGACCTTGCGGTCGAACGGGCTCATCGGCTCCAGTTCCTTGGAGGTGCCGGACTTCTTCACCTCGTTGGCCGCGTCACTGCCCACGCGACGCAGCGTATTGCGACGGGAATCACGGTACCCTCCGACATCCAGCATCAACCGGCTACGATGCCCGGTCTGGCGGTGGACCGCGAGACGGGTCAGTTCCTGGAGCGCCTCCAGTACCTCCCCGTCCTCACCGATCAGCTCCTGCAGGGTAGCGCCGACGACCGAGACCATTGCCCGCTCGCCCTCGACATCCATGTCGATGTCCCCGTCGAAGTCGGCGATGTCGAGCAAGCCCTCGATGTAATCGGCCGCGATGTCGCCTTCCCGTTCCAGTTCCTGGACATCAACACCTGTCCCAGCGGACTCCTCCCGCTGAGGCGCATCGGCCACGGCCACGCCCGTGCGGGGCTCCTCCGCCTCCTCAGTGCTCTGCTTGCTCACAGCGAGCTGTCTCCTTACGTCGTCAGATCCGGCCGGTCGTACGCGTTCAGCACTGGGGTTCTCAGTCCCGGGCTCTGGTTCCCGACCGCGTCACTGTTGCGGCTTGTTCCCGGTGCGCTTCGACCGGGGCTGCTTCTTCGGCTGTTTGCGTTCGATCTTAGGCTGCTCAACCGGCTCGGGCGCGGATTCCTTGCGCTTGCCGAGCGCGCCCTTCGCCGAACCGCCGGAGGAAGTGCCGTTCGGCGTGTCGCTGTCTCCGGGGGCCGGATGCTTCCGGTACAGGAAGTGCTGCTGGGCCATCGTCCACACGTTGGAGCTCACCCAGTAGATGAGCACGCCGATCGGCATCCCCAACCCGAAGAGGCCGAACGCCGGCGCCAGGTACATCATGAACTTCTGCGACTGCATCATCGGGTTGTCCGGCATCTGCGACGTGCTGCGCTTGATGCTCTGGCGCATGGTCAAGAACGTGGTGGTCCCCATGATCACGCACGCGATGACGATGATGCTCTTGGCCATGATCGGGGAGTCGGCACCGTAGGTGGCCAGCTCCTCCGCGGAGGTGGTGAACTGCGCCGCCAGCGGCGCGTGGAAGATCAGCGCCCCCTGGGCACTGTGCACGAGATCCGCGGTGAAACCGTGGGTCGCCTCGCCGTTGGCGACCCCGCGCAGCACCTGGAAGAGAGCGAAGAACACCGGCATCTGCAGCAAGAGCGGGAGGCAGCCCATCACCGGGTTGGTGCCGCTCTCCTGGTAGAGCTTCATCATCTCTTGCTGCTGGCGCTGTTTGTCGTTCTTGTATTTCTCCCGTAGCCGGGTCATCTCCGGCTGCATCTCCTGCATCTTCCGCTGCGTGCGCATCTGCTTGACGAACAGCGGAACCATGATCATTCGCATCAGGACGGTGAGCAACACGATGGACAGGCCCCACGCCCATCCACCGTCCGGGTCGAAGCCCACGAAAGACAGACCCGCGTGGATCTTGATCAGCACCCAGCCGACGATGTCGTAAAGCCAGTCCAGCACCGGCCAACTCCTCTTACTTCGGTTCAGCTACAGGCCCGTTGGGCCGGATTCGGCACCCCTACCGGTCACCAGACCGGCATCAGTGGTTCGTTCGACACCACCACCTCGCGGCGGCACCGGGTCGAGTCCTCCCGGATGGAACGGGTGGCAGCGCGCGAGCCGACGCAGCGTCAGCCACGATCCGCGCAACGCGCCGTGCTCCTGCAGCGCCTCCAGGGAGTAGGCGCTGCAGGTTGGATAGAACCGGCAGACCGGGGGAAGAACCGGGCTGATGAACCGCTGGTATCCGAGAATCGGCCAGATCAGTAGTCGCGCCGCGAGGTTCGGTCTGTCGTCACTCATGAGCCCGCCTGCCCTTGTGCGATCCGCGCGCTCGCCGATCTTTCGGACGCTTCGCCGCAGCGATCGCACCGTCGAGCTGCGCGGCCAGGGTGTCGTGTCCGTGGGACGCGGCCAATGGTTTGGCCCGCACTACTAGCAGGCTACCTGCCGGAAGAAACGGGATCCGCTCCCGCATGAGGTGCCGCAACCGACGCTGTACACGGTTGCGGACCACAGCGTTCCCGACGGCTTTGCTCACGATGAACCCGACCCGCGGCGGTTCGTCGTCACAACCCGACCCGCGGGAGGAGTCGAGGTAGACAACGCTGAGACCGTCCCGGCCGGAACGTCGCCCAGCGCGCATAACACGGCTGAACTCGGCACTCTGCCGCATACGGTTCTGAGGCGACAACATCGGATCGGTCCTTGACACAAGAATGAGGACCGGCCGCCCGTCCGGGCGAACCGGTCCGCAAGTCTATGCTCGACGCGTGCGGCTCAGTGGCTCACGGTCAGCCGTGCGCGTCCCTTGTTCCGGCGCGCGGAGATGATCGCGCGTCCAGCACGGGTCCGCATGCGTTTCCGGAAGCCATGAACCTTCGCACGACGGCGGTTGTTCGGCTGATACGTACGCTTGCTCACTGCTGGACTCCAGGGTGTGGATAGAACTACGCCGGTGCGACCCAGCGCGTCTCGCGCACCGACAGATCGCTACCTGAACATAACAAAGGTACGGGCCATCACGACGGTGGTCAAATCGCCCGGCCCTCTCTCCAGCGATGATACCGCACCCCCAACCGTCCTCATCCTGTGGAAAACTCTGGCCCCCCGTGTTGTCCACAAGAACCAGTCACGAGCAAGTTGTGGATAACGTTGGAGGCGGACTCCACGATCCCCAGGGCGAATCCCCGGCCAACCCGCACCCACTCCCCAAGAAAAAACGCCATGACCTGGCAATTGTGGATAACCAAGCGGGATTGGCCAGACATCTGCGAGGCTGTGTACGGCGCCGTACACAGCTTGTGGATGAGTCCACAGGGCTGTGGAAGCAGGAATATCGGGAGAAGGGGACGAACCATGGCAGGTCATCGTGTCTGAGGGACAGGTCAACCTCGCAATGGTGTGGTCGAACGTGTTGGACGAGCTCGACAGCAGCGCGCTCCCGCCACAGCAGCGAGCCTGGCTGCCGCAGACCCGACCGCTCGGGCTCATCGAGGACACAGCACTACTCGCCGCACCCAACGAATTCGCCAAGGAAGTACTGGAGACCCGGCTGCGCGCCGCCATCAGCCAGGCGCTCTCGAGCCAGCTGGGCCGCGAGATCCGCGTCGCCGTGACCGTCGATCCGACCGCGGTACAGCCGGCTCCTCCCACCGGCACGCCGCCGGCCTCGGGGACACCACTCGCGTCCCCGAGCGCTCCGGAACCCCCGGCGGTGGTGCCCGACGCTCCGGCGGGCGACGGCCAGCCCCCGTCCCGCGACCAGGAGTCGCCGGCGGCCGGTTCCCAGCCCGCGACACACCAGCAACCGCTCCCCCACGTGCCCGAGGACCACCCGGGGACGCCGGCCACGACCGAGGCCCTCCCCGACGGGCACTTCGGCCACCCGGCCGTCGAGGAGGAACCCGCCGACCCGGTTCCCGCCGACCCGGTTCCCGCCGTCACGCCGGACGCCGGCCACGGTGCCGCGGACGACGGAAGCGCCCACACCCGGGACGACCTCTCCCCCACTCCCGAGGGCACGAACGTGGTGGAGGACCCCGACGAGGAACACGGCCAGGTTCCACCTCCCCCGGTACCGAGCGCACCGGACACCTCCGGGGGGAACCAGCCGCACACCGCGGCCGAACCGGCCCGGCTCAACCCGAAGTACACGTTCGACACCTTCGTCATCGGGTCGAGCAACCGGTTCGCCCACGCGGCCGCGGTCGCGGTGGCCGAAGCACCCGCCAAGGCGTACAACCCCCTGTTCATCTACGGCGGCTCCGGGCTGGGCAAGACCCACCTGCTGCACGCCATCGGGCACTACACCCAGCGCCTCTACGACGGGGCCCGGGTGCGCTACGTCAGCTCCGAGGAGTTCACCAACGAGTTCATCAACTCGATCCGGGACGGCAAGGCGGACGACTTCCGCCGGCGCTACCGCGACATCGACGTCCTGCTCGTGGACGACATCCAGTTCCTGGAGAACAAGGAGCAGACACAGGAAGAGTTCTTCCACACCTTCAACACGCTGCACAACTCCAACAAGCAGATCGTCGTCTCCAGTGACCGCCCGCCCAAGCAGCTCGTCACGTTGGAGGACCGGCTGCGCAACCGGTTCGAGTGGGGACTGATCACGGACGTCCAGCCTCCGGAGCTGGAGACCCGCATCGCGATCCTGCGGAAGAAGGCGGCCCAGGAGGGACTGTCGGCCCCTCCGGAGGTCCTGGAGCTCATCGCCAGCAAGATCGCCACCAACATCCGGGAGCTCGAGGGCGCCCTCATCCGGGTCACCGCGTTCGCCAGCCTGAACCGGCAGTCGGTGGACCTGCACCTGACCGGAATCGTGCTGCAGGAACTCATCCCCGACGACGAGGAACCGGAGATCACCGCCTCCACGATCATGGCGCAGAGCGCCTCCTACTTCGGGTTGAGCAGTGAGGACCTGTGCGGGACGTCACGCTCGCGTGTGCTGGTCACGGCGCGGCAGATCGCCATGTACCTGTGCCGCGAACTGACCGACCTCTCCCTCCCCAAGATCGGTCAGCAGTTCGGAGGGCGCGACCACACCACGGTGATGCACGCCGACCGCAAGATCCGCTCCCTCATGGCAGAACGCCGTTCGATCTATAACCAGGTCACCGAACTCACCAACCGCATCAAGCAACAATCACGTAACGGCTAGACCGGCGGTCGTCGCCTGCTTGTGGACAACTTGGGGAAAACCTTGGGGATTTCCTGGGGATAACCCGGCTTCTGTTGTGTACAACTTGTGGATCCCACGTGGAGGAAACAACAGGCCGACATCCCGGCTTGGGGAGCTGTGGGCACCGATCCGGTGGATAACTCGTGGAAAACCGGTGGACGAGCGGTGGACAACCCGTGGAAAACCAGTGGACCGCCTACCAACATCCACAGGCCTGTGCAGTTTTCCCAAGGTTCACCCACAAGCCGCGGTGGATAACTTTTCCGGAGTGACCTGCGGATCTCTTGGTTATCCACACTTTCCACAGCCCCTACTATTACTACTCCCCTTGTACATCCCCCGCGCGGTTCAATAACCGGTTCGGGGCTTTTCTGTGGACAACCCGGCCTCACACGCCGCTTCGCGCCGAGTTGGCGACAACCCGTAGCGATGGGCACCGTGAGGGGAGCACCCCGGGTACGGTGGTCCCTCCGGGGTTCGATGTGTCGAGGAAGGTGAGTCCCAGTAGTGAAGTTCCGGGTCGAATGCGATGTGTTGGCTGAGGCCGTCGCCTGGACCGCGCGTACCCTGCCGGCCCGGCCGTCCGTCCCCGTCCTCGCGGGGATGCTTCTCGAGGCCGACGACACCGAGGGGCAACAGCGGCTGAGACTGTCCAGCTTCGACTACGAGGCCTCCGCCCAGGTCTCGGTGGACATCGACGTCGAGGAACCCGGAACCACGCTGGTGTCGGGACGGCTGCTCGCGGAGATCGTGCGGAACCTTCCTCCCCAGACTGTGGAAATCAGCAGTGACAGCAGCAAGGTCGTCGTCTCCTGCGGAAGCGCGAAGTTCACCCTGCTCACGCTCCCGGTGGAGGACTACCCCACCCTTCCGGAGATGCCCAACGTCACCGGCTCGATCGGCAGCGACGTCTTCGCCGCCGCCGTGCGCCAGGTAGCCGTCGCCGCCGGCCGGGACGACACCCTGCCGATGCTCACCGGCGTGAGGATCGAGATCGAGGGTGAGACCATCACGCTCGCCTCCACCGACCGCTACCGCCTCGCCGTGCGCGAACTCTCCTGGAAGCCCCAGAACCCGGAGGTCTCCGCGGTCGCTCTCGTCCCGGCCAAGGCCCTGCTGGACACCGCCAAGTCCCTCACCGGCGCCGCCGAGGTCGCGCTCGCGCTGTCCGACGCCGACAGCGGGGAGGGCATGATCGGTTTCGAGGGTGGCGGACGGCGGACCACCACCCGCCTGCTCGACGGGGAGTTCCCCAAGTACCGGGCGCTGCTGCCGGAGTCGTTCAACGCGGTCGCCGAGGTGCAGAAGTCGGAGTTCATCGAGGCCGTCAAACGCGTCTCGCTCGTCGCGGAACGCAACACCCCGCTGCGGCTCTCCTTCGGCGAGGGCCAGCTCGTGCTGGAAGCCGGCACCGGCGACGAGGCACAGGCTGTGGAGAGCCTGGAAGCCAGCTTCGAGGGCGACGAGATCCAGATCGCGTTCAACTCCACCTTCCTCCTCGACGGACTGAACGCCATCGACTCCGACATCGCCCAGCTGCAGTTCACCACCTCGACGAAGCCCGCGATCATCACGGGCAAGCTTCCGGACGGGGACGCGACCTCCGACTACCGGTACCTGATCATGCCGGTCCGGGTCTCCAGCTGAGCGGTTTCACGCTGTCCGTCCGCGTTCCACAGGTGAGAGGGAGCCAGTATGCGAGTGGGAATGGTCGGCCTCGGCAAGATGGGCGGCAACATGGCGGCGCGGTTGCGCGACAAGGGCCATGACGTCGTCGGTTACGACACCGACCCCGACAGTCGGGACGTCGACAGCCTCTCCGCGCTGGTGGGCCGCCTCGACGCGCCCCGCGTCGTCTGGCTGATGGTTCCGGCCGGAGATCCCACCAGTAAGGCCGTCCAGGAGCTCGGCGGTCTGCTGGAGCCCGGCGACCTCATCGTGGAGGGCGGGAACTCGCACTACGCGCACGACCGGCAGCGCGCCGACGAGCTGCAGAGGTCGGGGATCTCCTACATCGACGCCGGTGTGAGCGGCGGCGTGTGGGGCCGGGACAACGGTTACGGAGTCATGGTCGGCGGAGCGGCCGAGGACATCGCCCGCGTCGAGCCCGTCCTCACCGCGCTCACCCCCGACTCGGGCGGCGGTTACGTGCACGCCGGAGCCGTCGGGGCGGGCCACTTCGTGAAGATGGTGCACAACGGCATCGAGTACGGCATGATGCAGGCCTTCGCCGAGGGCTACGAGCTCATGGCCTCGTCCGGGATCGTGGACGACGTCGTGGGTACCTTCGACAGCTGGCGGGAGGGCACCGTGGTGCGGTCCTGGCTGCTCGACCTGCTGGTCCGCGCGCTGAACGAGGACCCCGAGCTCGCCTCCCTGCGCGGCTACGCCGACGACTCGGGAGAGGGCCGGTGGACGGTGCAGGCCGCCGTGGACCACGCCGTTCCGGCCCCGGCCATCACCGCGGCCCTGTACGCGCGGTTCTCCTCCCGTCAGGAGGACAGCCCCGCCATGCGGGTCATCGCCGCGTTGCGCAACCAGTTCGGCGGCCACGCCGTCGCTCCCAGCGACGACTCCGCCGAGGCCGCGGACACCCCGCGCGAGTGACCCCCGCGGTTCCGCGTAGGCAGGCAGGGTAGCTGGAGGCCGGATGTACGTGTCACACCTGCAGCTGGCCGACTACCGCTCCTACGAGTCGGTGTACCTGGAGCTCGAACCAGGAACGGCCATGTTCGTGGGAGCCAACGGCGAGGGCAAGACCAACCTGGTGGAGGCGCTCGGTTACCTGGCGAGCCTGAGCAGCCACCGGGTGGCGACCGACACTCCCCTCATCCGCAAGGGAGCACAGCGCGCCGTCGTGCGGGCCGCCGTGAACCGGGGCGAGCAGCGGGCCGTCCTCGAGTTGGAGATCAACTCCGGCCGGGCCAACCGGGCCCGCCTGAACCGGGCCCCCGCCACCCGTCCCAGGGAGATCCTGGGCGTGCTGCGCACCGTCCTGTTCGCGCCGGAGGACCTCACCCTCGTGAAGGGCGACCCGACGGAGCGGCGCCGTTACCTGGACGACCTGCTCGTCGCCCGGGCGCCGCGGTTCGCCGGGGTGCGCACCGACTACGAACGGATAGTGAAACAGCGCAACGCCCTGTTGAAGTCGGCCTCGGCCCAGTTCCTCAACAAGGGGAAGAAACCCGACCTGTCGACACTGGACGTGTGGGACGAACAGCTGGCCACGGCCGGCGCGGAACTCCTCGCGGCCCGCGCGGCGCTGGTCGCCGAACTGCAACCGCTGGTCGCCGGCGCCTACGAGGAACTCGCGGCGGCCCCGGGTCCACCGGTCCTGCGCTACGCGTGTTCCGCCCTGCCCGAGGACGCGGGGATGCCCCACGACGTCGAGGGGTTCGCCCAAGCGCTGCGTGAGGCGTTGCGCTCGTCCCGGGACCAGGAGCTGCAGCGGGGGGTGAGCCTGGTGGGGCCGCACCGCGACGATCTCCAACTGGCCCTGGGCGACCTTCCCGCCAAGGGGTACGCGAGTCAGGGGGAGTCCTGGTCGTACGCCCTCGCCCTCAGGCTGGCCAGTTTCGAGCTGCTGCGTGCCGACGGTGACGACCCCGTGCTGATCCTGGACGACGTCTTCTCCGAGCTCGACGCCGCGCGGCGGCGCCGGCTGGCCAACCGCGTCCAGCACGCCGAACAGGTCCTGGTGAGCGCGGCCGTCGCCGACGACATTCCCGACGAACTGCACGGAACCCGCTTCCGGGTGGAACAGGGGGGTGTGACACGTGACTGATGCCGGTGCCGGAAGCGGCGGACAGGACGAGCGCGCGGCCCCGAGCGGGGCCGACCTCGCGCGCCAGGCGCTCGCCCAGGCGCGTGCGCAGGCCAAGGAGCGCGGCGCTGCCACCGACGGTCGACCCCAGCGTCCCCGGCGGCGGCGCTCACGCCGCGGGGAGCCGCAACCCTTCGGTGAGGCGGTGCGCGCCTGGCTGGAGGAACGCGGGTGGCAGGAACAGGTCGCCGTGGGAGGCGTGTTCGGCCGGTGGTCCGAGATCGTCGGCGAGTTCAACGCCCAGCACCTCACGCCGGTGTCCTACGAGGGCGGGGAGCTGGTCGTCGCGGCCGACTCGGCCACGATGGCCACACACGCGCGGGCCATGGTGCGTGACCTGCTGCGACGACTCAACGACGAGCTGGGGGACGGCACCGTGCGCAGCATCACGGTCCGCGGGCCCGGGCGGGGGCGCGGACCGGGACGCCGTCGGGCGGGCTGAGCGCTACCTCGAGCCGGTGCATGGCACGGGGGCTGTGGAGGGAGTCGCATCCTCTTCCGCTCGTGCGTTGTGAAGCGATACAGCGCTGTGGATGCCAATCTCTGGCTGCGCGCGCGGTATCATGGAGAAGGTTCTTCGGACGCTTCCGCCGGCGAGTCCCACTCCAGGGGTGGGGGGGCATGCATCTGGAAAGCGAGCGGTCCCCGCTGGGGTTCTGTGCAGCGGCGGCCGTTCCGGAGGCACTGTTCTCGCCGCCCGGCGGGCGTTCCCAGCAGGAGGGTGTTTCCACTTGGCCTACGATGCTCGATCGATCACTGTACTTGAGGGGCTCGAGGCGGTGCGTAAACGCCCCGGTATGTACATCGGGTCCACCGGTGAACGGGGCTTGCACCACCTGGTCTACGAGGTGGTCGACAACTCGGTGGACGAGGCGCTCGCCGGCCACGCCAACGCGATCGAGGTGACCCTGCTGTCGGACGGCGGGGTCCGGGTCGCCGACAACGGCCGCGGTATCCCGGTCGGCCTGCAACCGGTGGAGCAGCGCCCCGCCGTTGAGGTCGTGCTCACCACGCTGCACTCCGGCGGGAAGTTCGACGGCAAGTCCTATGCCGTCTCCGGCGGCCTGCACGGTGTGGGTGTCTCCGTCGTCAACGCGTTGGCGACGGCCCTCGAGGTGGAGGTGTGCCAGGACGGCCACGTGTGGCGGCAGAGCTACCGCAGGGCCCGCCCGGTGACCGACCTCGTCCAGGGGGAGGAAACCGACCGGACCGGTACCCAGATGACGTTCTGGGCGGACGACAGCATCTTCGAGACGACCGCCTACAGTTTCGAGACCCTCGCGCGGCGGATGCAGGAGATGGCGTTCCTGAACAAGGGACTGTCCATCACGCTGCGCGACGAACGGCCGGAGTACGTCGCCGACACCCCGGTGGTGCACACGTACCACTACGCCAACGGGATCTCGGACTTCGTCGAGCACATCAACGCGAAGAAGGAGCCGGCGCACGCCTCCATCATCGACGTGGAGGAGGACGGCGAGGGGATCTCGGTCGAGATCGCCATGCAGTGGAACCAGTCCTACACCGCCTCCGTGCACACCTTCGCCAACACGATCAACACGGCCGAGGGCGGGACGCACGAGGAGGGGTTCCGAACGGCGCTCACCTCGGTCGTGAACCGCTACGCCCGGGACCAGAAGCTGCTGCGGGAGAAGGACGACAACCTCACCGGTGACGACATCCGGGAAGGGCTGACCGCGATCATCTCGGTGAAGCTGGCCGACCCGCAGTTCGAGGGGCAGACCAAGACCAAGCTCGGCAACACCGAGGCGAAGTCGTTCGTGCAGCGGGTGGCCAACGAGCACCTGAAGGACTGGTTCGACCGCAACCCCGGTGAGGCCAAGGACATCGTCACCAAGGCCAGCCAGGCCGCCCGCGCGCGCATCGCCGCCCGGCAGGCCCGGGACCTGACCCGGCGCAAGACGCTGCTGGAGTCCACCTCCCTGCCGGGCAAACTCTCGGACTGCCAGTCCACCGACCCGGACAAGTGCGAGCTCTACATCGTGGAGGGCGACTCCGCCGGCGGTTCCGCCAAGGGCGGGCGTGACCCGAACTACCAGGCGATCCTCCCGATCCGGGGCAAGATCCTCAACGTGGAGAAGTCCCGGGTGGACCGGATCCTGAAGAACAACGAGGTCCAGGCGATCATCACCGCCCTGGGGAGCGGCATCCACGACGACTTCGACATCACCAAGCTGCGGTACAAGAAGATCATCGTGATGGCCGACGCCGACGTGGACGGCCAGCACATCCGTACCCTGCTGCTGACCCTGCTGTTCCGCTTCATGAAGCCGCTGATCGAGGCCGGTTACGTCTACCTCGCCCTGCCGCCCCTCTACAAGATCAAGTGGGACCAGCGCGGGAAGGAGGCCGACTACGCCTACTCCGAGCGGGAACGCGACGAGCTCACCGAGGCCGGCATCGCGGCGGGCAGGAAGGACCCCCGCCCGCGGGACCTGGTGCAACGGTTCAAGGGCCTGGGCGAGATGAACGCCAACGAGCTGTGGGACACCACGATGGACCCCGACGGGCGGGTGCTGCTCCAGGTGACGCTGGACGACGCCGCACAGGCCGACGAGATGTTCAGCGTGCTCATGGGAGAGGACGTCGAGTCGCGGCGTTCCTTCATCCAGCGCAACGCCCGCGACGTCCGGTTCCTGGACATCTAGTCCCGGAACACGGCCAGACGCCCCAACGGCAGCGAACGACTCTCACGAAAAGGACCGACATCCAGTGACGGATGCGAACACCCCGGATGCTCCCGAGGAAACCGAACCCCGCGGCCAGCGGATCGACCCCGTCGACATCCAGGTCGAGATGCAGCGCAGCTACCTGGACTACGCGATGTCGGTCATCGTCGGTCGCGCCCTGCCCGACGTCCGCGACGGACTGAAACCCGTGCACCAACGCGTGCTGTACGCGATGTACGACGGCGGGTTCCGCCCGGACCGGGGGTACTTCAAGTGCGCCCGCGTGGTGGGTGACGTCATGGGTAACTACCACCCCCACGGCGACAGCGCGATCTACGACACTCTCGTGCGGCTCGCCCAGTCGTGGTCGATGCGGATGCCGCTCGTGGACGGCAACGGGAACTTCGGCTCCAAGGGCAACGACCCGGCCGCGGCGATGCGCTACACCGAGTGCAAACTGGCGCCGCTGGCCATGGAGATGCTGCGGGACATCGACAAGGAGACCGTCGACTTCCGGCCCAACTACGACGGGCGTTCCCAGGAGCCGGTCGTTCTGCCGTCCCGCTTCCCCAACCTGCTGGTCAACGGGTCCTCCGGCATCGCCGTCGGGATGGCCACCAACATCCCCCCGCACAACCTGCGGGAGGTCGCCAACGGGGTGAACTGGTTCCTGGAGAACCCGGAGGCCTCCGACGAGGAGCTCCTGGACGCCCTGATCGCGCGGATCAAGGGCCCCGACTTCCCCACCGACGGTCTCGTCGTGGGGACCCGCGGCATCGAGGAGGCCTACCGCACGGGGCGCGGCTCCATCACGATGCGGGCGGTGGTCGAGGTCGAGGAGGACAGCCGCGGCCGCCAGTGCTTGGTCGTGACCGAACTGCCGTACCAGGTCAACCCGGACAACCTCGCGCTGAAGATCGCCGAGCTCGTCAAGGACGGCAAGGTCTCCGGCATCTCCGACGTCAAGGACGAGAGCAGTGGCCGCACCGGCCAGCGCCTCGTCATCGTCCTCAAGCGGGACGCCGTCGCCAAGGTCGTGCTGAACAACCTGTACAAGCACACCCAGCTGCAGGAGACCTTCGGGGCCAACATGCTGGCCCTGGTCGACGGGGTGCCGAAAACGCTGCGTCTGGACCAGCTCATCCGGTACTGGGTGGAGCACCAGATCGACGTCGTCGTCCGGCGCACGCGCTACCTGCTGCGCAAGGCCGAGGAGCGCGCCCACATCCTGCGCGGGCTGTTGAAGGCCATCGACCGGATCGACGAGGTCATCGCGCTCATCCGGGGCAGCGCCTCCGCGGACGAGGCCAGGGCGGGCCTGTCCGGCCTGCTGGAGATCGACGACCTCCAGGCCAGGGCGATCCTGGACATGCAGCTCCGCAAGCTCGCCGCGATGGAGCGCCAGCAGCTCACCTCGGAGTACGAGGAGCTGATGCGCCAGATCGAGGACTACAACGACATCCTGGCCTCCCCTCCCCGGCAGCGCACCATCGTCCGCGACGAGCTCGCCGAGATCGTCTCCAGGTACGGGGACGACCGGCGCACGCAGATCGTCCCGTTCGAGGGGGACATGCGCGCGGAGGACTTCATCGCGGAGGAGGACGTGGTCGTCACCATCTCCCGCGGCGGCTACGCGAAACGCACCCGGCTGGACGGCTACCGGGCGCAGAAGCGCGGCGGGAAGGGCGTTCGCGGTGCCCAGCTCAGACAGGACGACATCGTCCAGCACTTCTTCGTCACCACGACGCACAACTGGATCCTGTTCTTCACCAACAAGGGGCGCGTCTACCGCACGAAGGCCTACGAACTGCCGGAGGCCGCGCGGGACGCGCGCGGCCAGCACGTCGCCAACCTGCTCCCGTTCCAGCCGGACGAGGAGATAGCCCAGGTCATGGCGCTGCGTGACTATGACGACGCGCCGTACCTGGTGCTGGCCACCCGTGATGGCCTGGTGAAGAAGTCCAGGCTGGAAGAGTTCGACTCGTCCCGTTCGGCGGGGATCATCGCGATCAACCTGCGGGAGGACGACGAGCTGATCGCCGCGCGGCTGGTGTTCCCCAGCGACGACCTGCTGCTGATCAGCAGCGACGCCCAGGCCATCCGGTTCCCGGCCTCGGACGAGTCACTGCGGCCGATGGGGCGCGCCACCAGTGGTGTCATCGGGATGCGTTTCCTCGAGGGCGCCCACCTGCTCAGCATGAACGTCATCCGGGAGTCCGAGGGGACGGCCGACGTCCTCGTCGCGACCGAGGGCGGCTACGCGAAACGCACCCCCGCCAACCAGTACCCGGTGCAGAACCGGGGCGGGAAGGGTGTGCTCACCGCCAAGGTGGTGGACGCGCGCGGCGGGCTCGTCGGGGCTCTGATGGTCTCGTCGGACGAGGACGAGGTGTTCGCGATCACCTCCAACGGAGGTGTCATCCGTACGCACAGTTCCGAGGTGAAGCGTTCCGGCCGCGCCACCATGGGGGTCCGCCTGGTGAACCTCGAGAAGGGGAACCAGGTGGTGGCGGTGGCGCGTAACGCCGAAACCGACGACACCGAAGAAGCCGGTGTGGAGGAAGCCGCCGGTGCGGAGGAAACCGAGGGTGGCGCTGCCGAGGACGCGCAGAGCTGACCTCAACGTCCGTGTGTCCGGTTAGCGTGGAATGCATCGAACCGGCGGGAACCGCGACCCGGATCCCGCCGGGTAGGGTACGCCGCATCCCCCGCTACCCGGTTTCGCACCATCGACATAGGGAAAGTGCAGCGGAAGCGTAGCCATGTCTGACAACACCCAAGGGGAATCCGCGACTCCGGAGGCGAACGGGGGGAAGGCTCCTTCCGCCGGGGACGGAACCCCGGGAGGCAAGAACGGTTCCCAGAAGCAGAGCGGTTCCGGTGGAGCCGCCCCCACTGCCGGAAGCGCCGCCGCTGGCGCCTCCGCGAAGCAGGGAGCGGGCGGGAACGGCCCGTCCGCGGCGGCGCCGAAGAACCAGGGGCCGGCGGTCAAGGCCACCACGTCCACCCGGAAGGCGCACCTCACCGTGGGACGGGTGGAGCCGTGGTCGGTGATGAAGTTCAGCTTCGTCACCTCGCTGGTGTGCTTCATCATCCTGTTCGTCGCGGTCGGCGTGATTTACGCGATCCTCTCCGGCCTGGGGGTGTTCGACGCGGTGTCGGACGTGATCTCGTCGTTGACCGACGGTGGTGAGGGAGAGGAGGTCGCCGTCTCTCCGGAGAACTGGTTCTCCCCCGCCCGGGTGCTCGGCTACACGGGGCTGATCGGCGCGTTGAACATCATCCTCATCACCGCGCTGTCCACGGTCGCGGCGATGTTGTACAACCTCGCGGCTGATCTGGTGGGTGGTATCGACGTGACGCTCTCCGAGACCGAGTAGCGGTCGACCAGCCTCCTCCTCCGGTGGAAGCACCGCCGGACAGCGGGTAAACTCGGTTTCCGGTGGGAACCAGTGGCGGTCGTCGCCGGGGTCCCGCTCCCGGTTCGCTTAGACGCCGGTGATGCGGTAGAGTCCCACCGGAGCGAGGGCGCATAGCTCAGACGGTCAGAGCGCATCCCTGATAAGGATGAGGCCCCTGGTTCAAGTCCAGGTGCGCCCACCATCATAAGCTGCGAAAAGGCCCCTGTCGGATAACGGCAGGGGCCTTTTGATAGCAGTAGTGACAGCAACGCGGTTACTCCTCCTCGTCGTCACTGTCATCGAAGAGCGCCTCGAGCCCACGGCGGCAGCGGTACTCCCCGTCGGCTGTCCTGTGTCCTCACCTCTGCCAGCTCAGGAGAGTCATTGACCTGCTGGATCTGTCGGTGTAGCGACATGACGCCGTGTCCCAGGACGGCGTCATCCCGGGTGAGTTCAAGAACCTTATCGTGTCGAGGTTTGTAGAGCGGCGTTCAGGACGAACGCCGGATACAGGTGATGGTTCCGGGCATAGTCGAGGAGTCGGGGCCGCGCAGGTGGAACTCTCTTCCTGCGAGGCGGCTTCGTCCTCACCGCGGTCATCTCGCACCCTGTTTGAGCGTGGGGTGAAGAGGAGAGGACCGATCGCAAGGTCAGGGGTCAGAGAGCGGTCATATCAGTCTCGACGCACCAGAGTCTCGATGCGTTTGGCGTTCTCAACCGGGTCCTCGTGTTCCCAAACTCGAACGACGGTCCATCCCGCCTGCTCCAGGAGCCGGTCAGTCTCCCTGTCGCGCTCCTGGTTCCTAGCGATTTTGGATCTCCAGTATTCGCTATTGCGCCCTTGAACAGGACGATAGTGCTCAGGACATCCGTGCCAGAAGCAGCCGTCGAGGAAAACCGCCACCCGGGCGCGAGTGAAGACGACGTCTGCGGTCCGGCGAACCTCGCTCAGTGGACGTGTGTTGACCCGATACCGTAGTCCCATCGAGTGCAGGGCCCTGCGCAGCGCCATCTCTGGCCCTGTATCGTATCCACGGTTCCCTCGCATGACCGCGCGGCTCGCTGGAGTAGTGGCCCAAGAGTCGTTCACCAAGGCGAGTATGTCAGAACGAACCTCGTTAGGTTACTCCTCTCGCCCCACTAGCGTTGGCCTCGTGAGAAGCTAGAATCATCCCGCCAACTCAGAACGTCATCATGGCTTGGAGCCGAGACTCGATCCATCCTGGGCGTCGCAGCATCTCAAAGGTATCGACCGCGACGGAGACCGGTCCCTCTGGTTCCCAGGTCTGGCGTGATTCCTGGAACGCCTCGAACGTCGGGAAGCCCTCCTGAGCGAGTGAGGCCAGCGCGTGCTCGATCGCAGGCGATCGGTCCGTGCCTGTCCACTCCTCCAAGGGATGTATGACAAGCACCGCCAGATCCCCCTTCTGGTCACGAAGTACAGGAATCCCTCCAACGAGGGAACAGTCCCAGTGCGTGAAGCTGGTGGCGAATCCTCGCGCGAGTCGATGCGCGTACTTGCGATCAATGGATAGATCGAGCTGCTCGCCCCCGAGCATGCGCACCATCTGCTCCGCCAGCCGCCAGTCGAGAAGCGGATGATACCCCGCGTTTCCGTGGTCGCGAAGGCAGTCATAGCACGAGGAGTCACAGGGACTCGGCCCTCCGGCTCGCCCCCCGTGGGTCCGCAGGTCCGCAGCTCCACGTTTCAATGCTTGAAGTAGCCGATCCGGATGATCGCCGAGCCAGGTCGAGTATCCCGCCCCGTTCTCCAAGCTGTCGGCTAGGAAAGCCTCGGCGCTGACATAGCCGTCAGGAGCACGGTGGGGATAGCATCCTGCGGAGAACTCCTTGCCGTCCACGTCGAGTTCTTGCGCGGCCGACTTTCGAAGTAGCGACGCTAAGGACACCCACGCGGCTCGTCCCGCCATCCGTCGCGGGTCGAGCGATATCCCTCTAGGTCTGTCGCTCAAGCCAATCAAAAGGACATCGGTTGGCTTGGATGACGCGAGCGCGATTCGTCGCTCGTCGTGGGGATCCTTGCGGGGTAACCCAAGATCTCGCGCGCGATCGCTGTCGGCTAGTAGATCGGTGTCGATGAGGCCGTCCATTCCAGGCACGCGTCCGAGACGGAAACCTCCGCCATCTCCCGCGTTGACCACGACGACGCGTCCCGATCCGCTGCGCACCTGAGCGGCTTCCTGCGTGCGTGAGTCGATCTCACTCCCGCTGTCGAATGTCAGACGCGCCGCGTTCGCTGGTGGCACGAACTCGAAGGTCCCGTCGTAGTCTTTTGGAGCGTAACTAGTGCGGAACCCTAGGGGCTGGCAAGCGTCTAGGACACGGTAATGCTCGCCATCCGCTGGGGTACCGCAGGCCGGACATGCTGTCTCAGCGGATGGGTCGAGGCTCAAGGAGAGGCACTGCGCGCACATGCTCACCCGGAGCGGTTCCCCCTCCGGGGAGTCCACCGGCCGCCACTGTCTGCCTTGGCGCTCATATCCTGTCAGGCCCACCACGGTGTGGAGCCTCTTGTCCTTGACGACCTCTCCGCCGGGGGCCCACTCGGAGATCGCGATTTCGATGTCCCGGTCGATCGTGTTATCTGGGGTGCGGGAGTTCGACGTGGGCACCTCCTGGTGAAGATAGCGAACACGGGTGGGAAAGCCGAACATCGGGAGCAGCCCGGATTGGGCCAGCGTCTGCGCGAGTGGGTGGTGTGTGAGGGTCGCATCGACGACCCTGTCGATGCGCTCTCCCAGCTCGTGAGCGGCCCACGAGGCCAATTCGATGGATCGGACCTCGGCGTCGTCCTGGCCGTGGAGCAATGCCTTCGCGATCTTGACCGCGGTCTCCTCATGGGTGCGCAGCCACTCCTTGACAGCGTCTGCAACGTTTCCCCAATCACCGACACGGCCGAAACTCCCATGGACATCGCGAGTCGGATCCCAGCCGCGAGGAGGATCGATGGCCCGAAAAGCACGGCGGAGTAGCTCGGCGGCTAGGGACCGCCGTGTGATCTCCGGATGTTTAAGATCCACGTAGGGGCTGGGTGGCGGGTCCCCAGTGATGCGCTCAGGATGCTGAAAGTAGTGGTCATCATGGGTTCGGGTGCCCCGACACAGGGTCAGGGCGATCGAGAGGTGGTCGTGGCGGCGCCCCGCACGGCCGACTCGCTGCTGATAGTTGAATCGTTGCGGCGGCATGTTGGCCATCACCACACTGCGGAGACCGCCGATGTCCACACCGGCCTCCATCGTCGTGGTGACGCTGAGGAGGTCGATGGCGTCGACGCGTTCGATCTCCTGACCACTGAGGAAGACCCCTTGGAACAGGGCCTGTCGATCCTGGGCCTTGTCCTTGTCGGTCTGTCCGGTCAGCTCTTCGCAGTGAAGCCGGAAAGGACGACCCGCCGCACGCGCGAGGAAACCGTAGTAGTCCAGCTCCTCGGCTTTCCCAGTGCGTTCGGTGGATTTTCCCAGTGGCGTATGGCAGAACGCGCATATGCCCGCTGAGGCGTGTAGGTGTCTGCGACTGCACGTGTCGCAACACCATTCGGCATCGGGGGCCGGAACCACGCATATATCCTTGCCTTGGAGGCGGTATGCGTCGTTCTCGACCTCCAATGTCCCTACCACTTCCTCCTTTAGGCTCTCGAATCCGACACCATGGTGTTCCGCTACCGCACTCAGATAGTCGCGCGCCGCGCGGTGTAGAGAAGAGGGCGGATGCTCACGCTGTTCGGGGAATTGACGGCGAATGCCGAGCAGTCGAACGACAGATAGGCACGCCTGCTGGAACGCCTCTGGAGCGAGTACGGAGTTCCTCTGGGGCAACGCGACCTTCGCATGAGCGACCCCGAGCGATTCCAAATCACGTCCACCACCCGCGAACACTGCCCGCTGGACTAACGTGAGGGTACTCTTGTCGATGTCTGATCTAAGCTTTTGGAGGTCCCCACTGAGTTTGTCATGTGATCTTGGTGCGGGAACAACCCCATCCCAGTCGTAGAGTTCGGTCCACCGGCGCCCTTCGGACGAGCGCGCGAGCGAGGGAGCTGGTCCTCCCGGGTTGACACCCAGATACACGGCCTCGCGATCGACCCCGTTCGCGAGTTCGACCAACGTTGGTCCCTCCAGCGATGCTCGGTAGCTCGCCACAGTCGTGAGGGCGTCCTGATCGTCCGGGGCCCCGTTGAGTTGGAAGAGCGCTTGGATGACGTGCGGGGCCTCGTTTGACACCCGCCAGAACGCCTGCCTCGCCTCCTCGTCTTGGTCACCATCGCATGCCCAGCGCCTCGCCGGCTCCACAGGATCATCGATCGCATCGACGCGTCGGATCACCAGTTGCCGGACGAGGTCGTGGTGGTGGGACTCCTCTAACCCGGCGGAGATGCGCGCGGCATCCTGTCGGCTGTCGGAGAACACGACCAGGTTGGTGGTGAGCAACCGGTGCAAGGCGTCCGAGAGTACCTGGTTCGTCTTCGCGAAACCGGTTCCCATTGTTCGGATCGGCGACTGTGATCGTGAGGGGTCCTCGAAGGCACGCCTGTTCGCGAACATCTCGCGGTCTTCCCCGCAGGCTGGACAGATCGTGGGAAGAGCTCCGATCCGAGGGAGGGCCTCGGGAATGCTCGAGCTGATGCGCAGCGCGTACCCATTGACCTCTGGAGAGGGCACACGGGCGGTGGTGACCCGGCCGTTGATGGGATCGAGCCGTGCCTTCTTGAAGCTGAAGGTGTAGATCGGTCGTTTGGCGTCCGGCTGGTTTGCTTTCCCTCCTGTTCGTCTGATCGACGATTCGTCGATATCAGGACGAGTCCCCCGAGTAGGCAGGAATATGTGATAAGAGCCGGCATAGCGCCGTTGGGTCGTCTTGTCGGGAAGTGACTCCAAGTTCGTCATGGTGGACACGAGGTAGCGCTCGTCAGCTTGGGTCCGCGTGCTGGGAGCGCTGAAACCTCCGAGATAGATCTCCCCGCAAGTGTCACAGTAGAGCAGCTCGAGTACGCGGGCGCCACACTCGCATGCGTAGCGCGGATGGCTGTAGATCACACCCACGCGTCGTTCGTCCGACTCCTGAAGCTGCTGGGGCAACTCGGAGCATCGCGAATCGCTGCATGCCCACATTCCGGTGACGTTGCGCAGGAATAGGTGGAGTCGCAGTCGGACGCGGGAGTCCTCAGCGTTATCCAGTAGGCCTACCAGTGTGTCCAGCGACTCCTCCGCCTCACCCTTCTCTAGACCAGGGAGGACGGAGCGCGCTACCTCGGGAAGCGAGCGAGCGCGCAGGCCATCGCCTTCTGGATCCGCGAAGGCGTGTCGCAGAGCGGATTGGACCTCGGAAAGAGGCGGTAGTCTCGGCTCAGTCTCACGAAGTCGTCCCCGCCACTGCAACAGATCGGTGTGACCCTCGGCGGGAGTCTGCTCACCTTGAAGGACTCGGAACCGATCGGAGTCACGGCCGAAGAAGTCGCTGAGGAACTGGCTATCCTCTGGGTCACTGCCGTCGAACGACGCGGAGGTGGCGACGATGGAGAGCTGTGGTGAGTCAGCCCGCAGGCCAAGCCGGTCCAGGAGCTTGCGAAGTAGGTAGGCTACCTCGGCTCCTTGCGTGCCGCGGTACATATGGAGTTCGTCGATGACGAGAGTGAGGACATTCTGATTGGACTCGGCGAGCCAACGCCGAGTGTCCTCGAACATGTCTTCCTCATCCGTGCGCATCAGCATGATGTTGAGCATGCTGTAGTTCGTTATGAGGAGATCCGGTGGCGCGGCGTGCATGTCCCAGCGTGAGCGCATTTCCGCTCCGAACGGGCGCTGTAGGAAGTAGCGAGGGTCGGGATCATCCGTGCCGTTGTCCCGAACGCGCTGGTCCAGCGCAGCGTATCGGCGCTCCAGCTCGCTCATGTCCTTCTTGAGTTCTTCGGACCTTCGCGGGTCGCGGGGGCCAGGGACGGGGGTACGTCCGGTGTAGCGTCCGAAGTAAAAGCGATTCCCGCCACGGTTGGCATCTAGCCAGCTCCGGACCTCGGGGGCGTCAAGGCTGGACCGAAGACGCATGATCTGATCCTCGACGAGCGCGTTCATCGGGTAGAGGAAGATGGCGCGCATTGCGGCGGCCCGTCCCTCTCCCTTACGTTGGGAACGCCATTCCGCTGAATCGCGCCACCAGGCGTTCTCTTCCCCGGTCATACTGCTGGGTTTCCAGGACCGAGACTCTTGGACCAAGCGAGCGAGCACCGGAAGAAGGAACGCCTCCGTCTTCCCGGAGCCAGTTCCCGAGGCGACCACGACGTCCCTCCCACGCAGACTTTGGCGCAATGCCTCAGCTTGGTGGATGTAGGGCCGATGGATCCCGGACATCAGGCCCAGCCCGACCAACTCCGCGAGTTCCGGAATGTCCATGGAATCGCACAGCGCACCGATGTCGTCACCATCGTTGCGGTACTCGGGAAGTAGTTCTAGGAATGGTTCCTGGAACAATACGCCCGGCGTGGCGAACAATCGTCGTATGTCCTCTTGGATCGAGGGATTGCGCAGCGAGTATGCGGTCTCGTAGTAGCGGTTGAGGTATTCGGCGAGCTGCGCGTGGATCTGAAGAGGGGTGATTCCGGTCACGTCTTTCCTCCGCGCGATAGGGATTTCTGGTGCAGAGGCAGGAAACGATCAGTGGAGGTCGAAGGCGTCCTGCTGGAGGGATCCGATGATCTGATCAGCGACCCTTGGCTCGATCGCTGGATGGACCTGATAGGAGTGCTCAGCTCGGTCAGATCGTTCGTACCGAGGCAGCGTGCCGCTACTGAGGATCGCCGCGCGAGCATGCAGGAGTGGGAGAGGGAAGCGAGCGTCGACGCGTAACTCTCGGTGCTCTGGATCGTAGGACACCACACGCCTCCGGCTTCGAAATAGGCCGGCGTATATGACGGCGTGCTTATCAGCGATGAAACTCGTGCCCCGAATGTGATAAGCGTAGCGGCACTTTCCATGACCCTCGTATTGGTAAGCTCCCCACTGTTCTGCCTTGGTTACGGGTTGCCACGGCTCTGGATCCTCCGGGCGAAGGAAATGAGGGTTCTCTCCCGCGGGTCCTGTCACCGGTTGTCCCTCGTCGAGCATCGCCTTGAGGGTCGGCAGCCGTGCCGCGAGCTGCTCAGCGGCACGCGGAGCCCAGCCGATGCCCAAGAACGAGCAGAGTTCCTGCGCGTGTCTCCCCTCAGCGGAGACCATGCGAACAGGTGGACCATTCCTCTGAGGACGCGGGGGATCGGCGGCGATGTCCTTAGCCAGGGCGCGGAGGTGAGGATCCTCTTCCTCAGCAAGGTGGTCGATACGCTCAAGCAGACGTCGTGACCGCGCACCCACGAGCATCATGTGGGCTTCGTCGGACAGAGTGGCGAGCACGGTTGGCGCGACAGACCATCGACGGTATTCCCAATCGACCTCTACGTGTCCCAAGCGCTGGAGCCGGGAGAGCGTCCTGCTCCACTTGCCGGTGCAAGGGGCATACCGTTCGGATAACCAATCGTGCGCGCGGCGGAACGCCTCGAACGTGCCGTTCCCGTACTCGGAGCACCATTCGAGGAGTAGATCCCATGAGGTGGTCTTGACCTCGCTACTCTCGTTGGACAACTCGGGGAGGGAACCCTCCTCTCCCCGAATGCCCGGGGAACGCGGACGGGGAGGGACAGGACTCCGGGAGGGTGGCGAGATCAGCGCACCGCACAACGTCGTGCTCAACGAGTCCTCGGGACCGATGTCCTTGGTCTTGGGAGAGTCATGACGTGTCTCGGTATAGCGGTGTGGACGGAGGGAGAACATTCCATCCTGTCGTAATGGGAGAACGAGCGAAGGAGAGGGAACGGAGTTCCGTTGGCCTCGTGTGACGTTGATGGTGAGGCTCCTTGGCCCAGCCTCGATCGTGTGTGATCCCACCGATTCGATGTGCTCGCTCAAGATCACTCTGCCGCCTGAGCGAGCCTCAGCCACGTTCAATGGTCTCCCTTGGAGAGTGAGACCGACGTTTCCCGAACATGGGGAAACAGGGACGACTAGATCAGGAACGCCGCCGGGGAGATACTCGTTGCTGTGTGGGGTCAGAGGGAGCCCACCCACCAGACGAGCGCCATGGTGACGTGGAGGTGCCAAGGCACCCAGGGAGTCCATGACAGTGTCCTCCGCTTGTTTGGGTATGTACTCGGAGAACCCGACCCATCCCTCGGGGACAGGGACGCGACGAGGGCTTCGGTGCCGCTGCGAGCCGCACTCGCTCATGACACTCTTAGCCTGCTGGGCCAGCTCCTCTCGAACGAGGACCCGGTGCTCGATGCCGACCTCCGCATATGGCACCTCTCGCCACACCCCAAGAAGCTCGTCGGCCTCGAGAACGTAGCAATCTCGTCCTGGCAGTGTGAGTATGTTTCCCGCCACCGATATGGTGAAGGTCTTGCCAGGCGTGATCTCGTCCTGCGAGAACAGTTCCACCCAACCAGTGGTATGTGGGTCCGCCACTCCATCTTCGATGAGTTGGCGTTTGATGTCTTCGCCTACCGAGTCCAGCTGGATGGCGACACCGTCGGGCATGCCGTCATCGGGCCAGGTGAGCCGAAGAGGTGCAGGATTTTGAGAGAACGCTCCCGGCGGCCTCCGGTTGTGGGAGGAGGAAGCGGCGGTGCTGTCTCGTGACGGACTCCTCCCGGAACTCTCTAGCTCACGCTGGATCACCTCGCCTACCAGCAGACGCGTGCTCTTATCAGTCAATGCCCTGCGGAGCCGTTGTGTGATGTGGTGTCTATACGCCCAGACCTCGAACTCTCCGATCAAGCTCTCCGTATCCAGCTTCCGAGAGGCTGGCCCTTGCTCGTGGAGGAAATCGACGATGCGGTCGTGATCGTCCCGGGAGAGGACGGATTGCGATAAAGCCCATCCCACATAGGTGAGAGTGGAGTGGGTGTGCGCGGTGGGTGACCCATAGCGTCCCCCATGATCGTTGAGCCATGTCTCCAGCTCTTCCCAGAGGCGGCGAATGACGACGTCATATCCCTCGGGAATCCCAGTTCCTGGTAATTTCAGGATCCTCCGAAGCGGGCGGTAGAAAGAGTGATTCCCTCGCCCTACCCCGGGAGCGCTGGTCATGCGGGAAGCCGCGAGCACGGTGGCGGCGAGGACTCCGACGAAGGGCGGGTGGCCTGGTCGTCCCTTATCGCGCCATCCCAACGTTCTCTCGAAGATGAGACCGAAGGGGTCGTTCCCATATATGACGGTACGCACCGCGGTCTCGAAGTCGGCCACTGGATCATGGGCGGAGGCATCGATCATGCCAGGAGGGCTGATCTCCCTTAGGAGATCGTCATCGACGAACAAGTAGACTGGCGTATGAGCCGCGGTCTCATTGAAGAAGTGCGTGGTGAGAAGGGCGTTCCAGTCTTCATAGTGCATTTGCTCCCCAAGCCCGGTACGCGTCAGTGAGCAGACGATATCGGACAAGAATGGGTCGTGGCACCACGATTCCTCAATTTGGATGCAATTCGGACTTTGGGTACGCTCAGCCTCAGCTTTCATGTGCTGACCAAATCCCAGTATCCTGAGGCACCCATCGCACGTCCTTGAGAGAGGGGAGCCCATCCTGTCACCCCTAGGAGGTCCGTTCGGTCGGGTGCTCTCGCTGTTCACTGGAGCAGGCGGACTCGATATTGGTCTTGAGCGCGCTGGTCTGTCCACGATCGCCGCATTGGAGACCGACGAGGACGCCAAAGCGGTGCTCAGAGACAATCGGCCGGGATGGAGGCTGGTGGGGGACGGCAACGTCGAGACCGCGGACCGTTGGCTAACGCCACGAGGCCTCGGCTTAGAGGTGGGAGAGCTGGAGGTGCTCGCCGGTGGCCCTCCATGCCAACCATTCTCCAAAGCTGCCCAATGGTCTTCGAGCGCTCGTGGCGGCATGATGGACCGCCGTTCCGCGTGTGTGTACGGTATGCTCTCTCTCTTGGAGACCTTCCTTCCACACGCGCTTTTGATCGAGAACGTCTCGGGCTTCCTCAACGGACGAGGGAGCGCAGGGCCGCTCATCAAGGAGAGGCTTCGCGGCATCAACGCTCGGCATGGAACCCATTATCAGTTGGCGTCCTCCGTTGTGGACGCGGCTGATCACGGGATTCCGCAACACAGACGTCGGGCGATCGCCATCGCCTACCGAGATGACGGGCTGGAGCCCCGTCTGCCAGAGCCCACGCACTCCGACGCCCCAGTCCGTGCTTGGGATGTGCTCGCGGATCTCTCCTCGGATGAGAAGCCCGAGCCTCACGGTCGTTGGGCAGGGCTACTGCCCTCGGTCCCGGAAGGACGCAACTACCTCTACTTGACCGCCCGCGGTGGTGGGGAGGAACTCTTCGGATGGCGTACGCGTTTCTGGTCCTTCCTTCTCAAGCTCGCGAAGGACCGGCCTTCCTGGACACTTCCTGCCTCTCCCGGCCCAAGTACTGGCCCCTTCCACTGGGAGAACAGACCTCTGTCCGTCTGGGAACAGATGCGTCTGCAGAGCTTCCCGGATGAATGGCACATTGACAGGCCCTTCCGGGTAGGGAGGCGACTCGTCGGTAACGCCACCCCGCCGCTTCTAGCCGAGCTACTGGGGCGCTGCCTCGTGCGTGATCTCGGTCTGGGTACTCCCGAGGCCCGATCGAGAACACTGCTGGAGCGACCAACATTGCTGTGGTCTCATCGCACGGATGTCCCACCACCATGCCCCCCTCTCCCCGTTCCAACTGAGTTTCGAGAGCACATTGGTTCACACGAGGCTCATCCTGGGGAGGGCCTTGGTCCTGCCCCGCGCGCGCCTCGCGTGACAGGGGAGACAGCGCGGACTTCCGCCTGATTCCCAAGGGGAGTGATCCTTGTCCAGTGAGTCCCGTCTTGGTTCCCACCACTGGTGCGTATGTGGATTCCCTCCTTCCGCGGCCATGGCTATATACGGGATCATGAGGAGAAACGACCGGCACGTGCCGCACGTGAGGACGGTTTCGCGGTGCCATTGTGGTTGGTGGGACAACTAGCAGGTCTCTCATATGACTAAACGGTATGTTTCCTACTCCGGCCGTTGCCGATGTCTCTCACTCAAGCAAGGGCCGCGGTGAGGGGGCGCCACCGATTTGATTCTTTCATGAAATCCCTGCCTCGGATGCGAATCAGTTTATGTGAAAGAGAATGAAAGTTCCGGGGCCGGATCGAAGGGTTTTTCTCGTTGGTCGTTTGTGTGAAATTTGGGAAAAAGTTCTTTCGTAATCCCTAGTCCTCGACATGGCGGGATGGGAACTATGAGAACTCGTGTTCAACGGGCGGGGTCGATCGCGATCGGCGCCCTGTTCGCCGGAGTCGCGGTAGCGGGCACGCCTGCGGCGTCCATGGCAACGGTCATGCCCCTTTCCGCGGAGTCCGCGGTGAGTGCTCCTAGCGGGCATGTCGGCCCCTTCGATAGCTACGCTGCGTGTGAGTATGTGCGGTCCTCGGACAGCCACAATACGATCGAGTGTTTCTACAGCGGGCGATCACCGGCGCCTTCCGGGGTGGCATTACTACGCGTTCTGAGGTTTTCGGTGACCGGTGCCGTGTCGCGGGAGTGGGTGCGGCACCGGCGGTGCGGGTCCGGGAGGTGTCTCCGGGCCCACGTATTCCGTGTGGGAACTGGCATGTGACCGGGCTCTATTCGGGGCTGGCGGTACTGTCGGTGGTAAAAGCGCCCCGTGACCACTGCGACGGGTTGCCGTCGGCGGCCTGGGGCGCGGGATATGCGGTGTTCTCGGGTGCCTTATTACACCCTTCGTTGCGGGCGAGTTTGGCCTGTCCTCCCTCGGAAGCTGTGGTCTGGTATACGCCCCCGAGCCAGAGCATCGAGCAAGTGTATCGATCCGGTATCGCAACGTGAATCCGAGTGCGAAATTTACCGACGCGTTTTATCACCGCATTGATAAAAGGAAAATGTTTGCCCCTGCTGGGGGTCCGTACCGGTGTCGCGTTTTTCCAGTACAGAAAGGCGAAGAGTTGATACCGCAACATCAGTAACAGGTCCGACCCCTACTCCCCCGCCGAATGTTACCCGTAACCCTCTTGAAAAAGAGGGTCGTTCATTCCATGATTATTCGCACTTAACAGGAAACGTGTCCGCTGGCCGGCCCGAGGTACCGATCCCCCACACGTAGTCGTCGCCACCGTCGCCGGCGCGGGGCCCCGCGGCCGGGCTCCGTAACACGGACACGCCGCTCAAGGAGGAACAGGGATGAGCGAAGAAACGGAAGAGTTTCCTGAGCAGGAGGAGCAGGAACAGGCGCAGAGCCACACGAGCTGGGGCCGCTTCGCGCTGCTGACCGTCCCCGCGCTCGCGGGAGCGGGCGCGCTTCTGCTGGGAGCCGCCAACGGGGCTATGGCGGTGTCCTTCGCGGTCTCGGGGCAGCAGTTCAAAATCTCGGCTGACGAGATGCGCGGTGACGGGGTCGCCATTTACGGGTCCCTCGACGAGGACGTTCGGGAGAACGTGCGTCCCGTGTCCGTCGCGGCCATCGAGGACGCGGAGATCGACAACCTCTGCCAGTCGGTACTGACCGAGTTCCCCATACTCGGGCAGGTGTCACTGCAGTTGTCCGCAGGAACCGAGGGCTCTCCCGTCGAATCCTCGGACCTCTTCATCGACATGACCCAGATGAGCGGTGACACGGAGTTCTCCGAGCTGGAAATCGGCCGGGACGCTTCGACCCTGGACAAAGGACCGGAAGGCGCCCAGGGAATGCAGGACCTGTTCGGCATGCAGGGTGACTCGATCACCGTCAACGACCTGGAACAGACCGCTTGGGCAGCGAACGCCGGAACGTTCCGCCTCTCCGGGCTGGATCTGAACGTCGAACGCGGCGACTCCGAGTGCTTCTGACCTGTGGGCGAGCGTAGCTCCGAACGGAAGAGGCCCAACCGCTCGCCAGGGGCGGTCGAGTGAAGGGAAGCTGATGCGGACTCGACGGGATTCTCTGGTCCGCCGAGGATGGCGCGCCTTCCGTAACTGGCGCCGGCGGCGCCCCTTCTGGGGCGGAGTACTGGCGATGCTGTCCGGGGCCGAGATCGCAGCTCTGCCGCTGGCTCCGGCCTCGGTGATGTTCGTTCAGGGGCCGGCCGGGATCACGTCGGTGCTGATGGGCGTTTTCCTGATCGCTCTCGGCCTGATCACCTGGGCCACCCCCGGCCAGCGCACGATCGCGGGCGTGCTGACCGTGCTCGTGGGCTTGGGAGCTCTCGTCCTGTCGAACCTCGGCGGGTTCGTCATCGGAACCCTGCTGGCACTGCTCGGCGGCGGGTTGATGTTCGCGTGGCAGCCGACGCCGCGTCGGCGGAGGTCACGTCGGGGGAAGCGTCGCGGTACCCCGGAGTCCCGTTCCGATCCGGATCGGGAGGAGAACCCCGCGGAAGAGCCGTCCCCCACGGCCGGAACACTCCCCCAACCTCCCTCGGTGAACCAGGGCTGACGAGGTTTCCCCAGACCTGCGTCTACCGGAGCTCATCCCCCGCCCCGGTCGGCGCAGCCCGAAAACGGGCGGTCCGGACAGCCGGGCCGCCCGCATCTCCCATTTTCCGGAAGGAAACTGACAATGTGGCGCATTCTTCAAGGAGAAACGTCCAGTACCCGTACCCCGCACCGGATAGGCGCGCGGCTTGCGCTGACCACGGCGGGAGCCGCGGGAGCGGTCGCTCTCGCCTCGGGGGCGGCCTTCGCCGCATCCTCGACCACAGTGGAACCGGCGGGTGACTACTTCTCGGCCCACCTCACGAGCTCCGCGGCGTTCACGGTCGGCAGCGTGACCGTGACCTGCGACACATCCGAGACGAACCCCACCGACCCGCTCGGTACCGACGACGCCAACAAGGTTCCGGAGGACAACACCAACCCGGACGGGCCCGTGGTCTCCGCGGTGAACCCGCCGAGTTTCGACAACTGCACGACGAACATGCCGCTTGTCGACGCCGAGGTAACGACCTCGGGCGAATGGACCATCGAGGCGCAGGGCGGCTCGCCCAGCACCGCATCCCTGGTCCTCCCCCAGGGCGGCCTCGTCGTGCAGACCAGCGGACTGGCCTCGTG
Source organism: Haloactinospora alba (assembly GCF_006717075.1). NCBI lineage: Bacteria > Bacillati > Actinomycetota > Actinomycetes > Streptosporangiales > Nocardiopsidaceae > Haloactinospora > Haloactinospora alba. Next base: position 371,676 of record NZ_VFQC01000002.1, read on the forward strand.
CGAGGCTGTCGGTGCGCCGGACGGTCCCGCTACAGCGACCGGGGAGTGGACCAACGGCGATCCCGCCGAACTGTCCTTCTCCGACGTCAGCACACCGGTGAACGTGACCGGGGGAACGGGCTGCCCCACCGACTCGGACGAGGCCCTGTTCTCCGCTGACTACGAGGTGAACAACGAGAGCTCGCCGGACACCCCCATAACCATCCAGTAACCGCGATCCCCGCGTGGACGGTCCCCGGCGGCACCGCCGGGGACCGTCCGTAGCAGGAACCGTGGGAGAACGGACGCAACCGGTACGGCTCCCGGCTCGTGTGGAACGGCGGAGGTAGTGTTGGACAGCGAATCCCCCACGTCGCAGTTTCAACACAATCCGCTCGCGGACATGCCGGCCGACCTCGGGGCGCGCCTCCGGGAGGCGCTTGCGCCGACGAGCGACGAGATCGTCGCCGAGATACAGTCGCGTATCCCCGAGTACGCTCGCTCCCGCGACCCCCAGTACCTGCGGGTCACCCGAACTTCTGTGGAACGGGCGTTGAACGCATTCCTCGGCCGGATCGGCGAACCGCACCCCCGCGTCGCCGAACTGCACGCGGAGTTCCGGGCCGTCGGCGCGGGAGAGGCGCACGAGGGACGCAGCCTGGACAGCCTGCAGACGGCGATGCGCAGCGCAGCGGTGATCGCCTGGCGCCGCATCACGATGATGTCCGAAACGCTGGAACTGTCCCGCCAGCAGATCAGTGTCCTGGGGGAGTCGGCGTTCCTGTTCCTCGAGGAGATCGCCGCTGCGGCCACGGAGGGCTACAACCGGGCCAAGGCCAGCGCTCTCGACGAACTGCAGCGCCGCCGCGGACGCCTGCTCAACCTCCTGCTGGCAGACGACTCCCCGAACATCGAGGCGGTGTTCGACCTGGCCAGGGCCGCCGAGTGGCGGGTTCCCAGCCGCATATCCGTCGCGGTGCTGCACAACACGGATCCGGACTCCGCGGCGGCTCCCATGCTTCCTCCCGACACACTCACCGATTTCAACCGGGCGGATCCGTGTGTCGTGGTGCCCGATCCGGACGGTCCCGGACGGTTGCGTTCCCTCGAGCTCGCGTTGCGGGACTGGCGGGCCGCCCTGGGGCCGACGGTAAGCATCACCGAGGGGGCTGCCTCGCTCTCGCGCGCCCGCGACACCCTCGAACTGATGCGGTCGGGCACGATCGGCGGTACCGGGGTCGTACGGTGGTCCGATCATCTGGTGCCGGTGATGCTGTGCAGCGACGCCGAGCTGGTGCGGGCGATGGCGCGCAACCGCCTGGCGCCGTTGTACGAACTCCGGCCTGTCCAGCGGGACCGCATGGCCGACACGTTGCTCGTCTGGCTGCAGGTCGGTTTCAACGCCAACGAGGTGGCGCAGCGACTGCACGTCCACCCGCAGACGGTGCGCTACCGGCTGCGCCGTCTGGAACAACTCTTCGGAGAGTGGCTACGGGACCCCGACCACAGGTTCGAGTTGGAACTGGTGCTGCGGGCGCGCCGGCTCCTGCCGCAGCTCGGCGAGACGCCGGGGCAGGAGCCGGGAGCGGAACGGGACCCCACCTGACATCCCCGTAGATCCTCCGGAACCGCGAGCCTGTGTGCCGTAGCGGATTCCCGTCTTCGGGGGGTGACGTGGGACGGACCGTGCCCCGCTCGGACCGCGTGGCCCCGTGGACGCCGTTCCTGTCCGGGGGGTCCGTGGCGGATACTGGCAGCGGCCGGTCGCCTCGGGGAACCTGTGAGGACACTCATGCTGATTCTGCGTTCTGTCGTGCTGTTCGCGGTAGCCGCCCTGTTCGAGATCGGGGGCGCGTGGCTGGTGTGGCAGGGGGTCCGGGAGCATCGGGGACTGTTGTGGGTCGGACTGGGGGTGCTCGCGTTGGGGCTGTACGGGTTCGTGGCGACACTGCAACCCGACCCCCACTTCGGGCGGATCCTCGCCGCCTACGGGGGTGTTTTCGTCGCGGGTTCACTCATCTGGGGTGTGGTGATGGACGGGTATCGCCCCGACCGGTTCGACATTGTCGGTGCCGTGGTGTGTCTGCTCGGTGTCGCGGTCATCATGTACGCCCCGCGGGGCGGGTAGGGCGACGCCTCGCGTCCGCGCGCGGGGAACAAGGGGAAACAACAGGGACGAGAGTTCCGTGTTGTCACGGCGCTGGCGGGTGGCCCTGGAACGTGCTGTTCAGTATCGCGGTGTACACCGCTCGCGCGGTACGCGCTCCCCAGCGGGACCGTGGACCGCCGAAAGGTTCCGGGGACTGTCGAGCGGTGGTGGAACGGGGGAGCGCGCTGGCCACGCAGAGAGCGTCGGACGCGGTTCCCGTCCCGGGGTAACCCGCCTCGAGAACGGCCTGGACCTTGGCTTCCGTCGCTGTCGCCACGGTGTTGACGAGGGCCGAGTCGGACAGGAGCGCCGGAAGCGCCACCACGATGTTGATGGTGCCGGGCCGGTACCCGTACGAGGGGCTACCGAGACGGGCCTCGTCCAGCTCGGTTCTGTCCGCTGCCCAGATGGGGCGTCCTATCCCCACCGTCGCGATCGCCTCGACCCCTCCGTCGGAGGCGAAACCGAACGCGGTCACGTCGGCGGCGGTCATCATGCCGACCCCGTCGCCCGTCCCACCGGCGTCGGTGGCGATCTCGTTCAGGTGGTTGTGCGGGTCCATCCGCTGGTAGCCGTCGGCGACCTGGGCGTTGAGCACGAACGAACGGGGGCCGATACCTCCGCCGAGTACGCTGGAGGCTGCCATCCGCCAGCCGGGTCCCGCCTCCCAGAACAGAGAGGTGAGAGAGGCTCCCCCTTCCATGCGGTGGTGCACCACCGGAGTGAGGAGGGACCCGCCAACGGGTGTGTCGGGGAGTGCGCCGCACCGCGTCGGGTACTCGTCGGACTGGCTGATGCGCATCAGGGCACTCTAATGGCTCCTGGGCACGAAGCCGCGAGGCGGGTGGGTGGGCGGCCTTCGGGAACTGACAGGAAGAATCCCCGGTGTTGTGGTGTTAGTCTGGGGAAAAGCTTCCGTTTCCTCCCGTTCTGAACGGGAGGCGTGGTCTGTGCCTTATGTCACTGAGGGCAGATTTGGTGCAGCGGTCGATGGAAGCTACAGTGGGTTGGGTCGCTTTGGGCCGGGATGCTGGCCGGGCGGCCGTTCGTTTCCCGCAGTGTTCGTGGGAAGCGGGAATTCAGGCGCTACTTTCCTCCGCAGAACCGCACGGATGTGTGCATGGTTCAGGGGAAAACGGTGCTAGAATTCAGAAAAGCTGCACAGCCACACGGTGGCGGAATTGCGGGCCGGACGGTGTTCGCCACACCGATTTGGCCGGGATACGCACCGGGTGGTACTGTGGAGAACACAGAAAAACGTTAAAAACTCCGTTTTCCCGGAAGAGCCCGTTGGGGTTTGTGTGGGTTGGACGGTTGTTTCTTGAGAACTCAACAGCGCGTTTGTTTGTCTTGTGCTTCGATAGTTTTGGCCCCTGGCCCACACGTGGTGTGGGCGGGTTTTAGTGAATGGTCATGACCACCCGGTTGGGTGGTTGGCCGGGATCTCGGCCATCTGGGTTTTCCCCTGCACGGTGTGTGGGGGTGTTGGACCTGAATGGAGAGTTTGATCCTGGCTCAGGACGAACGCTGGCGGCGTGCTTAACACATGCAAGTCGAGCGCGCCATCCTGCTTTCGGGTGGGGTGGTGAGCGGCGAACGGGTGAGTAACACGTGAGTAACCTGCCCCTGACTCTGGGATAAGCCGGGGAAACCCGGTCTAATACCGGATATGACCACTGCCCGCATGGGTTGGTGGTGGAAAGGTGTCTTTCTGGTTGGGGATGGGCTCGCGGCCTATCAGCTTGTTGGTGGGGTGAGGGCCTACCAAGGCGATTACGGGTAGCCGGCCTGAGAGGGCGGTCGGCCACACTGGGACTGAGACACGGCCCAGACTCCTACGGGAGGCAGCAGTGGGGAATCTTGCGCAATGGGCGAAAGCCTGACGCAGCGACGCCGCGTGGGGGATGACGGCCTTTGGGTTGTAAACCTCTTTTACCACTGAAGCAGGCCATGCACGTGGTGTGTGGTTGACGGTAGGTGGGGAATAAGGACCGGCTAACTACGTGCCAGCAGCCGCGGTAATACGTAGGGTCCGAGCGTTGTCCGGAATTATTGGGCGTAAAGAGCTCGTAGGCGGCGTGTCGCGTCTGCTGTGAAAGTCCGGGGCTTAACTCCGGTTTGGCAGTGGATACGGGCATGCTTGAGGCAGGTAGGGGAGACTGGAATTCCTGGTGTAGCGGTGAAATGCGCAGATATCAGGAGGAACACCGGTGGCGAAGGCGGGTCTCTGGGCCTGACCTGACGCTGAGGAGCGAAAGCGTGGGTAGCGAACAGGATTAGATACCCTGGTAGTCCATGCTGTAAACGTTGGGCGCTAGGTGTGGGGACTTTCCACGGTTTCCGTGCCGTAGCTAACGCATTAAGCGCCCCGCCTGGGGAGTACGGCCGCAAGGCTAAAACTCAAAGGAATTGACGGGGGCCCGCACAAGCGGCGGAGCATGTTGCTTAATTCGACGCAACGCGAAGAACCTTACCAAGGTTTGACATCGCCGGTAATCCATCAGAGATGGTGGGTCCTTTTGGGGATCGGTGACAGGTGGTGCATGGCTGTCGTCAGCTCGTGTCGTGAGATGTTGGGTTAAGTCCCGCAACGAGCGCAACCCTTGTTCCATGTTGCCAGCACGTGGTGGTGGGGACTCATGGGAGACTGCCGGGGTCAACTCGGAGGAAGGTGGGGACGACGTCAAGTCATCATGCCCCTGATGCCTTGGGCTGCAAACATGCTACAATGGCCGGTACAGTGGGCGTGCGATACCGTGAGGTGGAGCGAATCCCATAAAGCCGGTCTCAGTTCGGATTGGGGTCTGCAACTCGACCCTATGAAGGTGGAGTCGCTAGTAATCGCGGATCAGCAATGCCGCGGTGAATACGTTCCCGGGCCTTGTACACACCGCCCGTCACGTCATGAAAGTCGGCAACACCCGAAACGTGTGGCCCAACCACGGTTGTGGGGGGAGTGCGTGAAGGTGGGGCTGGCGATTGGGACGAAGTCGTAACAAGGTAGCCGTACCGGAAGGTGCGGCTGGATCACCTCCTTTCTAAGGAGCTGGTGCCTGCCCCGTGGTGTTTTTGTTGTTGTTGTTTGGGGTGGGTGGCTCAGTGTTTTGTGGATCCGGCATGGGTGCTCGTGCTGGTGTTTTCTCTTGTGGGGTTTTCCCTGTGGGGGAGGGCAGCGGCCGGGTGGTGTCGGGAAGCGGGAGCATGGAGACGAACAGGTTCTGCTTGGTGTTGGCTGTGTGCTGGTGCTGGGTGGGACGCGCGCTGTTGGGTGTCTGAGGGAGCAACCGCTGTGTGCGGGGTGCTTCTGGCCACCCCAACGAAGACTGTGCTGGTCTTGGTGGGTGCCGTGGGCCTGTGGTGGCAGGTTGGATGCTGTGGTTTTCCGGCTGGTGTCGGGAAGCTGGGTGTCTGGTTCTGCTGGTGCGGGTGCGGTGTCTGCTGGGTCTGGTTGTGGTTGTGGTTGGGTGTGTGGCTGGGTGTTTGATTTGTGGATAGTGTGCGCGAGCATCGTGTATCTGTGGTGGCCAAGTAGTAGTGGCATACGGTGGATGCCTTGGTACCAGGCGCCGATGAAGGACGTGGGAGACCGCGATAGTCCATGGGGAGTTGTCAACCAAGCGGTGATCCGTGGGTGTCCGAATGGGGGAACCTAGCCCGAGTTGTGTCGGGTTGCCTCTGTCTGAATGTATAGGGCAGTTGGTGGTAACGCGGGGAAGTGAAACATCTCAGTACCCGCAGGAAGAGAAAACAACGGTGATTCCCTTAGTAGTGGTGAGCGAACGGGGATGTGGCTAAACCATGCGCGTGTCAAGGCGGCAGCTGTTGCGTGTGTGGGGTTGTGGGATGTGCCTGTGGGAGTCTGCCGGCTTCCGCTGGGGCCAGTGTGGTGAGTCGAATCCGGTGGGATCCGGAACCAAAGAGGGTGAGAGTCCCGTAGGTGGAGTTGCGCTGGTTGCGGTGGGCATGGTCCCGAGTAGCGCGGAGCCCGTGAAATTCCGTGTGAATCTGGCAGGACCACCTGTCAAGCCTAAATACGTCCTGGTGACCGATAGTGGACGAGTACCGTGAGGGAAAGGTGAAAAGTGCCCCGGTGAGGGGTGGTGAAAGAGGTCTTGAAACCGTGTGCTGTCAAGCCGTCAGAGCTGCCTTGTTGGGGTGGTGATGGCGTGCCTATTGAAGAATGAGCCTGCGAGTTGTGGTGTGTGGCGAGGTTAACCCGTGTGGGGGAGCCGTAGCGAAAGCGAGTTCTAATGGGGCGTGAGTCGCATGCTGCAGACCCGAAGCGGAGTGAGCTACCCATGGCCAGGGTGAAGCGTCGGTAAGACGTCGTGGAGGCCCGCACCCACCAGGGTTGAAAACCTGGGGGATGAGCTGTGGGTAGGGGTGAAAGGCCAATCAAACTCTGTGATAGCTGGTTCTCCCCGAAATGCATTTAGGTGCAGCGTTGCATGGTGCGTGGCGGAGGTAGAGCGACTGGTTGGTCGATGGGCCGTATTGGTTACTGAGATCAGCTAAACTCCGAATGCCGTCACGTGGGAGTGCAGCAGTGAGACTGCGGGGGACAAGCTCCGTGGTCGAGAGGGAAACAGCCCAGATCGCCAGCTAAGGCCCCTAAGCGTGTGCTGAGTGGGAAAGGTTGTGTAGTTGCTGAGACAACCAGGAGGTTGGCTTAGAAGCAGCCATCCTTGAAAGAGTGCGTAATAGCTCACTGGTCAAGTGATTATGCGCCGATAATGTAGCGGGGCTGAAGCACACCGCCGAAGCTGTGGAGCCCCACCGTTGGTGGGGTTGGTAGGGGAGCGTCGCTGCCTGCGGTGAAGTCTTCGGGTGACCGGGGGTGGAGCGGTAGCGAGTGCGAATGCAGGCATGAGTAGCGAGACCAGGGTGAGAAACCCTGGCGCCGAGTGACTCAGGGTTCCTGGGGCAGGTTAATCCGCCCAGGGTGAGTCGGGACCTAAGGCGAGGCCGACAGGCGTAGTCGATGGATAACGGGTTGATATTCCCGTACCCGTGCGTATGCGTCCGGACCGGCATGTGGGTATGCTAACCACCACCATGATGCTGTCGCACCTGCGGGTGTGGTGGTGTTGTGGCGTGGGATCCGACCATGTGTGGGTCAGCGATGGGGTGACGCAGAGGGGGAGCTCTACCGGGCGGTGGTTGTCCCGGGATAAGCGTGTAGCCCGCAGTATAGGCAAATCCGTGCTGCAGTGGGGTGAGGCGTGATGTCGAGCCGGTGTGGCGAAGTGAGTGGCCCCGTGCTGTCGAGAAAAGCCTCTAGTGAGTGTGCGTGCGGCCCGTACCCGAAACCGACGCAGGTGGTCAGGTAGAGAATACCGAGGCGGTCGGGTGAACCATGGTTAAGGAACTCGGCAAATTGTCCCCGTAACTTTGGGAGAAGGGGAGCCCGGTGTGGTGAACACCCGTGCGGTGGGAGCTGCGCTGGGTCGCAGATACCAGGGGGAAGCGACTGTTTATTAAAAACACAGGTCCGTGCGAAGTCGTAAGACGCGGTATACGGACTGACGCCTGCCCGGTGCCGGAACGTTAAGAGGACTGGTGAGCCCTGCGGGGTGAGGCTGGGAATCTAAGCGCCGGTAAACGGCGGTGGTAACTATAACCATCCTAAGGTAGCGAAATTCCTTGTCGGGTAAGTTCCGACCTGCACGAATGGCGTAACGACTTCCCCGCTGTCTCAACCATGGGCCCGGTGAAATTGCACTACGAGTAAAGATGCTCGTTTCGCGCAGCAGGACGGAAAGACCCCGGGACCTTCACTACAGCTTGACATTGGTGTGTGGGATGGTTTGTGTAGGATAGGTGGGAGCCTGGGAAGCTGACACGCCAGTGTTGGTGGAGGCGTTGGTGAAATACCACTCTGATCATGTCGTACACCTCAACCCGCGCCCGTGATCCGGGTGGGGGACCGTGTCTGGTGGGTAGTTTAACTGGGGCGGTTGCCTCCTAAAAGGTAACGGAGGCGCCCAATGGTTCCCTCGGCCTGGTTGGTAATCAGGTGGTGAGTGTAAGTGCACAAGGGAGCTTGACTGCGAGACGGACGTGTCGAGCAGGTGCGAAAGCAGGGACTAGTGATCCGGCACCACCGTGTGGAAGGGGTGTCGCTCAACGGCTAAAAGGTACCCCGGGGATAACAGGCTCATCTTCCCCGAGAGTTCGTATCGACGGGATGGTTTGGCACCTCGATGTCGGCTCGTCGCATCCTGGGGCTGGAGTTGGTCCCAAGGGTTGGGCTGTTCGCCCATTAAAGCGGCACGCGAGCTGGGTTTAGAACGTCGTGAGACAGTTCGGTCCCTATCCGCTGCGCGCGTTGGAGACTTGGCAAGGGCTGTCCCTAGTACGAGAGGACCGGGACGGACGAACCTCTGGTGTGCCAGTTGTTCCGCCAGGAGCATGGCTGGTTGGCTACGTTCGGGAGAGATAACCGCTGAAAGCATCTAAGTGGGAAGCTTGCTTGGAGATGAGGTCTCCCGCCCCTGTGTGGGGGTAAGGCCGCCCAGAGATGATGGGGTTGATAGGCCGGAGGTGGAAGCTCTGTGAGGGGTGGAGCTGACCGGTACTAATGGGCCGAGGGCTTGTCCACCATGGATACATGGTTGTTCGCGCACACTATTTCACGGATTGCTGCTGCCTGTGGGTGGTGGTTGGTCCCTCATGAGTGTCCCCCCACGCGCGCGTGTGCGTGTGTGGGTGTGGGTTACGGCGGTGAGAGCGGAAGGGAAACACCCGGTGCCATTCCGAACCCGGTCGTTAAGCTTTCTTGCGCCGATGGTACTGCCCCTATGGTGCGGGGTGGGAGAGTAGGTCACCGCCGGACATTCGTTGTGATGGGGTGTGGGTGTGGGGTGGAGACCCGGGTGGGTTTCCCTCACACCCACACCCCACTTTTTACGCACACAGAACACTACTCAAAGCAGTGAAAAGTATTCCCTCTGTTGTAACCCCACCACAACAGCGAACACCGACTCCCGCTGGACGTACCTGCAGTGCGACATCACTGCGGACCCTCCCGGAAGCACGACCCGGGCGGGAACAAATCCGCACGTCACAAGCGCGGAACCCAGCTGTTCCGAAAGTGATCCGGCACACTAGCCCTCGGCGGAGGACGCCCTCCGCCTAAGACAGAGCCGAACCTAGTTCTCCTCGGGTTCCCAATCGGCCGGAGTGTCCATCAGCTGGCGCACCAGTGCAATGAACTCTTCGTCGCTCATCGCTGCCCAGTCCACACGTTCGTTCATGCCGGGGTGCTTTCCCCAGCATCACGGTGAATAAGCTTCCGTGGCCGGATCCGGCCAACCAAATGAGGGTAAACTCCGCGCTTCCCGGGCTACCCGTTCCGGTTAACAGCCCCACGGCACTGTGGACAACGGCAGCGTTTGTTGTAGCCGGTGACGGTACCGTGCGGAAGACTCGGGTCGCGTTCCGCGGTCAGAGTCGAGTCCAGTTGTTCCCCGAACGCGCTGAGCAGGCGGGCCGCGGAGAAGATCCGTTGCGGAGTGACGCCCAGCTCGCGTGCCGCGTCGTCGATGTGCGCCCCCATGCGTAGTTTCGCGATGAGTCGGGAACGCAGGGACGGCGGGAACTCCTCCTCAGCGTTGGCGATCAGCTCTTCGGTGTCGTTGATGGGATAACTCATTGGGTTCCTCGTACGTACAGGAAGTGGGCACCCCGGGAGCCCCCTCCCAGTATCGTACGTGCCTTTCACCTTTCTTTATGCGAGGGTAGCGCACGTCACCGCCCCTACCGGAATCCCCGACCGCTGTTTCCCGTTTCCCACTGCGAGCGGTCCAACCCTGATACACCTCCCGGACGAGGTGCGCCGTACCCGGTAAAGACAAGACGGCGCGGACCTGGGATTCGGAGGCGGATATGGCGTGGGTAGTTCTCATCATCTCCGGACTGCTGGAAACCGCGTGGGCCACCGCGCTCAGTGCCTCGCACGGTTTCACCCGGCTGTGGCCCACCCTCATCTTCGCGGTCACGCTCGTACTGAGCATGGGAGGGCTCGCCTTGGCATTGCGGTCCATTCCGGTCGGTACCGGTTATGCCGTGTGGGTGGGTATCGGTGCGGTCGGCACCGCCATCGTCGGGATGATGTGGCTGGGTGAAGGAGCCAGCGCCGGCAAGCTTCTGTGCCTGCTGCTGGTGGTCTCCGGCATCGTCGGGCTCAAACTGACACATTGACTGCCGACGAATCCGGAGAACCGTGCTCCCGTCGGTTCTCTCTTCGGGATGACCGTTTCCTGCGGGTCACCCGGAGCAGAAATACGAGGGCCGCCTATAGGGAAACGGAAAACCCGAGTTTTCAGCGTCCGATTCCTCTCCCCTTATTGCTCGTGACGGGAACGAGTGTTTCTCTGGTGTCACAACACCAGTACGCAGCGTGTGCGGATCGGACGCTATGATGAGCCCTACTGTTCGCCGCCGTCGGCTCTCCACGGAATTGCGCAAACAACGCGTTCAAGCCGGTATGACCCTTACTGACGTGGCCGGTGTCCTCGAGTGGTCACCCGCCAAACTCGGACATATCGAAACCGGAATCCGGAAGTGGCCCTCGGTGATGGAGGTGTCCGCGCTTCTCAAGTTGTACGGAGTGACAGGAGGTAGGCGTGAGGCGATTCTGACCCTCGCTCGGGAATCCCGCCTCCACCCCTGGTGGACGGAGTACGAAGATGTTCTTTCTTCGGCTTATGTCGGGAATGAATCGGGCGCCGTCACCATAGAAACATACTCCGGCTCTCTTATACCCGACCTGCTCCAGGCCCCGGAGTACACCGCGGCGCTGGGGCGCGTCCGGGGACACGTTCCCTCCGCCGTGGAGCGGATGGTGACCGCCTCGTTGAAACGCCAGGAGGTCTTCGAACGGGGAACACTGGAGCGGTACCACGCTCTGGTGGAGGAGGACGCGCTCCACCGTCTCGATGCCGACCCCGAGATGCGAAGCGCGCAGCTCCACCGCCTGATCGAACTCGCCTCCGACTGCGAACAGGTCGACATCCGGATCCTTCCGGCCGCTGTGGGCTTGCACGCCGGGGCAGTGGCGACGTTCACGATCCTGGGATTCGACCAGGGGGAGCCCTCCCTCGCGTTCGTCGACGCACCGCACGGTGGCAGCATCGTGGAGTCGGAAGAGAGCGTGGACGGGTGCCAGCAGGTGTGGCGGCGGTTGTCGGAGGTGGCCTCATCCCCCGAGGACACGATCACGACGTTGAGGCGCATGGCCCTGCTGGGATGAGGAGGCGACCCGCCGGGGCGCAGCCTCCCCACCCCCGGAGGAGGGGCCGAACCCCCGTGTTCGCCGACAGGGCACAACCGCCCCGCACCACCTGCTGAGCCGGGGCGGGACAGTGGTTCCGGGAAGCCCACGCGCGCAAAACGCCCCTCCCGTGGAACGGAAAGGGCATCTCGGAACCGGGATCGCGTCGAGGGGTTGCTAGCCTGCTAGGAGAATAACCCCATAGAGTTCTCTACTGACGCCTTTCGCTCGGGTGGACGGGCAGAGAGACCGGCCGGTGCCCCGGACGGACTCTCTCCGGCTCTCCGAGCTGCGCGTCCTTACCCGACCGATATATCCGTGATCTCAGAAGGGGTCCACGCCGTGAAGAAGATCATTGTCCTGGCGCTGGTGGCCGTCGGTGCTTTCGCCGTTTACCGCAAGATCCAGGCCGACCGTGCCGAGCTCGACCTGTGGACGGAAGCTACGGCGGCGAACGAGGGCTGACGCCACAGTGGTTCGACCGTCCACGACACGTTCCTGCGTGTTAGGGGCGGTCGTCTGCGTGCCGGGAGACGCGGGCGTGCGTTCGTCCCCTTGCGGGCGCCTGCGCCTCCGCTGCTTCCCGTCCCAACGGATGGTCGCCCCGTAGCGCACCAGAGGGCGCCGAAGGCGGTACAATCGCACTGGTTGTTCCGTACACGACGGGGCCATAGCTCAGCTGGCAGAGCGCCGGTTTTGCATACCGGAGGTCAGGGGTTCGACTCCCCTTGGCTCCACAAGTAAAGATGCAGGCCACCTGCAGAGTTGCAAGGGGACGCACTTACGGACCGAGAGCCGCTTGACCGTGGGTTTGAACACCAGCATGCGGTTGTGACCGTTCAACCGTGACTCTTGGTGCCCCCTCACGGTCGTGACTGACGCATCCCGTTGAACCGTCCATAGGTCGGGGTGCCACCCGAGACGATCGGGTGGCACCCCGACCTTGCTTGCGGACCGCCGAGGAACGGGCACTTGTTCCGTACGAATGCCGGTCGCTCTTGACGGACGGGCCACGCAGGTGGCCCGAATCCTGGACGTGCCGCCAGAGAGCGCTGGGCGCTGGTGGAGCCGAATGCGGTACGGCGGGGTGGCGGCGCTGCGGGGTCGTGTGGCCAGTGGAATTGCGCCTGCCTCCTGCGCATCCTGAGTGCTCGCCTGAAGGGGTGAACGCAGCTCACCCTGGTCCCTTACGGCAGCGTCCCGATGGTTAGTAGTCAGCACGGTTGACGAGACGTTGCAGGTAGGCCGGTACTGCTGTGGAGTGCGGTGACCGGCGTCGGCCGAACGGTGCGCACCGGTTTACGTACCGTGAGGTTCTGGACCTTTCGTAGGCCTTCTCCTCAGGGGGAGCTGTGACGAGCATCGAATTGGGGATTACACCGAGGATCCGGGGGATGTTGCTGCCTTGCAGGCGTCTTGGCGCCTGGCTGACGACGGCGATTCCTGGGCGCAGACGGTTGCCGAGGTCCGGGCTGAGCATGGGTTGGCGCCGCAAGAGATGACGCAGGAGGAACGGCGATATCTGTCGATTTGCCTGTTCTGTGTGCTGTGCGTGCTTTCATGTCACTCCAGAAGTCTCTGGGATCACCACGGGAACGAGGCGTCGGCGCCATCGCCTGTCACTTCTGTTCGCACGTGCCGCGGCTGCGAGGGGGTGCCGCGGCTTCCCCAGGGAGCCGCTCGAACGTGTCGGCGCAGATCGGGCAGTGCCGAACCGTTTCCAGGTCGGTCCCACTGAGCTGGAACTCGAATCCGCACAGGCCCACCATCGGCTCCCCCGCTTTCCGGGCAGCGATCGCGTCATCGTCGACACGGTGGACGATGGGATCGATGGCATCCCGGGCACGGAGCTGGGAGTACACGTACAGGAACAGGTCGCAGGTTCCCGCCTCGTTCAGCTTCTCCTGGGATGCCAGTGCCGCGACGGCTCGTTCGAGTACCGGACGGGCCTCGTCCTCGCGGCCCTGTTTACCGATCGCGCAGCCGTGGAGCGCCGCGGCGAGTGTGCCCAGGGCAGGGAGGGCGTCCCCGGCCTGCGGAGCCGACGGGAGTGCGGTCAGCGCCCGGCTGGCGGTTTCCTCCGCATCGCGCGGCATGCCGGCCTCGAGCTGCGCCGCGGCCCGCAGAACCCGGAGTGCTGACCTCACGGGCGTTTCCGGGGAGCCGGCCTCAGCCGCGCCTTCCTCCCCCGCCTCGCACAGGCGTGCCGCACGGGCGAAATCGGCATCGGCCCACGCCGACAGCGCCGCCTGGTACTGAGCTGCCAGCCGCGGTCCGCACCCTCGGCCGTGGACGCGCTCCACCCGTTCAGCGACGGTGAGGAACACGTGGACGCACTCCGCCAGGCACCCCTTGTCCTGCAGAGCGAAGCCGAGCTTGCCCAACGTCGTGACCGTGTAGACGTGGTCGGGCCCGCATTCCCGTTCAAGTGCTGTCGCAGCCTCGCGCAGGTACCGCGCCGCGTTCCAGGTGTCGCCTCCGGCGAGAGCGTTCTCACCGCACGAGGCGAGTTCCACCATCCCCCAGCGGTGCTCGAACCCCCAGATCCCCACTTGCTCGGACACCTCGAGATCCGATGCCGGCGCCTTCTTCGCCTTCCCCGAGGGCAGGAGGAACCACCGGTCCGGGCGGACCGCAAGCGACCTGAGCGCTATCCGTTCGGCGAGCCACGAAATACCCCAGAACGGGGACGAACCGATGCGCCGGGCCCACCACATCGGCGGCCGCCAGCGGCGGGTGCCGTCGGCGGGGTGCAGACTGTGCGGATCGATCCGCATCGCCGCGCAATAGTACTCGTGGGCGTCGCTGAACCGTCCCTGCAGCGCCAGCGCCGTCCCGATCCCGTGAGCGGCCTGCTGAGTGCACTCGTGCCGGGCTCCCAGGCTTTCGGTGAACTCCCGGTGCAGCACCCGGTATTCCTCTTCGATGTCCGAGATCGCGTTCGGGTTAGGCGGGTGCGGGTCGCACAGCGGGTTGGTCGGCCGTTCCAGGACCACCCGCAAGCGTTGGTCGACCGCGCGCACGCGATCGATGGCGCCGTCCGCGTCGGCGAGGGCGCCCCTGGCCTCAAGGGTCGCCTCATCCGTCGCGCCGAGCAGCCGCTCCTGTTCGCGGATCGCTCTCTCGCGCCAGCGCCGGGCTTCGGTCTGCTTCCCCTGATCCTCGAGGGCCCTGGCCATAAGGGTGCTCCTCTCGTAGGGAGCGTCGCCCTCATTGCCGGTGCGGTCGCGGACGACCGTGACCGAGCGGATCAACCGCTCAGCGACCTCGGGCCTCCCCTCGGTCAGGCGCTGCACCGCGGCTTTCTCCAGGTGGCCGAGATTCTCCGGTGAACCGGGGGGCCACAACTCATCGGTGAAGGACCAGTCGGTCCGGAAGTCCGCGAAGACGCAGGGAACCACTGGCTTCCTGCTCTGGCGGCGCTGCAGCACACTCCGGCGCCTCTTCGACGCCGTCGGGCCGTCTCCGGCGATGTTTCGCGCCATGGCCGCGTTCGCCGAGCTCATTCCACTCGCCAGGCGTCGGGAGGCCGCCTGGCCCCACGTGCCGAGCTCGTCACTGGTGTCGCTGAGAGCGGTGCGCTGACCGGTGTCATCGACCGCCAGCGCCTGTGCGAACCAGTGTTCGGCCTCGATGTGCTCTCCTCGCTCAGCCATGCAGGTACCGACCAGGTAGACCGCTTCAAGGAGCGCTGGGTGGTCGGTTGGCAGGTCCTCCCGGCACCGCTCCACGACGTGCCGCAGGTCCGGCTCGACGCGCTCAGCGCGTCCTCGGGTGAGCAGCGTCTTGAGGTAGAAGAGGATGAGCTCACTGCTCAGGTCGGTGTGCAGCAGCGAGACCAGCTCGCCGAGCATGCCCGCCTCGTGCACCGGGTGGAGCGTGTTGCAGGCCTCTTCGTAGCGCTTTCTCGCCAGGTAGATGGCGGCCAGGTAGCCTCGCGGTACGACCGTGAACTCCGCCCCCAGGTCCTGGGCCTGCGCTACTGCCTTTTGCAGCGTCGTAACCGGCTGCTTCTCCCGCTTGAACGGGTTGGATGCCTGCGCGAGCCCGAGCAGACACGACACCTGGATGGCCAGCAGGCGTCCGTTCCATCCCTGGTCGGGGGCTCGTTCCAGATCCCCGAGCAGCTGCTCGGCGTACACTTCGGCAGGGGCGGGGTTGCCGGAGGCCAGCCACATTGTGCACAGCATCATCCGCGCCTGCACCGAGAACTCATGGTGCGGCTCCAGCCGCTGCGCCAGCTGTTCAGTGGCCTCGCTGAGGAAGGGTTCGGCCCGGTCGTCGCCGACAAGGTAGGCGACCATCCCGACACAGGCCTGCGCGAACAGCACATATGGGTGCTGCGCGGGAAGTTCGCGGTGCAGCTTGCGGTAGCCGTCCTCGGACAGCGCGAACAGTCGACGCAGTTCCGCACTGTCCTCGGCCTGTATCTGGGCCAGCAGTGCCCCGATCTCGACTTGGCGCAGGTGGGCAAGCATGGGGTCGGCCTCCGGGCCGGCGACCTCGGCCTCGAGGATCGCCAGCGCCCGCTGGAAGGCCTGCCTTGCCGCACCGATGTCCGCTCCGACCATGTCGAGGATGCCGCGGTAGGTCAGCGCACTGACCGTCGACCACGGCGGCACCTCGGCTTCCTCCTCCATGCACGCCAGAATCTCGTCTATGGCCTCCCTCGCTTCCTCCGGACGCCGTCCTTCGTACAGCGAGGTCACGGCGAGCTCGACGCGCATGGAGAAGACCTCATCTGTAGACCGGACCTCGTCGATCGCGCGCTCGACCCGTCGCGGCGCGAGTTCGCGCGCCAGCGCCCAGTTCCTGCGCACGAACGCCTCCTGTACCGCGTTGGAGAGCAGCACGGAGTCGGCCTCGGGAAGGAATGCCAGGGCGCGGACAACCTCGCCCCAGGAACGTTCGCCGATTCGCAGCCCCTGGTCGCGCTGGAGCGCGTCGACGAGGTGTTCGTCTGGCCTGCACCGTTCGGGGGCGCCGAGGACGGGAGCGAGCGGTCCGGGCCGCTCGCCGTCCGCGCCGGAGCCGTGGAACCGCTTCGGGTCGAACGCTTCATCCCAGGCGGACCGAAATCCCGCCTCGGCGCCGTTCGCACATGAGCCGTCCAGGTAGAGGAAGGATGCGCGTTCCACCAGTGTCCGCGGAAGTGCCTCGTTCATTCCGAGCCGTCGCAGATCGCAGGCGGCCTGAACCAGGGCCGCGGCCTTGGGGTAGTGATGTGTGAACCCCTTCCAGTGGCCGTCGTAATCCGAGGCCGACCTGGACAGGTGCTCGGCTATGTCCACATTGTCGGCCCGCCACTGGCGCAGCGCGTCGTCCAGCCGGCGGTCGCTGAGCGCCAGTCGCTCGGCGGCGTTCTGGTCTCTCGGACTGGTGTCCGCACCGGGGAGGAGGTGCACGTACCTGATCGCGTTCCACCCCTCGCGCTCGGGGGGACTGGGGAAAGACCAACTCTGGGTTCGCGGATCCCTGGTCTTGGCCACCGTGGCGACGATTCGGCGCGAACCTCGGAAGATGCGCTCGTTGCGCAGTGGCTTGGTCCACCCCTCGGAATCGATCAACTTTGTGACGTCGTCGAGCCACAGCACGCTCTTGCGGTGCGCGATGACGAAATCGACCGCGGCGTTGAGCTGTTCCTTGTCCGCCGGGTCCGGTGCGACCAGGAAGTGCCTGCGCCAACGCGGCTGCTTCAGCGCTTCGAACGCTGCTCGCGTTTTTCCGGTTCGGACAGGGCCAGCAATGATCACGAAATGCGAATCGCTGAGCGTTTCACGCAGTTTCGGGTCGATTTCCCGCTCGATATAGGACGGTAGGAACGGGACTCGATCGTCGTAGGGCGTGCGTGGCGTATTGACTCCCAGACCGAGGTGCGGATCGTGGATCTTTCGGACCGGGGCGCACCTGACGCCCGTAGGGAGGGCAGCAGCGGAGCGCTTCATGGCCTCGCGGTTCAGGTGCTCCGATGCGACAGGCAGAGCGACCCCGCCGACGATCACCGCAACGCCGATAGCCAGCGATGCCCATTCCGGCCACGATTCCGGAATGAGGTTGTCAGCTCCCGCCACCAGGGCTAATGCGATGGCGACGGCGGCGGCGATCCAGATCCGCTTGGCGCCGGATCCCATGAAGAACTCCCAACAGAGTCGTTGTTTGGACTCCTCTTGCCCGAATTATTCTGGAATTCGCTTCACCGGGACCGCAAGGTGCGGATCCCCTGATCCTTTTCCATCTGGCTTCGCGTTCGTGGAGGACGAGAACGGCACACATGGTCTGCCCTGCGTGTAGCGGACAGCAGTGCATTTTGCGCAGGATCTGCCACTTCTTCAGCTCAGCGCTGGCGCGCTCTACCGGTACTGCGCCAGCGGGTGTGCTCGGAGTTGATCTGCTTCCTCCGCTCGGGCTTGTTCTGTCCCTTGGAAGGGGTGAGGATCCCATGGCCAGCGCCGAGATCCCCTCTGTCGGCGAGGACGACCAACCCGTCGTCCGCGAGCCGGCGCAATACCCCGCACAGATGGGCTGCGCGTACATCGTGCACCGATCCGAGCAAGCCCCCGAGGCTCACAGCGGTGTGCCGTCCGAGGCAATTACCACCTGCACGTTCATCCCGTGTTTCTTGTGCTTGCCCGAGTAGAAGGGCCGATCAGCGGCTACCCGGTCGATCGGGATCAGTGTTCCGTCGGGGGTTCCCCCTGGAGTGTGGACACCAGGTGTCCACACTCCAGGGGGAACCCCAGCATCTTCAAGTGGTTGCGGGCTGTGCGAGTGGGGTGGAACCCCGTGGCCTCCAACAGGGTGCCGACGTGGTGCATCGGCCGACGAATCGAAGTAAACCGCTCCCCGTCGAACAGGGTCTCGCCCCCGCCGTGGTCGAGGCCGAGCATCAACCGCATGGTGGTGGAGTTCCCCGAGCCCGTTGGGACCGAGGAAGCCGGTGATCATCCCTGGCCGGACCTCGAAGGACAGATCGTCCACTGCGACCGTCTTCGTATATCTCTTATGCAGGCCTTTCGTCGAGATCACGGTGTTCCAATCGGGAGGGTCGGACGGGTGGGTGAAGGTGTTCGTCGTCATGTTTCCGGCTCCGCCCGGTGCGCTCGTGACCGGCAGCAACAACCTAGGAGCCGCGCTGGGGAGCAGGCACCCCGTGCGCGCGCCAGCGCGGGATTGGTGCAGGCATCACCGCCGACCGGGGGCTGTCCGGCTCGCATCGGTAGGTGGGCTTCAGCGGCATGATGAAAAGCGCTGCCACGTGCGTTGCGGCAGCGCGAGGTACATGTGGATCGCCTTCACCCCATGCGATCCCCACCGATGCCGGAGCCGCGGCGACGGGCCGGCTCCGGCGACGCCGTCCCGGTACCGCGCCGTCGCCAGAGGTCGTACCAGCCTTACCCCGAACCGGCATGCTTGCCCGGATCGTCGGCCGACAACCCGCCGCCCAATATCCGGGCATGCCCCCCGGGACCGTGCCGAGTCGGGGCCTCCATCCTCTACTCGCTGTCCACCTTCCGTTTGGCCTCGATCGGCGTGCCCCTGATCATCCCCGTCCTGGAACTCGGCGTGGCCACGTTGGTCATCGGAATCGGACTGCCGATCCTGGGCTCGCCCCGCGGATCGCACGCGGATTCGCCCAGGAGACCACCGCGGCGATCAGCGCCAGCAGCAGCACCGCGACGGTGGTGACCCAGCGGGAGGCGACCTCATCGGTCACTCCCATCGCTGGCCCTAGCAGTGTCGGGCTTGGCCTCACCCCCCGGTTTTCCCTGCACAGGCCCGGAGGGCAGATCGATGGTCGGTCCTTCGATGACCGGGGGCGGGGGTCGTATTGTGTGAAGTTGGCTCCACAAACGAATTAGCAGGTCATGCGATCCCTGACGGCCGTCCGGGTCCACGCCCGGGCGGCCCTCGTGTGTCTCGTGCACATTTGGTGCGCGTCGCTCGTGCTGCCCGTTCCGGTGTCGGGTTTCCTGTTGGCCCGTTCGGGACGCTCGGGACCGTCAGAACGCCACGGCAGGTAGCGCTGGGTCACCTCCCCACCACCGGGCCGTACCGACACGGGACGGTACTGGCGCGTGCCCTAGGTTGGGAAACGCCAACCAGGGCTGTGGAGTGTGGGGAGGTGCCGTGACCTCTGGGGAGACACGACGGCGGTACTCGCGCGTGGAGCTGGTAGAGCGGGCGCGGGCGCTGGCCCGGGACGGTGGCCGGCGGTTGCTGGGGATCGCGGGCGCACCCGGAGCAGGGAAGGGAACCCTGGCAGAACAGGTGTGCGCGGAGCTGTCCGGGGCGGCGGCGCTGGTGCCCATGGACGGTTTCCACCTGGCCGAGACCGAGCTTGCCCGCCTCGGCCTCCGGGACCGCAAGGGTGCGCCGGAGACCTTCGACGCCGCGGGATACGCGGCACTGTTGCGGCGGTTGCGCGACCGGGGGCCCGACACGGTGTACGCGCCGGAGTTCCACCGCGAGGTCGAGGAGTCCTACGCGGGCGCCATTCCGGTCGGCCCGGAGGTGCCGCTGGTGGTCACCGAGGGCAACTACCTCCTGTTGGACACCGGGCCGTGGGCCGAGGTCCGGAGCCTTCTCGACGAGGTGTGGTTCCTGGCTCCCGGTGAGGAGGAACGCAGGTCCCGACTGGTGGCGCGGCACGTGCGGCACGGTAAGGAACCGCGCGAGGCGCGGGAGTGGGTGGCGCGCAGCGACGAACCCAACGCCGAGGTGGTCGCGCGAACCCGGCACCGTGCGGACCTCGTCGTCACCGGCGACCCGGAGTGAACGGGTGGTGCAGTGCCTGCGGCGGAGGGGAACCCTGCCCCGTAACGGATGGAGCACCCGGGTTGATACGCTCCCTCCCGGTCGGCCGTCCCCGGTGGGGCACAGGGAATCCGGTGTGAGTCCGGAACTGGCGCGCAGCGGTGAGGATGACGGTCGGGGCCGGACGCCACTGGGCCACACGGATCCGGGAAGGCGCCCCGACCGGGAGATTCCGAGTCCGAAAACCTGCCGACCACTGGCCCGCGTCAGCGGCACGGGTCAGTGCCATGTACACGGGTCCCGCGCACGGACCCCATGTGAGAAGGGTTTTCGGTGTATCCGAACGTTCTCCGGCCCACGTACCCGTCCATCCGGTCCGCCACGGCGGTGTTCGCCGCTGTCACGGTGCTTGGCGCCTGCGGGACCCCGTCCGAGGAACGGGACACCTCGGCGGGGGCCGTCATCGACAACTGCGGCCACGAGGTGGAGGAGGGTCTCGCTCCCGAACGCGCGGTCTCGTTGAACCAGGGGACCACCGAGATCATGCTGTCGTTGGGGTTGGCCGACCGCATGGTGGGGACCGCGACGTGGACCGATCCGGTCATGGAGGGGCTCGAGGAGGAGGAAGAGCGCGTTCCCCGTCTGGCCGAGAACGCTCCCTCGTTCGAGCGGGTCCTCGAGGAGGAACCCGACTTCGTCGCGGCGTCGTTCGAATCCACTCTCGGTACGGGTGGTGTCGCCGAACGCGACGACTTCGAGGACCTCGGCGTGCCCACCTACGTCTCCCCGTCCGACTGCGTCAAGGACAACAGCGGCTCCGGGGACGGCGTCCGTGAAGAGCCGCTGGGAATGGGCGACATATACGGGGAGGTTCGGGAGCTGGCGCGGGTGTTCGGTGTCGAGGACCGGGGCGAGGAGCTCGTCACGGACCTGAAGGAACGCGTCGGTGAGGCGAGCCGGGATGTCGACGCTTCCGGAACGACGGTCATGTACTGGTTCGCCAACTCCGAAACGCCCTACATGGGCGGTTGTTGTGGTGCCCCTGGCATCATCACCGAGACGGTCGGCGCCGAGAACGTCCTCGACGCTACGACCAAGGAGTGGCCGCAGGTCAACTGGGAGAGCGTGGCCGATCACGATCCGGACGTACTGGTCATCGGGGATCTGACCCGGGAGAGCCAGAGCGCGGAGAGTGCCGAGGAGAAGATCTCCTTCCTTGAGGACAACCCGGTCACACAGCACATGCGTGCGGTCGAGGAGGAGCGCTACGTCGTGGTCAGCGGGGCCGCGATGAACCCCTCGATCCGCACGGTCGAGGGCATCGAGCAGGTGGCGGCGGCCCTCACCGACGACGCACCGGGGGAGTGACCGATGCCGGGAACCGTGCGTGTCCGGCACCGGCTCGGCACCACGGCCGTCACCGTTTCCGGTGTAGCGCTGATCGCGCTCTCGATCGCGGTGACGATCACCATCGGGCCGGCGGGGATATCCGTGTCCGAGGTCGCGTCGGTGATCGTGGCGCGGCTGGGCGGCTCCGAGTCGGGCATGTCGGTGATCCGCGAGGGAATCGTGTGGGACCTGAGGCTGCCGCGCACCCTGTTGGCCGCGCTCTGCGGCGCCGGGCTCGGGATGTGTGGTGCGGTGATGCAGTCCCTGCTGCGCAACCCTCTCGCTGACCCGTTCGTGCTCGGTGTGTCCTCCGGGGCCTCCACGGGTGCGGTCCTGGTGGTGATCGTCGGGGTCGGCGGCACCCTGTCGTTGTCCGTGGGAGCCTTCGCGGGAGCGTGCCTGGCGTTCGCGTTGGTGATGCTGCTGAGCAAGGTCTCCGGTGGCACGACCGCTAAGGTCATCCTGTCCGGGGTGGCCGTGATGCAGCTCTTCTCCTCCCTGACGTCGTTCATCGTCTTCTCCTCCGGGACCGCCGAGGAGACGCGTGGTGTGCTGTTCTGGCTGCTCGGCTCCCTGAGCGGGGCCTCCTGGCTCGACGTGGCGGTGTGCGCGGGCGCGCTGACGGTCGCGTACCTCGTGTTCGCCGCTCGCGCCACCGCACTGGACGCGTTCGCCTTCGGTGACGACGCCGCCGCCTCTCTGGGGGTGTTTGTGGCCCGCGCACGAACCCTCCTGCTGGTCGCCGCGGCGCTGCTGACCGCGGTGCTGGTGAGCGCGTGCGGCGCGATCGGGTTCGTCGGGCTCGTACTGCCCCACGCCGCACGGGCCCTGGTCGGTCCGGGGCACCGGTTCCTGCTGCCGACGACGGCGTTGGCAGGGGCCGTGTTCATGATGTGGGTGGACACTGTGGCGCGCGCCCTGTTCGAGCCGCAGGAACTGCCGGTCGGTGTGATGACCTCGCTGATCGGTGTTCCGGTGTTCGTGTTGATCCTGCACCGTGCCCGCAGACCGTGGTAACCGCGCTTTCGGAGGGTGTGCTGTGAGCTTGTGCGCCCAGGACGTGTCCTGGACCGCCGGGGGGAGGCTGATCGTCGACGGGGTGAGCCTGACCGCCGGCAGCGGGGCGACCGTGGGGTTGTTGGGCCCCAACGGGTCGGGGAAATCGTCGCTGTTGAGGTTGCTTTCGGGAGTGCGCGACACCAGCTCGGGAGCGGTGAGTCTGGACGGCACACCGATCACGGAACTGGGAAGGCGGGAGATGGCCCGCCGGGTGGCTGTGGTGGAGCAGCACTCCTCGACAGAAGTCGACCTGACGGTCTCCGACGTGGTGAGGTTGGGCCGGATTCCGCACCGGCGCGGTTGGGCGGGACCCACGGCCTCCGACGAGGAGGTGGTGCGCGGCGCCCTGCACCGCGTGGGCCTGGACCACAGGGCCGAACAGTCCTGGCAGACCCTCTCCGGCGGGGAACGTCAGCGTGTCCAGATCGCTCGGGCGCTCGCCCAGGAACCGCGGGAGCTGCTTCTGGACGAACCCACCAACCATCTGGACATCCGCAACCAGCTGGACCTGCTGGAGCTCGTCGTGCGCCTCCCGGTCACCACCGTGATGGCCCTCCACGACCTCAACCTGGCATCGATGTACTGCGACGCGCTGGTGGTTCTGGCCGAGGGGCGCGCCGTGGCTGCCGGGCCTCCCGCACGGGTCGTCACCGAGTCGCTCATCGCCGAGGTCTATGGCGTGCGTTCGACGGTGGACCCGAACGGTCCCCGGAACCGGCCCGCCGTGCGTTTCCTCCCCGGTCCTCCTCCGGAGTAGAGCCGTTGGTGTTCCCCGCTCCCTGCTATGGCCCGGACCAGCGGCTCGCCAGGAGGTACGCGCGCGTTCTCCTCGATCCGCGACAGCCGGGGAATGGCGGGGCGTGCGGTGATGTTGCCCACTCGGTGTACGTCCATGCGGCGTTGAGTGACCGCGGGGCAGGTAGCCCGTGTGACGAGGAGCCGCATGGTGCTGGGTTTCCGGTTGCTACCCCCAGGAACCGGAGTGTTCGGGACAGGAGGTCCTGATGCGTATTGGCTTCACTCTGCCGCAGATGGGAGCACTCGCGCACGAGACGCACGACGTCGCACGTTTCGCGCGCGAGGCCGAACGGATCGGCGCCGACAGCCTGTGGGTGGGTGACCGGTTGTTGGGTCCGGTCAACCCCAGTGTCGGGTACTTCGGTT
Organism: Haloactinospora alba; assembly: GCF_006717075.1. Classification (NCBI taxonomy): domain Bacteria; kingdom Bacillati; phylum Actinomycetota; class Actinomycetes; order Streptosporangiales; family Nocardiopsidaceae; genus Haloactinospora; species Haloactinospora alba. The sequence goes on from NZ_VFQC01000002.1 coordinate 395,444, forward strand.
CGGACTCCATCCCCGAGGAGTTCCACGCCGTCCTCGACCCCTTCGCCCTCATGGCGGTGGCCGCGACGGTCACCGAACGGGTGAGTGTCGGCGCGAACGTCCTCAACGCCCCCTGGTACGCGCCCGCGGTGCTCGCTCGCTCCCTCACCACGATCGACCGTCTCAGCGGTGGTCGGCTCCTCCCCGGGTTCGGGACGGGGTGGTCCCCCGAGGAGTACCAGGCGGCGGGAGTGCCCATGAAGGAGCGTGGAGCGCGCCTGGACGAGTGTCTGGACGCCCTCGAGGTCCTCTGGTCCGAGAACCCGGCCCAGTACGAGGGAAAGCACTGGCGGGTCCCGGCAACCCACAGCGACCTCAAACCGGTGCAACGCCCCCGCCCTCCCGTGTACCTCGGCGCGTTCGCCCCCGCGGCCATGCAGCGCGTCGCCCGCCGCGCGGACGGGTGGCTGCCGGTGGTCGCCCCCGGGACGGGGCCGTTCGACCCGACGGCGATCACCGCTCCCATGGCGGACATCCGCACCAGGGCATCGGAGGCGGGTCGTGATCCCGCCGAACTCGGCATGGTGCTGCGGGTGTATCCCACCGCTACCGCATCGGTCGACGAGATCGCCGAGGCCCTCGTGCGCGCGGAACGCGAGGCGGGGGTCGACCACGCGTTCGTGGAGATGATGAACGTCGCCACAGAGGTGGACGGCGCTCTCGAGCTCGCCGAACGGGTGTTGGACACCGCCCGCGCGTGACCCGTACCGGCAGTACCGCACCGTTCCGCCGCGTCGCCCCGGCTGTGCCGCGGCGGAACGGGCCGGGTGTGTGCTCGGCTTCGGGAAGGGGGCCCTCCAGGCCGGGCGGTCCGGCCGGTTTGGGAAAGATTTGGCGTGTTCGGAAACTTCCGCCGGGTGAATGTCAGTGGTGCGCGGTTACATGCTGGCGGCACCAGTAACGACACGAGGGGAAGAACCATGACCACCACTGACTTCGCGACCGGTTCACCGTGCTGGATCGACCTGGGTGCGACCGACACCGACGCCGCCGTCGCCTTCTACGGCGCGGTGTTCGGGTGGGAGTACCACCCGTTCGGCCCGGAGCCGGGCGGTTACGGCGCCTTCCGGTCGGGCGGGAGGACCGTGGCCGCTGTCGGCCCGCTCACCGAAGAGGGCGCCCGGCCTTCCTGGACGGTTTATTTCGCCACCCCCGACGCGGAGAAGACCGCGAGCACGGTGCGGCGCGCCGGCGGGACGGTTCGGGTGGAGCCCGGCGACGTCGGTGGTGAGGGACGGCTGGCGCAGTTCACCGACCCGGTGGGTGCCGATTTCGCGGTGTGGCAGCCGGGCGCGACGCGGGGGCTGGAGCGGACGGGGGATCCGGGGAGCCTGACGTGGATAGAACTGTGCACCAGCGACGTGGCCGCCTTGGTCGAGTTCTACAGGGCGCTGTTCGGGTGGACCACGAGCGATGTGCCGCTTCCGGGGGGTGGCGGGGTGTACAGCCTGATCATCCCGCAGGACGGCAACGTTGGGCAGGCCCAGGGCGGGATGGTGCAGCTCGACGCCGACAGCATGCGGGAGGAGGGCGGCCCCTACTGGCACCCCGTGTTCGAGGTGGCCGACTGCGACGCCACCATCGCCCGGGTGACGGATAACGGCGGCAAGGTCCGGATGGGCCCCGAGGACGCGGAGGGCGTCGGCCGGCTGGCGGTCTGCCTCGACGGTTCCGGCGCGGAGTTCGTCGTCCTGACCTCGGCCGGGGAGTAGCCAGCTGGGCTGGCGGACGGAGGAGCCGGAGGCCGACACTGTGGCCCCGCCCTCGGAAACGACGGGGCGGTATCGCGGTCCCTCCTATGAATAGGGGGACTCTTCGGAGCTCATGCGGTCGATCCACTCAGTGGTCCGTTCCACGACGTGGTGGTGGGTGACGTTGAGGGGCTGTTTTCTACCGCCTCTGTCGAGCATGATCGCTATGTCGTCCTCCCCCGCGAGGTACTCGTTGTGGAACGCGAAGGAGAAGACCTTCCACTGGTCGTTCTCCCGGTCGCAGACGAAACGCAACCACAAGGGGGAGGCGCGGCGAAGGGGAGCGGATCCCTTGTACGCCGTCGCTGTCATCGTTTTTTTGAACTGGACCGGGAGTCCGAACGCCGCGAGTGGGAAGTCGTTGTTCTTACCCTCCTGTACGACGTCCCGGTACTCTGCCGTTTTGATCTTGGGCTGGTAGTCACTGTGGGAACTGCGGTTGTCCACAGGGGCGCGAGCGCGACGGAACTGCTCCCCGGTGTACGCGGCGATCCCCGTGAGATCGTCGGCGGTGTGGGCGCTTATCCCGGCACGGGTGTGTTTGCTGCTCAGTGTCGGGTACCGTGGGGGAGCAGTTGACTCATCGGGAGCGGAACCGGTGGCACCGTGGAACCGGTCGATGAGGGCGTCCAGGCTGTCGAGGGACTCCGCGATGACTCCGTGTGGGGAGAGGGAGCCGGTTTCGGCGACCTTGACGTAGTGGTCGAGGTTCGGACCGAAGGTCTCCGCCGCCCTGTCCCGCCATATCCCGGGAAGGGGACCGGACTTGTGGGCGGCGCGCAGCCCGCCGAAACCCCGCCGGACACGGCCCCCCACACCACCGTAGGCGCACACGAGCCACAGGGAGGCGATAACCAGGGTGTCGATCGTGTCGTCGCCGCTGAGCTTGACTTTCAGAGTGGTGGTCTCGCCCGGGCGAAGCGACACGTTGTGGAGGGACACCCCTCTTTTCCCGGCGGTGTTGCTCTGTTGTCCCCAGAGGTAGGCGATCCAGCGCGCTCTCTCCGCCGTTCCGGTGTCCCAGGTGTAGTTCCCGTTGTCGTTGCTCTTGTTCTCCGGTACGACGCGCATCCGGACCGGGCTCGGGCACCCTGTGGTCCCGAAGACCCTGTCCTCGAGCGCGCGCAACGTTGTGAGGTTCGCACCCACCCGGTGTCCGGCCAGGGCGCGGAACCAGAAACGCATCGCGCCGCGCAGCGAGGAGACGCGGAACGCCGCGTGCAGGTCGTCGCCGTTGAGTACCGGTGTCGTGGTGGTAAGGCGAAACGTCGTCCAGTCCATGGCAAGTGCCTTTCTAACGCCCGCCACGCCAGCGGACGTGGGTGAGCGGGGCGGTGATCGGCCGGTCGTCCCACAGGATCTGGGAGAACACGCCGGAGGCGAAGCATCCGGCGGTCGCCAGCAGCAGTACCCGCCACATGCCGTGCGAGGCCCCGTCCGTGCCGTTCCAGACACGCAGCAGTTCGTCGCCGTTCTCGGCGAAGGCGGGAGCGACGGCGCTCATGCCGATCACGGCCACGAGGGAGGAGTGCAGCAGGGCGACGAGGCTGACACCGGCGACGCGTCCGAGGATGGTGGCGTGGCGCGCCTCCCGCCACGTACCTCGGCTACCCGCGGAGACGTTGTGGTTGCGTCCCTGCACGAGGAGGTAGCCGACGGTGGCCGTTCCCAGAGCGGCCACGGCGGGAAGGACGAACCGCCACGACTCTGCCGCCTGCTGCCACCACCACGGGTTGAGCGCGATGAGGGGGATCAGCCCGAGCGCGGCGGCCGCCGGGATGCGTAGGAGCCACGCCAGCGCCCAGGTGTGGCCGAGGAGGAGGACGCCGGTCCCCACAGCGGCGTAGCCGACGAGCGGAGGCACCCAGGACCATCCGTTCGGGAACAGGGCCAGCGTCGTGAAGGTGGCGGCCGGGACCAGGACCGCGCCGAGTATCGCGCAGGCCTGCCCGAGGTGCGCTCCTCGGGCAGCGCGCAGCCCTCCCAGAACCGTTCCCAGCGCGAACCTGGGCAGGAAGTGGCGTTCCAGCACGTCCGCGAACACCATGCTGTCGGCGGTGGTGGGATGGTTCCCCATCTCCGTGCGACCGTTGCCGCGGAGAACGGAACGGGGGAGGGAGAGGGGTCCCTCCCCGGATCTGCCGTTGCGGAAGGCGACGGTGCGGAGCTCCCTCTCCAGCTGGCCCGCTGGCACACGGGCGAGGATGGGGTACTCCTGGTGGGAGTCGAGGTAGGACAGCCAGATGGCTCGCGCCTCACGTGCCCGGGAGACCGCCGTCTCCCACGTGTTGTACCCGAACACTCCCGATTCCTCGGTCGGTTCGTTGGAGGTGTCCCGGCTCCCGGAGGTGGTGGGGGACTGTTCCGGTTCTTGCTGCCGAAACCGGATGGGGTGGGAGAGGACGAGGAAGCGGTTGCGGGCTGCCAGCGGCGCGAGGTAGCCGTACTCGCTTCCGGACTCTCCCGAGCTGGTGACCTCCCACACCGTGTCCAGGAAGACAGCGAGGATCCGCCAGACCTCTTGGTCCTTGTCCTCCAGGCCCACGGCATCCTCCGGACTGCGTCCTCTCGCTGTCGCGATCTCGCGGAGCAGGAAGGCCGGGCGTTGGGTGCTCCACCAGACGAGGTCCTTGTCCCCCAGCAGGGTCCGGCGTAGTGAATCCCTCGTCGCCGGAAAGGTCTGCGGCGCCCTTTGCTGTCCGCAGTCTATCTCCTGCGTCATCTCCAGGATGGAGTCCTTGACTCTTCCGCGGTCCCTAGCCAGCTCCCCGATGCTTTTCTCGCTGTTCTCCTCGATCCCGTTCCCCGGTTCCCGCTGTTCCGGGTCAGGGAACCTTATTCCGCCCTCCAGGTCCTGGAGGAGCGAGCGGAGGTAAGGTGTCAATTTATTCTTTATCTCGTTATCTCCATTATCGCCTCTCCGAAGGGGGTGAGCCGGTATGTTTCCGTTGGTTTACCCGATGGGCCGGTGCTCTCATGCCTCTCGTATGCGAACCCTTCGAAGCTTCGTTTTTGTGAGTTCGGTTTTCTCGCAAGGAATCCGTCCGTGACTTGGCCTATCTCTTCGAACATCGCCTCGCGGTTGACCGAGCGCAGCGGGATCGGGATCGGCCCGCCTCGCTCCGAGTGCTCGTGCAGCATGTAGGCTTCGACGTTGTTCGGGCTTGTCGCCGTGCGCAGGGCTTCGGCGAGTCCCTGGAAGTGGGGGATGTAGGCCTTGAACCCGCCGGAGAGGTGGAAGGTGAGCACGGCGTTCCTTTCGGGGCGATGCGCGAGCATCTCCAACAGCCCCTTTCCCACCCTGCCGAGTTGGCGCATCGCGCGGCGGAACTGCTCCGTTGCCGCGATGTCCAACTCTGGTATCCGCGCTATTGTCACGTGGTGTTTCAGCTCGGGAAGGTTCTCCGCGGGATTGGTCAGGTAACGGACTCTTCCCCTTTCCCCGCCCGTGAGTGCCAACGCGCTCCACAGGGCGGCGTACTTGGCGCTGGCAGAGTCGCTGACCAGAAACAGAACGGTGTCCCGGTCCTTCAGCCGGATTCCACCGGTGACGCTTCGGAATGTGGAGAGCTCCGCTGTTGCATCCGTTTTGAGGCGGTTCGGCGGAAGGAAGTCGTTCAGTTTTTCCAGACTCTTTGTGTTCTCGGTTTCTTTTTTTTCGAGGAAGTCGTTTATGCGTCCCTCTGTGGTCTGCTCGCTCTCTCGGTCCTCCGTAGGAGAATTGTGGGAGAGTGAAAGCTGCTCAGAGAATCTCTTAAATTCACTCCATCTTACTCCTCCCTCGTCGGTGAGTCTCGACGGTTCATTCCTCACGTTGTTCCACAGGCTCACCCCGACAGGGATGACGTGGATTCTCGTCTCAGCCATCTCTCTGCTCCTCGCAAATGCAGAAGTACCCGTACCCGGCCGTCGTGCGGCCCCCGAGCCCCAGGTGCTCGCCCGCGTACTGGAGGCAGTCGATCGCGTACCGCGTGTGCTCTTCGCTGCGGCCGAGCAGGTCGATCCGAAAGCTCCCGGACACGGAGAGGAACGGCGCGGGTTCCGGTTGGTGGTGTTCGGCGGGAGGGACGAGCGCGACACCACTGCCGTCCGCGATACCCAGCCCGTCGGGATGCGCTCCGGGAGTCCGCTGGTAGTAGCTTTTCTGGTGCGGTGTGATCACGTCCTCGTGGACATAGACGTTCCCGGGATCCGGGAGGGCGTCGAGGAACCGGACACTCCCTTGTTGGGCACCCACGTGCTGGTCGTCGGGGCGTGGCGTTCCGAACACCGTGCGGATCAGCTCGGGGGCGGAAGGCTCTTCCCGCCCGACGGTGGCCTGTGTGGTGTCCGCTGGTGAGCCCTCCGCCGGTTCCGCCGCCTCCCGTGCGGCCGCGGCGGCTACGCCTTTCAGCGCGGAACCGGGCAGTATCGGGAAACCGTAGGTGCCGTGCAGCGCCAGTCCCGTCTCCCACGGTCCGTACTCCAGTCCCAGCCCGATCGCTATCCGCCACTCCGCCACAAGCCGGTACCGGGCGAACGTCCGGGGAGCGGGGGAGGCGCCGTTCGGTGCCGTGGCGGGAGGGCGCTTCCAGGTGTCGAGGAACGCCGCGCGGCGCTCGTGCAGCCGACTCAGCAGGAGGGATTTGTCGGAGGTCATCCTCCCTCTCGCTCCGAGCGCGGAGACGCTCGCCCACTTCCGGACGCGGCTCTCCGGCGGCGTTTGGCCGGTCCGGGAGCCGTCCTTCCCTTCCTCCGTGTCGAACGCGAGGCGACGGGTCACGACGAGGGAGTTCGTGTCGTCGCGGAGAGGGGAACCGTTGTAGGTCAGTCCGTTGTCGGCCAGGTCCACGACTTTTCCGAACGGGCCGTGCACATCGCTGGGCCTCTGCCGCCTACTCCCCATCCTGGCCGCCTCCGTCCGTGTCCGGTTCGTACAGCGCGTCCGCGAGCCGCCGGAGCCATGTCGCCAGCTGGAGGACCTCCGCCGAGAGCCGGGCGTACTGGCTGGGGGTCACCCGGTTGGTGGCGAGTTCTCGCAGCAGCCACGCGGGATCGCCGTGCTTCTCCGGGCCCTTGCTGTCCGGCAGTAGCTTTTCCTGCCGAACGTGTTCGGCGATCACGACGCTGAGCTGGCGGTAGGCGCGCGCGACCTTGTCGTTCCCGTTGCTCTTAGCGACGAGGAAGGCGTACGTGGCGGCGAACCCGCCGCCGTGCAGCCGTTGCGGAAGCGCCCGCATCCGGGTGCGCAGTGTGTCCCCGACCCGGGGTTCCGCGTCCTCTGGTGCGTTCTCGTCGAGACTCGCGCGCAGGACCCGCAGCGCCTTCTCGGCCATCCCCCGGTCGAGCCGCCGGACATGGTTCTCCGCCATCAGTCCTCACCACCGACCGTGTGCGCCCACACCAGCCCCTTGCCGGTGGTTTCGTGCCCGCCGAGCTGGAGAACCCTGCCGTTGAGCAGTTCCCGGAAGATGTCCTGCAGGGCCTTGTAAGATTCGGGGTCGAGCTGTCCCCGCTCCTCCCGGAACGTGACCACGCTGGCGAGTAGGCTCTCGGCGGGCAGGTACTCGCTGGTGAACGGGCCGTGCCGCACGGTTTTGGTCTCCGGGGAGAGCTGCACCTGCACGGACTGCTCCGTGCTTTCCCGCAGCACCTGGTCCATCACGTCGGAGTGCAGCAGGAGCAGGTCTGTGGACATCTTCTTCCCGAAGAAGTGCATCGGTGCGTGACCCGCCGGAGTTTCGCTGCTCCCGGTGGTGCCGTTCACGTCGGGGGCTCCCAGCGCGTCGCCGCGCAGCAGGGACGCCCATCGTGCCAGCGGGTTCGTCCCGTCCGTCCCCTCTGGCTGCGTCAGCGGTACCACACAGGGACCGAGTACATGCTCCGCCCCTCCGGACGTGGTCCAGCTGTCGCAGGTTGCGTACCCCGTGCCCGGGTACGGTTCGTCGGGTACGGATGGGAGGTCGGCGGCCCTGCCGATACGCTGGTACTTGCGCGCCAGTCGGCCCAGGGCCAGTCCGGAGGTGGCCCAGGCGAACGTGTGCTGCAGCGTCGGAACCGGCATGGCAACGAGCTGCGCGTCGCCGACAGTGACGACACCGGCCGCCGGATCGGTCTCGCGCCTGCCGTCCCCGGTGAGGTCGGGGCCGAAGGCGTGTTCCAGATAGCTGCGCTGCGGACTCTCATCGTGGCCGGGGCCCAATCCCTGGTCCCGGGCCAGCTGGCGCAGGGCGCCTTTGAGGCTCTGGCCCCAGATCACCGGGTAGCCGGTTCCGGCCTCTCGCTGGATCGGCAGGTCCAGCCCGTCCCCGCTCTCCGACGCGCCCGCGTGCAGCGGGGACTCGGCGTAGAAGTACACCAGGAAACTCGTCATTACCACACTCCCGTCAGAATGACCCCGAAACCCGCCGTGTCCAGACGCGTCTGGTCGTCCTGCCGCAGCGTCCGTCCGTGCCTGCGGTGCGCCCACTCGCCGGCCGCGGCCTCGTCCGGGAACCGCAGCAGGTAGACCGAGCCGGCGGGGACGGCGGGGAACAGGGTCGTCGTGTCCTCGAACTTGCCGTGACCGGGCGAGCCGGTGGTGATGGGCTGCGGCGGGCCGAGCGCCGCCGCGACCACCTCGGCGTGTGGCTCCAGTGGTGGAAGCCATCCCTGCTCCCAGACGGCGGGAGTGGCGACGTACACCAGCACCCGGCCGCCGGGGAACGCCGGGGGCGGGGACGGCCACGCGATTCCCTCCGGAGTGAGCAGGTCGGCCAGACGGCGCATCCCGCCGAACTGGACGAGGGACGGCAGCTTCGCCGGATCCCCCGGAAGGTCCGCGCACTCGGCGGCGAACATCCACCCCTCGCCGAGCCGCCAGTGCACCGACTCGTACAGCATCCCGTGCCGCGCGGTCTTCTCCGGGGTCAGCGCCAGGCCGGTGCGGACCTCCTGGTGCATGGGGGGAGAGGGCGGGACGTCGAGGTGCGCCCGACGGGAGGGCTCCTGGGAGCCATGCAGATAGCCCTCGAGCGCCGGTCCGGACACCCACTCGTCGATCGGTTCCGCGCCGGACAGCTCCGCCGGAGGGAGTAAGGGGCGCAGCCGTGGCCCTTCCGGTCCGGCCGCGTGGTCGAGGTCGGTAGACACCTCGGGCCGGGACTCGTCCGGACGCATCCGGTGGGCCTCATCACGGTCGCGGCTCTCGGAGACCAGATCCCTGGGGGCGGGAAAGTACGGCTCCCATCCCTTCGTGCTCCGGTATCCCACCAGTACGGGGCCGCGCACGGCGCCCGGCTCGCTGCGCGCGCCGTAGGCGTCGCCGCACGCGGCTCCTACAGCACCCGCCACGGTTGAGGGAGTGGGACGCACGGTCTCGGCGCGGCCGCCGGTGCCGCCCTGGAAGGGGCGCCCGTCCCGAACGTGCACCGTGTCGTGCGGCCGTATTCCTACCCATACGGTTTCCTGGGCGGACCCGCTCATCGCACCTCCTGCTTCAGGAACACCGCTATCCGGGCGGCACGCACCGGGACCTCGTCCCTGCCCCGGGCTTCCCGCAGGTTCCACAGCGCCTCGTCCGCCTCGCTCGCGAACTGTCGGACGTGTTCCGCTCCCGCTGTGCCGTCGGAGTACACGTGACGTTCGATCAGCCGCCGTATCTCCCGGCGGGCGGTGCTCCCCGCGTGCGGTTCCCCGCTTCTCAGCAGGCCGTGGAGCTGTCCTGCGCTGCGTTCCAGCTCGTGTACCAGGGTGGGGGAGAGTTCCATCGGCCGCTCGCCGGCTCGGGGGAGGAACACCTCCAGGGAGGAGGTCGGACCGTCCTCCCACCGCCCGACGTGCCGGTCGGAAGCGCTGGAGCTGCGCAGGTACTCCACGGACAGGCCGTGCTTGAGTTCCCTCGCGTCCTTGGCCGCGGTGAGCCCCTCGCGGGCCCGGCGCAGTGCCAACTGCAGCGGGACGGCGTGGTGGAAGAACAGCAGGGCCGTGCTGGGGGTGGGCAGGTCGCCGGGAACCTCGTCGTGGCACCGTCGGGCCGCGTGTAGCGCCGTGTCGGCGGGGAGGAGCGCGAGGAGGTCGTCTCCCCCCGCGTAGACGACCCGCCCACGCACGTCCGGGTCCTCGACGGCCGCTCGCTGCCTGGCGGCGAGTGCCTGTAGACGTTGGGAGACGAGCCGGTGCTGGGCTGCGCTCACCTGCGGGCGGTCCATGCTCGGGTCGAGGGGATGGCCGGACAGGTAGCGACCCATGGAGTCCAGGTCCTGGACGAGCACCGCGAGGTAGGCGCAGGGAGGGGACGGGGGGAGGGTTTCGCCTGATCCTCCCTTCCTGTGGTGCCCCAGGAGCTCGGTGAGGTGTGCGGCGGCGGCCCGACCCTGCTGTACCGCGTCGGTGAAACCGTCGTCCAGCGGGTTGCCGTGCTTCTCGCCGTGTTTGCGCCGAAGTCCGTGCAGGTGCCAGGTTTCCGGGTACACCCAGATTCCGGCCTGACTGCGCAACCACGTCCCTGCCGTACGCCCCTGGTCGGTGTCCGGTTCCGGTATCCCCGGTACGGGGGTGTCGTTGGAGGGGTCAGGGTCGACCTTCCGCGCCGCGTCACGCAGCTCGCGCACAGCCTCGCGCACCCGGGAGTCGTCCCAGCGCCGCAGTACCTCCGCGCGGAATCTGGAGGAGGAGAACGCGTTGGTCGGAGGGAAACCGAGTTTCCCTCCCTCCAGACGCGGCCAGCAGCGTTTCACCCAGTTGGGGACACTGAGCTGGTCGGCCTCCACGGTTCGGTGCCGAGGCATGTGCGGGGAGGCGGGCCAGTGCGGACTGAGAGCGCACACCCCCTGCCGTTTGGCCTGGAACGGGGAGAAGTCGTTGACGTTCTTGCGTCCGGCCAGCCTCTGCTGGGCGATTTCCCACTGTCGGGGATAGCCACCGGGCTGAGGTGGGACGCAGACCCAGGAGAGCCTCGGCCATTCCGGGACCGAGCCGAGCTCGCGCTCTCCGAAGACTTCGCGTACCCACGCTCTCCAGAGCTGGTCGGTGCTATGCGCGGCGGCTGCCGCGATCGACGCGCCTTCCCCTGCCGGAACGAGTGCGACGACACGGTTGGACATGCCGTCCATCACGACAGGGCTGCCGTCGGAAGGCGGGGAGGGGAAAATCAGCTCGTTACGGGGGGAGCCACGGAATTCCTCGGCCGCTTTTCCGGCGAGCGACATGACGATCCGACTTCCGGAGTACAGATCGGCGGTGGTGCGGGACTCGGTGATGAACCGTTGCACTCCGGAGAGGTTCAGCAGTACGAGATCGCGTTCGTCCATGCGCGGCGCTCCAGTGGGGGGTGGCCTTTCCTGGTGTCCGAATGCGCCGCTGTCCGGGGAAACCATGCGTGCTGTCGAACCGCGTGCCCTGGTGGAGCCGTCCCGAACACGTTGAAGGGGGCGCGAGTGGGTTCCGTTTCCTCGGAAAACAGCGCGCTTCGGCGGAGGGGTGTTTCGGTGTGGACTCCCAGGTCAGGATCGGGGGGTATTTCCTTGACTTGCTGGAATGGCGGCTGTTCCGGGAGTGCCGCTCCCGTGGGAATATTATGTAATCTTACACTGCCATCCTCGTTTTTGTTTGGGAAATCGCCGCATCTTCACATTTCGGACGCCAGTGTGGACGGAACCGGTTCGGCCGGTTCCGTGGGCGTTGTTTCTTTCGTCGTTGTGTCTTCGTTTCCCGTGCGCGGAGCGTGCGCCGGGTTGCTCGCCCTGGCAGGGGCGAAGGGGTGTGTGTAGGCCACACCGGGCCGGTGGGGTAAAGGCCTGAGTACCTCCTCAGGCCGTTCCCTGGTCGGTGCGGGGGACGTGTTCCCCGTCCCCGACGTCGTGGCGGCCGTGCGCCAGCCCCTCCCAGGCCAGCATGGCGCCGTCGATGACGGCGTGCGCCGTCGCGCGGGTGCACCCGTCCCGGGCCTGGATCGACAGTCCGTGCAGCACCGTCACGTAGTAGGAGGCCATGGTGGTGGTGTCCGCCTCCGGGGGCAGGTCGCCGTCGGCCACCCCCTGCTCCAGCCGGTGGAGCACCTTGTCGTACACCTCACCCCGGCACTCGGTGAGGTGGTGGCTGATGCGCTCCTCACCCGGGGGGAGGTTGAGTCCGGACAGGACCACCATGCACCCCGGCGGTGTGCTGGGGTGCAGATAGGCCTCGGCGTTGTCCCGCAGCATGGATTCGACAGCCTGGCGCGCGCTCGGCGCGGTGAGGGCGTTGTCCGTGGGGGAGGTCGTCCCGCTGGCGTTGTACAGCTCGACCGCCTCGCGGAATATCGCTTCCTTGCTCCCGAACGCCGCGTAGAGGCTCGTCGACGTGATGCCGATGGCGTTGCTCAGCAGGCTGACCGACGTGCCCGCGTAGCCGTGTGTCCAGAACAGCTCCATCGCGGTTCGTAGCGCCGCGGTCCTGTCGAACTGGCGCGGGCGTCCCCGTCCCGGCATGGCACCCCCGTGAGCTGCTCCCGTTGACGTCGGTGTACTCCCATGCTACCAATTATGTATCGACCGATACATAAATGTGGGTGGAGGTAGAGCATGAACCCGATCCAGGGCAAGGTCGCACTCGTCACCGGTGGAAGCAGGGGGATCGGCGCGGCGGTCGCGGAACGCCTCGCACGGGACGGCGCCGATGTCGCGCTGACCTACAACTCCTCGGCTGACCAGGCGAAGGAGGTGCTCGCCCGGGTGGAGCAGGCCGGCCGTCGGGGGAGCATCCTCAAGGCGGACGCCTCCGCCGCCGAGGACGTCACGGCCGCTGTCGAGCGGACCGTCGCCGAGCTGGGACGGATCGACATCCTCGTGAACAACGCCGGCATCTTCCTGCTGGGTCAGATCGACGAACTCACCCTCGCGGACTACGACACCACTATGGCCGTGCACAACCGCGCCGTTTTCGTCGCGACCCAGGCCGCGGTGCGGCACATGGAGTCGGGAGGCCGGATCATCAACATCGGGAGCAACCTGGCGGAGCGGGCGTCGTTCGCCGGCCTCAGCCTCTACTCCATGAGCAAGTCCGCCCTGGTCGGCTTCACCAAGGGGCTGTCCCGGGACGTGGGGCCGCGGGGGATCACCGCGAACGTGGTGCACCCGGGCTCCACCGACACCGACATGAACCCCGCCGACGGCGGTGCCGCCGACGGGCAGCGGGCACTGACCGCCCTCGGGCGCTACGGCGAGCCCGGGGACATCGCTGCTACGGTCGCCCACCTGGCGGGCCCCGGGGGTGCCCAGATCACCGGCACCGAGATCACCGTGGACGGCGGGGCCACCGCCTGAACCGGGTCACCGGCCGTGCCTGATGGGAAAGGGGCACGGTCGGGCCAGGGTTGGCTCAGGGATGATCCCCGATGTCGTAACCGGACGGTAGGGCGCATGATGGAAGGGGAAGTACATCCGACCGGGGCCGCGCCAGCGGCGACGCGGCAAGCGGCAAGGAGTGAACGTGGCAGCGCACGATCCGAGGTCCCCCCTGGGACCGAACGCCCCCGGAAGCTCAGCGGCGCCCTACCGTTCCGGAACCTCCGGCAGCGCCTACCTGCGGTTGACCCACGCACAGCGGGACGAGGCCGCGGAACAGATCAAGACGGCCTACACCGAGGGCAAGCTGGACGAGGCGGAGTTCGAGGAACGGCTCGACCTCGCGATGGCGGCGAAAGTCCACGCCGACCTGGAACCGCTTCTCGGCGACATAGCTCCCGCCCCGCAACAGACCTTCCCGTCACCCGCCCCCGCCGACGCGGGCCCGCGCAGCGGGAACGAACGGCTCGCGGCAGCGGGGAGCCACGTGTCCGGCTATTTTCTCTCCGCACTGGGGCCGCTGCTGGTGCTGCTCGTGAGTGACAGGAGTTCCACCTTCGTCCGCCGCCACGCGACCGAAGCGCTGAACTACCAGCTCACCTTCGTCGTCGCCTCGATCGTGCTGCTGGGGCTGTCCTGGTTGATCCTGCCGCTGCTGGCGTGGCTGTTCCTGTTCCTCGGCTGGATCTTCCTCCCCGTGGTGGCGGGGGTGGCCAGCCTCGCCGGCGGGAAGTGGAAATACCCGTTCACCTGGCGACCCGTGCAGAACGACTGACGCCGACCCCCGGACACGTGGTTCCGAACGGGGGCCGGCGTCGTGTCACGTGGTGGCCTGCCCGTTGAGGTTCCCTGCCTCCGAGGGGCCGCGGCCGTCCCCGTCGCCGGCTCCTCCGTCGCCGGCGACGCGCTCCTTGGCATCCCTGGCCTTGGCGGCGAGCTGTTCGCGGGTTTCGCGCACCTGCTCCCTGGCCTGGTTGAGGTTGGCCTGCCACTCCGCGTCCTGGGACGCCTGGCGCAGCTTCAGCGCGCCGTAGCAGGCGGCCGCTCCGACCACCGCCACGCCGGCGATGACGGCGGCACGCGGAACGCGGCGCCGGGTCTTCCGGGCCGCGATGATCCCGCGCCGTGTCCGCCTCGGTTCCACTCGTTGCGCGGTGGAGGAGAGGAAGTCAGCCACACGGGGAGCCACGGTGTCCTCGACGCGGTACGCGGCCATCTCCAGACGCGGCGCGGTCCAGTCCCGCGCCTGGTGGATCCGCTGGCTCGCGGTCTCCCTGGCCTGGTCGGCGTAAGGGCCGAGGTTCTCGGTCTTGTCACGGGCAACAGCACCAAGGCGGGACAGTGCCGCCTCGGGCTGGGCACTGCGTGTACGGCATTTCCGTGTTATGGGCACGGTGACCTCCGTTTCTCTCAGGATCCAGGCTGCACCCTGCCCATTGGTGCGTGTCCTACGCATCAGGGCGGGTAGTGCGACGCGAAGGAGTTATCCGTACGTTATCTCAGCATACGTCCTGTCCGTCCGATAGGCGGGGGATCGACACGCCACGGCCCGGGGGCGGCGAGGTCGGCCTCCCACGAGGTCACGAGCGCGGTTGTGCTGGCGGTGACGGGTATCGTGGACCCGTCAGTAGTCACAACGGAAAGGTCCCCAGGTGTCCGACGCCACCGGCCAGCCTCGCGCTCGGCTGAACACCACCATGGGAACGATCGTGGTCACGTTCTTCCCGGAGCAGGCCCCCGAAACCGTGGACAACTTCATCGGCCTGGCCGAGGGAACGAGACAGTGGATGGACCCCCGCACGGGCCAGCCCACCAACGCGAAGCTGTACGACGGCACGATCCTCCACCGCGTCATCGAGAACTTCATGGTCCAGGGCGGGGACCCGCTGGGCAACGGCCGCGGTGGTCCCGGCTACACCTTCAAGGACGAGTTCGACGACTCGCTCAGGTTCGACCGCCCCTACCTGCTGGCGATGGCGAACGCGGGCCCGGGCACCAACGGTTCGCAGTTCTTCATCACCGTGGGAACCCCTGACTGGCTCAACGGCAAGCACACTATCTTCGGCGAGGTCGTCGAGGGAACGGACGTGGTCGACCGGATCTCCAAGGTCCAGACCACGCCCCAGGACCGCCCGGTGGAGGACATCGTCCTCTCGTCCGTCGAGATCGAACGCTCGTAGGGGCGGCGACGATGAACGACTCCCCGCGCGCCGAGTCCGACTCCGGGACGGAGTCGGTTCCCACCTGTTTCCGGCACCCCGACCGGGAAGCCTACGTCCGGTGCAACCGCTGCGAGCGGCGCATCTGCCCGGACTGCATGCGGGAAGCCCCGGTGGGGTTCCACTGCGTCTCCTGCGTTGCCGAGGGGCAGAAGAGCGCGCGGGGAGCGCGTACCACGTTCGGCGGCAAACCCGTCCGCGGTCCCTACGTCACGTGGACCGTGCTCGCCCTCATGGCGGCGGGGTTCGTCGCGCAGCTGACAAGCGCGTCCACCCCGCTGGCCGCCGCCCAGAGTCCGCTGGTGCGGACACTGGGCATGTGGGGGGTGGGCATCGTCGGCGCCGACCAGTGGTACCGGCTGCTCACGGCGGCGTTCCTGCACGGCAGTGTCTGGCACATCCTGTTCAACGGCTATGCCACCTACATTCTGGGGCCGCAGTTGGAGCGGTGGCTCGGACACGGCCGGTTCGCCTGCCTGTGGCTGCTGAGCGCCCTGGGCGGTTCCGTCCTGTCCCTGGCGGTGACACCCGCACAACTGTCCATCGGCGCCTCGGGGGCCGTCTTCGGGCTGTTCGGCGCGCTGTTCGTGCTCGGCAGGCGGATGCGCGTCGACATCAGGTTCGTGCTGGTCCTGCTGGGCATCAACCTGCTGCTGACGTTCGCCGTCCCCCAGATCTCCTGGACCGGCCACATCGGGGGTCTCGTCTCCGGCCTGGTCCTGGGCGCCGCCTACGCCTACCTGCCGTGGTCGACCGGGCGGTTGGGCGAGCAGACAGCCCGGCGGACCCGCCTGCACGCGGCGGCGACCGCGGCGTACGCGGTACTGCTCGTGGTGGTCGCGATCGCGTCCGCCACCGTCGTCTGGCAGATCTGACCCGACCACCGCGCACTCCCGGAACGCCGGCGGGCGCGGCCGGAGGGCCGCCGCACAGAGCCCGGCGGTTGTGCGGCGCGGTCTTCGGTCAGTGCCAGCGGGTGGACAGGATGACGCAGATGATGATGCCGCCGAAGCCGACGAGCAGGTTCCAGTTGCCCAGGTCACTCATGTAGGGGATCTGTGTACCGGCGATGTAGTACACCGCGATCCACAAGATGCCGAGTATGCCGAAGGTGAGCATCGTCGGCGCCAGCCACCGAGGGCTGACCTTCGGTTTCTCCGACGACGGCGGCGGGGTGTATACGGCCTTCTTCTTGCGATCGTTGCGGGACTTGGGCACGGTCGCTGCTCCAAAACGAATCGGCCGGAACTCGTCTACACGGTTCCCAGTTTACGTGTCACTCGCGCGTTCGCGGTCCGCCGGCGGGATGCTACCGCCTCGTGGGACCATACCGCCGGCGGGATGACGGAACTGCCACCTCTCAGGGGAAGACCCGGTTGCGTTCCTCCCCGTTCCCGTTTCCGTTTCCGTTGTCGGGGAACGGGTCGGTGGGATCGAACCCGGAGTCGTCACCGTTGCCCCCGTCGTCGGTGGGACTCTCCGGCGGCTGGTCGGTCGGGCTCTGGGTGTTCTCGTCGGGCTGGGTGGCCACCCGCACGGTGACGGTGCTTCCCGGGTCGACCTCCGAGCCGGGCTCCGGGTCCTGGCCCAGCACCCGGTCCGGTTCCACGTCGCCGTTCTCCTCCTCCTGGAAGTCGGCGCTCAGCCCAGCGTCGGAGAGTTCGGACTCGGCCTCCTCGCGCGTCATCTCGGAGAGGTCGGGGACCGACACCTGCTCGGGGCCGTCGGACATCCACAGGTCCACCCGGGTGCCGGGATCCGCCGACGATCCCCCCTCGGGGTCGGTGCGGACCACGTTTCCCTCGGCCACGGAGTCGGAGGGCTCCCTGGACGACGAACCGATCTGGAAGCCCTGCTCCTGCAGTTCCCGGACGGCCTCGTCGCGGGACATCCCCTGGACGTCGGGAACCTGCGCCTCGCCGGGCCCCTCGGAGACGACGAGCGTGATGGTCTCGCTCTCCTGGACCTCCTCGCCCCCCTCGGGGTCGGTCCGGATGACGTCACCCTCGTCGACGTCGTCGTGGTTCTCGCTCTGGGACTCGATGTCGGAGAAACCCTCGTCCCGAAGGCTGTCCTCGGCCCGGTCCTCCGCCATGCCGACGACGTCGGGAACCTCCGTTCCCTGTGGGGGATCCTGGTTGAGCATCCATCCCGCGAAAACGAGCGCGCCCAGGACCGCCAGGGCCAGAATGACCCACAGCACGGCGTGGAACCCGCGGCGGCCGCCGCGGTCCCGGCGGGGCGGCCCCTCGTCCCCGCCGTCGGCAGGGGGGAGGGTGCTGGTCTCCCCCGCGGCGGCGGGAACCGCCATCGTGCTCGCCGCGGTCTGCATGCCCTGCAACCCGCGCTGGATGTCCTCCCGCATCTCGTCGGCGCTCTGGTAGCGCTGGTCCCGGTCCTTGGTCATGGACCGCAGCACCACCTCGTCCAGCCACTCCGGGATCTCCGGGTCCTCCTCGCCGGGCGGGACCGGGTCCTCACGCACGTGCTGGTAGGCGATGGACACGGGGGAGTCCCCGGAGAACGGGGGATGGCCGGTGAGGAGCTCGTACAGCACGCACCCGGTGGAGTAGATGTCGCTGCGCGCGTCCACCCGCTCGCCGCGCGCCTGCTCCGGGGACAGGTACTGGGCGGTTCCGATGACCTGCGACGTCTGGGTCATCGTCGCCTGGTTGTCGTCCGTTGCACGCGCGATACCGAAGTCCATCACCTTGGCCTCGGCCTGCTGGGTCAGCATGACGTTGGCCGGTTTGATGTCGCGGTGGACGATGCCGTTGCGGTGGCTGTACTCCAGGGCCCGCAGGACACCGTCGATGATCTCCGCGCAGCGTTCCGGGAGGAGGCGCCGGTCGTCGTCGAGGAGTTCCTTGAGGGTGCGGCCCTCCACGTGCTCCATGACGATGAACGGGATGTCCACCTCGTCGAGGGTGTCCTCGCCCGTGTCGTACACCGCGATGATCGAGGGGTGGTTCAGCGACGCGGCCGACTGCGCCTCGCGCCGGAACCGCGTTTGGAACGTGTGGTCGCGGGCCAGGTCCTGGCGGAGCATCTTGACGGCGACCGAGCGGTCAAGACGCAGGTCACGCGCGTGGTAGACCTCGGCCATGCCGCCGCGCCCGATGAGTCCGTCGAGCTCGTAGCGGCCACCGAGAAGCCGGGGCTGAGACATGTCGTGAACTGTTCCTCGTATCTTCGTGGTGCCCGGGGTGGGGTCGGGCCACCTGGCGAGTGTCGGGTGCGTACTGTTCTAGGCCCCGCCCTCCCCCGTCCTATCTTTCATGCGCCGCTACCGCTACCGTCACCACCGTCGCCGCCGCCGTCGGTGTCGTCACTGCCGCCGCCGTCACCACCGCCGTCGTCGGTGTCACCGGTGCCGCCGTCGCTGTTGTCGCTGCCGCCATTGTCGCCGTTCTCCTCCCCGGTGCCATCACCAGGGCCCCCGGTATCGTCCGAGTCCCCCTGGTCGGGAGGGGGGTCCGACGCTTCGTCGGTGGAGTCCGGGGAGGACGACTCGTCGTCCGCCGGCGGGGAGTCGTTGTTGTTGTCCGGTTCCGCCGGCGGTTCCGCGTCCGGACGGTCGTTCCCACCGTCGTCGTACTGCGGCTGGTCCGTTTCCGCCGGCGATTCCCCGGATGGGCTCTCCGGTGCGGACGTCTCGGAGGAGGGTGCCGATCCGCCCCCTCCCGCGGGGCTCTCCCCTCCGTCTGATCCGCCCCACGTCCGGCCCGCCCACACCGCCCCGAGAGCGACGAGCGCCGTCACCGCGAGCGCCGCCAGGATGAGCGGCAACCTCGTCCGGCGGTGGGAATCGGACCGTTGGGCGAGCCTACCGGACGAGGCGTCCCTGTTCTCCGCGGCTGTCCCCATGCCGGTCGCGGTGGCCGCGTGGGGGTGGGTGGCCGGGCCGCCGTCCTCGGCGTCGGTCACCATGGTCGCGTCCGTTGCCGGGCCGGATGCGGCGGCCTCCAGGGCGCTCGTCGCCGCGGCGGAGGCGAAACCGCCGGCGCCGCGGATCTGCTGGGCCAGCTGGGCCACCTCACCGGCGGAAGCCGGACGGTCCTCCGGTGACTTCGCCAACGACCGTTCCACGAGGTTCCCGAGGTGTTCGGGAATATCGGGGGGCAGCGGCGGCGGGGCCTCCCGGGCGTGGGCGAGCGCCAGCGCCAGGGGGGTGTCCGCGGTGAACGGGGGGCGGCCGGCCAGGCACTCGTAGGCCACCACCCCGAGCGCGTAGATGTCGGAGGAGAACGTCGCCGAACCACCGGAGGCCTGTTCCGGGGAGATGTACTGGGCTGTGCCCATGACCATGCCGGTCTGGGTCAGGGTGACGGACTGGTCGCCCCGGGCGATGCCGAAATCGGTGAGCTTCACCGTGCCGTCGTCGGTGACCAGCAGGTTCCCCGGCTTCATGTCCCGGTGGATGACGCCGCGCGCGTGCGCCGCGGCCAGCGCCTGGGCGGCCTGGCCGACGATGTCCAGGGTAGCGCCGGGGGGAAGCCTGTCCTTGCGGCCCAGAATGGAGGACAACGGTTCGCCGGAGACGAGCTCCATGATGAGAAAGGCGCGTTCGTCCTGCTCACCGTAGTCGTACACCTGGGCGATCCCGGGGTGGGACAGCCCGGCGGTGATGCGGCCCTCGGTACGGAAACGCTCCCGGGAGGTGGGCTCGGCCATCTTGTCCGGGTGCAGGAGTTTCACCGCGACCGACCGGCTGAGCAGGGTGTCGGTCGCCCGCCACACCGTGCCCATGCCACCGGACCCGATCTGCTCGTCCAGCCGGTACCGGCCGCTGAGCAGGGTGCCGGTGAGGTCGTCGCCGGGACCGGTGGGGCCCGGAGCGTCCGCGCCGTTCTCGCTCACTCGTCGATCACTGCCTCCATCATGTCCCGCGCGATCGGAGCGGCGACCTCACCGCCGCTGACACCTCCGTGCTCCACCGCGACCGCGGTGGCGATCTGGGGGTCGTCGGCCGGGGCGAACGAGATGAACCAGTTGTGTGAGTCCCCGCTGTTCTCCGCGGTCCCGGTCTTGCCGGCCACCTGCATGCCGGGAATGGCGCCCTTGGGGCCGGAGGCGTCCTCGCCCTCGGTGACGCGGATCATCATCTGGGTGAGGTCGTCGGCGGTCGAGGAGCTCACGGCGTTGCTGTAGACCTCCGGGGCGGCCTCCTCGATCGTGGTCAGGTCGGAGTCCTGGACCTTGTCCACCATGTAGGGCTTCATCACGTCCCCACCGTTGGCGACGCCGCTGGCGACCATGGCCATCTGCAGCGGGGTCGCCTCCACGTGGGCCTGGCCGATGCCGGAGCGGCCCAGGAAGTTGCGGTCCTCCTCCCGCGGGTACTTGCTCGGCGTCACCGGCAGCGGGGTGTTGAACTCCTCCTGGTTGAACCCGAACGCCTCCGCCTGCTCGGTCATCTTGTCCGTGCCCATCTCCATGGCCCAGTTCGCCATCGAGGTGTTGCAGGAGATTTCTATGGAGTGGCCCAGCGTGTCGGGGTCGCCGTCGTTGCAGGGACCATCCCACGCGTTGGGCAGGTCGCCGCCCAGGTCGATGTTGGCGGGCGCGTCCATGGTGGAGTCCGGGGATGCGCCGTTCTCCAGGGCCGTGGCGGCGGTGACCACCTTGAAGGTGGAGCCCGGGGGGTAGCGCTGGTTCAGCCCGCGGTTGAGCAGCGGTTGCTTCTCGTCGGCGGACAGCTCCTCCCAGTTCTCGGCGGCGGCCTCCGTGTCGTCCAGGCCGACGACGCTGTTCGGATCGAAGGTCGGCACGGAGACGGAGGCGAGCACCGCGCCGGTCTCCGGGTCGAGGGCGAGCGCCGCCCCGTTCTTGCCGGTGGCCCGCAGGCCGTCCAGAGCGGCCTGCTGCACCTTGGGGTCGATGGTCAGATCGACGCTGGCGCCCTTCTTCTCCTTGCCGGTGATGGTGTCCATGAAGTTGGAGACCGCCAGCCGGTCGTCGGAGCCGTTCAGCAGCGAGTTCTCGTACTCCTCGATCCCGGTCTCACCGGAGGGCCGGAACGTGCCGACCACGTGCGAGTAGAGTTCGCCGTCCTCGTACTTGCGCTGGTAGTTGTCGCTCTCCTCGCTGAGCGGTTCCGAATACGCGATCTCCTCACCGCCCGCGATGATCGGTCCGCGCTGCTGGTTGAGCCGGTCGACGGCGCGCCGCGTGTTCTCCGGGTGCTCCCGGAGCCCCTGCGCGGCGAACGCCTGGATCCAGGTGACGTTGACCAGCAGCACGCCGAAGAGCGCGAGGGCGAAGATCGCGAGTCGGCGGATGGGCTTGTTCATCGTGAGATCACCTGGGTAGCGCCTTCGTCTTGGATGGATTGCGGGGCGGGTTTACGCGCGTTGTTGCTCATCCGCATCAGCAGCGCGAGCATGATCCAGCTCGACAGGAGGGCCGACCCGCCCTTGGCGACGAACGGGATGGTCGCACCCGTCATCGGGATGACCCGGGTGACGCCGCCGATGACCACGAACGTCTGGAACGCCATCAGGAACGAGATGCCGGAGGCGAACATCTTGATGAAGAGCTCCTTGGCGGCCAGCGCCACCCGCATACCGCGCTCCACCAGCAGCGCCAGGCACAGCAGCATCACCATGACGCCGGTGAGTCCGAGCTCCTCGGCGAAGCCCGCGAAGATGAAGTCGTTCTGCACCTCGAAGACGCGGGCCGGTTGCCCGCCGCCGAGGCCGGCACCGGTGATACCGCCCTCGGCCATGGCGAACAGGCCGCGGACCAGCTGCTGGCTGTTCGCGCCGACCTCGCCGTTGAGCATCTCCTCGGAGAACGGGTGCAGCCAGCTGTCCACCCGCACCGAGAAGTGGTGCACCAGCGGGTAGAGCAGGAAGCAGGCGCCGAGGAAGGCGGTGACGCCGATGATGACCCAGGAGGAGCGCTGGGTGGCGACGTAGATCATCGCGAGGAACGTCCCGAACAGCATCAGCGACGTTCCCAGGTCGTTCATCAGCAGCACCATCACCAGGATGGAGAAGCCCCACATCACCGCCATGGGGGCGGTGTCGCGCATCCGCGGCAGGTCGATGACCTTCACCGGCCCGACCTTGACCTGTTTGCTGGCCAGCGACAGCACGTCGCGTTTGATCACCATGTAGCCGGACAGGAAGACCACCAGGGCGATCTTGGCGAACTCGGACGGCTGCAGGGTGGTGATGCCGATGTTGATCCACTGCCGCGCGCCGTTGACGGTCTGTCCGAGCCCCGGAACCAGGGGGAGGAGGAACAGCACGACGGCGCCCACCGCCATGATGTAGGGGTAGCGCTGCAGGGTGCGCGGTTCCTTGAGGAAGTAGACGATGGCCGCGAACGCGCCCATGCTGACGGCGGTCAGGAGCAGCTGGGGCATGGCGCTGCCCTCGTCGGTGCGGTCCGCCGCCTCGAAGAGCCGCCACAGCATGACGATGCCCAGACCGTTGAGCAGTGTGGCCAGCGGCAGCATCAGCGGGTCGGACCAGGGGGCGAAGAACCGGATGAAGAAGTGCACCAGCACCGCGGAGCCGCCGAACACCAGCGTGTAGAAGAGGAGGCTGGGCGGCATCTCGCCGTTGCGGATCAGGCTCGTCGCGATCATCGCGGCCACCGTGACCGCGACGGCGAACAACGTCATCATCAGTTCGGCGTTGCGCCGTTTGACCGGTGGGAGCGCGGTGGATGCCTCGCTCATGGCCGTCCTCCTGCGCTGTCGGCGGGAAGCGAGCGGGGTTCGTGCTCGTCGGCGGGGGACTGCTCCTCGCCGTCCGCGGACGGCTCGTTGCGGTCAGCGTCCTGCTCGCCCCGGCCGCAGGACTCGGGGTCCCGTTCGCACTCCTCGGCTTTCGCGCGCAGTTCCTCGACCCGTTCGGACGCGTTCTCCTCGCTGTCGGCGGGAATGGTCTCGTCGACCGACTTGCGCTCGTTCTCCGGGAGCATGTCCAGGGCGACGCCGGTGTCCTCGACCTGCTCCGACAGGCTGTAA
The DNA here is from genome assembly GCF_006717075.1 of Haloactinospora alba. Classification (NCBI taxonomy): domain Bacteria; kingdom Bacillati; phylum Actinomycetota; class Actinomycetes; order Streptosporangiales; family Nocardiopsidaceae; genus Haloactinospora; species Haloactinospora alba. The sequence goes on from NZ_VFQC01000002.1 coordinate 418,716, forward strand.
CCCGCGACGTCGGAGTCGATCCCCTGGTGGATGGCGACGTTCTCGCCGTCCTCGGAGGGGCCGATGAAGTACTGGCTGTCGAGGTAGCGCGTACCGAAGTAGTAGCCCGCGCCGACGAGGACCACGGCCGCGGCCAGGAACGTCACCACCATCGGCCACCACCGGCGGGTGCGCGGCTGGGTGCTGTCCTTGGAGTCCTCGGAACTCTCCGGCGGGTCGTCGCTGGGCATACGCTGCATCTCGGCGGTGTCGCCGCTGCCGCGGTTGAGGCCCTGCGCGCGGCCGGCCGGAGTGTCGGGCGTCATGGCGGGTTCGTCACGCTGGTCGGCGGCGCCCGCGACGGCGGCCTCGTTCTCGGGGGGAGGCTCGTTGGTGGTGTCGACGATGTCGGCGACGACGGCGGTGATGTTGTCCGGACCGCCGCCGCGGTTGGCCAGGTCGATGAGGCGCCGTGCGGTGGCCTCCACGTTGGTCTCGGTCGCCAGCGTCTCGTGTATGGTGCTCTCGCTCACGACGCCGGAGAGCCCGTCGGAGCACAGGAGGAAACGGTCCCCGACCTTGGCCTCGCTGACGGAGATGTCGGGGTCGACCTCGCTGCGTCCGTCCAGCGCGCGCAGCAGCAGGGAGCGCTGCGGGTGGGTCGCGACCTCCTCCTCGGTGATCTTGCCCTCGTCCACGAGGGTCTGCACCAGGGTGTGGTCGTGGGTGATCTGGCTGAACTCACCCTCCCGCAGGAGGTAGGCCCGGGAGTCGCCGATGTGGATCATGACCATCCGCGACCCGGTCCACAGGAGGGCGGTCAGCGTGGTGCCCATGTTCTCCAGCCAGGGCTCGTCCCTGACTCGCTGGGCCAGTGTGCTGTTGGCCTGTTCGACGGCCTGTTGGAGGGAGGTGGAGACGTCCTCGGCGTGCGGCACGTCCTCGTCGAGCGGCCGCAGGGCGGAGATCGCGATGGCGCTGGCGATCTCGCCGCCCGCGTGTCCGCCCATCCCGTCGGCGACCGCGAGGAGGTGCGGTCCGGCGTAGGCAGAGTCCTCGTTGCCTTCGCGGAGGCATCCCACGTCGGAGTGCGCCGCGTATCTCAGAGCGATTGTCATTTGCGCAATTCCAGGACGGTTTTGCCGATGCGGATGGGCTGTCCCACCGAAACGGCCTGGGGGCCGGTCAGGCGCTGCTGGCCGAGATACGTACCGTTCGTCGAGCCGAGGTCCTCCACGACCCAGCGACCGTTATCCGAGTAGATGCGCGCGTGCCGACCGGACGCGTAGTCGTCGTTGATGACCAGCGTCGAATCCTTGGCCCGGCCGATGGTGATCGGCTGGGAGGTGAGGTTGAGGGTGGTGCCGGCGAGGGGGCCCTTGGTGACAGCGAGGGAGCTGGGTTCGTTCCGTTTGCTCCGGGAGGCTCGCGGAGCGGACTGTTCGCGCGGGGCGGGTTTGGGTTTGGAGCTCTTGTTCTTCTTCTTGTCCGGGGAGGGCCCGAAGAGGTCGGTGCGGATAACTCCGACCGTCATGAGCACGAACAACCACAGCACCGCGAGAAACGCGATCTTGATCAGCATGATGGTCAAGTCGGACATCGAACTGTTCTTCGTCCCCTGTCGTGCTCCGGTCGGGTGGTCGTCGTCGCCGCGGCGTCGTGTTGGCGTCGAACCTAGGGGATCACGCCGGAAAAGCCCAATACACCCTGTTGGGGCGATCATTCTGCCCCATCGGTGGGCTCTTCGCGAGGGTCCGGCCGCCGCGTCCACAAGCGGCTGGGGCCTCTCCGGAAACCCCGCGGCCCTCTCTGGGACGTACGCGAGGTGCCACCGGTTGCATGGCCGCGTCAGTCACGTCGGAACGTCATCGTGGTCCGTCCGAGGCTGATCCTGGTCCCGTCCACCAGGCGCACCCGCTGGACCTGCTCGCCGTTGACGAAGGTGCCGTTGGTGGAGCCGAGGTCGACCAGGGAGGCATCGTTGTCCTCCACCCGGATCTCGGCGTGGTGGCGGGAGACCCCGTTGTCCACGAGCCGCAGGTCGCAGTCGGTGCCGCGTCCCAGCAGCGTCACCTGGGTGTTGAGCTCGAACGCCTGCTGCTGGCCGTGGCTCGCGGTGGCGCCCTCCGTCGTCGCTCCCCCGGGCGAGATCAGCAGTCGCGGCTGGCCCGGGACGCTCTGCTCACCGCGCGGCTGGTCGCTCACGGGTTGCCTGATCTCGCCGCTCTCCACCGTGGAGCCGCGGATGACCCCCGAACGGATACGGAACCGCCCGGTCTGCAGACCCTCCTCGGCCTGGAAGTGGACGCGGACCGGGCCCACGAACGAGTACCCCTGCTCCGTCGCGTAGTCCCGGGCGAGCTTGGACAGCTCCTGCCCGAGGCTGTCCGCGTAGACCTCCAGTCGTTCCCGGTCCTCCCCGGAGAGCTCCACAACGAAGTCGTTGGGGACCAGTGTCCGCCCCTGTGCGACGATCGCCGCGCGTTCGTCCATCTCCCGCTGGACAGCGCTCGCGACCTCGACGGGCTGAAGCTCCGATTTGAAGGCCCGCGCGAAGGTGCCTTCGATGATGCCTTCAAGCCGTCGCTCGAAGCGTTGGAGCACTCCCACGAGGTACCTCCCTTGCGTCCACTCTGGTGTACAGCCGATCGTAACCGCGTCGTAGCACCCGTGGTTTCATGTACGCCTCCATCGAGGGTCCGGTCGGTGCCGCCTCGGCCCTCCGTGTCGGTCGCCGCTCGGGTGGGGGTGGCAACCGAAACGGTGCGCGAACGGGTCCGCATGCGTGTTACTGTTGTGTGTGTCGCCGGGCGGAAGGGCCGGGAACAGCGTACCGGCACCGGTTCGTCGCTTCGGACGACTGAGGCGCATGTCACTCGGGCGGGTGGCGGAAAGGTAGACGCGCACGGTTCAGGTCCGTGTGTCCGCAAGGACATGAGGGTTCAAATCCCTCCTCGCCCACACAGAGGACCGGTTTCGGCCGGTTCCCGGCGGATGTGAACTCCCGCCCCCGTCCGGGGCGGGAGTTTTTTCGTGTGCGCTCCCCGAGGGGCACCCCCTGCGGTGCGTGGTGTGACATCTGCCACGGTGGTGGGGTGAAACTGAGTGAACACCTGCACGAGGCCGGCTGGCCGCTGGTACGCGAACAGCTCGCCCACCCCACCGTGGCCGGAATCGCCTCGGGGCGACTGGACGAGGGCGTGTTCCGTTCCTGGCTGGAACAGGACTACCTCTACCTGCGCGACTACGTCCGCGTCTTCTCCCGGTTGGCGTGGCAGGCGCCGGAGCACCACGTGGGAGAGCTCGTCGACCTCGCCCATTCCACCCTGCACGAGGAACTGGAACTGCACCGCTCCCTGGCCGCGGAGTTCGGCGCCGACCTCGAGGGGGCGGTGAAGGGCCCCGCCTGCGCCGCCTACACCTCGTGGCTCCTGGACGCGGCGGCCGACTACGGCGAGGGGCTGGCGGCCATGTACCCCTGTATGTGGGGCTACTCCACGCTGGGATCCGAACTCGCCGAGTACTCCCCTCCCGACCCGCGGTACCGGAAGTGGATCGCGACCTACGCGGACGCGGGGTTCGCGGAACTGACCCGCCGGTGCGCGCGGATGCTCGACGAGGCCGGCCCGCCGGAGGAACGGGCGCGGGAGCTGTTCCTGCAGGGCATGCGGCACGAACTGGCGTTCTGGACCGTGCCCGGCTAGGACGGGCCGTGCCCGTGGCGGCCGACCGCGGTCAGGCGGCCGCCACGGGGGCCGGCTCCTCGTGTTCGGCTGGTACCTCGGATCCGGGCTGTGGAGTTTCCACCGCCGCCTGGACCGGGCGGCCGCGGCGTTCGAGCACGCCCGAGGCGCCCGCCAGCCCCAGCCCCACGACGGCGAGGCCCGCGCCCGTGAGACTCGGTGCGGTCAGCCCGTAGCCGGCCGCGATGACCGCGCCGCCGAGCCAGGCACCCGCCGCGTTGGCGACGTTCAACGCCGCGTGGTTCAGGCCGGCCGCCAGCGAGGGAGCGTCGGCCGCGGCGTTCATCAGCCGCATCTGCAACGCCGGGACCAGCGCGTTGCTCGCGAAACCCAGCAGGAACATCAGCACCACGGCGGCGAGCTTGAACTGCACCAGCGCGAACACCGCGAGCAGGGTCAGCGCGATGGTTCCCAGACCGAGGTAGATGCTGGGAAGGAGCGCCCGGTCGGCGGCGCGCCCGCCGACCAGCATTCCCGCGGTCATGCCGGCTCCGTAGACGGCCAGCATCACCGGTACCGCGGCCGCGCTGAATCCGGTGACGTCGGTCATGATCGGGGAGATGTAGCTGTAGGTGGCGAACATCCCTCCGCAGCCGACGGCGCCGATCGCCAGGGCGAGCCACACCTGGCCCCGGGCGAGCGCGCCCAGTTCCGAACGCATCGAGGATTCCGCCCGTGTCTGCTGGTCCGGGACCAGCCGCGCGAGGGCGAACAGCGTCAACGCGCCGAATCCGGCGATGAGCAGGAAGGTGCTGCGCCATCCCAGTGCTTGGGCGGCGAACGTGGCGGCCGGGACGCCGACGACGTTGGCGACGCTGAGTCCGACCAGCATCAGCGAGATGGCCCGGGCCCGTTTGGTGACGGGAACGAGCGAGGCGGCCACGATGGCTCCGGTCCCGAAGAACGCGCCGTGCGGCAGGGCGGTGAGGACGCGGGAGGCCAGTAGGAACTCGAAGGACGGTGCGAGGGCCGAGGCGAGGTTGCCCACGGTGAACACCGCTGTCAGCGCGAGAAGCATCCGTTTGCGGTCGAGCCGGGTTCCCACCGCGGTGAGCAGCGGTACACCGATCACGACCCCGATGGCGTAACCAGAGATCATGTGCCCGGCGGCCGGGATGGACACACCGAACGTCCGGGCTACGTCGGGCAGGATTCCCATCGCGACGAACTCGGTGGTGCCGATGCTGAAAGCGCCGATCGCCAGGGCGAGCAAAGCAAGGGGCAACAACGCTCCAAAGACGGTCGTACAGAACCCCAAAGGGCGGACAACAGCCACCGACAACGCGATGGGGCGGCCGGTGTCATTCCGCGCGACCGTCCTTGTTGGTGTGAAACGCCTCTCCCCGTGCTCGGCCGCCTGGCACTGCGGGACGCGGGGGTCCGTGGCGTCGCTCACGTCCGCCGGCGGACACCGGCGGACGTGCGGCCTCACGGCTCCAGGACCGGACCGAGGTTCTCGTAGCGCTCCATCTCACAACCGCCGGACTTGTTGAATTCGGTGTCGATCTCGGTTCCGTCCATCGTGCCGCTCACCTCCGCGGCCTCGGGGCCGCCGTGGATGTGCGTGCAGGGCTGGTCCTCCGGTACCTCCGCGAACGCCTCAGGGGACAACTCGGCCAGTTCCTCGCAGGCGGCCGCGCTGTCGGGGTGGTCGCCGCCGGCGGGCCCGCACGTGAGTGTCCACTCGGCCCCGGAGCGGTCGCCGCCGGTAACGGTGATGGTCAACCGCGTTTCGGGATCGTCGGGGGCGTCCGTGGGCGGTGTTCCGTCGCCGGCGGATGAGGTGGTGTCGTCGGTGGGCGCCGGTGCTGTCGGGGAGTCGCTGGTGGAGGGGGACGGCTCGGTGGTGCTGTGTGTCGGTGAGACGCTGTCGTCGGATGCGGGGGACGCGGGTTCGCCGCCGGCGCAGGCCGCGGTGGCGGACAGCGCCAGAGCGAGTGGTGCCATGCGGGTCAGTACCGTCGCTGAAGTGCGCGTGCGCATACCCTGTTTGACGCGGGAAACGGCTTGTGGGTTCCCGAGGGATGACGACAACGGCACGCGACGTCACGCTGAGAGGTTTTCGATTGTTTGCTGAGAGTGCGCCGGCTGTCGAGGTCAGCGCGGTTCCGTCGGAGGCGTACCTGCTCGATGTCCGGGAACAGGACGAGTGGACGGCCGGTCACGCGCCGCGGGCCGTGCACATGCCGTTGCACGAGCTCAGGCAGCGCGCGGGTGAGGTCCCCTCCGACCGGCAGGTCTATGTCGTGTGCCGCTCCGGCGGCCGTTCGGCCCAGGCGGTGCAGGCGCTCAACGAGGCGGGGTGGCAGGCGGTGAACGTTTCCGGCGGTATGCAGGCGTGGAACGTCGCCGGATACGACATGGTCAGCGAGAGCGGTTCCGAGCCGCGGGTCATCTGAGCGGCGGGACGTTTCCGCCCCGGATCACGCGAAGCGCGCGTTGGCGGGACGGCGCCGGCGGTGTCGCGGGAAGCGGCAGCGTCGCGGAACGTTGCGGCCCGGACGGGCATCGAAACGGGCGATGGCTGGAGGCCGCGGGTGCCGGGGACGACACGCGGGTGTCCGCCGGGCGCTGCCGGTGCGACCGCCGGTCGAGCGAGCGTGCTGTACGCCGATGAGGAGGCGGAGGTCCAGGGCCGGATGACGGAGCGTGCACGACTGGTGCGTCGGCTCACCGAGGTTGTCGCCGACATCAACGCGGATTTCGACCTGCAGGCGGTCCTGGACCGGATCACGGGCAGCCTGACCGAACTGACGGGCGCGGACGCCGGGGGGTTCGTGCTCATCGAGGACGACCGGCTGCGGCTGGTCAGTATCACGCGCCTCTCCGACCACCTGCGGGGCTACAGCGCGCCGCTGGAGTCCAGCCTCTTCGGGGAGCTGCTGCGCAGCGGGAGGACGGTCCTGCTCGCGACCGACGAGACGCGGAGCCTCGACGACCTGATCTGGGCGGAGCTGCAGGGACTGCACACCATCGCGCTGGGGGTGTCCAACGTGCGGGGGCGCCCCTACGGCGCGTTGTACGCCCTCTACAGCAGCCGTACCGTCGACCACCTCGAGCTGGAGCTGTTGGAACTGCTCGCCGCGCACGCCGGGGTGGCGCTCGGTAACGCGATGGCCTACCAGGAGATCGTCCGCCAGCGGGCGCACGAACACGTCGTGGTCGACTCCAGCGCCGACGGTATCGCTGTCGTGGACGCCGCGGGGCGGATCCGGAAGTGGAACCAGTCGGCGGCCGAGCTGACGGGCTACCTGGCCGCCGACGTCGTCGGGCGGCCGGCACCGTTCCCGCTCCCGGCGCGGCAGGGGCAGCACATCCGGCACCGGATCGGTTCCGGGCGCTGGCTGGAGATCCTCTGCACGGCCGTCGCGGAGACGGGCGAGCACGTGGTGGATTTCCGGGACGTCTCGGACGCCAAGGCGCTGGAGGAGGAGAAGGACCTGTTCCTCACCACGGTCGGCCACGAGTTGCGCACTCCCATCACCGCTGTCCAGGGGTTCGCGAGCACGTTGATGCAGCGTTGGGAGCAGCTGGGGGAGCAGGGGAGGCGTTCGGCGGTCGCGACGATCGCGGAGCGCTCGGCGACACTGTCCCACCTGGTGGAGAACCTGTTGCTGGGGTCGGACGCCGGTATCCGCGGTCTGGCGGCCAGTGTCGGGCCGTTCGACCTGGGGCGGCAGCTGCGGGAGACGGCGGGGGCGTTCCAGTGGTCCGGTAGGGACGACAACCCCTGGCTGGAGGTTCCGGAACGGTTGCCGTGGGTGGTGGGGGACCCCGTGGCTACCGATGTCGTGCTGGGCCAGCTGCTGGAGAACGCGTTCAAGTACTCCCCCGGAGGGGGGCAGGTGGCCGTACGTGCCGTTGCGGAGGAGGAGCACGTCGCGGTCACGGTCGAGGACGAGGGGATCGGGATCCCGGCCGGGGACGAGGAGCGTGTCTTCGGCCGGTTCGTGCAGGGGGAGGCCGGGGATCGGCGCCGGTTCGGCGGTATCGGGCTGGGGCTCTACATCGTGCGTCAGCTCGCACGGGCCCAGGGGGGCGAGGTGACGGCCCACTCGCGGGAGCCGGGGACGTTGATGCGGTTCGTGCTGCGGCGCGCGGCGGAGCCCTCAACCATGTGACAAAGGTGTGCGACGTGGCCACATCCGGCCAAATTGGACAAAACTGACATTTTTGTGTCAGAGGGTGTTTCTCGGCCACACGCTCCGGGCATTCCGGACCTGGCGGATTCCCATGCTCGGAGGTCCGCCGACGGGTAGGGAAACCGGCTTCCGGGGAACGGAGATGCGAGTGTCCAGGGATGTACTGCTGCCGTACGCGCTGTCCAGCGTCACCAGCGCGCGCCAGCGCCTCCGTTCCGACCTGTGCGCTTCCGGTTTCACCAGGGAGAGTGTGGATGACGCCCTGCTCGTGCTCAGCGAACTGCTGAGCAACGCGTTGCGGCACGCGTTCCCTCTTCCCGCTCCGTTCCCCGCCGACTCCGTCCATGTCGCGTGGTCGGTGCGCACCGCCGGCGGCCCGGGGGGCACGGCGGTTCCCGGTGTGGAGATCTCGGTGCGGGACGGCAAGGGCGCGACCCTGCCCGGGGTCGGCCATCCCGCGAGCGCGGCCGTGCACGGCCGCGGGCTGGGAATCGTGCGCAGTGTCGCGACCAAGTGGGGGACGGAGACCGACCACGGGACCACCACGGTCTGGGCGGCACTGGAGATGGCGACCGCGGGAGCGGACGGGGCGCACGCTGCTGCGCCCGCCGGGGGCGGCGCCGACGCGGAGCGGGCGGTCCTTTCCGCCGCGCGGTCCGGCACCGGGTCGGGGTGAGCTTCCCCTCCGCGGCGCCGGAGCTCGTCCGTCGCGGGCGCAGCAGCGCTCGCCCCGCGCGGAGGGGCCCACGGGTCTGTTCCTGGAAAATGCCCCTGTCGCGGTGGCTTGTTGTGGTGCACAACAGCTAAAGTCGCAGGTGTGGAGTTGAAGATATCAAATCAGTCTCACGCGGGTGAATCAATAGTCACAATTCGCGGGGAGATTGACCTCTATACGGCACCGCAGCTACACAGCGAGCTCACGGACGCGCTCAGCGACGGAACCCACCGTCTCGTCGTGGACATGTCACGGGTGGAATTCTGCGACTCCACCGGAATGAGCACGCTGCTGTCGGCTATGAAACGCGCACGGGAGAACGGTGGGGACCTCGAACTCGCGGCACTCACCCCGGCGGTGCGAAAGGTCGTGGATGTGACGGGACTCAACGCCGTCTTCACCATCGTCGACTCGGTCGCGGAACGCACCGGAACAGCGGGCTCACCCACCTCGGCCTGACCCGCGGCCGCGCCTGGCGGCTCTCCGTCCGGAGCAGAGGCCCCGGCACGGCGGCTCGACCCCACCATGGCGGGATGTCGGTATTTCGCCGGAACAGAGCACCTTTCTCACGGCACCATGCCGAGTGTCGCGAGACGTGAGCGCAGTGTGATTACTAGGCTCGACGTGTGCTGACTATGATCGTGGCCGTGCTCGGCGCGCTGGCGGGAGCGGGAGGTCTGGCCCTCGGTGGGTACGCACTCCACCGGTGCCGTAGGGCCACCGCCGAGTCGTGCGCCCTGACGGACCAGACACTGCCGGAGAACGGCGGCATCGACACCCGGGCCATCCGCGACGTCGCCGTGGTGCGCTACGACGCCCTGGCGGAGTTGTCCGGGGCCCGGTCCTTCTCCCTGGCGTTGCTCAACGCGGTGGGGGACGGTGTCGTTGTCACCGCCATCAACGGGAGGGCCGACTCCCGCAGCTATGCCAAGACCATCGAACGGGGCCGTGCGCAGGAGAGCCTCTCCCCGGAGGAGTACCGGGCCATCCGGAACGCGCGCCTGGGACACGGGCCGGGGGAGAGCTGCCTCACCGAGCCGGTAACGGAGCCCGAGGACACGAACACCCAGGACAGCGCGTCCTTCGGGAGCGAGTGACCCGCCTGGCCGCGTTCCCGTCCTCCTCGGCGGAGGATCCGCTCTGCCTCCCTCCTCGGTCGTACCAAGCGGCCCTGGAGCGGAGCTCGTGACGAACAGCGCCCATCGGACAGGCCCTGGCGCCCCGAGCCGTACGGCAACACGGAATCCGTCGCAGCGCACGGTGCCGCCGTGACGGGAACGGTCCCGGCGGTGGGTATAGCCTGGGGTTGTATGCCTAACCGTTACGCCTACCTCGGCCCGGCGGGGACGTTCACCGAAGCCGCGCTCCGGACTCTGGAACCGGACGCGCCGGCGGAGGCGCTCGTCCCGTGCTCCGGTGTGGACGCGGTCTTCGCGGAGGTGCGCAGCGCTGGGGTGGACGGCGGGGTCGTGCCGCTGGAGAACTCCGTCGAGGGCGGGGTGACCGCCACCCTGGCCGAGCTCATCAACGGGGAGCCGTTGCTGGTCACCGCGGAGACGGCGATCCCGGTGGCGTTCACCCTGTTCGCGCGACCCGGTACGAGCCTTTCCGACGTGAAACGGGTCGCCACGCATCCGCACGCGCTGGCGCAGTGCCGCGGCTGGATGACGCGCAACCTCCCCGACGCGGAAGCGTGCGCCCTCGCCTCGACCGCGGCCGCCGCGCAGGCCGTCGCGGAACCGGGGTCCGCCTACGACGCGGCGATCGCCGCCGGTATCGCCGGGGAACGCTACGGCCTGTCCCCGCTGGCCGAGGGCATAGCGGACCGCTCGGACGCCGCCACCCGGTTCGTTCGCATCACCAGGCCGGGGCCGCTTCCCGCGCCGACCGGCCACGACTGCACCTCCCTGGTGGCGTTCCCCCACGACGACCGTCCCGGCGCCCTCATGGAGCTGCTCAACCAGTTCGCGGTGCGGGGCGTGAATCTCACCCGGTTGGAGTCCCGCCCGACCGGCGACGGGTTGGGACGCTACTGTTTCTGCATCGACGCGGACGGGCACGTGTCCGACCCCCATGTCGGCGAGGCGCTGATGGGGCTGCGCCGGATCTGCGCGGACGTCCGTTTCCTGGGGAGCTTCCCCCGCTCCGGAAGTCCCGCCGTGACCCCGCTGCGCGGTACCACCGCCCCCGACTTCCCGGCGGCGGAACGCTGGTTGGAACGGATACGTTCCGGCGAGGTGGCCTGACGGGTATCCAACACCGGTAACCTGCGAAGCGTGATCGACCTTCGTGCTCTGCGAGACAACCCGGAACGGTTCCGCGCGTCGCAGCGGATCCGCGGCGAGGATGAAACCGTCATCGACCGGCTGCTGGACGTCGACTCCCGCCGCCGTAGCGCGCTGTCGCTCTTCGAGACGAAACGCGCGGAACAGAAGAACGTCGGCAAGGAGGTCTCCCGCGCCTCCCCGGAGGAGCGGGACGAGCTGCTGGCGCGGGCCAAGAGCCTCTCCGATGAGGTGAAAACGGCCGAAGCCGACGAGCAGCGCCTCAGGGCCGAGCTGGACGAGCTCCTGGCCACCGTCCCCAACCTCGTCGCCGAGGGGGTCCCGGAGGGCGGTGTGGACGACGTCGTCGTCATGGACCAGGTCGGGACGCCGCGCGAGTTCGACTTCACCCCGCGCGACCACCTGGAACTGGGCGAGGCGCTGGGCGCCATCGATACGGATCGCGGCGCCAAGGTCTCCGGTGCGCGGTTCTACTTCCTCACCGGGGTCGGCGCCATGCTGGAGCTGGGGCTGCTGAACATGGCCATGCAGCAGGCCACCGCCAGCGGCTTCACCCCGATGGTCCCGCCCGTGCTGGTGAAACCGGAGGCCATGGAGGGCACCGGTTTCCTCGGCGCCCACTCCGACGAGGTGTACCACCTTCCGGACGACGAGCTGTACCTGGTGGGCACGTCCGAGGTTCCGCTCGCCGGATACCACTCGGGGGAGATCCTCGCCCCGGAGGACCTACCGAAACGCTACTCGGGCTGGTCGTCGTGCTTCCGCAGGGAGGCCGGCTCCTATGGCAAGGACACCCGGGGGATCATCCGGGTGCACCAGTTCAACAAGGTCGAGATGTTCGTCTACGCCCACCCCGACCACGCGGCCGAGGAGCACCTGCGGCTGCTGGCGTGGGAGCGGGCGATGCTGGACAAGCTCGAGCTTCCCTACCGGGTGGTGGACATCCCGGGCGCCGACCTCGGAACGAGTGCCGCGCGCAAGTACGACTGCGAGGCCTGGATCCCGACGCAGGGGCGCTACCGGGAGCTGACCTCCACGTCCAACTGCACCGACTTCCAGGCCCGCAGACTGAACATCCGTTACCGCGCCGAGGAGGACAAGCCGAGGTTCGCCGCGACGCTGAACGGGACACTGGCCACCACGCGCTGGATCGTCGCCATCCTGGAGAACCACCAGCAGGCCGACGGTTCGGTCGTGGTGCCGGAAGCGCTGCGTCCCTACGTCGGCCGTGAGGTGCTCTCCCCGGGCGCCGCCGCGGGCTGACGGCGCGACGCCGCCGGACACCCGGCCCCGCCGCGGTCACAGGTACGGGCCCGACCCCGAGGTGTAACCCGTCGTTCCCTGGCCCTCCTGCGGATCCGGCACCCCGGAGGGCAGGGCGTTGCGTACGTTCTCCAGCTGGGCCTGGGCCGCCATCTGCTGGGCGTAGAGCGTCGTCTGGATGCCGTGGAACAACCCTTCCAGCCACCCCACCAGCTGGGCCTGGGCCACCCGCAGCTCCGGCTCGGTCGGGGTGGACTCGTCCGTGAGCGGCAGGGCGAGCCGTTCCAGCTCCTCGACGAGCTCGGGTGCCAGCCCGTCCTCGAGTTCCCGGACCGAGTTGCTGTGGATCTCCCGGAGCCGCGCGCGGCCGGCCTCGTCCAGCGGGGCCGCCTTCACCTCCTCGAGGAGCTGGCGGATCATGCTGCCGATACGCATGACCTTGGCGGGCTGCTCCACCATGTCGCTGAGCGGGGTCTCGTGCTGTTCCGGGGTTTCCTGCTCGTCGCCGGAACCCACGATCAGAAGCGGCTGTTCCCCCGTGCTGGGTTCGTTGCTCAACGGTCTCCTACCTACGGTTCCCGGGGTCCCTACCGGGACGCCACGGTGAGTGCGATCTTCCCGACGTGCCCGCTCGACTCCATGGCATGGTGCGCGGCGGCCGCCTCGGTGAGGGGGAACGTGCGGTCCACCACGGGACGCAGCGTGCCGTCCTCCACCAGTGGCCACACGTTGGCGACCACCCCGGAGACGATACGTTCCTTCTCGTCGACCGGGCGGGACCTCAGCGAGGTGGCCTGGACGGACAGCCGCTTGACCAGCATGCGCCCGAGGTCCAGTTCCGCGCTGCGGCCGCCCATCAGTCCGATGATGGTCAGCCTGCCGCCGGTGGCGAGTGAGCGGAGGTTGGCGTCCAGGTACGAGCCACCCATGATGTCCAGGACGACGTCGGCACCCCGCCCGTCGGTCTCTTCTCTGACGCGGCTGGGGAAGTCCTCCTCACGGTAGTTGATGCCGACGTCGGCGCCCAGCTCGCGGCACCGCGCGAGCTTCTCCGCGCTGCCGGCGGTCGCGATGACGTGCGCGCCGCGGGCGCGGGCGAGCTGGATGGTGAAGGTGCCGATTCCGCTCCCGCCCCCGTGCACGAGGAGGGTCTCGCCGGAGGAGAGCCCGCCCGCCTGGAACACGGTGGACCACACGGTGCAGGAGACCTCCGGTAGCGTCGCCGCCTCGACCATACCGACACCCTCGGGGATCGGCAGGAGCTGTCCGGCGGGAACCGCGACGCGCTGGGCGTATCCCCCGCCGCTGAGCAGTGCGCACACCGCGTCCCCCACCGACCAGCCGTAGTCCTGGGTTCCGGGGCCGAGCGCCGAGATCCTTCCGGAGCATTCCAGACCGGGGTACTCGGAGGCTCCCGGCGGGGGCGGGTAGTTGCCCTGGCGTTGGTTGAGGTCGGCCCGGTTGACCGCCGTGGCCGCGACGTCGACGAGGATCTCCCCGGGGCCGGGTACGGGGTCGGGGACGTCGGTCGGGACGAGGACGTCGGGATCACCGGGTTCGTTGATGACGATTGCGCGCATGGGAAGAACGCTACCGCTGTTGGCGGGGCGAGGTGTGTGGTGCCGCGCGGCTGGGTCCGTCGGCGGCGGGGTGTCCGTGCGGGGACTGGTTCCCCGGTCCCCCGAGGCGGCGCTCCGCTCCACGCCGGGAACGGCGGCGTTCTCCGGTGCGCCACCAGAAGTCCCCTGGACATCCCGCTGGGGGGAACGGTGTTTTTACGTCCCCTCGCTCCACCTTGCAGAATGGTGGGTATGCGGACTGCGTGCATGTGTCGGGCCCGCCCGGTATCCGGGCGGCGGGCGGTGTCGGACCGCACGTTCGCAGGTGCGCGCCCGTTGCGGCTCGCGGTGTCGCACCACCAGCGTCGCGCCCACCGCCCCGTGGTCGCAACAGCTCCGGGGGCGCGGGCGGGTACTGTGTCCTCCCCGGATCCGGTGCGGTGGGTCGTGTTCCACCGCTTCCGTTCCTCCACCACGACGCACCCCAGCTGCACCCCCCTGCCGCGCGAGCTGCGGTTATCCGAACGGGTTGGGATGCGGGCGGCCTCACGCCTCCCGCGTGGCCGGTCTTACGGAACGGTGACGACCATTCCGGCGACGGGTCGGGGTACGGCGGTGGGACACTCACCACGCGATCACGGGCACCCTCGCGCAGCGGCTGCGGGGAGTGAGAGAGACCGGTACGGGTTCTCCCGTCCGCAACCGGCAACGCAGCAGGAAGAAACCCGCCCCGCAACGGGTGGGAACCCCTCCCGTTGAGGAGGGGAGGAAGTCACACATCTTCGACGCGTCGTGAGGAGAACCGCGGTGGCACACACAGAGCACGACGGTTCCGCATACAACGGCCCGCCTCCGGGGGAGCCGGAACCCGCTCCCGAGGACGGGCACGTGGGGGCCGCCCAGGAGTGGGAGGATGCGGGGGCGTCGGCCGATCCGTTGCTCGGCTACGGTGCCATCCCCCCTCCTCCGCCGTACGCGCAACCGGCGAGTGACGCCGGTTCCGCTCCGCCGCCCGGGGTGGAGCACTCTCCTGTCGCTGCTCCGCCGTCGTGGCCGCAGTCGCGGCCCCCGGAGCCCCAGGTGGAACAGCAGCAGGGTACTCCCGAAGCGGACGCCGGTCCGGTTCCCGCCGATGAGGGCCCTGGTTCCGTCCCGTCCGTTCCGTCGTCCGAGGACGCTGACCAGTCCGGGGTGGAGCACTCTCCCGTGGCTGCTCCGCCGCCGTGGCCGCAGTCGCGGCCCCCGGAGCCCCAGGTGGAACAGCAGCAGGGCACCCCCGAAGCGGACGCCGCCCCGGAGCCCACCGGCGGGAGCGCCGGGAGTGACCAACCGGACGTGTCCTCGCCCCAGGAAACGACGGTCCAACTGGAGCGCGGCTTTGACCCCTCCGCCTCCGCCGGGCAGCGGCCGGACGCGCGTTTCCCGGCGGGAGAGGCCGGACACGGCGGACCCCAGGAGCCGGGCGACGAGGGTGACGTACCCGAACCCGAGCAGCTGCCGCCAATGGACAACACCTCCGGTGCCTCGCAGGCGCGTCCGGCCCAGCCGGCGACGCCTCCGGCCGCGCTGTGGCACGGCGGAGGGAACAGCGGTACGCGTCGTCCGGCCAGTGGCGCTCAACGCCCCGCCAGCGGTGCGCAGCGCCCCGCCAGTGGGCAGCAGCCGCCCCCAGACTCGGCGGGGAACGCCAACCCGGCCGGCGGTGGCCAGGCCCAGCCACCGTCGCACGGTCGGCCGCGGGGCGGAGCGCCGCACACGCCACCGGAACACCCCTATCCGGCTACGGGCGGACAGCAGCCTCCGCAGTCGCAGCCGCCGCAAGCTCCGCAGCCTCCGCAGAACCCCCAGTCCCAACCGCAGCAGCCTCCCCATCCTCCCCAACCGCCGTGGGGGAACGTTCCGCAGGCTGCTCCGCAGCAACCGCCGCAGCCGCAACAACCCCAACCCCAGCCGCCGCAACCACAGCAGCCTCCGCAGTCGCAGCCGCCGCAGCCTCCGCAGACCCCCCAGTCCCAACCGCAGCAGCCTCCCCATCCTCCCCAACCGCCGCGGGGGAACGTTCCGCAGGCTGGTCCGCAACAACCGCCGCAGAACCCCTACTCCCAACAGCAGAGACAACCGGGGCCGGACGGGCTACCACCGCCCCCCGCCCCGCCCGAACAACCCCAACAACCGCAACCCCCGCAGGCACCCGGGCAGCCGTTCCAGTACCAGGCCCACATGCCTGCGGCGCAGCAACCCGCCCAGCACGGGCAGGGAGCGCCGGCCGAGAACGCGGAGGCGCTGGACCCCGACTCGCTGGTGCGCGGCAAGCGGGAACAGCCCGGCGGCGGCTGGCGCAAGGCGGTGCACACGCTTTCCCTGGGGATGGTGACACCGGGGGAGTCGGCCACCGAGCGCCGCCGCAGGGACCTGGCCGGACGCGCGCGGACGAACGTGGTCGGAGGCCACCACCGGGTGGCGGTACTCAGTCTCAAGGGAGGAGTGGGCAAGACCACCACCACGGTCGCCCTGGGCAACACGCTGGCTTCGCTACGGGGCGACCGCGTGCTGGCCGTGGACGCCAACCCCGACCGGGGCACCCTGTCGGACAAGGTGCGGTTGGAGACGACCGCCACCATCCGCGACCTGCTCAACGAACGGGAGGTCATCTCGCGTTACGCCGAGATGCGCGGCTTCACCTCCCAGTCCGCGAGCCGGCTGGAGATCCTGGCCTCGGACCGGGACCCCGCGGTGTCCGAAGCGTTCAGTGAGAACGACTACCGGGAGGTCACGCGCATCCTCGAGCGGTTCTACTCGATCTGCCTGACCGACTGCGGGACCGGCCTGCTGCACTCGGCGATGCGCGGGGTGCTGGGACTGGCCGACCAGGTGGTACTGGTGAGTTCGGGGTCGGTTGACGGGGCGCGCAGTGCCAGCGCCACGCTGGACTGGCTGGAGGCCCACGAGTACGGCTACCTGGTGCGGGGAGCGGTCGTGGTGCTGTCCATGGTGCGTTCCGACGGCAAGGGCAGCGTGGACCTGGACCGGTTGGAACAGCACTTCACCGGCCGGTGCCGTTCCGTGATCCGGGTCCCGTGGGACCAGCACCTGGAAGAGGGCGCCGAAGTCGACCTGGAACGGCTGACCCCCGGAGCGCGGGACGCCTACCTGCAGCTCGCCGCCACCGTGGGGGAGGCGTTCGCCTGGCCGCAGTGACCGCGGACTGTCCGCCTCCCCGGTGCGGCGGCGGTGCCGCGGCACCGCCGCGGGAACGCCGCCGTTCCGTACGGGCGCGAATCGTCAGCTAGCATGAGGGCCGGAAGGGGACGGGTGATTCCCGCCCCGTCTGAGGAGGGTTCGCACAGCGGCCGAGTGCAGTGCTCTTGAAAAGCACCAAGTCCATCGGGCTTCGTGGGTTCGAATCCCACACCCTCCGCTCGTTCCCGGCGCGGGGCTGCCGGCGCGCCCACGCGCGTCGCGCACCGGCAGCCCCGTGTTGTGCCGGTCGGCGTCTCGTAGCAGACCGTCGCGGCACCGCCGGGCCTCCCCGTCGTGTCACGCCCGCAGCTGGTTCCAGCGCTCGCGCACGTTTCGCTCACCGGTGTCGGTGAGGCTGCCGTGGAAACGCAGCCGGGCGATACCGCCGTCGGGGAAGGTGTCCACCCGGGCGTGGGTGGCGGCTGGGGCGTTGTCCACCCGGAACCGGTGGGTCGCGTCGGGCTGCAGCGGGGTGCGGCCGATGATCTCGGTCCAGGAGGAGGGGTCCTCGGGGTCGGCCGTGGTGGCGTCACAGGTGGAGACGGTGATCCAGCCGGCGGCGTTGCCCTTGAAGTAGCTGGTGTCGATCTCGATCGCGCGGGGCTGGCTGTGGTCGGTCAGCCGCAGCCGCACCCAGTCGTTGCCGGTGTCGCGGCGCCGCCGCGTCTCCCAGCCGTCGTCCATCTTGCGGGAGCGCCCCGGCAGGATCATGTTGTTCGTGGGGGAGAAGAACGAGTCGGAGGCGGCCTCGGTGGCTCCACCGTTCTCCAGGGCGGCCAGGTCGAAGGTGCCCAGCAGCGTGAGCCACTCGGGGTCGCAGATGACGTCCCCGTACACCCGCAGCCGGGCGATGCCGCCGTCGGGGTACTGCTTCAGGCGCAGGTGGGTCCACCGCCGCTCGGTGGTGACGGTGAAGGTGTTGGCGGCGTGCCCCTGCACGGGTGTGCGGCTGACGATCTCCTCCCAGACGGTCTCGTCGCTGAGGAGCTCCTCGGGGGACGGGGTCCCCTCGACGTGGGCGGCCTCCACACTGACCTGCTGGGGATAGTTGCCGCGGAAGTGGGCCGTGTCCACGACGATGCCGCGCACGACCCCGGGAAGGCCGAGCCGCACCAGTGCCCAGTCGTGGTCCGCGCGGGTCGAGTGCGGTTCCGCCGCGCTGGGGCCGCGGCGCCGCCGCGTCTCCCAGCCGTCCATGATCTTGCCCTTGTGCCCGAACGCCTCGGGGTCGAAGACGGGCGCGTGCGGGTTGAGCAGGTTCTCCCGTTCGGCGAAGAACTCGTCGTTGGCGGCGACGACACCCGCCCCGAGGCGCCGGTCGGACAGCTCCACCATGGCGGTGAAGTCGGTGTCGGCACCGCGGTAGTCGGCGTAGGGATCGCCGCCGCTGTAGGGCTGGGCGTCGTTGGCGTGCGGGTCACTCGACTGGTCGGTCATGGCTCGCTTCCGTGCTCGGCGTTGTCGCTTGCGGTTTTCACTGTGACACCCGCCAACACGTCACGTCTATCGAAAGTTCCTTCGTGGTCTGTTCAGTTGTACTTACTCTTCTGGTGCGCGACGGTTTCCAGGGCGCGCAGGACCTCTGCGAGTTGCGGCCGTTCCCGCGCTCCGGCGCGTACGGCAGCCACCACATGGCGGCGCGGATGGTCGGCGCGTAGGACGCGCACGGCCACCCCGGGGGCGGGTTCCGCCGTGACGAGCCGCGGCACCAGCGCGACCCCCATCCCGGCTTCGACGAGGGAGAGGATCGCGGGCCAGTCCGTGGCGATGTGACGCTGTTCTGGTACGAACCCGGCGTTGACGCAGGCGGTCATGGTGATGTCCCGCCACGGGCCGTCGCTGCCGAAGATCCAGGGCTCCTCGGCGAGGTCGGCGAGCCGCAGCTCGGGCACCGCCGCGAGCCGGTGGTTGACGGGCAGCGCGACGTGCAGGGGATCGGCGAGCAACGGGATCCGTTCGAACTTCCCGTCCCGCGGGGGAGGGGTGTCCGCGGCCAGTGACAGGGCGAGGTCCACGTCACCGGAGGCCAGCAGGTCGTACACGTCGGCGGCCTCCGCCTCGCGGACGCGGACCCGCAGCTGGGGGTGTGTGCGGTGCAGCTCGGCGGCGGCGGGAACCACGAGGTTCGGGATCGCCGTGGCGAACGCCCCCACGTGCACGTCTCCGGCCTCCCCCCGGGCGAATCCGGCCAGTTCGGCCTCGGCCCGCTCCAGGTGGGCGAAGACGGCGTCCGCGTGGCGCAGCAGTACCCGTGCGGCCTCGGTGAGCCGGACCCGGCGCCCGTGGGCCTCCAGCAGGTCCACCCCGGTCTGCCGGGCGAGCGTGGAGAGCTGCTGCGAGACGGCCGAGGGGGTCATCCGGAGGGACTCCGCCGCCGCCCGCACGGTCTTGTGCTCGTCCAGCGCACGGAGCACCTGCAGTTTGCGCAGGTCCCAATCGTTCATGCACGCAGCTTAGGTCGTGTTCGGTGGACGCGTGCGTGGCTCTCCGGTACCGCGACGGCGGAGTCCTCTCCCCGGTGCCGTGGGAGGCGCGTGCCCCGGGGAGGCGGTGGGCAACCGTGTTCCGTCGACCCCCGCGGGTAGGGGAAAAGCAAAAAGTGGCATTCGATTTCTTTGTGTGACGACAACAGGAGTGTTGCGCCTTACGCCAGGGCGACGTCTGACAGATCATGAACATTCGATCGTTTTTCTCGAATCCGAAACCTGGTCGGAGGAAACGCATGGTGTCGGGTGTCACTCCGCTCCCCGGGGACGCGCGGATCCTGCACGTTGGCCCGCACAAGAGCGGAACCACCGCGCTGCAGGGCGCGTTCCACCTGGCGCGTCCCCGGTTGGCGGAACAGGGCATCACTCACGTCGGTAAGGGACGCAACCCCGCGAGGCCGGTGCAGGCGGTGACGGGGCGCCCTCCGATGCTGGGCGGTCCGACGCCCCATGAGGAGGACTGGCAGGGGCTGGTGGACGAGGTCGCAGCGACGGGTGACCAGCGTGCCCTCATCAGCAGCGAGTTCTTCGCGGCCGCCACCGAGGGGACCATTCCCCGCATCGTGGAGGATCTCGGCGGTTCACGAGTGCACGTGGTGGTCACGCTGCGGCCGCTGGGCAAGGTGCTGCCGGCGCAGTGGCAGCAGTACGTGCAGAACGGCATCCGCGCTTCCTACGAGGAGTGGTTGGACGTCATGTTCAACCGCCCGCACGAGCGCCCCAACTCCAACTTCTGGCAGCGTCACCAGCAGGGGGACTTCGTGGAGCGCTGGGCCGGTGTCGTCGGGGCGGACAACCTGACGGTGATCCCCGTGGACGACTCCGACCGGGGGATGCTGCTGCGGGTCTTCGAGGGCCTGCTGGACCTGCCGGAGGGTTTCCTCGTGCCCGACGACCGGCATGCCAACCGCTCCCTCTCCTACGGGGAGGCGGAGACGCTGCGTGGCCTGAACAAGGGGTTCAAAGCCCGGAGATTGCCGGCTTCGTTCTATTCCACCTACATCCGGCACGGGGCGGTGAAGCGGATGAAGGTGGCGTACCAGCCGCCGAAGGGCTCGGAGATCCTGACGCCGGAGTGGGCGCTGGAGCGCGCGGCGAAGCTCGGTGCGGACTCGGCGGAGCGGATCTCGGCGCTGGGGGTGAACGTCATCGGCGACCTGGAGCGGTTGAGCGACTACCCCAGCAACCGGGCCGGAACGCCGGCCTCCGGCGTCGCTGTTCCCCCGGAGGCCGCCGCCCAGGCGCTGGTGGGTGCCGTCGGGGCGATCAGGAGAGGCGGCGTTCCGGACCCCGCCCCGTCCCGACCGGGCCCGGGGGCCGGCCGGGACCGGAGGTTGCGTGAGACCCCGGCCCGGGAGCTGGCCCGGGAGCTGTTCTCCCGCGGCCTCCGCAGGGCCCGCCGCGTGGGCGGGAGGCTCCTGGGAAGAGGGCGGAGTGCCTCGTCCTGACCGTGCGGTGCGGGATCTCCCGTCCGGACCGCCTCCCCGGCGGTGCTTCCCCGGGCTCCGCACGACCCGTGTCGCTACCGCCCACCACAACGGGTCAGGGACCCACCAGTGGCCAGGGAGGACGCTGCGTCGCGTGGAGAAGTCGCAGCTTACGCACTCCCGAACACCGGTATCCTCGGAACGAGCGCGGAAGGGGACAAAACACAACACTATTCTTCGTAAACAATTTTTATTGTTGTGTTACATATCAGTGCGGTGTTTGTCGATCCGTGAGTGCTCGATTATTTTTCCCGAAAGCCATAACCAATCGGAGGAAACGCATGGTGTCAGGCATCACGCCGCTCCCTGGAAACGTGCGGCTCCTGCACATCGGCCCGCACAAGAGCGGAACCACCGCGCTGCAGGGCGCGGCCAACCTGGCACGTTCCCGTCTGGCGGAACAGGGTGTCTCCTACATCGGCCAGGGGCGCACTCCGGTGAAGCCGGTGCAGGCGGTGACGGGGCGCCCTCCGATGCTGGGCGGTCCGACCCCCAACGAGGAGGACTGGCAGGGGCTGGTGGACGAGGTCACCGCAGCGGGTGACCAGCGTGCCCTCATCAGCAGCGAGTTCTTCGCCGACGCTCCCCCGGAGAACGTTCCCCGCATCGTGGAGGATCTCGGCGGCTCGCAGGTGCACGTGGTGGTCACGCTGCGGCCGCTGGGCAAGGTGCTGCCGGCGCAGTGGCAGCAGTACGTGCAGAACGGACTGCGCACCTCCTACGAGGAGTGGTTGGACATCATGTTCAACCGCCCGCACGAGCGCCCCAACTCCATGTTCTGGCGGCGCCACCAGCAGGGCGACATCGTGGAGCGCTGGGCCGAGGCCGTCGGGCCGCAGAACATGACGGTGATCCCCGTGGACGACTCCGACCGGGGGATGCTGCTGCGCGTCTTCGAGGGCCTGCTGGATCTGCCGGAGGAGTTCCTCGTGCCCGACGACCGGCAGGCCAACCGCTCCCTCTCCTACGGGGAGGTGGAGATGCTGCGGAGCTTCAACCGCGAGTTCAAGGACCAGCGGATGCCCGGTTCGTTCTATTCCACCTACATCCGGCACGGGGCGGTGAAGCGGATGAAGGTGGCGTACCAGCCGCCGAAGGGCTCGGAGATCCTGACGCCGGAGTGGGCGCTGGAGCGCGCGGCGAAGCTCGGTGCGGACTCGGCGGAGCGGATCTCGGCGCTGGGGGTGAACGTCATCGGCGACCTGGAGCGGTTGAGCGACTACCCCAGCAACCGGGCCGGGACACCCGATCCCGACGTGTCCCTCTCCCCGGAGGCCGCCGCCCAGGCCGTCCTGGGTGCTCTCGGTGCGGTACGGAGGCAGAACGCCGCCGCTTCCGGGAAGTCCACCAAGACCGGCAAGGCCGGTTCCAAGAAGGTCGCCCCCCAGGACCAGCAGTTGCGGGATGTCACGGGCCGCCAGTTGGCGGGGGAGCTGTTCACGCGTGGTGTCCGCAAGGGCCGCCGTGTCCGCAACCGGGTCCTGGGGAGGAAAGGGAACTAGGCTCTGTTTTCTGGACGCTGTTCGTCGCGAGCGGCGTCTCCGGTGCCGCCCGGCACGGCCGACAAGGAAGGCGGAGCGGATCCTCCGTCGACCGGCGGGAACGCTGCGGGGCAGTGTGCTGGAGCGGCGCGCAGCAGGACAAGCGTCCGAAAAACAGGACCCGGCCCCCTCCGGAAGCCGTGGTGGGCGTCTCCGGCGTGTTCGTCGGCGACGTGCCCTCCACCACCGGATGCCTGGAATTTTTTGTTACTCGTGAGTAATGTGGGGCCATGGCAACCATGGACGCCGAAACGGCGGAAGCAGTGAAGTCCGGGTTCCTCGCGGCGGTCCCGTTCGCGCGGACCCTGGGTGTGGAGTTCGTGGAACTGGACCACGACCGCGCTGTGCTGCGCCTTCCGGACACCCCGCAGCACCACAACCACCTTTCCGGGCCGCACGCCGGCGCGATGTTCACCCTGGCCGAGTCCGCCTCCGGCGCGATCGTGATCGGCGCGTTCAACGACCAGCTCGACCGGGCCGTGCCGCTGGCGGTGAAAGCCGAGATCCACTACCACAAGCTCGCGATGGGCGACATCACCGCCGAAGCCCGGCTGACCCGCTCTGCCGCGGACATCGTCGCGGAACTGGACGCGGGTCAGCGGCCCGAGTTCGGCGTCGACATCGACCTCCGGACGGAGGACGGGACCACGACCGGATCGATGACCGTGGTGTGGACCCTGCGCCCCAACCAGAAGTAGCCGCCAACCGACGACGTCCCCCGCGCGGCACCGGGGATCTCCTCTCCGGTGCCGCGTCGTCAGCTGAAATGTCCGAGCCGCTGGGTACGGTAACCGCCACACCGGCAATCGGTACCGAGCGCTCGGGGAGGCGACGTGGAATTCCGTGTGGACCGGGACGAACTGGCGGCGGCGGTCTCGTGGGCGGCCCGGGCGCTTCCGAGCCGGCCGGCCATGCCGGTTCTCGCCGGGATGAAGCTGGAACTGCCCGGGACGGGAACGGCGCAGCTGCGGGCCTCGGCGTTCGACTTCGACCTGTCCGCACAGGCCACCGCGACGGTCGAGGCGCAGAGCGGCGGTACGGTGCTCGTCCCCGGGAAACTGCTGGTGGACATCCTCCGCAACGTGCCGCCCGGACCGGTGACCGCGCGCCACGAGAGCGACCGGGTCACGTTCGCCTCCGGCGGGGCGCAGTTCACGATGCTCACGCTTCCGGTGACGGACTATCCCTCGCTGCCGGAGCTGCCGCCCGCTACGGGGCACGTGACGGGCGGGGGGTTCGCCACTGCCGTGGGCCAGGTGCGTCCGGCGGCGAGCAGGGACGACACGCTCGCGATGCTCACCGGCGTACACCTCTCCTGGTCGGGAGAGGAACTGTCCCTGGCCGCCACCGACCGTTACCGCCTCGCGATGCGGGAGCTCACCTGGAGTCCCGCGGCCCCCTGGTCCACGGGGTCGGCGCTGGTTCCCGCCCGTTCGCTGCAGGAGGCCGTCCGCTCGTTGTCGTCCGACTCCTCGGTCGCCGTCGCGCTGTCGGGCGGCGGTGGTGCGGAGGACACGCGGTCCCGCGGATCGGGAATGATCGGCTTCGCCGACGGCGGCTGGCACACCACCAGCCGGTTGCTCGACAGCGAGTTCGTCTCCTACGCGTCCCGTTTCCCCACCGACATCGCGGCCTGTGCCGAGGCGCGCACCGCGTCGTTGGCCGAGGGGGTGAAGCGGGTGGCACTGGTGGCGGACCGGAGCACGCCACTGCGCATGTCGTTCTCCCCGGAGGAGGTCGTGCTGGAGGCGGGGTCCGGGGAGGACGCGCAGGCGCGGGAGGCGGTACCGGTCACCTACGACGGTGAGCCCATGCGGGTCGCGTTCAACCCCGAGTACGTGCTCGACGGTCTCGGCGCGGTCACCACCGACAGTGTGCGACTGGACCTCACGACCCCGACCAAGCCGGCCGTGATCTCCGAGCCGCCGGCTGCCGGGGAGGAACGCTCGCGGTTCCGGTACCTGGTGATGCCGCTACGCGTGGCGTGAGGGCGGACACGCTCTCGGGGAGCGCGGGAGTTCCCGTACCCGCCGTACGAGTACCGGCGCCCCGTCCTCGGCGACGGCGACCGTGTGCCCGGAGCGGACCTCCCCGCCCCGGGCCGCTGGGGGACCGGGGCGGGGAGGTCCGCTCAGTCGGGCCAGCCCTCGACGCTCTGGACCTCCTCGTCGTGGTCCGGGGCCAACGCGTAGTACAGCATGCGGTACCGCAGCAGCCGTTCGGAGATCGGCGCGGACCACCGTTGTGACATGGGGTGGCGGCGTCGGAGTATCCGGGCGGCGCGTTGGGCCTCGGCACCCTCCAGCTGCCGCGCCCGGCCGTGGACGGGGTTCCCGGAGGGGCGTCCGCGCGAGGTGCAGGGACGCAGGTCGGCGACCGGGTTCCGGCGCAGCCGTTGGGCCCGGTCCGAGTCCTCCCAGGCGCAGAAGAGGACGCGGCCGTTGTCCAGGGCGATGTTGACGGGTGTGTCGACGGACGTGCCGTCCTCGCCGTACGTGCTCAGTAGCGCTGTTCTCTGGCCGCGGAACGAGGTGAGGGGAGTGGCTGTGGACATCGTGGGTCTCCCTGCGGAAAGGCGTTACGTCCACAGTCCTTCCCACTGGTGACGTGTGCCACTCTCCGCGATTCCAGTGTGGATACGGGTGGCAGCGTAGCGGAATCGGGCTGGCCGTACCTGGGGCGGAGCGGTCCGGAATGAGCGTGAGAACCGCAGTTATCCACAAGTGTGGCCGGGGAAAGCGAAGTTATCCACCGGATTTCCCCAGCCTGTCCACATAGTTATCCACAAGGTGTGTGTTGGGGCAGGTCACTCACCATCGGACAGTTCGGAATTGCCGCCCTGGCCGACCGCGGTGCCCGCCGAGCCCAACTCGGCCCGGCGTCCGCGGATGTAGCCAGCCCGCGCGCCGCCGCGATGGTGTGTACGCTCCGGCCGGGTTTGCGGTAGTTCCGGGAACCGCCGTTGGAAGTCCTCGCGCACTCGGTCCACATCCGTGCGCAACACGACCTCCGCGCCCTGTTTCGACTCCTCCTGGCCGGCCTCGCCGCCCTCCTCGGAGTCGGCGCCGGCCTGGGACGGATCCTCGCGCAGCCGGCTGCGGAACTCGCGGATGCGCTCCGCCACCGCGTACCCGTAGGCCCGGATGAACGAACGGTAGAACCGGTTACGCTCCGTGGTTAGTGTCGACCGGTCGTAGTTGCGCATCTCCCGTAGGTCCGCCACGTGGTTGCGTGTCGTGAACTTCGCGGACGCTTCCATCTGCATCGTGATCGAGGGGAGCAACACCCGCAGCGCGTCGAGGGCTGTGGCGGTGCCCACGATGATCAGCGTACGTTCGGTGTTGGCGGAGGTGTTGCCGCGCACCGCCGACTGGCAGCCGTACGCCGCGGCGATGCCTGCCAGCGCCTTGACCCGCGCCTTGCCGTGTCCGCCCACGCCGGAGACGGGGAAGTCCATCCGGGTGACGGATTCGGGATCCTCACCACGCTGCGCACGCGCCTCGGCCTCCGCGATGGCGTGGCGGGTCATGAGTTCGGCTGCTTTGGCGGTGAATGCCTGGCTCTCGGCATCAGTAACCGAGGTGTCCTCCGCCATGCGAAGGAGACCTCGGACCCGCTCGATCATCTTCTGACGATCTTTGGCTGTCATGGGTAGGTTGAGTGTCCCCCGTGATGAGTTCGGTTCGCAGCCGCCTAGAACACCCGGGCCGGGTGCGGTTGTTCCGCGCGGCCTCCACGCCGTTGTCGAGCATGGCACAGATTACGGGGCGGATACCTACCCGGGGGTCGTGAACAGGCGGAGTGTCGCGGGCCGGGACAGCCGCGCGGCGTGAGGATTCACACGTGGGGCGTTCCCACGTCCTTCCTGCTCACAGAGTCTGGTGGTGGCTTCGCGGCAGTTACCGGCTCCGGCCGCCGGCCACCATCCCGATCACCCCGAGAATGGCCCAGATCGCCCCGCCGGCCAGCAGTCCGACGAACGCCGCCGGGATCCATCCCAGCAGGATACTGGTGAGCAGCGGTCCGCTGAGGATCGTGGAGACGTAGGAGAAGACGCCCGTTCCCGCGGCGCCCAGCAGGGCGGGAGGCATCGCGGTCCGCCACGGGTACTGGCTGGCGTAGCGGCGGGCGCGCCGGTCGCCCTTGCTGCTGAACAGTGCCACGGCACCGCCGACCAGCGCGAAGAAGAAGATTCCCGTGCTCGCCCCGTTCAGCAGGGCCTCCAGGACGTTCGGCGACAGGTTCAGCAGGAAGGACCCGACACCGGTGACAGCTCCGGCTGCCGTGGCCGTCCCCCAGGGCCAGATCATCGTCGCCGAGGCGACGGGAGTGAATGCGTTGCCGCGCTCCAGCGTCATGTCTGCTCCTCGATTCCGTGAGCGGTGCTCAGCCCGGTCCGGTAGGCGGGCCGGTCATACCAGCGTGCCCGGGTGGCGGCTACCAGCGCATCAGGGCACACCCCTGATGTACCCCTGACGTCGTCGCTCGGCACCTCACGCGCTCGTTTTCCACATGATTGGGGATTGCTTTCCCAGGGTCAACGACTGGCGCCGCTCTCACGTGCCCGGCGAGCCGATCCCGTGGCGAGGGCGCGGCGGACAGCGTGGTGCGGTCACGTGCCCTGGGAGTCCGAAACGGAGAGTTCCCGCAGCCACTCCGGGGGGAGCACCCGGACGCCGTTCTGCTCGCCGCCCACGGCGGCCTCATCCCGTGTGACCACCAACGCCGGGGAACCGCCGCTGTTCAGGGCGTTCTCCACCGCTGAGCTGGTGCCGTACCCGGTCACGACCTCCACCCCGGCTTCGGGAGGCGCGGTCGGCGCGGCGCCGTCCACAGCGAGCAGCACCCGCGGGAACCACCGGTGCAACGGTGCCTGCGGCAGGTGCTGGGGGACGGCCCTACCCGGAACACCGTGCCGGGCGAGGGCGGCGAGCGAAGCGCGCAACTCCCGCGCGCCACCCAGCCGCGCGCTGGCGGTGTGCGCGTCCACAACCAGGACCGGGTGCCGTTCGAGCGCCGCGCGCGCCTCCGGCCAGATCCGACGGAAGGCGGGCAGCAGCGGCAGGCTCTCGACCCGGTCGGCCCGGACCCACCGGATGTCCGCGCTCTCCGCGCTCCCCGGGGAGAACGCCCGCTTTTCCGCAGCCTGCGCCAGGACCGTGTCGTAGCGCCAGACCGTGTGCTCCTGACGGTGGATGCCGGTCACGGTGATCTCGCCCAGTTCCCCGGCGACCTCCTCGCGGAACTCCCGCAGCGCCCCCTGGACCGGGGACTCGCCGCTGTCCAGCGCCCCGCCGGGCAGTCCCCAGGTGTTGCCGTGGTGGCTCCACCACGAACGGTGCTGCAACAGGATGTGGCCGATTCCGGCCACGTCCCGTCCGCACAGCAACAGCCCGGAGGCTCCGTACCGCCCCCACCGCCGCGTTCCGTCGGGCAGGAACACCCAACCGTCCCCGTCACCTGCGCTCACGCCGT
Organism: Haloactinospora alba; assembly: GCF_006717075.1. NCBI lineage: Bacteria > Bacillati > Actinomycetota > Actinomycetes > Streptosporangiales > Nocardiopsidaceae > Haloactinospora > Haloactinospora alba. The sequence continues at coordinate 446,631 of NZ_VFQC01000002.1, forward strand.
CCGTCTCCTTTCCGGCTCCGTCCCGTCCCGGTCGCCGTGCCGTACAACGTCGGCAACCATCACGGTCTTTCCCCGCTTCGCGCCGCGGCGGAAGCCTTGCGCCCTCTGGTTACTATTCCCTCGATGGCCAGAGTGACGATGGATGCCGTGAGAATCCCGGTATACACCCTCGACCTGGTGAGGCGGTACTGGGCACCCCTGCTGTGCGTGTACACCGCTGGCACCTTCCTGCACGGGATGCTGCTGCGCGGCATGGTGTGGATCTCCGACATCAACGCTGTCGTGGGTCTGCTCGGGCTCGGCCTGGCGACCCTGGTGACCCTGGCGACCACCATCCTCATGTTCCACATGCTGCGTCCGGGACTTCCGGTGGTGGACACCGAGCTCGTCGGCGCCCGCCCGGTCAAGTCCCGCGGGGAACGCGTCGTGGTGGACGCCGTCGCGATGGCGATCCTGCCGTTCCTGGTGTTCTACAGCGCCTGGGGGATGTACGCCGAGGAGTTCCGGACCTACAGCCAGAACCTGGTCAACGAGCGCGGGATCACCGGCTACGTGGAAACGGCCGAACTCAGCGCGTTCGGCCTTCCCCTCGCGTTCGCGCTGGCCTGTTGGTGCCTGCGCCTCGTGGTCGAACGCTACTACAACAGCACCGGGAACACCGTGCTCGGGCTGCTGACGGCGGTCTTCGAGGCCAACTGGATGTTCCTGATGGTGTTCTCCGTGGCGCAGCTGATCGACCGCGGCCAGGCGTGGCTCGCCGACCGTGTCGTGTGGGAGGGGATGCAGCACGGCCTCCAGGACTTCCTGCGGTGGGTGAACGACGCATTCCCCCTGCCCTTCGAGGTGAGCTATCCCGCCGCGCTGGCGGTGGCCGCCGCGGTCTGGAGCGACCTGAAGGAGGGGCTGCTGGGGCCGCTGTTGTGGTTGACGATCGCCGCGGTCGTCTTCGGGGCCGAGCTGGACAAACACGAGTCGCTGTTCCGCAAGGGGTCCCGAGGGGAGCGGCTGGAGAAGGCGGTCGGCCGAACCCCCGGAATGGTGCGTGGGATCGGGAAGTTCGCGGGACGCGACCTGCACGACAAGTACACCCCGTTCCTCAACTCCTTCCGGCTCATCCTGCGGGTCAGCCCGGTGTTCTACCTGGCGTTCTGCCTGTACTACACACTCATGGAGCTGGGCGCCGGGTGGCTGGAACGGGGGATCTACGTCCTCGTCGGCCCCGCGGACTTCCTCGGCTGGTGGTGGCAGTGGCTGGAGCCGGTCACCATCGGTGTGGACGCGCTGCACGAGCTGCTGCGGGTGTGCCTGCTCGCGGCCACGTTCGAGCTGATCCTGCGCCGGATCAGCGCCAGCAGCACCGGGCGGCGCGCCAGACGGCCGGTCCGCGCCGAGTGAGCCCGGCCCCTGACCGGCGGACGCCTGTCCTGCCGCGCGGCAGGACAGGCGTCCGCCGAACAGTGCCTACTCCGGCGGCTGGTCGAACAGGGCCGCCTCGGGTTCGGGCTCGGATGCGTCGTCGCGCGTGTCCACCCGGACCTCGAACCGCAGTGAGTCCACGGCGTCCTCGGGGACCAGGTAACTCACCACGACGCCTCGTTCGGTTCCGGCCTCGAGCTCGGGAAGTTCCAGGCCCCGGCACCCGTTCAGACCCGAGACCGCCCCGTCCGGGAGGCTGCGGGACGTGTACTCGGTCGTGGGGGTCCAGGAACGTCCCCGGTCGTCCACGGCGCGGAACCGGCAGGAGGCCTCCAGGCGTTCCCCCGCCTCGGCGCTTTCCGGGGTGGCGGTGAAGACCGCGTCGACGAGCCGCTGACCGTCGGACGGAGCGTCGAGGAACTCACCGGTCGCGTCGAGAACCACGCCCTTGATCTCCCACTGGCTCCCGGCGAGCTCGGTAGTGGTCCCGTCGACAGGGGCCGCTGACGGCGGCATCAACCCGGAGGCGAGCACGGACCGGCGCTCCAGCCACCACGGCACCCCCAGGGTGACGGGCAGAAGCACGAGCAACGCCAGGACGTAGGGCAGGTGGAGGCGTTTCCACAGGGGCGCGGCCCGCCTCGGACCCGCGGGGGCGGGAGTGCGCGGCGGGCCGGACGGTGGTTGGTGCGGCGGGGGAGCGCCGCCGCCCGGCCCGGGTGGTGGTGGGCCAGGGGGCGGTGTCGGCGGCCGGGGAGGCTGTGTTCCCGGCGGTGCCGGTGGGGTACCCCACGCTCCGGGGTGCGGCGGTGGAGCGGGAGGAGGGTGACCGTGGTTGCGGGGATCGGGGTGTGACATGTCCGGCGCACCACCTAGCGGGTTTCGGTCGGTGGGAGTGAGACGGATTCGTCCGCCGTGTCGATCCTTCGGGTGAGTTCCTCACCTTCCAGTTCCAGGTCGGCCTCGGCCTGGGCGGCCAGCCGTGTCTCCGCGGACTCGGAGAGGGCGACGCGCAGTGCGGGGTCGGCGAGCTGGTCCTCGGGCACCTCGAAGGCGAACGCGCCGTAACGCGGTATACCGGGGTCGAAGCGCGCGGCTGTACCGCTGAGCGTGTTGTTCAACCAGGAACTGCCGCTGTAGGTGGCGCCCGTGCCGGTGTCCAGCTCCGGGTGGACGGAGGTCAGGGTCGTCCGGGTGGACTCCACCGTCGCCCAGACGATCACCCAGACCCCGTTGGCCTCGATCGGCTGCGGGCCTCCGGTGCTGTCGGCGTCCGCCGCGCTGCGGGCGAGCTGCACCTTGTCCACGGTGAGCGTGAACCGCTCGGCGTCCACCGCCGTTCCGGCGGTGCCGGAGTACGTGACCGGTTCGGTCAGCTCCTCGGCGGAGGGGATCATCCGGTGCGCGCCCATGATCGCCGCGATCAGAGTGGCGCTGATGACGGTGGTGAGGGTCCAGTGGACGAACCGGGACATGGCCTTCACTCCTGAGTGACGGGAAGGGTGACCTCAGCGGCGGTGTCGCTGGTCGCGAACCAGCGGGAGCTCCGGTCGGCGAACCCCGGCTTGTGCTCGGCCTCGCTGACGGCGACCGTGATCTCCTCCAACTCCTCCGGGACGGAACCACCGGAGGGCAGCGGCCAGCGCATGAGAACCGTCTCCGGCATGTGCGGCTGGATGCTGGTGACGGGCAGCTCGGGGGCGCGCTCGAACACCAGGGAGAACTCGTCGGGAGGTGTTCCGCCGGGGGACAGGTCGGCCTCGATGGTCGACCGCAGTTCGCTGAGGCGGAAGGGCTCGTCGTCGTGGGACGTGAGCTCGGCTCGTACCTCCACGCCCGGGGTTCCCTCGGGGCCGGCCCCAGCGGAGCTGACCGCCTCGTGCGGGGTGAGGGTGAACATCGTGTTCTTCATGGGGGAGCCGGGTTGGAGCACCCGGTCCGCGTCGGACGCGCGGGCGAGGCCACCCATGGCCCACGTGGCCAGCGTGACGGCGCCGGCGAGGACACCGGATACCGTGACGAGGACGACCCGCGCGGCGGTGCTGCGGGGCAGGATGTGCCCCGGATCGTCGTTGGGGGTGGGTGCGTGGTGTGCCACGGGAACGAAGTGTATGCGCAACCGTCCGGGCGTGGCTTCCGGAGTACGCGTCCGGCCGCTCCGGTGTGGACGAGGGGGTTTCCGGGAAGACAACAAGGACGCGGTCCCGCGGCTGGCGCCGGCGGGACTCTCCCCGATTCCCGGGTGTAAGCGGACTGAAACTTGGCCACAAGGCGCTCTCTCTAGCGTGAACGGTGTTCAGCGGGAGCGGTGTCCGCGTGAGTACCTCGCGGGCGCCCGGCCCGGTCGTTACGGATAGGACGGTCCCACACCCCCGTCCTTCACCACACGTGCGGATGGGAACGAGAGATGTCGACTGCCGAGCTGACCTCCACGCCGGGGGAAGAGTTCTTGGAGATCATCGCGGATCTCGAGGGGGAGGGGCTCCTCCCACCGGTACACGCCAAACTGGACCCGATCAGCGACGACCCGCGTCCTGTCGAGGAGAGGGAACCGGCCGAGGAGGACACCGAGGAGATCGAGGAGATCGACTGGCCGTGATGTTCCGGTAGCCGAATCCCGCACAGCCCATGGGAAACCCAGTGTGAGGAGTGCGGATATGACCGCGACGGTTGTTGCCCCCGCGGAGAACAGAACCAGGGTCGGCGAGCCGGCAGTGGCCAAGCTCGACCCGTACGGCGAGCCGGTTCCGGACCGTAGGACGGAAACATCCCCCGAGGAGGAAACGGAAAACGAGAAAGAGGACGGCCAATCCTGAGGGAAACCGTCAGCTCACCTCCGCCACCTGGAAAAACAGTCCGACGGTGGCGGGGTGAGTTCTTTCTTCTCCCGTACCGGAAATAAAGGGCCTTGCTACAGTGCCATCCGTGCAATTCGGCGTGCTCGGCCCTATTTCGGCGTGGTCCGAGGAAGGCGACGCGGTCCGCGTGGGCGGTCCGCGTCAGCGGTGTGTCCTGGGCGCGTTGCTGGTCGACCTGGGCAGGGAGGTGACAGTAGAGCGGCTGATCGACTTCCTGTGGGACGACGACCCGCCGCGGACCGCCCGTTCGGTCGTCCAGGTGCAGATCTCGCACCTGCGCCGGGCGTTCCCGGACATGATCCAGACGACGGCGGGGGGCTACCTGGCGCGGGTCGATCCCGCGCGCGTCGACCTGCACCGTTTCCGGCAGCTGACCACGCGCGCGCAGGCGGCGTCGGGCTCCGAGGAGGCGCTGGCGCTCTGGGAGGACGCACTCGCCTGCTGGCGGGGCCACCCCTTCTCCGGGACCGGTTCGGAGACGGTCTGGTACACCGTGTGCCAGCCGCTGCTGGAGGAACGCTGGGTGGCGCTGACCTCCTGGGCCGAGTGCGCGTTCTCCCTGGGGCACTACACGGACGTCGTCACCCGGCTCACTCCCCTCGTGCGCGAGGACCCGCTGCGGGAACGGCTGCAGTACCTGCTGATCGCCTCCCTGTACCAGAGCGGGCAGCGGGCGTCCGCGCTCACCGTGTTCCACGAGACCCAGCAGCATCTGTCCGAGGAGCTGGGGGTCGACCCGAGCTCGGAGGTCATGGAACTGCACCAGCGGATCCTGAAGGACACCGAAGCCGTGGCGGCGCCGTCCCCGGCCACGGTGGACACGGTGCCGCTGCGTGTGGAACCCGCCGCCCCTCCCTCCGACCCGGAGGCCGAGGCCGCGCCGGAGTTCGTCTCCCGCAACGACCTGCCGCGCGACATCCCCGACTTCACCGGCCGGGAGGGGGATCTGAAGAACCTGCTGGACCTCGGCCGGAAACGCAAGGAGCGGGCCGAGGTCGCGGTGGTCACCGGGCCCGGCGGCGCCGGGAAGACCACCCTGGCCGTGCACGCCGCCCACCGGTTGGACGCGGAGTTCCCGGACGGGCAGTTCTTCATCGACCTGTACGGTTACAACGTCGACCAGGACCCGCTGACGGTGTCGTCGGCGCTGGGGAGCCTGCTGCGGGCTGTCGGTGTCGAACCGGACGCCATCCCCGAGTCCGTGGAGGAGCGTTCCGCGTTGTGGCGGGCGATGCTCGCCGGCAGGAAGTGCCTCGTCGTCCTGGACAACGCGGCGAGTTTCGCCCAGGTGTCACCGCTCCTCCCGGCGGCCGCGGGGTCGTTGACCGTGGTGACGACGCGCCAGGAACTGCCCGGCCTCAGCGGGGTGCAGTACCTCTCCCTCGGGATGCTGGGCGAGGACGCCTCGCTGCGGTTGTTCTCCACCGTCCTGGGGGCGCACCGCGTGGAGGGCGAGTACGAACGCGCGCTGGCGGTGGCACGGCTGTGCGGTGGCCTCCCGCTCGCGTTGCGGATCATCGCGGGCCGGATGCTGAGCCGGCCGCGGTGGACGTTCGAACACGTCGAGAAGCGGCTGAGCGAACACCAGCGCCGCTTCCGCGAGCTGCGGGTCGACGGGCAGAGCGTCGAGGCGGTGTTCGAACTCTCTTACCAGAGCCTGGACATTCCGCACCGCAACGCCTTCCTCACGCTCGGAGCGATGCTCGGGGGCAGTATCGACCTGTACGGGGCGGCGGTGCTGCTGGACCGCGACCTGCCGGAGTCGGACGACCTGCTGCAGGAACTCGTCAGCGTGTGCCTCCTGGACGAGCTGGGGGTGGACCTCTACCGGTTCCACGACCTCATCGGGACCTACGCGCGCCACAAGGCGCTGCAGGAGCTTCCCGGCTTCGAGCTGGAGAACGCGCGGCTGCGGCTCGCGGACCACTACCTCGACATGGCGAACCGGGCGGCGGCGTGGCTGGGGCCGCGCGCGCACGAGTACGACACCGAGAGGATCAACGCCTCCCGGTACCGGAGCGAGATCTCCAGCGTCGCCGAGGCGATCTCCTGGTTCGAACGCCACCAGGAGAACCTGGCCTCGGCCGTCGATTTCTACGCTGTCTCGGAGGAGGGGGAGAAGGCCTGGAAGCTCGCGGACTCGCTGTGGCGGTTCTACGCCTCGCACGGCGAGACGGAGCTGCTGCTGTCCACGCACGAGAAAGCGCTCTCCGCCAACCGCTCCCAGGGGAACCAGCGGGGCAGCGCGGTCACGCTCATCGGCTTGGGGATAGCGCACTGCCTGGCGGGGAGGTTCGACGTCTCCCTCCGGCTGCTGGTCGAGGCGCGCGACATCCTCAGTTCGCTCGGGGACCGGGAGGGTGAGGTGCGCGCCTACGGGAACCTGGTGCTGGTCTACGAGCGGATGGGGAGGTTCCACGACGCCCTGTCGTGCTTATGGACGGTCCTCGAGTACGCCGTCTCCGTCGGGGACCGCCACCTGGAAACCCTGCAGCGGCTCAACATAAGCGTGGTCTACCACACCCTGGGGGAGTGCGAGCGGGCCGCGCGGTTCGCCGAGGAGGCGCTGCAGACCAGCTCCGAGGAGGAGCACACCACGACCCGTTCCGGTGCCCTGCGCATCCTCGGTGAGATCAACACCACCCGCGGGCACTACGACCAGGCGCTCGCGCAGCTGGACGAGGGGCTGCAGCTGGCCCAGTTCCTGGGTGTCCAGACGCGGGAGATCTACATCCACAACAGCAGGGCTGTCGCCCTGCGGGAGTCGGGTGCGCTCGACTCCGCCATAGAGTCCCACCTGCGCGCCCTGGAGCTGGGCGAGGAGACCGAGCAGCGCAGCGCCGAGGCGGAGGTCCGGGTGGACCTCGGCGACACCTACACGCGCGCGCACCGCCACACCGAGGCGTACGAGGCCCACGCGCAGGGGTTGCGGCTCGCGCGGGAACGCAACGAACGCCACATCGAGGGGCGGGCCCTGCTGGGGATCGGTTCCCTTCCGGAGGAGAGCGTCCCGGCCGACGACGCCCTCGCCCACGTCACAGCGGCGGCCGAGATCTTCGACGACCTCGGTGTGCCCGAGGCCCAGCGGGCGAGAGAGGCGCTGCGGAGGCTGCGCGGTTGACGGTGGGACCGGCCGGTGGCGCGTGCTGGTCCGCCGCGTGTGCGAGCAGTCGCCACGTCCGCTACACTGGCCGACGTTGCTTCGGGGTGTAGCGCAGCTTGGCAGCGCGCTTCGTTCGGGACGAAGAGGCCGGGAGTTCGAATCTCCCCACCCCGACAGAGCATTGGCGAGAGAACCTCGCTGGTGAAAGGGCCACCGTCTGGGAAGCAGGACTTCCCAGACGGTGGCCCTTTTTCGTGTTCGCGCGTCACACGTGTGTCCGGCCACGCCGCTTCCGTGACGCGGCGGACCGGCCCGCCCTCGGGCGTCGAGATGCGGAGGCGGAGGCACCCGTGGGTGGACGGCCTGTATCCCACATGCGTGGGGAGCATGTACCGCCATCAAGGAAGAGAGTCTTGTAGGCGGGTCCATCCCCGCGTGCGCAGGGAGCATGAGGGCAGCTCCACCGCCCGCGGACCCAGCCGGGGTCCATCCCCGCGTGCGCGGGGAGCATTGGTTCGGCCGCGGTGCTTACACCACACACCAGGGTCCATCCCCGCGTGCGCGGGGAGCATCGCAGCTGCTCCTGGTGGGCGGCCACGGCCGGGGGTCCATCCCCGCGTGCGCGGGGAGCATTCAGCGATGCGCCGTTTCGACCGGTAGGCGTTGGGTCCATCCCCGCGTGTGCGGGGAGCATCTGAAAGGGAGAAGCGCGAAAACGTCGCGTACTGGGTCCATCCCCGCGTGCGCGGGGAGCATGCGTGGGGCGCTCCGGTGAGCTTCCTCAACGCGGGTCCATCCCCGCGTGCGCGGGGAGCATGGGCCGTCCTCACCGCGGGCGGACCGGTAGTCGGGTCCATCCCCGCGTGCGCGGGGAGCATGGTTTGGCCGAGCTCGATTGTGGACTCCGGTCGGGTCCATCCCCGCGTGCGCGGGGAGCATTCGTTCACCGTTTGTATCGTACGCGCGGCTGGGGGTCCATCCCCGCGTGCGCGGGGAGCATGCAATTTGCAGTGCCCTCCGTGCCGCACAGCAGGGTCCATCCCCGCGTGCGCGGGGAGCATGAGGGCGGCCAGCCCGTCCAGACCCGGGCGGCGGGTCCATCCCCGCGTGCGCGGGGAGCATAAGGCGTACAAGATCTCGCCGGAGACCGCGCGGGGTCCATCCCCGCGTGCGCGGGGAGCATGAGCTCGGCACGTCCAAAATGCAAGCCCAACCGGGTCCATCCCCGCGTGCGCGGGGAGCATGAGGCGAGTGTTGAGGGTGTTCGTCCGGCCGTGGGTCCATCCCCGCGTGCGCGGGGAGCATCCTCTCTGACCTGGTCTTCTAGGTCGCGCGCATGCCCGTGTGTGCAACTTCTGGATATTCGGACATAGCACGCACACCCCTCACAAACGGACCACTGCTAGGCGGCGCGGCATCCACCACCGCGACGAGGCCAGGAGACCACATCCGTCCTCACGACGCACACCCTGCCGACTACGCCCCAGCGCGATCCCGTTGGGACATCGAGGCTGAGAACGCGACCATACTCCCGCCCGTGTGTGTACCCGCTGCCAGCACAGCTCACAGATGACCTCACCCGGCCCCATCCCTACATGCGTGGGGCTCACGCCGCACCAGTGCCGGGCCGGTTGCGCGGGACCGGGTCCATCCCCACGTGCGTGGGGCTCACGTAGATCTCCTCACCCATGGGGGGCGGCCTCCAGGTCCATCCCCACGTGCGTGGGGCTCACCCGTCCTCGAACTCCACCAGCGCGCAGACTCCGGGTCCATCCCCACGTGCGTGGGGCTCACCCTTCGCCACCTGCAACAATGCGTGGCGTTATTCTTTTGCAACCCCACATGGCCGGTGTTCCGGTGAATGCGGTCAGGATCTGACCGTACCGTTCCGCTGCTATCGACACATCCCCATGAGACCACGGAAAACCGACCACTCTCGGATGCCGAGGGGAAGACAGAAGCACCCCGGGGGATGTGGGGGTGTGCGCCGCCACGCACACCCCCCCCCCGTTGCGCGCCCGGTCGAGAAAAGGTACGCGTTCCGTGATGGTTCTATTCCTGGAGTTCGACCGGGATCCAGTCGGTCAGGATGCGCGGGTTGGCATGCCGCACCGGCCCACCTCTGACGGGCCGTACGAGGACGTCACCCTGAGCCGTGCCGGGCTGGGGTGTGTGGCCGGTAACCACGTGCACGGTGGAACCGGCCGCGTGCAGCCGCACCCGCAGTCCCACGGGCCAGCGGCACTGCAGATACGACATATCCCCACCGGAAAGGCGCTCCACCGTGTCCGGGTGGACGGTGACCGTGTGGACATCGCCGATCCTGTCGCTGGGAGCGATCCGTAGCATCCCGTCAGCCTGCTGTGTGACGACATCCCACGGGGTGATGCCGTCGGGCTCCCCGCAGAACCGCACCCACATGCCGGGTTCCCACCCGGGCTCTACTCCTCGCACGGGCCACCACCCCCAGCCTCGCGCTGGTGAGAGATCGCCCCCGTGTCCTCGTCACTTCTGTCGGTGTCGTGGTCCTCCTCGCCGAGCCAGGCGTCCAATCGGTCGCGCAGCGCGAGGATGGTCGCGCGGACCTGGTTGAGCCAGAACGCGTGACCCTCGGTAGCTTGGACGAGCTGCTCCACCAGGTCACGCAACTCCCGGCGCTCCTGCGGGGTGAGATTCACGCCTGGCCACCTCCCTGGTCCTGGTTGGTGGCGGACATCAGGTCCTGAACCTGACCGGGCGCGAACCGGCGGTGCCCGCCCGGGGTAACCAGTACCGGGGCCAGGCGGCCCTCGCGTACCCAGGTGTTGACGGTGGAGGTGGTCACGCCGAAGGCCTCGGCCACATCACCCGGACGCAGCAACGGGGCGGGCCAGGGTGCGGGGGTACTCACCGGACCACCCCCACCGTGCTCTTCTGCTCGCGCTGGGATAGCCATTGCCGCACCAGCGGGGAGAGTTCCGCGCGCACGTCGTCCAGCCCGTCCTCGTGGGCCGGTGGGGCGGAAGGTTCCGGCGCGGGGACGGCAGCGCCACAGGCCGGACAGGCCCCCTCTTCCTCCCGCCGTTGGCGGTGACGCTCGAACTCGGTCACATAAGGCCGCACGGGGCTGTGCTCCTCAGGGTCGAGCAGCTCGGGCTCGGGAAACGCGGCTGAAGGGACCATGCCGCTGTCCATGTCCCGGCAGGGGATCCCGGCCTGGTCGTGGGTTCCACCCCGGGGCGGTGGCACGGTGAAGCGGCGTGCTGCCGCCCGACGGCGAGGCGCAAGCGGCACCGCGACGCGCGGTTCCAGGCGCTGGTAGCGATCCCGATACCGCGTGGGCGGGAACAGGGCGACAGCCAGCATCAGAAGCAGCGTCCACAGGGACGCGAGGGTGCGAATAAACTGGGGCACTGTCATCGACTCCTCATCAGTCGGTGGCCATACCTCCGGGGAGCTCCCACTCTCGCGGAGGTCTTTCTTTGAATTCCCCAACCACGGTGCCGCTGCGGGTAGGGCGTAACCCATCCCTGCGGGATATCTCAGTTAGAGATAATGAGGGTGGTCGCAACGGTTTATGGGAGCGAGGATTCACCAATGGCGGGAAAAGCGTTCGAGCCCATCACGATCCCGTCATGGGCATGGAAGCGGGAAGAGACACGTCGTATCCTGCGAGACCGCGATATGGCTGGTCTCCTGCGGTTCGCCCAGAAGTACGGCGGTGCCAGCCAGACCAAACTTGCTACGGTGACTGGAATCGCGCAGGGGCGGGTGAGCGAGATCATGAACGGTCACAAGAACATGACCGCCTTCGGCGTCATTGAGCGCGTCGCCGATGGACTGGACATGCCGGACCCGGAACGAATGCTGCTCGGTCTAGCTCCGCAGAACCCGGAAATTCGTACTGGGGAAAACGCCTCCACCCCTACCGATATGTCCACGCCCGTTCAGCCGAGTGTGGAGATCTTCGCAGAGGAGGACCGTGTGCGACGACGCGACTTTGTCGGCCTTGCCGGTTCGGCCGCCGTCCAAGCAGCAACGAGACCACCGACCGGTATTGACGCCATCGCTAGGACGCTGACCCGCTATACCTGTGCCTCCTCCACGTCTTCACCGCACACCACCGAACGCATCGACCTTCGGTCGCTCGTAACTGCTGTGCATACGGCGAAATCCGACTACCAGGCATGCCGACACTCCAACGTAGTCGCACGGCTACCAGAACTGCTGGGCCGACTGGAAGCTGCGGTCAGCAACTATGACGGCGATTCGCTAATGCGTGTGCGCGCGCTCCAGGCCGAGGCGTACCACACCGCCGCCAGCGTCCTACTGAAGTCCGAGGAACGCGGCCTTGCATGGCTGGCTGCCGACCGGAGTATGCGAATGGCCGAGCGTAGCGCGAGCCTCGCAACCATCGGAGCTAGCGCCCGGGTCATTATCCGTGCCTTGACGAAGGATCGCTGCTATAGGACAGCCACGGAACTGGCCACCACGACGGCCGAACGGGTCGAGCAGGAAACCGACAATCCTTCGTCTGGATCACTCTCGGTATACGGGGCACTGTTGCTCAGCGGATCCATCGCCGCAGCACAGCACGAAGACCGGAGACAAGCCTACGCGCTGCTCGACGAAGCGGAAACGGTCGGTCGGCGCCTGGGAGGCGACCACAACCACCACTGGACCGCCTTCGGGCCGACAAATGTCCTGCTCCATCGGGTCAATGCCGCCGTCACGCTTGGCGATGCGGGAAGCGCAATCGACTACGCGCGTCGTATCCACCCTGACACCATCGATGTCATGGAACGCAAGGTCACTCTGTTCGTCGATGCGGCCCGTGCCTACAGCCAGTGGGGCAAGCTCGACAAGGCTTACGAGTCGCTGGCGGCGGCGGAACAGTTCGCCAGCGAGGAACTCAGCGTCCGCCCCGATGTCCATGACCTCATCAACGACATCGGAACGCGGGCCTCCGGGCACCTGAGCAGCAACATCACCGGCCTCGCCCACAGAGCTGGACTGAACTGATGCGGGAGGGCAAGACGCTGTACGTGGTGGTCTGCGCAGCGGGCCCTGCCGATGACGTCGCAACGCTCATCAACCAGGCCCACCAGCGCGGATGGACCGTCCAGGTCATCGCGACCCCGCAAGCGCTCGCCTTCATCAATACCGATGCCCTGCACGAGCAGACCGGTCGCGTGGTACGCAGCGCCCACGGTGGCCCCCGCTCACCCAGGGCCGACGCGATCATCATCGCCCCGGCCAGTTTCAACACCATCAACAAGCTTGCTTGCGGGATCGCCGACACCTACGCGTTGGATGTCGTCAACGAGGCGATCGGTCTGGGTATCCCGCTGGTGGTCCTGCCGTTCGTCAATGCCGCCTACGCCAGACGCGCGCCGTTGCTGAACAGCGTTGCGGAGCTACGCGCCGAGGGCGTCTCGGTCCTCCTCGGCCCGGGCGGGTTCGAACCCCACGAACCGGGCGGAGGGACGGAAGCACGCAGCCGGTTCCCGTGGAAGCACGCCCTGGACACGCTGGACGACCGATGCGGTCCCGACGTGTGACGGTTAGCAGCCGAGACGCGGAACCGCGGCCTCGGCCTGTCGTTGTCCGCATCCGAGCGGCACGTGCGTAGCGCCGTTCTCCGGAGGGCGCGTGGGTGTTCGGGACGAGTCCGGCAATCCCCGCTCCGTCCGCTGCGCGGGGCTTGCACTAATTCCCTTTCCGGCCGTCGGCTCCGGTGGATAAGCTGTCCCGCGTGTTTACCGCTTCCTTGAGGCTCCGTCCCCGCGCCTGACGGCGCGGCACTGAGCCTTTCCCTCGTGTGTCCGCCGTCCCGGTAGTCATGCCGGGCGGCGCGTTCGTGCTGTCCGGCTCCGCCGCGACACGTGGAGCACACCATGGAAGCACTTCCCTCCCGCGGCCGGCTGTCCGGCCGCCCAACACACGAACTTCTCTCCGAACTGAGAACGGCGGGGCGACTCCCGGCCGGTGCGAGCGCCCACATCCGCGCTCGCGGTATCCGGGTCGTCCTCGGCGGCAGCCCCGTCCTGTCCGACGTCGACGCCACGATCTCCCACCGGTCGCGGATCGCGCTGGCGGGTGAGAACGGTCGTGGCAAGACGACGCTGCTGCGCGTCCTCTCCGGAGACCTCGCACCCGACGACGGCCGGGTGGAACGTGCGGGCACGGTGGGCGTCGTCCACCAGTCGCTCGCCTCCGGCGACGGTGAGACCGTCGGAACCCTGGCGGCCGCGTCGGTGCGCCTGTCCCACATGGCCCTTCGGGCGCTGGACCGCGCCACGGAAGGGCTGGAGAACGGGGACGAGGGCGCGGACGCCCTGTACGCGGAGGCGCTCGACGCCGCCACGCGGCTCGACGCCTGGGACGCCGAACGCCGGATCGACGTCGCCCTGGAAGGTCTCGGAGCGTGCACCGACCGGGACCGGGAACTCGCCACCCTGTCCGTCGGCCAGCGTTACCGGGTGCGGCTGGCGTGCGTATTGGGCGCCAACCACGACATCCTGCTGCTGGACGAGCCGACCAACCATCTCGACTCCGGCGCGCAGGAGTTCCTCGCCGCGCGACTGCGGTCGCACCCCGGCGGTCTGGCGCTCGTCACCCACGACCGCGCCCTCCTGCGCGAGGTCATCGACGAGACCCTCGACCTGGACCCGAGCATGGACGGACGCCCCCGGTTGTTCCCCGGCGGGTACGAGGGATGGCAGGAGGGACGCCGGCGCGAACGCGAACGGTGGACCCACGAGTACGAGGCCCAGCGGGCCGAGCACGCCAGGCTGGCACAGGCGGCGCAGGAGGCGCGGAACCGGCTCTCCACCGGCTGGCGGCCGGACAAGGGGACCGGAAAGCACCAGCGCCAGTCGCACGCTCCCGGAGTGGTCCAGCAGCTCAGGCGCAAACAGGAGGCCCTGGAGGCGCACCGGATCACGGTCCCCCGGCCACCGATGTCGTTGCGGTGGCCGACCCTGCCCACCAAGAACGGAACGCCCCTGCTGGGGTGCGACGGGGTGAGCGTCGCGGAGCGCCTGCACGCACCGGTCTCCCTGGAACTCACGGGCGGTGACCGCCTGCTCGTCACGGGGCCGAACGGGGCGGGGAAATCGACGCTGCTCGGGGTCCTGGCCGGCGAGGTCACCCCGACGACCGGTTTGGTGCGCAGGGCCGGCGGCGCCCGGATCGCGTACCTGTCCCAGGAGGTCCCGTCCTGGGAGGAGAACCTCCAGGCGCACGAGATCCACCGGTCGTACACCCAGCGGCTCGTCTCCCGGGGCGAGGTGTCCGAGTCCGAGGTCGTGTCCCTGGGCGGTACGGGGCTGTTGGACGCCGAGGCGCTGCGTACGTCGGTCGGGCGGATGTCGGAGGGGCAGAAGCGCCGCCTTCACCTCGCGCTGTGCCTGGCCGAGCGGCCCGACCTGCTGATCCTGGACGAACCCACGAACCACCTGTCGTCGCTGCTCGTCGACAAGCTCACGGAGGCACTGCGCGGCACACCGGCCGCCGTCGTCGTCGCCACACACGACCGCCAGATGCTCGCCGACCTCGCTGCCTGGCCGTCCGTGGCCGTCGCCGCGGCGTCCGGAGAGTCCAACGGGTGACCCGAGGGCTCCGTCGCCCCCGCCCGGTTCGGGGCGGGGACGTGTCGGAGTGCGCATCGGCTGCGCCCCCCGATGCGGGGCACCCGGTCGGAAGGAGAGCGATCCTCCCGTCCGGGGAGCACGTGTGATTCCGGGGGCGGGGCGCGCGGAAGCCGGGGATCCCTCCGCGCGCCCCGTACGGGACCCTGCGTTCACTCCGCGGCGGTGTCGAGGGCGTCGACGACCTCGCTGGCGACGTGTTCCACCCGGGCGATCCCGGAGGAGTAGTCGCGGTGGTGGCCGGACAGGACGACGACGAGGTACTCGCGGTCCTCACCCACGATGTGGCCGGCGCTGTTGACGACCCAGCGCCCCGAGTCGGCCCGCCAGGGGAGCCATCCGTTCTTGAGTTCCACCTCCTCGCTCGGGCCCGCCGCGGCGGAGACGCCCCACGACTGCCCGGGCGCGACGTCGGCGAGCAACTCCCGCGCGTAGTCCTGGCTCGCCTGTGTCAGGGGACTGTCGTCGGTGACCAGTGCGCGCAGGACGCGCATCTGGTCCGAGGCCGTCGTCGTCCTGACGCCCCACCGGGCGTCGCCGCTGGGTCCGCTGCGCTCCAGCCCCAGAAGGTCGTGTCCCTCGGCCATCGCCTCGGCGGCGCCGACACGGGTGTAGAGCTCGTCGGTGTCGCCGTTGTCACTGGACCGGATCATGGCCGAGGCCAGGGAGCGTTCCCGTCCGGTCAGCGCGCGGTCCTCCTCCTCGGCCCGCAGGAGCAGCAGGAACAGGATCTCCAGTTTGACCAGGCTGGCGGTGTGGAAGGCGCGGTGCTTCCCGTAGCTGTAGGTGAGACCGCTGTCCGCCTCGCGTGCCACCACGGACATGCGTCCCTCGTGTTCCGCCGTGTGGCGGTCCAGGAGGGTGGTGACGCGTTCGTGCTGCTGGCGGTCCAGCCCGGGCCCGCGCTGCGCGGCCGGGTCCGCGGAACCGCTCGGGCCCGCGGAGCCGGTGGGGGAACTGGATCCTCCGCAGGCGGCAGCGTTGGTGAGGAGCGCGGTGGTGGCGAGGAACGCCGCCACCCGTACCGCGCGGCGCGGGTGGCGGCCGTAGCCGCTCGGGGAGTTGCGCCGACGTCCGTTGCGCACGGCTCTTCCTCCGGAATCGCGGCCCCGTTTTCCGGAGGATTGCCGCGAATCCGGAAACAAACCGCATCTTCCGGCAATCGAATGGTCAATTCCGTGTGCGGGGAAAAGTTCCTGACCGTCCGGTCCGGCTAGGTTTCCCGGCAACGGCGGCCTGTACCGCCCGGGCGTGTCCGATCCGTTCAAGACACCGTCCGCGCCCCGGCCGTAGCCTGCCGGCATGACACCATCGTTCGAACTGGTCGGCCTGGTCGCGGCCGACATGGGCGCTTCCCTGGAGTTCTACCGCCGCCTCGGCCTCAGTATCCCGCCCGAGGCGGACACCCAGCCGCACGTGGAGGCGGAGCTCGCCCCCGGCGTGCGGCTCGCGTGGGACACCGTCGACACGGTCCGTTCCTTCGACCCGGACTGGGAGCCGCCGAAGGGCGGTAGCCCGCGGGCCAGCCTGGCGTTCCGCTGCGACAGCCCGGCAGAGGTGGACCGCGTGTACCACGAGCTCGTGGGGGCCGGTTACGAGGGGAGCAAGGACCCCTGGGACGCGTTCTGGGGACAGCGCTACGCCGTGGTCCACGACCCGGACGGCAACGGTGTGGACCTGTTCGCCGCGCTCCCGGCTACGTGACCAGAGCGCTGGGAGATAGCCCGCTGTGGGAGCGGACCTCCCGCACCAGATGGGCCTGGTCGGAGTAGCCCGTGAGCGCAGCCACCCGGACCCACGGCACGCCGCGCCGCGCCATGTCCAACGCCTCGCACATCCGCAGGATGCGGGCCAGGGTCTTCGCGCCGTACCCGAACGCGGCCAGGCAGCGGCGGTGGAGCTGACGCTCGCTCATCCCGGCCCGCCGCGCCAGAGTGGACACCGGTAGGCCGGCGCGGGCGCCCCTGGTGACGAGCCCGGCCAGCGGGTCCGTCGGGCCGCTGGCACGCAGCAGGTCCGCGGCGAGAGCGTCCAGCAGTCCCGCCGGCGCCGTGGAATCGGCGGCGCGCTGCGTCAGGGACCGGACCCGGGCCTCGGACCAGATGTCGGACAGCCGCACCCGCTGGTCCCGTAGCTCGTGCGCGGGTGTGCCCAGCGCGGCGGGCGCTGTTCCCGGTGGGAAACGCACCCCCGTGTAGCCCGTGTCCGGGGTGCTGTCCACCAGGTGCGCCGTGGTGTCCGGGCCGGCGACGAGGAACGCCTCACCGGTCCATACGAGGTCCATGCACCCGTCCGGAAGCACCCGCAGGGGCGCACCGGCGGGAACCGTGGCGTGCCAGACGACCGCGCCGGGCAGGCACGCCGGCCTCTCCTCGTACATGCCTCCAGTATCGCCGACCGCCCGCCGTTCGTCCCGTGCTCGCCCGTCTTCGCGGCAGGCCGCGGGTTCCGGGAGCGCTCCGGCCGGCGGTGGGTGCGCGTTACGGGGCGGCGACGAGGTCGATCAGGCTGGCCTCGGGCCGGCAGCAGAACCGTACGGGGGCTGTGGGGGAGGTGCCCAGCCCGGCGGAGACGTCCAACCAGGCGTCCCCGTAGCGGTGCAGGCCCCGGGCGCGTCCCCGGTCGATCCCGCAGTTGGTGACCAGGGTCCCGAATCCGGGCAGGCAGAGCTGTCCGCCGTGGGTGTGCCCCGCCAGCAGCAGCTGGTAGCCGTCAGCGTCGAACCGGTCCAGGTTGGCCGGTTCCGGGGAGTGCAGCACTCCCAGGCGCACGTCCGCCCGCGCGTCGGCCGGGCCGGCGACGGCGTCGTACCGGTCCAGGCCGATGTGCGAGTCGTGGATCCCCGCCAGGGCGACATTGTGGGACTCCGTCGCGATCCGGCCCGTGTGGTTGTTCAGGTCCAGCCAGCCGGAGTCGCGCAGCCGGGAACCGAGCTCGCGCCACGGAAGGTCGGGTTCGGGGCGCTCGGAGTAGTCCTCGCTGCTGTTCCGCCACAGGTACTGTGCGGGGTTCTTGAACCGCGGCGCGAAGAGGTCGTTGGAGCCGTAGACGAAGGCTCCCGGCCGCCGCAGGAGCGGACCGAGCCCCTCCAGGAACGTGTCGACCGCTTGCGGGTGCCCCAGCGCGTCTCCCGTGTTCACCACGAGGTCGGGGGCGTAGGCGTCGAGACCGCGGACCCAGTCGACGAGGGCCCGCCGCCTCGGGGTCAGGTGGGTGTCGGAAAGGTGCAGCAGGCGCAGCCGCGGGCTCCCGGGCGCCAGCAGCGGCAGTGTGTGGTGGCGCAGTCGGAACCAGTTGCGTTCGACGAGCGAGGCGTACCCGAGCCCCGCCGCCGCGGCCGTTCCGGTGAGCGCGGCCATACGTCCGGCGGCGCGCAGGGTGCTTCCCAAACCCGGTCACCTCCACAGTTCTCGTGGGTCCGATGGTGCCAGATGTCGGGCGTCGCCACTGCCGGACCGCGTCCCGGGCGGCGGTGTCCGCGCGGGAAAAGGGTCGGCTCCGCCGGGGCGCACGCCGTATGATCGCGGCATGGCCGAACTGAGAGACCGTCTCAAGACCGACCTCACCGCCGCGATGAAGCAGCGGGACGAGGTGCGGGTCCGTACGTTGCGTATGGCGCTGTCCGCCGTCTCCACCGAGGAGGCGTCCAAGGGGAGCCAGGAACTCGGCGACGACGAGGTGGTGACACTGCTCACCCGTGAGGTGAAGCGGCGGCGGGAGGCCGCGGAGGCCTTCGACGCCGGCGGCGGCGGCGCGAAGGCCGAGGCGGAACGTGCCGAGGCGGACGTGCTCGCGGAGTACCTCCCGCGCCAGCTCACGGACGCCGAACTCACCGACGTCGTCTCCGCCGCCATCGCGGAGACCGGCGCCAGCGGTATGGCGAGCATGGGCCAGGTGATGAAGGTGGTGACGCCCCGGACGACGGGGCAGGCCGATGGCTCGCGGGTGGCCGCCGAGGTGCGCCGCCAGTTGTCCGGCTGAACCGTTGTGCCGGTCCGGCCGGACAGCCCGGTGAGGGCCTGGCCGGCCGCCGCGGGGCGCCTACAGCGCGGCGCCGGCCGCCGCCCCGGCCCTCCGGAGACGACGTTCGGCGGCGGCCGGTGCGACGCTGCTCCGGCTCGGCGGCGACGCCGGGATGAACCGCGTGTCCGCGCTCACCCGGATCGGACCGCGCTTCTCCCGCCACCGCGGGTCGGGAACGTCGCCTGCGTGTCCTCCAGCCGGGCGCGGTCCTCGCCGTCGGCGAGGACCGTCACGGCGGGTCGATGCGGGTCTCGAGCAGGCAGAACTCGTTGCCTTCGGGGTCGGCGAGGACGCGCCGGGACTCCTCCCCGGTCCGACCGGTGTCGACGGGGGCGGCCCCGGCGGCCAGGAGGCGTTCGAGCTCGGCGCCATGGTCGCGGTCGGTGGCGCTGACGTCGATGTGCAGCCGGAGTTCCCCGTTCTGCCCGTCGTTGCGGCTGAGGACGATCGTCGGCTGCGGGCCGCCGGCCCCGTCGCGCGGCCCTATCTCGATCTCGCCCTCCTCGCGGTCGAGCACTGCGAAGTCCAGGACCTCGCACCAGAACCGCGCCATCCCCTCGGGGTCACGGCAACCGAGCACGAGCCCACTGATACGGCATGCCATTGACGACACCTGCTCTCAGCGTGGGAACCGTCGGGGCGGCCAGCGGGTCGCGCGGGCTCCCCGCGGTGCGGACACTCCCGGAACCGTACCGGGAGAGGCGATCGGGGGCGAGGTAGTTTCGGGCCCCGCCTGGCCGGGCCGCCAGGCGGGGCCGCGGGTCACGCGGCGGGGCAGCTGACCCCAGGGCTTGTTGTGTGGGCGCTCGTCCCGCTGCGCGTCCACACAACAGGTTCTAGCGGTTCCCGCCGCGGGGCGGGGGGAACTCCGCGGGCACGGTGCCGGGAGTGCGGCCCGGCTGCGGATCACCGCCGGCGGCGTCCCCGGAACCGTCGCTGAGGAAGACGTTGACGGTCGCGCCGTCGGGTAGCCCGGTGCCCGGGTCGGGGTTGACCGCGGCCACGGTTCCCTCCTCCTCCGAGGAGGAGATCCGTGTCCCCGACACGTTCGCCTCGAAACCGGCCTCCTCCAGCGCGGTGACGGCGTCCTCCTCCGGTCGGCCCACCACGTCGGGCACGCTGCCCTCGTTACTGGTGGGGCTGGCCTGGTTGTCCGCGGACGCCGACGTGAACTTGTCCGGAGCGGGCGGGAAGTCCTCCTCGGGGAGCTCCTCGGTGGCCTTCTCCATCGTGTCCCGCCAGATCGGTCCCGGGACGGTGGCGCCGTAGATCTGGTTGTAGTGCTCACCCCCGAGGGTGACGTCGCGCAGGGGGTACTGCTGCGGACCGCGCGGGTCGCCGACGAACACGGTGCCGGCGAGGTTGGGGGTGAACCCGGCGAACCAGGCGCTGGCGGCCCCGTCGGTGGTGCCGGTCTTGGCGGCCGCGGGGCGGCCGATCTCCATGCCATCGGTGGTGCCGCCGTCGAACGTCTGCTGGAGCAGGTGGCTCACCCCGTCGGCGACGTCCTTGTCGATGGCGCGTTCGCACTCGTTGTCGATCTTGATGGTCTCCCCGGCCTGCTGGTCGGTGATCGACGAGATGGCCTGGGGCTCGCAGCGGGTGCCGCCGGAGGCGAACGTGGCGTAGGCGTTGGCGACGGTCAGCGGCGACACCTCCTCACTGCCGAGGGTGAACGAGTTGTTCCCCTGGGTCTGCGGGTTGTCGAACGACTGGCCGTCGGCGCGGTGCACTCCCAGCTTCTCGGCCATCTTGATGACGTTGCACAGCCCCACATCCTTCTGCAGCTGCGCGAAGTAGGTGTTCACCGACCCCTGGGTCCCGGAGATCATGTCATGCTGCCCGCCGTCGCTCTCCGAGGAGTTCTTCACCGGCCACGGCGCGAGCTTGCCCCCCTCGCAGTTCCGCTGCCCGTTGACGGTGGTCCGACCGGGCGAGTCGAACGAGGTGGAGAAGCCCTTGCCCTTGTCCAGGGCCGCCGCCAGGGTGAACGCCTTGAACGTCGAACCGGCCTGGAAACCGTTACTGCCGCCCCGGGAGGCGTCCGTGGCGAAGTTCACCGAGGTCTGTCCGAGCTTCCCCTCGTCGGGGCCGTAGTCGCGGCTCTGGGCCATGGCGCGGATCTCGCCCGTCCCGGGCTCGATCAGGATCTCCGCGCCGACCTTCTTGGACTCGTTCTTGCGCGGAACCCACTCGTCCACCGCGTCCTG
The DNA here is from genome assembly GCF_006717075.1 of Haloactinospora alba. Lineage (NCBI taxonomy): Bacteria > Bacillati > Actinomycetota > Actinomycetes > Streptosporangiales > Nocardiopsidaceae > Haloactinospora > Haloactinospora alba. The sequence continues at coordinate 467,872 of NZ_VFQC01000002.1, forward strand.
GGCCGCCTGCTGCATGTCGCCGTCGAGGGTGGTGTGGATCTCCAGCCCGGCGGTGCGCAGCCAGCGGGCGCGTTCGGTCTCGTTCTCCCCGAAGCGGTCGTTCTTCTCGATCTCCTGCACCACGTAGTCGCAGAAGAACGGCTGGTCGCTGGGCATACACCCGTTGCTGGGCTCGGTGACGTCCAGCTCCAGCTCCGTCTGTTTGGCCTTCTCGGCCTTCTCGGAGGAGATCATGTCGTTCTTCGCCATCCGGTCGAGGACGACGTTGCGCCGGTTGGTCGCGGCATCCGGGTTGGCGTCCGGGTTGTACAGGTAGGGGTAGCGGACGGTTCCGGCCAGCGTCGCGGCCTCCTCCAGGGAGAGGTCGGAGGCGCTCTTGTCGAAGAAGTGCTTCGCGGCCGACTCGACGCCGTAGGCGCCGTCGCCGAAGTAGGCGATGTTGAGGTAGCCCTCCAGGATCTCCTTCTTGCTCATCCGCTGTTCGATGCTGAGGGCGTAACGCAGCTCGCGCACCTTGCGGGCGATCGACGTCTCGCGGGCCTCCTCCTGCTCCGCCTGGGAGGTCGCGCTCTCCACCAGGACGTTCTTCACGTACTGCTGCGTGATGGAGGATCCGCCCTCGGTGTCGCCGCTGAGGGTGCGCAGGGCCGCCCGGAACGTTCCCGAGATGTCGATGCCGCCGTGTTCGTAGAAGCTCGAGTCCTCCATGGCGACGATGGCGTCCTGCATCACCGGCGCCATGCTGTCGAGCTCCACGAGCTCCCGGTTCTTGTCGTAGATCTCGGCTATGACGTCACCGTCGTTGTCGTAGATCACCGAGCGTTGCGGCGGAGGCGGGGTTTCCAGCTCGCTCGGCATGTTGAGGAAGTTCGTGGCGACGTTGCGGGCCGTGATGCCGACCCCGCCGACTGCCGGCAGCGCCAACGCTGCCACCAGCACCCCTGCGAGAGCCGCGACGCCGACCAGCTGACCGATTTTCTGTAACAATCTCCCCTGACCCACCCCATCAGAGTACGTGCGGCCGCCCGTGGGCCGACAGTGGCGAGTAACGCGTGCTTGCGGAGCGAGTGTGGCCCGTCTTCCGGGGTTTGCCCAACCCGCCGGGACCGGCCTGCTCGCTCCATCCTTTCATGGAAGACACTGGGGGAACGGCTGCGGTTGACACGGAACGTAGCTCCATGTCGCCTACGTGGGGGATCGTCCAGGATAACGGACTATGTCGTTGGCGGGTGGGCGAGGTCGGCGCCGATACCGCGCAACCCGGTGAGGTCGTGCACGTCCTCGGGACCCGCCGGAACCTCCGCCACCGGCACCGTCGGGTGGGTGGCCGCGAGGCGTTCCCGCAACCGCGTCTCGCGCTCCTGGACGGCCATGCGCTGGGCGTGCAGCCGCAGCGCCGCCTCGGCGAGCGGGTGCTCCCCGCTGTCCGCCAACCGCCGCGCGGCCTCCCGGGCGCGCTCCGCCGGAAGCCGCCGCGCCGTGGTGCGGTGCGTACGGTTCACGACGAGGCCGCCGAGCGGCATCCGGTCCTCGCCCAACCGGTCGATGAAGTGCGACGCCTCCCGCACGGTGTCGTCCTCCGGCGCTGTCACCACGAGGAAGGCGGTGCCCGGGGAGCGCAGCAGCTGGTAGGTGCGTTCGGCCCGCTCCCGGAACCCTCCGAAGACGGAGTCGAACGCTGTCATGAACGTCTGCACGTCCCTGAGGAGCTGCGCCCCCACGATCGAGCTGACGGCGGAGGTCACCGCGCCGACCCCCGCCCCGAGGAGCCGGAACGGTCCGCTTCTCCCGGGAGCGCTGAGCAGGGTGACGAGTTTGCTGTCGAGGAACCGGCCCAGGCGTTTCGGGGCGTCGAGGAAATCCAGGGCCGAGCGGCTCGGCGGGGTGTCCACCACGATCAGGTCCCAGTCCTGGGCCTGGTGCAGCTGTCCCAGCTTCTCCATCGCCATGTACTCCTGGGTTCCGGAGAAGCTCGACGAAAGCGACTGGTAGAAGGGGTTCGCCAGTATCTGGCGGGCCCGCTCCGGATCGGCGTGCGTCTGGACGACCTCGTCGAACGTGCGTTTCATGTCCAGGGTCATGGCGTGCAGGGTTCCGGCCGGTTCCCCGCTCTCGGCGGGCGGCAGCTCCACGCGCCGCGGCGTGTTGTCGAGCTCGGCCAACCCCATCGACTGCGCGAGACGTCGCGCCGGGTCCACGGTGATGACGACCGCGTGCCGTCCCCGGTCGGCGGCGCGCACGCCGAGAGCCGCCGCGGTGGTGGTCTTGCCCACCCCGCCCGAACCGCAGCACACGATTATGCGGGTCCGGGGGTCGTCGAGCAGCGCGTCCGTGTCGAAGGTGGGAGGGGTCACCTGCTGGGATCCGTGGTTCACACCGCCCCCTGGTTGCGGAGTTCGTCGGCCAGATGGTCCAGGGCCGCCCGGTCTATTCCCCCTTCGACGAGGGGGAGCTCGTAACGCGTCCGTCCGGACTCCCGCAGCTGGCGGCGTATCCCGTCCGCCACCCGGGTGTGGCGGGCGTGCCGGGCGGTCTCCCGCGCCAGCTCGTCCGCCAGCCGCTGTGTGTCGTCCAGGCCGGCGGCCTCCAGGCCCCGGGAGAGGATGTCGTGGTCCAGGCCGTCGGTCTCCGCGGTGCGCAGCGTGTCCGGATCGAACAGGGGAGGGCGGACCATGGTCGTTATGAGGGAGCCCGCGTTCAGGCCCACGCTCTCCAGCGCGCCGATCCCGTCCAGTGCCTCCCGGGCCGGCATCTCCTCCAGGGTGGTCGCGACGTGCACCGCGGTGGCCGGGGAGCGGAGGGTCGCGGTGACCGTGTCGGCGTGGTTGCGGATCGGCCCGTTCCGGGCGAGGCCCGCCACCTCCGCGCTGGCGTTGAGGAACCGGTTGATCCGGCCCGTGGGCGGGGCGTCCAGCACGACGGCGTGGTAGGCGAACGGGTCCTGCCCGGGATCTCCCCCCTTCCGGTCACGGCCGCTGCCGCGGGTGCGGCGCAGCGCCTCGGTGGCTTTCCCGGTGAGGAGCACGTCGCGCATGCCGGGTGCGATCGTGGTGGCGAAGTCCACCACCCCCATCCGGGAGAGGGCCGCGCCGGCCCGGCGCATCCCGTAGAAGAGTTCCAGGTACTCCAACAGGGCGGCCTCGGCGTCGACGGCCAGGGCGTACACCTCGCCCCCGTGCGGGGAGGCGGCGATCCTGCGCTCCTCGTACGGCAGGGGGGAGAGCCCCAGGAGCTGGGCGATGCCCTGGCGTTCCTCCACCTCGACCACGAGGACGCTTCTCCCCTCGGAAGCCAGTGCCAGCGCCAGGGAGACAGCCGTGGTGGTCTTACCGGTTCCTCCCTTGCCGGTGACGACGTGCAGCCGCACGTTCTGCCGGTCGTGATCGCGTTCGCCCACGCGAGGGAGTTTATGTCCGACGCCCGCCCCGGCGGCCAACCGACTGGCGAAGAATTAGGGTGGCGGTCATGACGAAGTGGGAGTACGCGACAGTGCCGCTGTTGTCGCACGCGACGAAACAGATTCTGGACAACTGGGGCGAGGATGGCTGGGAGCTGGTCTCCGTCATCCCCGGGCCCTCCGTGGACAACGACCCGCGCAACCAGCAGCTGGTGGCCTACATGAAGCGGGAGAAGGAGTGACATGGCCACTCCCGAGGAGCGCATCGCTGCGCTCGGGATGAGCGTTCCCGAGGTGGTGCCGCCGGTGGCCGCCTACGTTCCGGCGGTGCGCACCGGGGACCACGTCTACGTCTCGGGCCAGTTGCCGATGGTGGCGGGCGAACTCGCCGGCACCGGCAAACTCGGTGCCGAGGTGACCCTGGAACGGGGTAAGGAGCTCGCGTCGACCTGCGCCCTCAACGCCATAGCGGCGCTCAGGGCCGAGGTCGGGGAGCTGTCGCTCGTCAACCGGATCGTCAAGATCGTCGGCTTCGTGGCGAGCGACCCGTCGTTCCACAACCAGCCCCAGGTCCTCAACGGTGCCAGCGAGCTGGTCGGTGAGGTCTTCGGCGACGCCGGAGTGCACGCGCGCAGCGCTGTCGGGGTGGCGGCCCTGCCGCTTGACGCCCCGGTCGAGGTGGAGCTGGTCGCCGAAGCGGCCCGTTCCGAGTGACCCCGCGTCGGTCCCGGTAACCTGGCCCCGTGCCGCGGCGGCTGGCTGTCGCCGGGATCGACGCTCCCTGGAGGAGGTGACGTGCCGAACCCAGGTACCGGACCGGTCGAAGCCAAGGCCGCCGCGACCGTCATGCTGGTGCGCGACGGTGAGGCGTCCGGACACGGCGGGCTGGAGGTCTACCTGCTGCGCCGGGCCGCCTCCATGCCGTTCGCGCCGGGCGCCTACGCCTTTCCGGGCGGGCGGGTGGACGAACGCGACACCGAGCGCGGGATTCCCGTGACCGGTCCCGACACTCACCACTGGAGCGAGGAGCTGGGCGCCACCGAACCCATGGCCCAGGGGCTGGTCTGCGCCGCGGTGCGGGAGACGTTCGAGGAGTCGGGGGTCCTGCTCGCCGCGCGGCCGGGGGCGGAACCGGTCGCCGACACCAGCGGGCCCGACTGGGAGGAGGACCGCCACGCCCTCGTCGCGGGAACCCTGTCGTTCGCCCGGTTCCTGCGCGACCGCGGGCTGGTGGTGCGCGGGGACCTGCTGCGGTCGTGGGCGCGGTGGATCACGCCGCGTACGGAGCCGCGGCGCTACGACACCCGGTTCTTCGCCGCCGCGCTTCCCGCCGGGTGCGCCACCCGGGACGTGGGCGGGGAGGCGGACCGGGTCGCGTGGATGCCACCCGCCGAGGCGGTCGAACGGTGGCGCGCCGGGGAACTGAGCATGCTGCCGCCCACGGTGGCCGTGTGCGGGGAGCTGGCGGCGCACGGGTCGGTGCGTGCCATACTGCACGCCCGACGCGACGTTCGGCCGATCGAGCCCGAACTGCGCGACACCGGGGACCGGTGCCGGACCGCGCTCCCGGACAGTGTCGAGGAACCCTGAGGTTCCGGAGGGAAGAGTCCGCCATGCAGATCGACGGGTACGCCACCCGGCACGCGACGTGCGTGCTGTGCCCCAACCCCGGTCCCATGACGCTGGACGGCACCAACACCTGGGTGGTGCGCGACCCGGACACGGGCGACGCCGCGGTGGTCGACCCCGGGCCCCGGGACGAGGAGCACCTGCGGCGGGTCGCCCGCACCGCGGGCGAACGCCTCGCGGTGACCCTGGTCACCCACCACCACCCGGACCACACCGACGGGCTGCGGTACTTCCGCGAGCTCACCGGCGCCCCGGTGCGGGCCGTGGACGCCGCGCACTGCGACGGGGGAGCGGTGCTGCGGGACGGTGAGACGGTGCCGGTGGGCGGGCTGCGGCTGCGGGTACTGGCCACCCCCGGTCACACCTCGGACTCCGCGTGTTTCCACCTGCCCGAGGACGACGCCGTCCTCACCGGGGACACGGTGCTGGGCCGCGGCACCACCGTCCTCGCCGACAGCGCCGGCCTGGCGGGCTACATGCGTTCGCTGTACCGGCTGCGCGACCTCGTCGACAGCGCCGGCGTGAGCGTGCTGCTTCCGGGGCACGGGCCGGCCTGCAGCGAACCGTGGGCGAAACTCACGTCCTACGTCGAACACCGTGAGGAGCGGCTCTCCCAGGTCGCCGAGGCCGTGCGCGCTGGTGCGCGGGAACCCGCCGACGTGGTCGCACGCGTCTACACCGACCTCGATCCGCAGACGCGTCCCGCGGCCGAGTGGTCGGTGCGAGCCCAGCTGCGCTACCTGGCCGAGCGCGGCGACATCCCCGCCGCGGCGGGCGAGACCTGACCGCCCGCCGCCGTGCGCAGGGCGCTCACCTGGCCCGGCGGCGCACCCGTTCGATGTCGAGCAGGACTACGGCCTTGGCCTCGATCCGGATCCAGCCGCGCAGTGCGAACTCCGCGAGGGCCTTGTTGACGGTCTCCCGGGACGCGCCCACGAGCTGCGCCAGCTCCTCCTGGGTGAGGTCGTGGTGCACGTGCAGGCCGTCCTCGCCCTCCTTGCCGAACCGGTCGGCGAGGTCCAGGAGCTGCTTGGCGACCCGGCCCGGAACGTCGGTGAAGACCAGGTCGGACATGACGTCGTTGGTCCGCCGCATACGGGTCGCCAGAGCCTTGAGGAGCTGCAGCGACACCTGCGGCTGCGCCGCGATGAACGGCCGGAGGTCGGCGTGGCTCAGGCCCGCGAGCACGACGTCGGTGACGGCGATGGCGCTGGCCGTACGCGGCCGCGGGTCGAACAGGGAGAGCTCACCGAACATCTCGCTGGGACCGATCACGCTCAGCAGGTTCTCCCGGCCGTCGACGGCGGTCCGGGTCAGCTTGACCTTGCCGCTGAGGATCACGAACAGCCGGTCGCCCTCGTCCCCCTCGGAGAAGAGTGTCTGGCCCCGGCCAAGGCGTACCTCGCTCACTGAGGCGCGCAGCGCTGCGGCGCCCTCCTCGTCGAGCGCCTCGAAGAGAGGTGCCTTACGCAGCACCTCGTTGGTCTCGTCCACCACTTCCTCCTTGCAACCTGATCGTCAACAGTGTGACGTATATCGCACCCGAGTGTGAAACCAGGTCGTTACCTCGGCTTGTTGTCCGGGTGATCCCGACCCGCCACAGCCGACGTCAGCACCCCTGATCCTAGTTCCCACAACGCACCGGAGAGTGCCGACCCTGACAATTCCGACAGTTTTCGCAGTGCCGTGCGGGAACCGGTCGGTCCTGTGGAGCGGCCGCCGTGTTCGTGGTCGGTGCGCGGAAATACGTAGTCTTTGAGTGTGTCTGGTGACCTTTCTACTTCCTCCGCAACGCCTCCACACGACGACGGTTCCGCCGCCCCGGCGGACGAGTCGCGCACGGATCTCGTGCGACGCGCCCGTCGCATCAACCAGGAGCTGATCCGGTTGTATCCCGAGGCGCACTGTGAGCTTGATTTCACTAACCCGCTCGAACTACTGGTCGCTACGATCCTCTCCGCCCAGTGCACCGACAAACGCGTGAACGCGGTGACGCCGGCACTGTTCGCGCGGTACCGCTCGGCCGAGGACTACGCGGCCGCCGACCGGGCGGAACTGGAGGGAATCATCCGCTCGACCGGATTCTTCCGCTCCAAAGCCAACAACATCATCACCCTGGGCCACGAACTCTGCGTGCGACACGGCGGTGAGGTCCCGGACAACCTAGACGACCTGGTAAAACTACCAGGCGTAGGGCGCAAAACCGCTAACGTCGTCCTGGGCAACGCCTTCAATGTGCCGGGACTCACCGTCGACACGCACTTCGGGCGGCTCGTACGCCGGTTCGGGTGGACCGAGCAGACCGACCCGGTCAAGGTCGAACGGGAGATCGAGGAGCTCTTCCCGCCGGAGGACTGGACCATGCTGTCGCACCGGCTGATCTGGCACGGGCGGCGCGTCTGCCACTCCCGCCGGCCCGCCTGCGGCGCCTGCGAGCTGGCCCCCTGGTGCCCCTCCTACGGTGAGGGGCCCACCGACGAGACCGAGGCCGCCGGCCTCCTCCGGAACGGACCGTTCTCGTGAGCGGGACGGCAGGGGCCGGCTCCGGAACCGCACCGCCCGGCTGGGCACTGTCCCTGCTCGACGCCGCGCGCCGGGCACCGGTGCCGTCCGCCCTCAGCCCGCCCTCCCAGGGCGGGCGCCACTCCGCGGTCCTGATCCTGTTCGGACCGGGCGCCAGCGGCCCCGACATCCTGTTGATCCAACGCACGAACGGGCTGCGGCGGCACTCCGGACAACCCGCCTTCCCCGGCGGCCGGCTGGAGCCCACCGACAACGGGCCGGAGGACGCCGCCCTGCGGGAGGCCGCCGAGGAGACCGGACTGGACCCCTCCGGCGTCCGCGTCCTGGGGCGGCTCCCCGAGCTCTACATCCGACGCACCGCCTTCCGGGTGACCCCCGTGCTGGCCTGGTGGCACACCCCGTCGGAGGTGCGTCCCGCCGACCCCGCCGAGGTGTCGGGAGTCGCCCGCGTCCCGGTCGGCGAACTCGCCGCCCCGGCGAACCAGGTGCGGGTGCGCGAACCCGACGGCGGCATCCGGTTCGCCTACCGCGTCCGCGGGATGCTGGTGTGGGGGTTCACGGCCGCGATCCTGCGCCAGCTCCTCGAACTGGGCGGGTGGGACCAACCGCGGCTCCGTGACGGCACCGAGGGGGCGGAACCCGTCGTGGTGCTGCCGCAACGGCCACCGGACAACAGGGGGGCATGAACCTGATGGAGGGGCTCGTACTGGACCTGGTCCTCGTCATCCTGGCGCTGCTGTTCGCCGCCTCCGGGTACCGGCAGGGATTCATCGTCGGAGTACTGAGCTTCTCCGGTTTCCTCGGCGGAGGCGTCCTCGCCGCGATCGCCGCGCCGGGTGTGATCCAACGGTTCGTCACCGATCCCACCTACCAGGCGGTACTCGCGATCGCCGTCGTCTTCCTGTGCGCGGCCATGGGACAGTACCTCACCTCCTACCTCGGCGCCATGCTGCGCAACCGCGTCACGTGGAGCTCCGCGCGCGTGTTCGACGCGCTGGGCGGCGCGCTGGTCAACGTCGTCGCCATGCTCCTGGTGAGCTGGCTCGTCGGGAGCGCCGTGGCCAACTCCGCGTTTCCCGTCGTCACTCCGCAGGTGAACGAGTCGCGGGTGCTGCGGGCGGTCGACCGGGTGATGCCCGACTCCGCCGAGATGTGGTTCTCCACCTTCCGCAAGATCGTCGACCAGAGCTCCTTCCCGCAGGTGTTCAGCGGGCTCGGCACCGGCGAGCCGGCCGAGGTCAACCCGCCCGACCCGGACGCCCTCTCCACCCCCGAGATGCGCGAGGCGGGACAGAGCATCGTCAAGGTCCTGGGGACGGCACCGGAGTGCCAGCGGCGGGTGGAAGGTACCGGCTTCGTCTACGAGGACGGGCACGTCATGACGAACGCGCACGTCGTGGCCGGGGTCACCCAGAACCTGCGCGTCTCCACACGCTCCGGCCAGCAGCTGCCGGCCGACATCGTGCTGTTCGACCCGCAGCAGGACATCGCCGTGCTGAACGTGCCCGACCTCGAACTCGACCCCCTCGAGTTCGACACCGAGGCCCGCAAGGGCGACGACGCCGTCGTCGCCGGCTTCCCCCGGAACAACGGCTTCACCGTGGTCCCGGCACGGGTGCGCGCGGAGCAGACCGCGCAGGGCCCCGACTTCTACCACTCGCAGCAGGTCAGCAGGGAGATCTACCAGGTGCGGGCCGAGGTGCGCCCCGGGAACTCGGGAGGTCCGCTGCTGTCACCCGACGGAACCGTCTACGGGGTCGTGTTCGCGGCGGCGACCAACGAGGACCAGACCGGCTACGTCCTCACCGCCGACGAGGTGGCCGACAACGCCGCCGAGGGGGCCGACGCGACCGAACCGGTCTCCCCGGGGGAGTGCGAGTGACCGCCGGGAGTACCCGAACGGCCGCCGCCCGGGAAGAGCGGTAGGTGGGGAGCCGTGCCGTCCGCGACGACCGGTGCCGACACGGGAAGGCGCTCCCGGAGGGCCAACCGGAGACGGGCGGGCCGCAGAGGACCCTGGACACGACTTCTGCGGGGCGCCTCCATCGTCCCTGAAGGCGCCCCCGCGTGGGAGACTCAGCCGACGAGTTCGGTGTCCTCCGCGTCGGCGTTCCCCAGAGGCCAGCTCATCCGGACCACGGTGCCGTGCTCGTTCGGCTCGATGCTGACGTCGTCGGCCAACCCGGCGATCACAGCGAGCCCCACCTCGGGGGAGAGGCCTGACACGCCGCCCGGGGGCGTCTGTTCGTCCATGTAGATACTGGCGCCTTCGGAGATGTGCGGGGGCACCGTCGAACTCGGCTCCTCGACCGGCGCCTGGTCCGAGACGACGACCTCGAAACGCTGGGCGGCTTGCCCGTTGTTCGACGCCGTCCCGTTGGTCTGGTCCGCTTCGGGGGGACGTGACTCGGCGCTGTCGATCAACTCCAACCGGATCGACTGGTCGGGGCAGTGCGCGCGGTGTGCCTCCACCGCACGCGAACACGCCTCACCAACCGCCAGCCGGACTTCGTCGAGGATGGATTCGGCGATGCCGGCACGCCGTGCCACGGCCGTGGCCATAAGCCGGGCCGTGCGTACGTGCGCGGGAAGCGCACTGATCGTGAGCTGGACACGTGCCATCGTTCGCTCGTTACGTCGCTATTTGGACTGCCGCTTGTCGATCGCTTCCTGGATCGACTCGTAAATACCGAAAACCTTGGTCAGCCCGGTGATCCTGAAGATCTTCAGAATGCGCTCCTGCGTGCAGACGAGGTCGAGGGTGCCGTCGTGCGCGCGGACGCGCTTCAGACCGCCAACGAGCACCCCGAGACCCGTCGAGTCGAGGAACTCCACCTTCTCCATGTTCACGACGAGGTGGAAGTTGCCTTTGTTCACAAGATCGATCAGGAGCTCGCGCAACCGTGGTGCGGTATAGACGTCGATCTCGCCCTCAACGACGACGATCTCGGTGTCGCCTTCGGTGTAATGGTCAAGCTTCAAATCCACGAGTCCTCCAACGCCGTACCGCGATAAACCGCGAGTGATCTTTGCCGGGCGTTACCCCGCAGGGCGGCATTCAACCACGTCTGCCCGTGGTGCCGTCCCGCCTACACAAGAAACCACGCCACCGAGCGTCTCTTCCCCCACCTGCGACACTGAAACCGGCACCGTGGCAGGTGCCGCCTCCTGTGTTGTGCGACCCCCGATGAGGAGGGCATTGCGTGAGCGGGTGGGACTCGACACCGCAGCGTTCGTGGCGTGACCATATCCGGAACGCGAGAGTGACACATGTCGAACGGCTTCCCCGCAGCCGCGGTACGACCGAAAACTGGCCGGAATGGGTGCCCTCCTTCGTGCCGGAGCGGCTCGCCGGTCTGGGGATCACGCTCCCGTGGTCCCACCAGGTCACCGCAGCGGACCTCGCGCGTTCCGGTAACAATGTGATCATAGCCACCGGCACGGCGTCGGGGAAATCGCTGGCTTTCCTGCTGCCGGCCGCCGAGGCCGTCGACAGCGGGCGGACCGTGCTGTATCTCTCCCCCTCCAAGGCCCTGGCGGCCGACCAGCGGCGGTTCCTGGAGGAGCTCGACCTGCCCGGAATGCGCGCGGCGACCTACGACGGGGACACCCCCGCGGAGCAGCGCTCCTGGATACGCGCGCACGCCAACTACGTGCTCACCAACCCGGACATGCTGCACCACTCCCTCCTGGCCCAGCACTCCCGCTGGTCGGGGTTCCTGCGGCGGCTGAGCTACGTCGTGGTCGACGAGGCCCACTACTACCGGGGCGTGTTCGGCTCCCACGTGGCACAGATCATCCGACGGCTGCGCCGACTCTGCGCGCGCTACCGCTCCGAACCCACCTTCGTCCTGGCCTCGGCCACCACCGGCACGCCGGAGGAGAGCGCGGCCGACCTCGTCGGCCTGCCCGTGCGCGCTGTCAGCGCGGACACCTCCCCGCGCCCCGCGCTGAGCTTCGCCCTGGTGGAACCGGAACTCACCGGACAGACCGGCGAGAACGGGGCGCCACTGCGGCGCGCCGCCACCGCGGAGGCCGCGGACATCCTCGCCGGGCTGGTGGGTGACGGTGTCCACACCCTGGCCTTCGTCCGGTCGCGCCAGTCCGCCGAGGTGACGGCCCGCACCTCCCAGCGTCTCCTGGCCAACACCGGCGTCGCCGATCCGGCCCGGAAGGTGGCCGCCTACCGGGCCGGATACCTCGCCGAGGACCGACGAGAGCTGGAGGAGGAGCTGCGCAGCGGGGAACTGGTGGGCCTGGCCACCACCAGCGCGCTGGAACTCGGCGTGGACGTCACGGGGCTGGACGCCGTCCTGATCGCCGGCTGGCCCGGAACCCGGGCCTCCCTGTGGCAGCAGGCGGGCCGCGCCGGACGCGGCGGCGGGGACGCGCTCGCCGTGTTCATCGCGCGCGACGACCCGCTGGACACCTACCTGGTCCACAACCCGGAGGCGACCCTCGGCCGTTGTGTCGAAGCGACGGTACTCGACCCGGACAACCCCTACGTCCTGGCGCCGCACCTGTGCGCCGCGGCCTCCGAGCTTCCGCTGACCGACGCGGACCTCACCCTGTTCGGTCCCCAGGCCGAGACCGTGGTCGCGGATCTGGTGGACCGGAAATGGCTCCGTCGTCGACCACGCGGCTGGTTCTGGACACACAACGAACGCGCCAGTGGCATGACCGATATCCGGGGCACCGGTGGGTCGCAGGTGCAGATCGTGGACGCCGCCACCGGACAGCTCCTCGGGACGGTGGACGAGGCCGCCGCGCACGGGAGTGTGCACGACGGCGCGGTCTACCTGCACCAGGAGGCCACCTACGTGGTGGACCGCCTCGACGTGGACGACGGGGTCGCCCTGGTGCGCCCGGCGGCTCCCGAGTACACCACCTGGTCGCGGGAGACGACCGAGATCAGTATCCGCGGCACCAGCCACCAGCAGCGGTGGGACAGCGCCACGGTCCACGTGGGCGATGTGGAGGTCGCCCGGCAGGTGGTGGGTTTCCTCAAACGCGATGTCCGGACCGGTGCGGTGCTGGGCGAGCAGCGCCTCGACCTGCCCCAGCGCACCCTGGTGTCGCGCGCGGTGTGGTGGACGCTGGACGCCGAGGCGACCGAGCGGCTGCGCGCCGAGGGGGTGGAGCTTCGGGGGGCGGCGCACGCGGCCGAGCACGCCGCGATCGGTCTGCTCCCGCTGTTCGCCACGTGCGACCGGTGGGACATCGGCGGGGTGTCCACGGCGTTGCACCCGGACACCGGTCTGCTGACCGTGTTCGTCTACGACGGGCACCAGGGCGGAGCCGGGTTCGCCGAACGTGGCTACAACGCCGCGGCGGACTGGCTGCGTGCCACGCGCGACGCCGTGGCCGAGTGCGCCTGCCCCACGGGCTGCCCCTCCTGCGTCCAGTCGCCGAAGTGCGGGAACGGCAACGAACCGCTGAGCAAGGCCGGTGCGTTGCGGCTGCTGGACACACTGCTCGGCTAGGCGGTGCCTTCCGGAACGCCGCGGAGCGGGCCGTCTCCGTCCGGGTCGGGTGCCCTGGTCCCGCTCGTTCCGGAACACGGTTGGGAAGGGGAGGGGTGGCAGGCTGGAGGAGTGCGGCGCCGGCTGGAGAGGGAGGTGGTCCGGATCGGGCCATGTCGTGGGAGGGGTTATCGCGGTGTGGTCAAGGGTTTTGTCCGTAATGCCCGTATATCAAGAAGTTGCACACACAGGGGTGCGCGTCGAGTAAAGTCCCAGGTCGATGAGGATGCTCCCCGCGCACGCGGGGATGGACCCTGCATGAGCGCCGCGACCGCGCGACCCAGCGCATGCTCCCCGCGCACGCGGGGATGGACCCTCCATCGAAATCGATAGCGATGGTTCCACCGAATGCTCCCCGCGCACGCGGGGATGGACCCGGCTCCTCCAAGGTCGGCATGGCGTCGACCTCATGCTCCCCGCGCACGCGGGGATGGACCCTCTGACGAGAACGGGAGCAACACCGACCACATATGCTCCCCGCGCACGCGGGGATGGACCCTGGGGCGACCCGGCCGACTGGTCCCTGCACAAATGCTCCCCGCGCACGCGGGGATGGACCCGAGTTTGCCACCATCATGGGAACGGTACTCATGATGCTCCCCGCGCACGCGGGGATGGACCCGGTCCATCAACGGCATCGTGAAACCCCACTCCATGCTCCCCGCGCACGCGGGGATGGACCCCGGGGCGCGCTCGCGGCGCTGCCTCCCTCCTCATGACTCCCCGCGCACGCGGGGATGGGCCCCCAGGCCCAGTTGTCGTAGGCGTAGTTCGCCGATGCTCCCCGCGCACGCGGGGATGATCCGGGTTGGCCATAGGTCGGGGATGCTTACGGCTCCCTACCCTTCCGCGCGCCTGCTGTGTCCACCCGCCGCTGATCGCGTCATGGTCGCGCTCCTCCCCGAGGGAAACCCCCGACACACGCTGCCCGCCTCTGTTTCGGGCGCTGTGTGTCTGCCTGCTGCATGGGCGCCGCGCCGTCCCCACAGCAGCCCCGAAGGCAGGCCGGGAGTGAAGGTATCCGCGCGGATTCAGCGGGGAATCCCGTCACTATAACTACTCAGAGTAGTTGGCGAGTGCTTCGTTTTGAAGGAATGCTGGTAGTTCTTTCCAGGAAATGTCCGGTTTCGTGATCCTTGGATAAAAATCATCCCATTACTCAGAGTGTCTGCTCCGTGTTCGTGTGGTGGCGCGGCCAGGGTGGGGTCGGAAATGCAGGCGAACGAGAAAAGGGGAGATCATGCGAAACGAGCTCACGCGCGCGTCCGTCGTCACCGTGGCCCTGGGGGCTGCTGTCCTGGTCGGCCCACTGGCCGCGCCCGCCGCCGCCGTGGTCGATCCCAACGACCTCGTTGTGGTTAATGACGACGACCTCGTTGATGTTGATGACACGCTCAACAACATCAGCACCAACGTCCTCGGCGTCCAAGCTGACGACAACAATCTCGCGCTCCTGACGAGCCTGGGACAGTAGTCTCTTTAGCGCGACGGCCGCGGATCGTTCCGGCCGGCCATGGGCGGAACGATCCGCTGACGGGAAACGGCCGTCGCCGGGCCTGTTCGGCACCGCCGAGAGCATGACACGGTGAGCACCCGCCCAGTCCGGTCGTGAACCTCGTGGAGGTGTTCGTGGGGCGCCGTCGCGTGGTGCTCGTCGCTCTGGTTCTGCTCGTCGGCGGTGCCGCTGTCGGCCTGGCGTCGGTGGGCGCTGACCGGGTTCCGTACACGGCGCGGGAGTCCGGGACACAACACCATACGCTGCTCGCCCTGCTCTACTTCGCGCTGGTCACGCTGGTCGACACCTACCTCGGATGGTGCACGGTCCCGGTCCTGCTGAGCTACTGGTCCGCGCGCTCGGCGAAGGGGGCAGCGGGGATCGGCGCGGCGTTCGCGCTGGTGGCGCTCACCGTCTACGCCCTCGGGGAGTACCTCACGCAGGTGTTCGATTCCGGGGAGCGGGCGACTCGTTACCCCGGGCCGGACGATCCGCCGGTTCCCGATCCCAGCATGCTGGACACCGCGATGTGGATAGTTCTGTCCCCGATGCTCCCGACGGCCGTGGTCGGGGCCGTTCTCGTTGCCATCGCCGGCTACCACGCCCGGTGGCGTCCGCCGATGCTGCTGGTGCTGGCCGCCGCGGCCGTGGTGGACCTGCGGCGGCGCGCGGACACCCCCTGGCTGAGCGTCGCCAACGGCCTTCCGAACGCGCTGCTGGCCGCGGTGGGGATCGCGGTGGTCGTCGGGACGGTGGCCGTGGCGTTCCGGACACACCGCGGCCCTCGGGCCGCGAACTCCGACGAGCCGGTGTAGTCCGCGTCCGGACGTACCGCAGCGCTGTGCGCTCGTCGCGCGGAACCACCACGCCTCCGGAACGCAGCGGGGCCGTTCCGGCCAGGGGCGTGGTGGCGGACTCGCCGTGCGGTGCGTCCACAGGGTGTGGGTGGACTCTTCCGGTTCCGGGGCGGTGCGGAGAGTCTGAGGGCACAGTGCCCGGTTACCGGGACGCGACGCCACCCACTCCGCCGGAGGTTGCCATGACACCGCCCCGCACCCCCGCTCGCGGCGGGCCGTGTGCGCCCGCCCCTTCCCGTCGCCGCGACGACGGTATGAGCACCGCCGAGTACGCCGTCGGCACGGCTGCCGCCGTCGCCTTCGCCGCCGTACTGTTCACGATCCTGACCAGCGACGACATCCGGGCGGAGCTCACCCGGATCATCATCGATGCGCTGCGCACCGCGGAGTGACCGCGCCATGGTCACCGCCGAGACCGCCGTTGCGCTGCCGTCCCTGATGCTGGTGCTGGGTATCGCTCTCGCCGCCTTGACCGCCGCCTCCACCCACATCGCGTGCGTGGACGCCGCGCGTCTGGGCGCGCGAGCGCTGGCGCGGGGGGACAGCGACCGTGCGGCCCGTGCCGTCGCCGCCGACGCCGCCCCGGACAACGCCGGGATCGCGCTCTCCGAAACCGACGGGTTCGTCCGGGTGGCCGTGCGCGCGTCCGTCCGGTTGGGCCCTGCGGGGGCGCTTCCCCTCAGAGTCAGCGACACCGCCACCACCCGGGTCGAACCGTGAGAGCCGGGAGGAGATACCCGTGACCGGACCGCTGAACCGAGCCACAGCGGCATCCGGCGGCGGAGCGGATTCCGGGTCCGGAACCGTGTGGGTACTGGCCCTGTGCCTCGTGCTCTGGTGCTGCGCCGCCGCCGTGCTGGTCGTGACCAGCGTCCGCGCCGACCGGCACCAGGCCGCTGCCGCGGCCGACCTGGCGGCGCTGGCGGCCGCCCACCGCGTCGACGGCGGCCCTCAGGGCGTCTGCTCCACCGCCCGCGACACGGCCGAGGCCAACGGTGCCCGACTGGCGGAGTGCACCCGCCGCGGACGCACCGTCACCGTGGAAACCCGCATGCCGACCCCGGTGTGGCCGGGCGAGGTGCGGGCCCGCTCCCGTGCTGGTCCCAGCCGACTGGAGTAGCGCGCGTCCCCGCGAGGTTGGAGTGCCGATGCTGACCCCGTGCTTTTCCCCTGTCCCCCTCACCCTCGTCGTGTTCTGCGCTGTCCTCGCCCTCCGGGCCGCGCCCCAGGAGGCCGGCACCGTCCCGCCCGGACCGGAACCGTCCGCGCCCGCGGCCACCCCCTCCGCTGCCGCTCCGTCCGAGCCGACGCCCGCTCCGCAAACCTCCCCCGGCACCGGACCGCAGGAGCCCCCCGCCCCCCTTCCACAGCCTGGGGAGGAGCCGGTGCGGACGCTGGTGGAACGGGAACCCCCGCCGCCGGCTCCTCCCCAACCGCCACGGGAGGAACGGGAAACAGCACCCTCCGCCACTCCCTCCCACGACGCCGCCCCCTCGCCCTCCCCGACGGGCCCTACCCGCACCGCCCCGAGTGCCTCCGCCTCGGGCGGCGCGGCCCCGTCGCCGCCACGGCCCCAGGTACCGGAACAACCTCCGGTACCCTCCCCCTCCCACGCGTCCGACGCCCGGAAAGCGGGCGGCTCCGAACCGCGGCGGCCCTCCTCACCCACCCAACGCGCCGTGGGAACCGCGGCGACGGTGGTACTGGCGGTGCTGGCGGCGGGGACCCTGGCGTTGCGTCTCAGCGTCGGCTGGCCGCGTTTCCCGCCGCGGTACCGGGGACGCCGCAGGTCCGCACGGTGACCCTCACCCCGGCGCGACCCCGACCAGCAGACCCGCGGCGAGCGGGACGACACCGATGAGGACGAACGCGGGAAGGAAACACACCCCCAACGGGGCCACCACCCACACACCGACCCGCTGGGTGTGGGCGTGCGCCCGCGTCCGCGCGTCGCTGCGCAGCTCCGCGGAGTAGCGTTCCAGAACGTCGGCGGCCGGAGCCCCCGTCTCCGCCGCCCGGGCGAACGCCCGGCCGACCGCGGCCAGCTCCGCCGGGCCGTCCACCTGTTCCCACGCCGCGGCCGGTTCCTCCCCCAACCGCAGGCGCCGGGCCACACCCTCCAGGGCGGAACCGAGCGGCCCCTCCACCGCCTCCCCTACCGCGGCCACCACCCCGAGCGTCGTCCCGCCCGCCCGCAACCCCGCGACGAGCAGGTCCACGACGAGCGGAACCCCCGCGGCGATCCGGGCGTGTCCGCGCCGGCCGTTCCCCCGGTTCCGTCGCCCCGCCCACCACCACAGCACGAACCCCGGGAGGGCACCCGCCACGGCGCCCGGCAGCGGACCGAGGAGCACAGCGAGCGCAACGGGAGGGACACACGCCACGACCACACGGACCGTGCCCGCCGAACGGAACCGCCGTAGTCCCGGCCGCCTCCGGTCCAACAGCGCGGCGAGCCGGGCACGGCCGGTAGGCCCACCGGCGGCGGTGAGCAACCACACCGCCGCCGTACCCAGCGCGACGACAGCGATCTCCAGCACGGTCATCGGGACTCACCCCGGGTCGACAGCGGTCAGAGCGCGGCGTGCCATCCGGTTGATCCAGCACACCCCCGCCACGTTCAGGGCGGCCCCACCGAGGAGGCACCCCCACCCCGCCGGGGTAGTGAACAGGAACGCCACGGGGGAGGCCCCCACGAGGGCCGCCATCACGACCCCGGCGCCGGGCAGCACACTCAGCAGCAGAGCGGTGCTGCGCGGCCCGGCCAACTGGGCGGAGAACTCCCGGCGCTGCGCCTCGTCGCGCGCGAGACTGTCGGCCAACCGTTCGACCACCCCGGCGAGCCCCGCTCCGGTGTCGGAGGAGACCCGCCAACAGGCGGCCAGGTAACCCAGTCCCGCGCTGCCGGACCGGTGCGCCATCGTTCCCAGCGTCAGGGTGAGGTCCTCACCCGGCCAGGCGACGTTGGCCAACGGCGCGAACTCGGCGGCCACCACCGGGTCGATGCGGGAAACACTCGACGCGAGCGCCTCCGCGGGAGTACGGCCGGCGCGCAGCTCGGCGGCGAGGATCCGGCACAGTTCGACGACCGCGCGCTGCCGGCGCCCGCGGCCGCGGCCGGAGACGGCGTCGAACCACGCGCCGGCGCGTTCCCGGAGCTCTCCCGCACGGTGGCGCGCCGCCGTGCGCCACCGCACCGTTCCCCTCCCCGGTGCCAGTGTCCGCAACCGCCACACCGACGGGGGCGGCACCGCGCCGGACAGCGCCCACCCGAGGAGCCCGACCGCCACCAGCCACCCGGCGCGCGCGGCGAGCCAGTGCGTCTCCCCGGGAAGGAGGTCCGGGAAAGGCATCACACCTCCCCGGGGGACGGGTGCCACGCGCGGCCCAACCGGGCGGCGAGCTCCTCGGCCCCCTCCCGCTCGGTGACGCCCCCGTCGGGATGGAAGCTGACGGCGGGCACCACCCGCACCATCCCGGAACCGTCCTGCCGCAGGACGCACACCTCGGCTACCCTCCGGACACCACCGGCATCCCGCACCAGGTGCACCACGAGCACCCGGGTGGCGGCGAGCTGGCTGTGCGCCGCCGTGCGGCTGAGCCCGGCGGCGCACGCCAGAGCCTCGACCCGGGCCGGCAGGTCCTGGGCCGTGTTGGCGTGCACCGTTCCGGCTCCGCCCTCGTGCCCGGTGTTCAGGGCCCCCAGCAGTTCCGACACCTCGGCTCCGCGCGCCTCTCCCACCACCAGACGGTCGGGGCGCATCCGCAACGCCTGCCGCACCAGCTGGCCCATGCTCACCTCGCCGGTTCCCTCGATGTTGGGCGGTCGCGCCTGCAACCGGACGACGTGCGGGTGTTCCGGGCGCAGCTCCGCGGAGTCCTCCACGAGCAGGATCCGTTCGCGCTGGTCCACCAGGGACAGCAGCGCGGAAAGGAGGGTGCTCTTTCCCGTCCCGGTGCCGCCGCAGATCAGGAACGCCGACCGGGAAGCCACGAGCGCCCGCAACAACCGGGCGCCGCTGGCCGGGAGCCCGCCGCCGTCCACGAGTTCGGCGAGGGAGAACACGCGCCGTCGCCCCAGGCGCAGCGACAGGCACGTCCCCTCCGGTGCGACGGGAGGCAGCACGGCGTGGAACCGCGCCCCGGACGGCAGCCGAGCGTCCACCCACGGGGCCGCGGCGTCGAGCCGGCGCCCCGCCTGGGCGGCCAGCCGCTGGGCGAGCCTGCGCACCGCGTCCTCGCCGGGGAAACTGACCTCGCTGCGGCGCAGTCCGTGTGCGTCCTCGACCCACACCTCCGAGGGACCGTTGACGAGGACGTCGGTGGTCCCGGGATCGCCGAGGAGGGGGTCGAGCGGTCCGGTTCCGGCGAGTTCGGCGCGCAGCGAGCGGACGATCGCGAGGACCTCGGCGTCCCCGAGCACATCCCCCTCGGCGCGCAGTGCCGCCGCCACCCGGGCCGGTGTCGGTTCGGCACCGTCCCGCGCCAGCCGCGCGCGCACCGCCTCCAGCAGTTCGGGGGAGGGAGGAGCGGCCCCGTTCACTGCGGCACCTCGCTGTCGCCGTGTTCGGCACGTATCCGGGACACGAACGTGTCGGCGAACCGGGAGAGCGGGGTTCTCCCTCCGCAGGCCGGCGGGTCGCCGCGGTCCAGAGTGCGCGCCAGCCCGGGTTCGGCTGGTATGTCTCCCGCCAACGGGAGTCCGAGGGCGTGGCGCACGGTATCCGCGGGGAAGTCGCAGGAACTGGACCGGCAGGCGACGCGCAGGTCGCGGGCGTGCTTCCGCGCCCGCGCCGCGGCGCGCCGCGCTGCCATCACCGCGTGCAGCTCCGCGGGGACGACGAGGAGTGCGACGGTGCTGCGCCGCAGTGCCTCCTCCGCCGCGGCGTCCGGGTCGCGGGGGAGGTCCAGCACCACCAGGTCCGAGCCCCGGCTGGCCGAGGAGAGGACGGCGCGCATCGCTGGCACCGGGACGGGGGTTGCGGGGCCGTGCTCCCACGTGAGCAGGGTGATGCCGCCAGGAGCGGGAAGGGTGTCGCGCAGGGCGGGCCAGCTCATCCGACCCTCCCGGGACGTGAGGTCGTTCCAGCGCGTTCCCGGTGTCCTCTCGTGGCCGAGCAGCAGGTCCAGCCCGCCGCCGAGCGGGTCGGCGTCGATGAGCGCGGTGCGTGCTCCGGCGCGTTGGCCGGCATGGGCCAGGGCGACCGAGAGCAGGCTCGCTCCCGCTCCGCCGCGGCCGCCGAGGACCGCCACCGTCAGGGAGGAGCGGGAACGGGGTTGGGTGGCGTCGGCGAGGAGGTCGACCAGGGTGCCCTCGTCGTCGGGCAGCGCGAGGAGGGTGCGGGCCCCGATCCGGAGCGCCGCGTTGGCCAGCGCCTGGTCGTGTTGCGGTTGGTGGTCGGTTTCCCTGCTGACGGTGATGATGTTCGGGTGCGGGTCGGGGCGGAGCTCGGCGAGCTCGGGCAGGAGGTCCGTTCCCGCGATGACGAGCGGGGCCTGTGTCCAGTCGCGTGCGGCGTGCGGCGTCGTGTGCGCGACCGTGACGTCGACGGCGGCGGTCGCGGCCAACCGGAGCAGGTCGTCGAGGAGTTCGGCGTCGTCGGTGACGAGCAGCGGGCGCGGTGCGTCCATGGAGCCTCCCAGCGCGTGGCGTCGGTGTCTCCATGGTCGGAGGCTCGGGCCTCTGGGGGAAGCCGGGTTCGCTGGTTGTGGACGGTCACGTCACGGAAAAGGCGACGGCCCCCGCCGGGGGGATAGCGGGGGCCGTCGCGCGGTCCGGCTCCGGGGGGGTAGAGCCGGTTCCGCTTTCCGGGAAAGATCGTGTGGGTGTGCCGGGCCGTCGTACGGGAGGTCGGAACACGCTCCATCCTCGGAGCGACGTGTGTCCCGAACCGTGCTCGGGATTCGGACGGGGGCGTCCGCGCGGGACATTCCCTATCCGGATCCGGAGAGGGTGAACGGGGAAAAGGAAGCTGTCATAACGACCACCGAAGGCGCCGGAGCGGAAGTAACATATTCGATACGTAATGTTACCATAAAGCCTTGCCCGGGCGAAGGTGAAATCCTGTTTCGGCGCCCTGCCGCGCCCTTTTCCGCACCGGGTCTCTGGGGTAGAAAGAAACCAGAGGGTGGATATGCCCACCGCACACGGTATCCGGGTACCCACGCGTTACCAAGCCGTAATGGGCTAGCCCGCATCCGGGCAATGCCAGCAGGGGCGAACCCGGTCGGGATAATATGACTCGCACGCATGATAGCCCGGTGACACGTGCTGCTGACGGTGCCTCGAGCGGTTCGGAAAGACCGCGCGGGGCACCGTTCTGTGTGACCCCTCTTCCGGAGCCTCTCCCGTCATTCCCGCCGGCGGGAAAGCCCTCGGGGGCACGGAATGACGGGGCGGACGGCTCGGCGAGGTTCAATATTCAAATTCTCGCTGCCTGGGATTCACACGGGAAGAATGTGCCAGCTCACCCGCGCTTCAACGCCTCACAGGTCGCCAGCGAGTCCCGCGCGCCCGCCGCGACCGCCCGGCAGCAGTGCGTCACCCACGCGGCCATCCCCTCGGGGGTGCCCGTGGTGTAGTCGTGGAGCGCCCTCGCGTACTCCTCGGCCGACTCCGCGTGGCCCACTTCCGGAGGGACCAGCGACTTGGGGTCCAGGCCGCGTTCGACCAGTGTCAGCCGCTCCGCGGCACGCGCGACCAGGCCGTCCCCCCATCCGAACGGGCGCAGCGTCGCCAGCTCCCCGTGGACGACGGCGCTGACCACGAGCGCGGGGACCGTCCCCGGGGTGTTGAGCAGCGTGTTCAACGCCCTCAGCCGCGCGGGGACCTGTTCGGCGCCCGGAGCGGGTCCGACACCGAGAACGTCCTCAGAGGTCTGCTCGCGCGTCCGCGGGCGCCCGAGAGCGCCGGTGGGAACACTGTCGGCCGCCGCGAGGGTGTGCAACCGTGCCAGTACCTGGTGCGGGGCTTTGGACCATGTGTCGACCAGCGTCCCCAGCTCACCGGAGACGCGCAGCGCACCCGTGACCCGGGGGTCGTCACTCTCGCCCGAGCGCACGTGCTCCAGCGGCGCCTCGGCTCCTTCCAGGGCCGCGGAGGCGCGGGCTCCGCGCAACGCGGACTCCAGCGACACGTCCGTACTGCGCCGTCGCAGGATGCGGTGGCCCAGCAGGCGGTCGACCACCGAACGCGTCTCCTGGACGGCCTCGTCAACACCGGGAAGCTCCGCTATCCGCTGTAGCGGGTCATCTGAAACCGAATTCACACCACAAAGCCTACGCGTCAGTAACAGAGGTTGTGGCCAGGCCCCACTTGTGGCTACCACTGTTCGGTTGATGAAGTGGTATGGACCACTTGTGCCTATCGGGCGCATCACAACCGACCGAGGAGGAGTAACCGTGGCTCAGACCCCCCAGGAACAGGGCAGCGAGACGCTGTCCAACCTGCTGCAGGAGACGCGCCGGTTCCCACCGCCTCCGGAGCTCGCCGCCCACGCGAACGTCACGAGCGACGCCTTCGCGGCTGCGTCCGCCGATCCCCTCAGCTTCTGGGAGGAGCAGGCCCGTCGCCTGACCTGGGAACGGTCCTGGGACAAGGTCCTGGAGTGGAACCCGCCGTTCGCGGAATGGTTCGGCGGCGGCAAGCTCAACGCCGCGGTCAACTGTCTGGACCGCCACGTCGAGGCGGGACTGGGGGACCGGGTCGCCATCCACTGGGAGGGTGAACCCGGCGACAGCCGGGCCATCACCTACGCCCAGCTCACCGGGATGGTGTGCCAGGCCGCCAACGCCATGACGGAACTCGGCGTGTCCAAGGGCGACCGGGTCGCCATCTACATGCCGATGATCCCGGAGACGGTCGTCGCCATGCTGGCGTGCGCCCGACTCGGCGCTATCCACATGGTGGTCTTCGGTGGTTTCTCGGTGGACGCGCTCGGCACCCGCCTGGACGACAGCGAGGCGAAACTCGTCGTCACCGCCGACGGCGGTTACCGCCGCGGCGCGCCGAGCTCCCTCAAACCCGCCGTCGACGAGGCGGTGCGCGACCGTCCCGCGGTGGAGAACGTCCTCGTCGTACGGCGCACCGGCCAGGAGATCGACTGGTCCGAGGGGCGCGACGTCTGGTGGCACGACATCGTCGACCGCCAGGACACCCGCCACCACGCCGAGGCGCACGACGCCGAGCACCCGCTGTACATCATGTACACCAGCGGCACCACCGCCAAACCCAAGGGCATCCTGCACACCACCGGCGGGTACCTGACCCAGGTCTCCTACACCCACTGGGCGGTGTTCGACCTCAAACCCGAGAGCGACGTCTTCTGGACCGCCGCCGACATCGGGTGGGTGACCGGCCACTCCTACATCGTCTACGGTCCGCTCTCCAACGGCGCCACCTCGGTGATGTACGAGGGCACCCCGGACACCCCGCACAAGGGGCGCTTCTGGGAGATCGCCGAGAAGTACGGGGTCTCACTGCTGTACATGGCCCCCACGGCGATCCGCACGTTCATGAAGTGGGGCGAGGACATCCCGGCCGGATACGACCTGTCCCGCCTGCGGGTGCTGGGTTCGGTCGGCGAGCCGATCAACCCCGAGGCCTACATGTGGTACCGGAAGAACATCGGCGGCGACCGTACCCCCGTCGTGGACACCTGGTGGCAGACCGAGACCGGGGCGATCATGGTCTCCCCGCTGCCGGGTGTGCACTCGGGCAAACCCGGGGCCGCCATGCAGCCCCTTCCCGGTATCGCGGCCGACGTCGTGGACGAGACGGGAGCCTCCGTCCCCAACGGGGAGGGCGGCTACATCGTGGTGCGCGAGCCCTGGCCCGCCATGCTGCGCGGGATCTGGGGCGACCCCCAGCGGTACAGGGAGACCTACTGGTCCCGGTTCGAGGGCCTGTACTTCCCCGGGGACGGAGCGAAACGCGACGAGGACGGCGACTTCTGGCTGCTCGGCCGGGTGGACGACGTCATGCTCGTCTCCGGCCACAACATCTCCACCACCGAGGTGGAGTCGGCCCTGGTCTCCCACCCCTCCGTCGCCGAGGCGGCGGTCGTGGGCGCGGCCGACCCGGTGAGCGGGCAGGCGATCGTGTCCTTCGTGATCCTGCGGGGCGAGGTCGGCAACGGCGGTGACGACCTGGTCAGCGAACTCCGGTCCCACGTCGGCGCCTCCCTGGGGCCCATCGCCAAACCGCGCCAGATCATGGTGGTTCCGGAGCTGCCGAAGACGCGCTCCGGAAAGATCATGCGTCGGCTGCTGCGTGACGTGGCGGAGAACCGCCAGCTCGGCGACGTCTCCACCCTCACCGACAGCACGGTGATGGACGTGATCTCGGCCAAGCTGCCCAACGCCAACAGCGACGAGTAGCACCCTTCCGCACCCGCCACGGCACCCGCCAGCGCCGCCGTACCCCTGTGGAACCCGCAGTGGGCGCGGCGGCGCGCGTTATGCTGATCTCCTGCACCAACAGCTCAATGGTCCCCGGGTGCCGTTCTCCCGCCGCCGCGCGGCCACCCGGTGCCGGCCCCGCGGGTGCGGGTGCGGCGCCACGGTGCGTGGGAACGGGTGTGTGCAAGGATTCGAGAGAAACACGTCCGAACGAAGGGAGCCACCTCGATGTCTGCGACCCGGTCGGGTGGCCAGGAATCCGAAACGCCCAACCCCACCGAGCGTTCGTTGGGCCAGCTCGCCTCGGAGGCCAGCGGCAACATATCGCGTCTCGTACGCCTGGAACTGGAACTGGCGAAGCTGGAACTCGCGCGAGACGCCCGGCACGTCGCCAAGGGTTCGGGGCTGTTCGTCGTAGCCGCCGTACTCGGGCACATGGTGCTGATCCTGGCCTCGGTGACGATCGGCCTGGGGCTGTGGGCTCTCGGCCTCGCCCCGTGGCTGGCGTTCCTCATCGTGACGCTGTTCTACGTGGTACTCGCCGCGGTTCTGGTGTTCGTGGGCGTGCGCCAACTCAAACGGCTCCAGGGCCTGTCCCGCACCAGTGCCACCATGGCGGACACGATGGCGGTGCTGCGGCGGGAACACCCGGACGAAGCGTGACCACGGGCCCGTACGGTCGGTTGAACGATGACTGACGAGTCGGCCGTCATGATCGACGGACCGTGGACCCACCGGACGGTGAGCGCCGCCGGCACGCGTTTCCACGTGGTGGACGCCGGCGACGGGCCACTGGTGCTGCTCCTGCACGGTTTTCCCCAGTTCTGGTGGTCGTGGCACGAGCAGCTCCCCGCTCTCGCCGCCGCCGGCTACCGGGCGGTGGCGGTGGACCTGCGCGGGTACGGGGCCAGTGACAAACCGCCCCGTGGCTATGACCTCGTCACGCTGGCGTCGGATGCCGCCGGACTGATCCGGGCGCTGGGCGAGGCGGAGGCGGTCGTCGTCGGCCACGCCACCGGCGGGCTGCTCGGCTGGACCATGGCCACCCACTTCCCGTCCGTGGTGCGACGGCTGGCGGTGCTGGCCATGCCGCATCCGCTCCGGCTGCCGTGGGCGATGCTGGCGGCGGAGCAGGGATGGGCGGCGCGGCCGCTTCTGGGGTTCCAGCTTCCGGTCCTGCCGGAACGGCGGTTGCTGGCCCGGGACGCGACCAGGGTGGGAACCCTGCTGCGCGAGTGGTCCCGTCCGGGATGGCCCGACCAAACGACCGAGCGTCTCTGCCGGGACGCGTTCCAGATCCCCGGTGTGGCGCACTGCTCGGTGGAGTGCCACCGCTGGCTGGTCCGTTCCCAGGTCCGCCCGGACGGCCGCAGGTACATGCGCCGCATGCGTCGGCCGATCGGTGCTCCCACCCTGCACATGCACGGCGGGTTGGATCCGTTCCTGCTCGCCGGTACCGCACGCGGGTCGGGGCGCTACGTCGACGCGCCCTACCGATGGCGGATGGTGGAGGGTGCGGGGCACTTCCCGCACCAGGAGCGTCCCGAACGAGTCAACGCCTCCCTGCTCAGCTGGCTCGAGGACAGCGAACCCGACATGTGACCCCGTAGGCCGAACCCGTCGGAACCGAAGTGAGGAACCATGCAGGAGAACACGTCAGCGGCCCGGGACCGCGATCCGGAGGGGCGCGCGCAGAACCAGCGCCCCCGGGACGGGTACGGGCGTCCGCTTCCCCACGGTTCACAGGGGGTGCCACGGATTCCCGAGGACGCCGTGTTCACCCCGGAGGAGGGACTGACCGAGGCGCAACGGTTGCTGGAGGGTGGTTACGCCTTCCACGCGCATGAGGTTCTGGAAGCGGTGTGGAAGTCCGCGTCCGCCCCGGACAGGGAGCTGTGGCGGGGACTGGCCCAGCTCGCTGTCGGGCTCACCCACGCCCAGCGGGGCAACCGCCTCGGTGCCGCGCGTCTGCTGCGCCGGGGCGCGCAACGGGTCGCCGAGTACGGCAGCGCGGCCCCGGACGGGGTCGACGCCGTGGGCGTGGCCCGGTACGGGAACAGCGTCGCCGAGCGGTTGGAGGCGGGCGACGACGGCCCGATCGACACCTCGGCGTTGCGGCTGCGCCGTTGACCCCTGGGGTGGCGGAAGGGGACCGGGGACGGTTCCCCTCCCCGCCCCGACCGGGCCGGGGCTCGGCCCCCGGAGCGCCGCCGCGCGTTTCCCCTGGTGAGCAGTTGCCGCGGTTACCCGTGTGGTGCCGGGCGCGGGGCAGCACTGGCCCGGTGGTCCCGGAGGAGTCCACGGCTGCGCGGCGGGCTCACCCGAGCGCCCGTAGCTGGCGCATCAGTTCCAGGTTGTCGCCGTGCGGCCAGTACTCCACGAACCGGTCGCCGTCGACCCGCATCACGTCGACGCCCCGGTAGCGCACACTCGTGCCCGGCGGAGCGTCGAAACCGGGAACGCCTCCCGGATAGTTCGCCGCGAACTCCCAGCGCCCGACCACCCACGCGCCGTCCACGATGGGCTCGGTCAGCAGCGCGACCCGGACGTCGCGGAACATGGTCACCGCCGTGCGTACCTGTTCGGCGATCTCCTCCGGCCCCACGTGGTCGCGTCCCTGGTCCCAGTGCGCGACGGCCCCGGGAGCGAACAGTCGCCGTGCGAGGCTGTCCATCTCCTCCGGAGCCGCGTTCCACATCCCGGGGAGCCAGCGTCGGTACAGTTCGCGTGTCGCCGTGGCGTCCACGGTTCCCCCTCGAGTCACGGTTCTCGGTCCGACACCGCCCGAGCTTTCCAGCACGGTGCTCCCGGTGTCTTGGAGAAACGGGAACTCGCGGTGGATCCACACCCTGGGACGCGTCCGGCGGGAACGTCCGGCTCGTGGCGGCCCGCGCGGCGGACCCGCCTTTCGGGAGCGAGCTGCCTGCGCGGCGACGCGGCCCAGCGCGTTGGGAGTGCTGTTACTCCTGTGGCTCATGCCGTTTAAATACGGTTAAGCGAATTTTTTCTCAAAAATTCCAATAGTCAGTATTGCGAATTATGTATTTTATTCCTTTGTGTGGCGGTATGCCGCTATTGTTATTCCGCTGTTGGCATGAGTCGTGCTCCTTGGGGGAAGGCGCATCCCCGCCTCGCGCTTTTCGACGCAATGGTGCGTAGAATTCCGGAGCATCGTTCCCACTGCGACCTGTGGGGCCGGAGAGTTGAATACTGAACGGCAGTGCGCGCTCGGTCGGTACGGGTTTCCGGGAGAATGTTCCATTCGGGTGTTTCCGGGATCCAGGAGCGCGGCTCCACAACGTTCCCGTCAAGGAGGACGGTTTGTCTGGGCTCAGTCTCGCCGCTGAAGGCGGCCAGGACCTGACCCTGGGCGGCATGGACGTCACACTGGTCATCGTGGTGTCCGCGGTGGCGCTGCTCGCGCTCGCCGTCGCCGGATGGCTGGTGCGGGAGGTCCTCGCCGGCGGCCAGGGAACAGAGCGGATGCGTGACATCTCGCTCGCTGTCCAAGAAGGTGCGGCTGCTTATCTGAAACGCCAGTTTCGCACTTTGGTCATTTTCGTTATCGCTATTCCGTTACTTCTGCTATTGCTACCCGCGGACACGGAGGCCGTAAGGTACGGCCGGTCCCTGTTCTTCGCTCTTGGGGCGGTATTCTCCGCGCTCACCGGTTTCATAGGAATGTGGCTCGCCGTGCGCGGGAACGCCCGGGTCGCCGCCGCGGCGCGTGCCGGCGGTCCGGACAGTGAACGCTCGGCGATGCGGATCGCGTTCCGCACCGGCGGCGTCGCCGGAATGTTCACTGTCGGCCTGGGACTGCTGGGCGCGGCCCTCGTGGTCCTCCTCTACCAGGGGAACGCTCCCGCGGTTCTGGAGGGCTTCGGCTTCGGCGCCGCCCTGCTGGCCATGTTCATGCGTGTCGGCGGTGGCATCTTCACCAAGGCGGCCGACGTCGGTGCCGACCTCGTCGGCAAGGTCGAACAGGGCATCCCCGAGGACGACCCCCGCAACGCCGCCACCATCGCCGACAACGTCGGGGACAACGTCGGGGACTGCGCGGGCATGGCGGCGGACCTGTTCGAGTCCTACGCCGTGGTCCTGGTGGCCTCGCTCATCCTCGGCCGGGTGGCCTTCGGCGTGGAGGGCCTCGTGTTCCCGCTCCTGGTGCCGATGATCGGTGTGATCACCGCCATCATCGGCATCTTCGTCGTGACGCCCCGCCCGCGGGACAAGAGCGGCATGGCCGCCATCAACCGGGGTTTCTTCCTCTCAGCGCTGATCTCCGCCGTACTCGTCGCCGGCGCGGCGGTGGCCTACCTGCCCACCAGCTTCGCCGGGCTGAGCGGGGTCGAGGACGCCGAGATCGCCGCTCTGGACGGCAACCCGCGAATCGTGGCGATCGGCGCGGTACTGGTCGGCCTCGTGCTCGCCGCCGCGATCCAGCTGCTCACCGGTTACTTCACCGAGACCAACCGGCGCCCCGTGCGGGACATCGGGGAGAGCTCCGAGACGGGACCCGCCACGGTCATCCTCTCGGGTGTGTCGGTCGGTCTGGAGTCGGCCGTCTACTCCGCCCTGCTGCTGGCGGGCGCGGTCTACGCCGCCTTCCTCATCGGCGGGCAGAACGTCACCGTCAGCCTGTTCGCGGTGGCACTGGCCGGCACGGGGCTGCTCACCACCGTCGGTGTGATCGTGGCGATGGACACGTTCGGTCCGGTGGCCGACAACGCCCAGGGCATCGCCGAGATGTCCGGTGACGTGGAAGGAAGCGGCGCGGACGTCCTGACCAGTCTGGACGCGGTCGGGAACACGACCAAGGCGATCACGAAGGGCATCGCCATCGCGACGGCGGTGCTGGCGGCGACGGCGCTGTTCGGGGCGTTCCGCACCTCGGTCGAGGGCGCTCTGGCGGAGAGGGGAGTGGACACCGACACGTTCGGACTGTCCATCGACGAACCCAACGTCCTCGTCGGTGTGATCATCGGCGCCTCGGTGGTGTTCCTCTTCACCGGCCTCGCCGTGATGTCGGTGGGCCGCGCCGCGGGACGCGTGGTGGTGGAGGTACGGGACCAGTTCCGTACCTACCCCGGCATCATGGACGGTACGGAGAAACCCAAGTACGCCCGGGTGGTGGACATCTGCACCCGCGACTCGCTGCGGGAGCTCATCACACCGGGTCTGCTCGCCGTGCTCACCCCGATCGCGGTCGGTTTCGCGCTCGGGTACGCACCGCTGGGGGCCTTCCTGGGTGGTGCCATCGCGGCCGGTGTGCTGATGGCGGTGTTCCTCGCCAACTCCGGTGGCGCGTGGGACAACGCCAAGAAACTCGTGGAGGACGGTTACCACGGCGGCAAGGGCTCGGAGGCACACGAGGCGACAGTGATCGG
Organism: Haloactinospora alba; assembly: GCF_006717075.1. Lineage (NCBI taxonomy): Bacteria > Bacillati > Actinomycetota > Actinomycetes > Streptosporangiales > Nocardiopsidaceae > Haloactinospora > Haloactinospora alba. The sequence continues at coordinate 498,081 of NZ_VFQC01000002.1, forward strand.
GGACACGGTCGGCGACCCGTTCAAGGACACCGCGGGTCCCGCGATCAACCCCCTGCTGAAGGTCATGAACCTCGTGGCGCTGATCATCGCGCCCACCGTGGTGCTCTACGCCGACAACGTGGCACTGCGCGTGGGGGTGACCACGGTCGCTGTCGTCGTGGTGGCGGGAGCGATCGTGTGGTCCAAGCGCCGTTCCGGCAGTGCCGCGGCGCCCGATGTCCCGGCTGGGGAGGTGGAGTCGCCGGCGGGTGAGCCCACCGGCGACTCCGGTGACTCCACCACTGCCGCTTCGGAGAGCGCCGTGGAGGACGAGGAGCACCTGACGAACGGCTCTCCCCAGAGTTGAGCCGTACCGGCGGGATGTGAACCGTGGTGGCCGTCCGGGGGGAACCGCCCCCTGGGCGGCCACCACACGTAACGGCATAGGCTGGGGACGCGAACCGAGGACGAGTGGAGGTGCCGGCCGGTGTCCGGGATGCGAGGGCTCGCCGTCGTGGTGGGAACGATGCTCGGGTTCATGGCGCTGGTCGCCGCGCTGGCTTCCGTGGTGTCCCCATGAGTAGGCAGCTGGTGTTCGTCCGGCACGGCGAGGCCGAAGCGGGCGGTGTCAGAACGGCGGACCGGGAGCGCGCGCTGACCGGTAACGGACGCGCTCAGGCGCAGGCGGCGGGAAGCCTGCTCGCCCGTTCCGGAGTCGTCTGTGACCACGTGTTGTGCTCGACCGCCGTACGCGCTCGCCAGACGTTGGAACTCGCTCTGCCGCAGATGGCACGGACACCTGTCGTGGACTACGACTCGTCGCTGTACGGGGCTGCTCCGGAGACGGTGCTCGAACTCGTCAGCGTGGTCCCCGCTGACGTGACGACCCTGGCCGTGGTGGGGCACAACCCCGCGATGGCACAGTTGGTGGCCGCCTTCACGGGAAACGGGGGACCGGTGGCGTTCGCCCCCGCCAGTGTGGCCGTGGCCACCGTTGACCAGGACTGGCTCTACGTCACTCCTGAGGCGGGAACCGCCCAGATTCTCGGGTAGAGTGGTGGACGAACCCAGCGGCTCACGGCGTGTGGACGGGCGGGTTGGCCCCGTACAGGGTCGGTTTGCTTGTTCCGCGTGATCCGCTACAGTGGGTTGGGTCGCTTTGGGCCGGGATGCTGGCCGGGCGGCCGTTCGTTTCCCGCAGTGTTTGGTGGGAAGCGGGAATTCAGGCGCTACTTTCCTCCGCAGAACCGCACGGATGTGTGCATGGTTCAGGGGAAAACGGTGCTAGAATTCAGAAAAGCTGCACAGCCACACGGTGGCGGAATTGCGGGCCGGACGGTGTTCGCCACACCGATTTGGCCGGGATACGCACCGGGTGGTACTGTGGAGAACACAGAAAAACGTTAAAAACTCCGTTTTCCCGGAAGAGCCCGTTGGGGTTTGTGTGGGTTGGACGGTTGTTTCTTGAGAACTCAACAGCGCGTTTGTTTGTCTTGTGCTTCGATAGTTTTGGCCCCTGGCCCACACGTGGTGTGGGCGGGTTTTAGTGAATGGTCATGACCACCCGGTTGGGTGGTTGGCCGGGATCTCGGCCATCTGGGTTTTCCCCTGCACGGTGTGTGGGGGTGTTGGACCTGAATGGAGAGTTTGATCCTGGCTCAGGACGAACGCTGGCGGCGTGCTTAACACATGCAAGTCGAGCGCGCCATCCTGCTTTCGGGTGGGGTGGTGAGCGGCGAACGGGTGAGTAACACGTGAGTAACCTGCCCCTGACTCTGGGATAAGCCGGGGAAACCCGGTCTAATACCGGATATGACCACTGCCCGCATGGGTTGGTGGTGGAAAGGTGTCTTTCTGGTTGGGGATGGGCTCGCGGCCTATCAGCTTGTTGGTGGGGTGAGGGCCTACCAAGGCGATTACGGGTAGCCGGCCTGAGAGGGCGGTCGGCCACACTGGGACTGAGACACGGCCCAGACTCCTACGGGAGGCAGCAGTGGGGAATCTTGCGCAATGGGCGAAAGCCTGACGCAGCGACGCCGCGTGGGGGATGACGGCCTTTGGGTTGTAAACCTCTTTTACCACTGAAGCAGGCCATGCACGTGGTGTGTGGTTGACGGTAGGTGGGGAATAAGGACCGGCTAACTACGTGCCAGCAGCCGCGGTAATACGTAGGGTCCGAGCGTTGTCCGGAATTATTGGGCGTAAAGAGCTCGTAGGCGGCGTGTCGCGTCTGCTGTGAAAGTCCGGGGCTTAACTCCGGTTTGGCAGTGGATACGGGCATGCTTGAGGCAGGTAGGGGAGACTGGAATTCCTGGTGTAGCGGTGAAATGCGCAGATATCAGGAGGAACACCGGTGGCGAAGGCGGGTCTCTGGGCCTGACCTGACGCTGAGGAGCGAAAGCGTGGGTAGCGAACAGGATTAGATACCCTGGTAGTCCATGCTGTAAACGTTGGGCGCTAGGTGTGGGGACTTTCCACGGTTTCCGTGCCGTAGCTAACGCATTAAGCGCCCCGCCTGGGGAGTACGGCCGCAAGGCTAAAACTCAAAGGAATTGACGGGGGCCCGCACAAGCGGCGGAGCATGTTGCTTAATTCGACGCAACGCGAAGAACCTTACCAAGGTTTGACATCGCCGGTAATCCATCAGAGATGGTGGGTCCTTTTGGGGATCGGTGACAGGTGGTGCATGGCTGTCGTCAGCTCGTGTCGTGAGATGTTGGGTTAAGTCCCGCAACGAGCGCAACCCTTGTTCCATGTTGCCAGCACGTGGTGGTGGGGACTCATGGGAGACTGCCGGGGTCAACTCGGAGGAAGGTGGGGACGACGTCAAGTCATCATGCCCCTGATGCCTTGGGCTGCAAACATGCTACAATGGCCGGTACAGTGGGCGTGCGATACCGTGAGGTGGAGCGAATCCCATAAAGCCGGTCTCAGTTCGGATTGGGGTCTGCAACTCGACCCTATGAAGGTGGAGTCGCTAGTAATCGCGGATCAGCAATGCCGCGGTGAATACGTTCCCGGGCCTTGTACACACCGCCCGTCACGTCATGAAAGTCGGCAACACCCGAAACGTGTGGCCCAACCACGGTTGTGGGGGGAGTGCGTGAAGGTGGGGCTGGCGATTGGGACGAAGTCGTAACAAGGTAGCCGTACCGGAAGGTGCGGCTGGATCACCTCCTTTCTAAGGAGCTGGTGCCTGCCCCGTGGTGTTTTTGTTGTTGTTGTTTGGGGTGGGTGGCTCAGTGTTTTGTGGACCCGGCATGGGTGCCGTTGGCGCCCGGTCGGGAAACGGGAGCATGAAGACGAACGAAACCATGTGCCGTGGCCTCTGTTGTGGGGTTGTGGTGGGTGGTTGCGCGCTGTTGGGTGTCTGAGGGAGCAACCGCTGTGTGCGGGGTGCTTCTGGCCACCCCAACGAAGACTGTGCTGGTCTTGGTGGGTGCCGTGGGCCTGTGGTGGCAGGTTGGATGCTGTGGTTTTCCGGCTGGTGTCGGGAAGCTGGGTGTCTGGTTCTGCTGGTGCGGGTGCGGTGTCTGCTGGGTCTGGTTGTGGTTGTGGTTGGGTGTGTGGCTGGGTGTTTGATTTGTGGATAGTGTGCGCGAGCATCGTGTATCTGTGGTGGCCAAGTAGTAGTGGCATACGGTGGATGCCTTGGTACCAGGCGCCGATGAAGGACGTGGGAGACCGCGATAGTCCATGGGGAGTTGTCAACCAAGCGGTGATCCGTGGGTGTCCGAATGGGGGAACCTAGCCCGAGTTGTGTCGGGTTGCCTCTGTCTGAATGTATAGGGCAGTTGGTGGTAACGCGGGGAAGTGAAACATCTCAGTACCCGCAGGAAGAGAAAACAACGGTGATTCCCTTAGTAGTGGTGAGCGAACGGGGATGTGGCTAAACCATGCGCGTGTCAAGGCGGCAGCTGTTGCGTGTGTGGGGTTGTGGGATGTGCCTGTGGGAGTCTGCCGGCTTCCGCTGGGGCCAGTGTGGTGAGTCGAATCCGGTGGGATCCGGAACCAAAGAGGGTGAGAGTCCCGTAGGTGGAGTTGCGCTGGTTGCGGTGGGCATGGTCCCGAGTAGCGCGGAGCCCGTGAAATTCCGTGTGAATCTGGCAGGACCACCTGTCAAGCCTAAATACGTCCTGGTGACCGATAGTGGACGAGTACCGTGAGGGAAAGGTGAAAAGTGCCCCGGTGAGGGGTGGTGAAAGAGGTCTTGAAACCGTGTGCTGTCAAGCCGTCAGAGCTGCCTTGTTGGGGTGGTGATGGCGTGCCTATTGAAGAATGAGCCTGCGAGTTGTGGTGTGTGGCGAGGTTAACCCGTGTGGGGGAGCCGTAGCGAAAGCGAGTTCTAATGGGGCGTGAGTCGCATGCTGCAGACCCGAAGCGGAGTGAGCTACCCATGGCCAGGGTGAAGCGTCGGTAAGACGTCGTGGAGGCCCGCACCCACCAGGGTTGAAAACCTGGGGGATGAGCTGTGGGTAGGGGTGAAAGGCCAATCAAACTCTGTGATAGCTGGTTCTCCCCGAAATGCATTTAGGTGCAGCGTTGCATGGTGCGTGGCGGAGGTAGAGCGACTGGTTGGTCGATGGGCCGTATTGGTTACTGAGATCAGCTAAACTCCGAATGCCGTCACGTGGGAGTGCAGCAGTGAGACTGCGGGGGACAAGCTCCGTGGTCGAGAGGGAAACAGCCCAGATCGCCAGCTAAGGCCCCTAAGCGTGTGCTGAGTGGGAAAGGTTGTGTAGTTGCTGAGACAACCAGGAGGTTGGCTTAGAAGCAGCCATCCTTGAAAGAGTGCGTAATAGCTCACTGGTCAAGTGATTATGCGCCGATAATGTAGCGGGGCTGAAGCACACCGCCGAAGCTGTGGAGCCCCACCGTTGGTGGGGTTGGTAGGGGAGCGTCGCTGCCTGCGGTGAAGTCTTCGGGTGACCGGGGGTGGAGCGGTAGCGAGTGCGAATGCAGGCATGAGTAGCGAGACCAGGGTGAGAAACCCTGGCGCCGAGTGACTCAGGGTTCCTGGGGCAGGTTAATCCGCCCAGGGTGAGTCGGGACCTAAGGCGAGGCCGACAGGCGTAGTCGATGGATAACGGGTTGATATTCCCGTACCCGTGCGTATGCGTCCGGACCGGCATGTGGGTATGCTAACCACCACCATGATGCTGTCGCACCTGCGGGTGTGGTGGTGTTGTGGCGTGGGATCCGACCATGTGTGGGTCAGCGATGGGGTGACGCAGAGGGGGAGCTCTACCGGGCGGTGGTTGTCCCGGGATAAGCGTGTAGCCCGCAGTATAGGCAAATCCGTGCTGCAGTGGGGTGAGGCGTGATGTCGAGCCGGTGTGGCGAAGTGAGTGGCCCCGTGCTGTCGAGAAAAGCCTCTAGTGAGTGTGCGTGCGGCCCGTACCCGAAACCGACGCAGGTGGTCAGGTAGAGAATACCGAGGCGGTCGGGTGAACCATGGTTAAGGAACTCGGCAAATTGTCCCCGTAACTTTGGGAGAAGGGGAGCCCGGTGTGGTGAACACCCGTGCGGTGGGAGCTGCGCTGGGTCGCAGATACCAGGGGGAAGCGACTGTTTATTAAAAACACAGGTCCGTGCGAAGTCGTAAGACGCGGTATACGGACTGACGCCTGCCCGGTGCCGGAACGTTAAGAGGACTGGTGAGCCCTGCGGGGTGAGGCTGGGAATCTAAGCGCCGGTAAACGGCGGTGGTAACTATAACCATCCTAAGGTAGCGAAATTCCTTGTCGGGTAAGTTCCGACCTGCACGAATGGCGTAACGACTTCCCCGCTGTCTCAACCATGGGCCCGGTGAAATTGCACTACGAGTAAAGATGCTCGTTTCGCGCAGCAGGACGGAAAGACCCCGGGACCTTCACTACAGCTTGACATTGGTGTGTGGGATGGTTTGTGTAGGATAGGTGGGAGCCTGGGAAGCTGACACGCCAGTGTTGGTGGAGGCGTTGGTGAAATACCACTCTGATCATGTCGTACACCTCAACCCGCGCCCGTGATCCGGGTGGGGGACCGTGTCTGGTGGGTAGTTTAACTGGGGCGGTTGCCTCCTAAAAGGTAACGGAGGCGCCCAATGGTTCCCTCGGCCTGGTTGGTAATCAGGTGGTGAGTGTAAGTGCACAAGGGAGCTTGACTGCGAGACGGACGTGTCGAGCAGGTGCGAAAGCAGGGACTAGTGATCCGGCACCACCGTGTGGAAGGGGTGTCGCTCAACGGCTAAAAGGTACCCCGGGGATAACAGGCTCATCTTCCCCGAGAGTTCGTATCGACGGGATGGTTTGGCACCTCGATGTCGGCTCGTCGCATCCTGGGGCTGGAGTTGGTCCCAAGGGTTGGGCTGTTCGCCCATTAAAGCGGCACGCGAGCTGGGTTTAGAACGTCGTGAGACAGTTCGGTCCCTATCCGCTGCGCGCGTTGGAGACTTGGCAAGGGCTGTCCCTAGTACGAGAGGACCGGGACGGACGAACCTCTGGTGTGCCAGTTGTTCCGCCAGGAGCATGGCTGGTTGGCTACGTTCGGGAGAGATAACCGCTGAAAGCATCTAAGTGGGAAGCTTGCTTGGAGATGAGGTCTCCCGCCCCTGTGTGGGGGTAAGGCCGCCCAGAGATGATGGGGTTGATAGGCCGGAGGTGGAAGCTCTGTGAGGGGTGGAGCTGACCGGTACTAATGGGCCGAGGGCTTGTCCACCATGGATACATGGTTGTTCGCGCACACTATTTCACGGATTGCTGCTGCCTGTGGGTGGTGGTTGGTCCCTCATGAGTGTCCCCCCACGCGCGCGTGTGCGTGTGTGGGTGTGGGTTACGGCGGTGAGAGCGGAAGGGAAACACCCGGTGCCATTCCGAACCCGGTCGTTAAGCTTTCTTGCGCCGATGGTACTGCCCCTATGGTGCGGGGTGGGAGAGTAGGTCACCGCCGGACATTCGTTGTGATGGGGTGGGTGGAAACAGACTATGGGTTTGTTTCCACCCACCCCATTTTTATGTCTCGGTACTCCTCATATCAGCACCATGGTTCCAACCGTCGTTTCCTGCTTCCGGTTGCGTGTGTTTCGCCACTGACACCCGGGTCAGAACAGTCGCGGCGAGAACGAACACGGCCGCCAGAACGCTCAGATAGCGAGCTCCCACCACGTTCGTACCGAGCCCGAACGCTCCCACGACCCCAGACAGGGAAACCGCGAAGTACAGGGCCGCCTGGTAGAGCGACGTGACGACGGCCCGTTCCCCCGGAGCCAGCGCGATGATCATGTGCTGCTGCGGAGTCGTCACCGAGAACGAGAAAACTCCGCAAAGCACCACGGCGACCAGTGCCGTGGCGAACGTTTCGCGCAGAACCGGAACCCCGAGGAGCACAGCGGCAAGCGCCACGGTCCCGACCGTGATGACCCGCATCGGCCCGACCCGGTCGGCCAGGTAGCCCGCCATGAGGTTCCCCGCGGTTCCCGCCGTGCCGAAAACGAGAAGCAGCACGGCCAACCGCCCCCCGTGGTCCCCGGTGGCAGGTTGGTAGACAGCGCTGATGTAGGTGTAGGGAACGTAGATCCCGGTGAACACCACCACCGTCGTCGCCAACACGGCCAGCACACGCCGGTCCGACAACGGGACGAACCTCCGCCGTAGCGCCGTGGCACCACCACTGTGCAGCTTCGGTATCCGCCAGAGGATGAGCGGCGCCACGAGAACGGCCATGGCGGTGACGAACCACATCGTCGCCCGCCAGTCCAGTACCGACCCCAGGGCGGTTCCCAACGGGGCTCCCAGGATGAGGGAGGACGTCAACCCCAGCATGACGATCGAGAGAGCCCGGCCGCGTTGGTGCTCCCCCGCGAGCATGGAGGCCGTGGCACTCGCGTTCGCTGTGTACAGGGCGGCCCCGCCGGCCGCGACCACCCGGGACCCCAACACCAGGCCGTAGCTGGGAGCCAGAGCTGTTACGGCGTTACCCACGGCGAACACAACCAGGGCGGTGGTGAGGACCCGCCGGCGGGACCAGCTTCCGGTGAGGGCCGCCAGAACCGGAGCGAGCGCCGCGTAGGAGAGGGAGAACACGGTAACCAGCTGCCCCGCCTGACCGGTGCTGATGTCGAACGACGCCGAGATCCCGGGAAGGACACCGGCGATCACGAAGGCGTCCGTGCCCATGATGAACGTTCCGGCGGCCAACAGCCCCACCTGTGCTCCCCAACGCTGCCTCACCCCGGGGCTCGGAGCCGTAGCGGTCACTTCACTACTCACAACTCACCACCTTATTACGACAGCTTTCGTAATTTACGACGATAATCGTAATATAGGTCCGATGGGTAACGTGAGACACGACAGTGCGTCCCATCGGGGAGGGGTGGACCGAGTTGGCGGAGACCTGGCTCCCGGAGCCCGACCTGGACACCCTGGACGTCCGGGTGATCCTGCAGGCGCTGGTGGACCCGGTCCGGCTACGGATCGTGCGGGAGCTGGACGTTCACGGCGAGTCCACCTGCACCGCCCTGGACGTGCCGGTCAAGGTGTCCACGGTCTCCCACCACATGGGCATCCTGCGGGAGAGCGGCCTCGTGTCCACCCGGCTGGTGGGTACGGCCAAACCGAGCCGGCTGCGGAGGGCGGACCTCGAACGCCGTTTCCCGGGCCTGTTGGACGCCGTCCTCAACGCTCCTCCCCCGTCCGAACCGGCCTCCGCTGAGGGGTCCGCCGACCAGAGCGCACCGGCATAGGGCCGCAACCGACGAGAGGACCCGACCTGTTGGCCCGCTCGCAGGAACGCTGGCTCCGGCAATCCAGCGGGTCCAGGGCCGGGGGCGTTGGGAACAGTTGCCACTCCTCAGTAGTGGCGTATGCCACACTCGTTCCTGTCACAACCCGCCGAACGGTGGTGTCAGAAGAGGTGTAAGCACCGACAATGACACAGGAGCGCACCATGGATGCTCGCTTGAACCCGTTCGGCAACCCGGTCATGTCCACGTTCCTGAGGCATGCCGCGTCGGCGGGCGGGGCGATCTCGGAGTCGACGCTGCCGGCCGCGACGCAGGAGCTGGTGAAGCTCCGCGCCAGCCAGATCAACGGCTGCGGTTTCTGCACCGACATGCACACCAAAGAGGCCGCGCACGCTGGGGAGACCGCTACGCGCCTCAACCTTGTCGCGGCGTGGCGGGAGGCCACGGTGTTCACCGACGCCGAGCGCGCTGCTCTGGAGCTGGCGGAGCAGGGCACCCGCATCGCCGACGCGGCCGGTGGTGTCACGAACGAGGCCTGGACGAACGCGACCAAGTTCTACGACGAGAACCAGATCGCCGCCCTGGTGTCTCTCATCGCCCTCATCAACGCCTTCAACCGCGTGAACGTCATCGTCCGACAGCCCGGCGGCGACTACCAGCCCGGCCAGTTCGGGTAATGAGAAGCGCCATGGCCGTGGCGCCCACCCGCCCCGCGCGGTCCGACCGCTCACGACTGTGGACAGGCCCCCTCTCGGGCACTGCTCCGGCCCGCGTACCCGTGACGGGAACGTCCGCGCGGGGGTTTCCCGTGCTGGCGGCGTTACCAATGTCCAAGGCCCCACGCCCTCACCGGAAGTCCGCCAAACGAGCTCCGCCCGTTGCGCGACCCTACCGACGACCCCGAGAGTGGACCTCGAACCCGGGTACGGATACGGGCTGTTGCCAGTGTCAGGATGAGGTGTCGTGGCCCTGCGGAGGGCCGGAACGGGGCCAGAGTGCGAGTTCTTCTTCTCACCCACGGCACGCGTGGTGATGTCCAGCCCTTCGTCGCGCTGGCGAAGGGCCTGCTCGCCGCGGGGCACGAGCCGCGGTTAGGGGCGCCCGCGGCGCTGGGCCCCTTCGTCGAGCGGTGCGGCGTGCGCTTCATGCCGCTGGATGACGGCCCGAACAGGATGCTGGACGATCCCGAACGCCTCGAACCGCTACTCGATAGCAAGAGCGGCCACAGCCGCGTGCGGCAGACCGTGATGATGCTGCGCATGATGCGCGAGGTCAGACCGGCCATGGCCCGCGTACTGACCGACATGGCCTCCGCGGCCGAGGGCGGTGCCGATCTCGTGGTGCACCAGGCTGGTATTCCGGGCCATCATATCGCCGAATACCTGGGTGTGCCCGCGGTACCGGTCGGGCTGCAGCCGGTCTGGGTGCCCACGCGCGCGTTTCCGAACCCGGTGCTGCCGGTGCGTGTTCCGGCGGTGTGCAACCGCGCGACCTACTGGCTCAGCACCCTCGCGTCGCGTTCGTTCGCCGGTGTCGTCGATACCTGGCGGCGCGACACTCTGGGACTGCCCCGACGCCGGTACCGCCACAACCCCTTGCGGCGCCCGGACGGCACGCCGGCAACGCTGCTGCAGGCTTTCAGCCGGCACGTCGTTCCACCACCGGCCGACTACCCCGAGTGGGTGCACACCACGGGGTTCTGGTTCCTGGACAGCGGCGAGGACTGGGCACCGCCCCGCGAGCTCACCGAGTTCCTCGCGGCCGGGCAGCCGCCTGTCTTCGTCGGGTTCGGCAGCATGCCCAACACCGATCCCGACCGGGTCGGAGAGCTCATCGTCCGGGCTGTGCGGCGCGCCGGACTACGCGCGGTGCTCGCCTCCGGCGGTGGTGGCCTGCGGGTGGCGGGCAGTACCGACGACGTGCTCCCCGTCGACCAGGTCCCACACGACTGGATGCTCCCCCGGTCGGCCGCCGTCATCCACGCCGGCGGAGCGGGCACCACCGGTGCAGCTGCCGTCGCCGGGCTTCCCCAGGTCGTCTGCCCTTTCCACCTGGAACAGCGCTACTGGGCACAGCGGATGCACGCGCTCGGCGCCGCGCCCGAGCCGTCACCGACGCGGGACCTCGACGCCGACAGGTTGGCCGACACCCTCCGGAAGGCCGCGAACGACCACGTTTGGACACGAGGGGCGGAGGAACTGGCGCAACGGGTGAGATCCGAGCACGGTCTCACCCGGGCCGTCACACTTCTGCAGTCCCACGCCCCCGACGCTTGACGCCGGTCCGTGGCGCCGACGCGACGGAGGGACTCACTCCATGAGGTCGGCTGCTTCGACCTCCTCGCGGGAGATGCCCAACAGGAAGATGACCGTGTCCAGGTAGGGAACATTGACCGTGGTGTCGGCCTGCTCCCGCACGACGGGTTTGGCGTTGAAGGCGATACCCAGGCCGGCCGCCTGCAGCATGTCGAGGTCGTTGGCCCCGTCGCCGATGGCCACGGTCCGATCGCGCGGGACCCCGGCCTCCTCGGCGAAACGTTCCAACGCCAGCGCTTTCCCCTTCCGGTCGACGACCGGCCCCACCAGGCCACCGGTGAGTTTCCCGTCGACGACCTCCAGCGTGTTCGCCGCGGAGTAGTCCAGGTCGAGGCGCTCCACGAGGGCGTCCGTGATCTGGGTGAACCCGCCGCTGACGATCGCGCACTCGTAGCCGAGCCGCTTCAGGGTGCGGATCAGTGTCCGGGCGCCCGGGGTGAGAACGAGCTGGTCGCGGACCGCGTCCAGCGCGGAGGCGTCCAGTCCCTCCAGCAGGGCCACACGCCGCCGCAACGACTCCTCGAAGTCCAGGTTGCCGCGCATCGCCTCCTCGGTGACCCGAGCGATCTCCTCGGTGCATCCCGCGTGTTCCGCGAGGAGGTCGATCACCTCCCCCTGGATGAGCGTCGAGTCCACATCCAGGGTCACGAGGTGTTTCGCCCGGCGGTGCAGTCCACTGGGCTGAACGGCGATGTCGATGGACTGGGTGGCGGCCTCCAGCGCCAGGTCAGCGCGCAGCTGTTCCGGTTCGGCGCCGGAGATCTCCAGCTCGATCGAGGTCACGGGGTACTGGGCGAGGCGTTCTATCCGGTCGATGTTCGCGCCGGACCGCGCGACACACGAGGCCACCGCCCCGAGCGCGCCCGGGCGGAGCGGGTCGGCCAGAAGAGTCACGTGCAGCCGGTCCGTGGCGGCAGCGCCGACCCGGTCGTCGCTGCCGGTGGAGAACTCCACGTCCATACCGAGGTCGATCGCGGTCTTCTCGACGGCGCCGCGGACCTCCTCGAAGACGCGTTCCCGGCGGACTCCCGGCGCGACGCTCTCATCGACGGTGACCAGCGCGCCAAGAACGAGCTGGTTGCCGATGACGACCTGTTCCAGGTCGACGATGGTCACGGGGAATACGGAGAGGGTGGTGAGCAGGCGTGCGCTGACGCCCGGCCGGTCGTGTCCGGTCACGGTCACCAGGAGCGTACATTCGTGTTTCATGGCGAGCACTACGGTACTCGGCCGACTTTCGGGACGAACCGGCAGGGCGGTGAACACGGGGTAACAGCGTCGTGCGCTGGGCTCGGTCCTGTTTTTCGGACGCTTGTCCTGCTGCGCGCCGCCCCAGAACACCGCCCGGCGGCGTTCCCGTCGGTCGGCCGTGCCGGGGCGGCACCGGAGACGCCGCTCGCGACGAACAGCGCCCGAAAACAGGCCCTAGTCGTGTTTCGTCCCCACGCGTGCCTTGGTTCGGACGCTGATCCCACCGAGCAGGCAGGTTCCGGTCAACCGGACCGTGGGCGCGCCCGGGTCGGTGATCATGTCGGTGCTGTTCGTCTCGGTGCCGCCCAGGAACGCGTTCGTGTTGTTTATCACACGCACGCCGGGCGGGACGGTGATGTTCAGCCCTCCCAGGATGACGGCGCACTGCATGGTGACCTCGCGTTGGGCGAGGACGGCCTCCCGCAGGTCCAGTTCCGCCCCGCCGGCAACGACCGACACCGTGGTGTTGGGTTCGACCAGCCACCGCCCGCCGCGCTGCATCCCGCCGAGGATCGCGGCGAGGTTCTCCCTGCCGTTGCTGCCGGAGGCGAGCTGTCGGGCCTCCGCCGTGGAGAACTCCTCCTGGCCGGTTCCGCGACCGGCGGTTTCCTCCTCCGGGGGAAGGTCGTGGCGCAGCTGTTCCAGCTCGCCCCGGGTTTTCGCGAGGTAGAGCTCCGACAGCCGCTGCTCGTGCTCCTCCTGGCTGAGCCGCCCCTGCACGTGGGCCTCGCGCAGCTGCTCGGCGAGGCGTTCGCGCTCCGCGTCGGACACGCGCACGTGGTCGGATTCCATGTTCGCCTCCGGGCTCGTCGGTTACCTGGTTCCGGCCAGGTCGGAAAAGCTGTCCCGTGTCATTCCCGAAACGTGCCGTGCGGTGACGCGGCCGAGCAGGTGGAAACCGGTGAGTGTCACCGTCGGTGCCGCGGCGGGCGGGTCCGCCTGGTCGCCGAGCGTGCGGGAGGCGGCAGTGCCGCCGGCGAGGCGGTGCACGATCGTGGTGCCCGGGGGGACGAGCAGTTCCACCCGGCCGAGCACGGCCACGCAGCGTATGGCGACGTCGCGTTGGGCGAGGACGGCCTCCCGCAGGTCCAGCCGCACCGTGCCGAGGACGGCGGTGGCGCTGGTGCTGGGTTCGACCAGCCACCGGCCCGTGTACTCGGCGCTCGCCAGTACCGCCGTGATGCGTTCCGTTCCGGAGGCGGTGTTGTCGGGTGTCGTACTGGCCGCGTCCGCACCGGCCCCACCGGCTCCGCTGTCGGGCAGGTCCCGGGTGAGCAGGGCGAGGTCGTGGGCCCTGCGGGCCGTACGGACGGCTTCCACCCGCTGGTGGTGCTCCGCGCGGGTGAGGCAGCCCCACTCGTAGGCGCGGCTGAGAAGCCCTACGGTGTGGTCGCGCTGCGCGTCGGAGACGCGCATGTCCGGCGGCGGGATCGGTGTCTCGGCCATGCCTGCCAGTATGCCGGTACGGGCGGGTACGCGGATCGGGACGTTCCCCCGTTTTCCCCTGAGTCGCGGACCCGCTTCCCTGAGGCGGCGCACCCCGCCCGGGTCAGCGGGGTGCCGCCGCGGCCCCGTAGGCGGCGACGCGGGCGCGGCGTACGGCGCTGTCCAGGACACGCAGCGCGTCGTTCCTGGTGTGCATCTGGGCGGAGGAGAGGCCGCGCCCCGTGCCGTCGCTGGCGAGCTGTACGACGGCGGCCAGGCGGTCGGCCTGGGCCGCGAGCCGGTGCGCCCGCTGCGGGTGGCCGGGGGCCAGGCTCGCCTCCGGTGTGCTTTTCGGGTCGCGGAGGTCGGTGAGGGCGCGACCGGCCTGTTTTCCCCAGCCGGTGATGTCGTCGACGTTCCGGAACAGGTCGGCTGATTCCCGCATGGCGTGGGTGAGGGCGTGTTCCGCCTCGGACAGTTGCGGCGTCTCCGGGACGGTGTCGGCGGCCGGGTAGGGGGTCCAGGACACTCCCACGTAGGATGATCCCCGTCGGTCTTCGCTGGGAACGATCCCGATCTGCCGGTTTCCCAGCTGTAGCAGGACAGCCTCACGAGCCTCGATCGCCGCCATGTTGAGTTCCGCAGTGCCCACGAGTCCGAGCGGGTCGCCGGGAACCGGTAGGCACAGCCGGAACGCGGTGAGCCCTTCCGGGCGCAGCCCGGCGAGTGCTGAACGGAGCGGGGTTCCGCTGGTGACGGGCAGCTCCTCGGGAGCGGTTCCGATGACGTTCGGACCGGTGCGGTGTTCCACGGCGTCGACCGCGTCGTCCAGTCCGGCGTGTCCGGAGAGCCACGCGTTGCCCCAGGTGACCAGCGGCGCGGATGACAGTTCTCGAAGCATCAATATCAGCGTAGGTCGGCGAGCGGTTTCCCGTGTCCACCGGGCTGCGTGATCGGAAACGCCACGCTTTGCGACGAGGGAGAACGATGAACGGTCAGGTACTGCGGATGAGCGGCGTGGGGGTGCGTCGTGGGGATGCGGAACTGTTGCGTGACGTGCGGTGGACCGTCGAGGAGGACGAGCGGTGGGTCGTGCTGGGCCCCAACGGGGCGGGCAAGACGACGCTGCTAAGTGTCGCGGCCGCCCAGACGCGGCCGGACGTGGGGTCGGCGGAGGTGCTCGAGGAAACGCTCGGCCGGGCGGACTCGGTGGAGCTCCGATCGATGGTCGGTTTCGCGAGCTCCGCGGTGGCCGACCGCATTCCCGACTCGTCCCGGGTGCTCGACCTGGTGATCAGCGCGTCCTACGGCTACCTCGGGCGGTTCGGTGAGCAGTACGGCACGTTGGACTACGGGCGCGGGCGGGCGCTGCTCAACCACTGGGGCGTGTCCCACCTGCAGGACCGGCCTTTCGGGACGCTGTCGGAGGGGGAGCGCAAACGGGTGCTCGTCGCGCGGGCGCTGATGGCGGACCCGGAGCTGCTGTTGTTGGACGAACCCGCCGCGGGGCTGGACCTGGGAGGCCGGGAGGACCTGATGCGGCGGCTCGCGAAGCTCGCTGACGACATCGACGCCCCCGCCCTGGTCGTCGTGTCGCACCATGTGGAGGAGATCCCGCCCGGTTTCACCCACGCGCTGCTGATGCGTGCGGGGGAGGTCGTGGCCGGTGGCCCGCTGGAGCGGGTACTGACCGAGGAGAACGTGAGCGCCACCTTCGGCCTGCCGCTGACGGTCGGCCGGGACGGGCAGCGGTGGACCGCGCGGGCGGCGTGACCCTTCGTTGGGCGCGTCAGAGAATGTCGGGATTCGGTTGTCCTAAAGCGGGCGAGGTGGTCTCGCTGGTGGTCTGACCGGGGGCTGGGGCGCGGACGCGTGCAACCGGGGGGAGCGCCACGCGTGCAGGCGGTTTATGATCTCCGCGTGGGTGGGGTACCGCCCGCCCTGCCTGTGCCCCCCGACAGGAGACCCGGAGCCGCCCCGATGCTTTCCGTCATTGTCATCCTGCTGGTGTTCGTGGCGATCCTGGGTGTGATCGCCTGGCGTAGCGTGCGCATCGTCCCGCAGGCCATGACCGACGTCGTCGAACGTTTCGGCAGCTACCACCGGACCCTCAAATCCGGTTTCAATATCGTCATTCCGTTTGTGGACCATGTTCGGGAACGCATCGACATGCGTGTCCAGGTGGTCAGTTTCCCCGCGCAGTCCGCCATCACCCAGGACAACCTGGCGGTGAACGTGGACACCGCGGTGTACATCAAGGTCATCGACCCCTTCGACGCCACCTACCGGGTCGCCAACTTCATCGAGGCCGTGGAGCAGCTGGCCTCGGCCACGCTGCGCAACGTCATCGGTGGCATGGAACTGGAACACACCCTGACCTCGCGCGACCAGATCAACCGGGAGCTGAGTACGGTCCTGGACGACGCCGCCGGTGAGTGGGGCATCCAGGTGGACCGGGTGGAGCTGAAGTCCGTGGAGCCGCCCGAGTCCGTGCAGGAGGCGATGGAGAAGCAGATGCGCGCTGACCGGGACAAGCGCGCCGAGATCCTCACGGCTGAGGGGCAGAAACAGTCGGCGATCCTGCGGGCCGAGGGTGAACAGTCCGCCGCGGTGCTGAGCGCCCAGGGTGAGGCCGACGCGGAGAAGGTGCGGGCGAAGGCCCAGGCGGAGGCGATGACGCTGCGAGCGCGGGGCGAGGCCGACGCGATCGCGATGGTGTTCGAGGCGCTGCACTCCGGCGAGGTGAACCAGGAGCTGCTCGCGTACCAGTACCTGCAGAAGCTCCCGGAGATCGCCCAGGGAGACGCGAACAAGGTGTGGATCGTGCCGAGCGAGATGGGCAAGGCCCTGGAAGGGGTCGGCGACATCTTCGAACGGCTCCAGTCCAGCGGTACGGGTGCGGCGCGGGGTTAGAGATCGGCGTCCGGGTGAGTCGCCCCGGAGCCTGTCGCGGGTGGTTCCACCGGATGCGCGGTGGGGCCACCCGTTGTTTTCGCCCGCGAGGAGTACGATGTGGGCAATTCCGTGCCTTCCGGGCGTAGGTCCATGGCGACGCCTGTCCCGCTGCGCCGCTCGGCACCGCGCTTTTCCGGCTCTCGGCCGCGCCGAACGCGGCACCGGCCGGGTTTCCGGACGGCACGGCGGTTCAGGAGCGATGTCCGGGGGGCCGAGCGTAGATGGACGTGGGTGAGGCACTCGCCATCCTGGTGGCGGGGATCTCCGCCGGCGGGATCAACGCCGTCGTCGGCTCCGGAACGCTCTTCACCTTTCCGGTCCTGCTCGCCCTGGGGTACCCGCCCATCACGGCGACCATCTCGAACACCATCGGCCTGGCACCGGGGTCACTGACCGGAGCGTTCGGCTACCGCAGCGAGCTTAGGGGCCAGGGCGGCCGGCTGCTCCGCCTCGCGGTGATGTCGTTCGTCGGCGCGGTCACCGGCGGGATACTGCTGCTGACCCTGCCGCCCGGGGTGTTCGAGCGCGTCGTTCCCGTGTTCATCGGTATGGCGTGCGCGCTGATCATGGTCCAACCGCGGCTGACCGCGTGGCTGCGGAGACGCGGTCCCGCCGGTGCCGGCAGGGGGCGGCTGCTTCCGCTCGGCGTCTACGCCGCCGGAACCTACGGCGGCTACTTCGCCGCCGCCCAGGGCATCATCCTGCTGAGCCTGCTCGGTACGGCGCTGGACGAGGACATGCAGCGGATCAACGCGTTGAAGGTCGCGCTGACGTTCGTGGTCAACGCGACCGCCGCGGTGTTCTACATCACGTTCGCCGCCCCGGCGTGGCCGGTGGTGGCCCTGATAGCCGCGGGCTCCATCGTCGGCGGTTACGTGGGGGCGAGGCTCGGCCGCAGGCTGAAACCGTTCGCGTTGCGCGCCGTCATCGTTGCGGTCGGGCTCACTGCGGCGGTCCAGCTGGTACTGCGCAACATCTGAGGCCGCGGGTCGGCGGGCGCGCGTCCACCGGACAGGGCCTACGGCCGCTCGGTCCCCGCATCCGATCCCACCGGCCCGCGGACGCTGAGCGACTCCTCCGGATCGGACGGCGGCGAGCCCGGCCGGTCCCGGTCGGCTTCCTCCGGAGAGCCTCGCCCTCCGGGGCCGGCGTTGGTGGGGGCGAACGAGAGGACGACCAGTACCAGCGCGATGACGGCCAACCCGGTCCAGCCGGTCGGCGTCAGCCGCTCCGACACGACCACGACGGCCAGCACGGCCGCCATCGCGGGCTCGCTGAGTGTCACGGTGGTGGCCGTGCTGGCGGACACGCGGGCCAGACCGTAACCGAAGAGGAGGTAACCGGCGAACATCGGTACCAGGGCCATGTAGGCGGCGACGAGGAAGGGTCCGGTCGACGCGACCAGAGGGGCGCCGGTCACCGCGAGCACGGGCAGCAGAAGCGTTCCGCCGGCACCGAAGACGGCCCCCATGGAGGCGGCCCGGCCGATGCCGCGGGCCATGAGACGATGCGCGACCCACGAGTACGTGGCGTAGGTCGTGCCGGCCACGAGACCGAGCGCGATTCCCGGGAGTGCCGCTCCCGCCGGGGAGGAGGAAGCGGCGCCGTGCGCCGTGGACAGGCACAGCAGCGTGCTCCCGGCGGTTCCCAGGCTCGCGGCGAGCATCCACCAGCGGCTCAGGGGATGGCGGTCGACGAGGCGTTCCAGGACACCGGAGGCCAGCGGGGCCGACGCCAGCGAGACGACCGAGCCGACCGCGACCCCGGCCAGGTGCATGGCGCTGTAGAACGCCAGCGGGTAGACCGCGACAGCCGCCGCCCCCAGGAGTACGAGCGGCAGGTTCGCGCGAAGCGCCGGCCGCGCCGACCGCAGCGCCGGCACCGCGATCACCGCCTGCAGGATTCCGCCGATGCCGAGCGCCGCCGCGCCTATGGCGAGTGGTCCGGCCCCGGGGGCGAACGTGGCCGCCGTTCCGGTCGTGCCCCACAGCAGCGAGGTGACGGTGATCGCGCCGACGCCGGACCGGTGGCCGCCGCTCACAGGGATTCCACCAGCGCGGAAGCCAAACCGCGGGCCCGCACGATCCGGTCGGGCCGGCCCTCCAGGCCGGCCCGGGACATCGCGCCCTCCAGCAGGAAGGAGCAGTGCTCGGCCGCGCGCGCTGCCTCGCCAGCCGACGTGACGGCCGTGAGGTGCTCGGTGAGGATCGACTCGACCTCCTCCTTGTGCCGGCGGACCGCCTGCCGGGCGGGCGAGCCGGCCGGGAACTCGGCGGCGGCGTTGAGTAGTCCGCACCCCCGGAACCCGCGCGTGTAGTCCGCCGAGGCGTGGTCGAGATAGGCATCGAACACCGCCAGTACCCCGTCGTGCGGTGTCGCGGCGGACTCCGCACGCGCGCGGTACAGCCTCAGCCACTGCTCGTGCCGCTCCTCGATGTAGGCCGCCACCAGCTCCTCCTTGGAGGAGAAGTTGTTGTACAGGCTCATCTTCGCCACGCCGGCCTCCGCGGTGATCGTGTCGATCCCCGTCGCGGCCACCCCCTCGGCGTAGAACAGCCGCGAGGCCGCGTCGAGCAGGCGGTCACGCGCCGAACCCGCTTGGCCGGACCGTGCCGTCGCACGCGCCATCCGAGCACCTCCTCCCAAACTAGGTAGACCAGTCTACCTTAAAAGGGCGGTCGGGAACGCCGGGACAGCGGCCGCGGTTGCCGCGTCGGAACTCGTCGCCACCGCGCGGCGGTACGCGCGGCCATCCGCGATCCGCCGGCTCGGGTCGCGTGGGCCCGGCACGACCGGTGCCGCACCGGCCGTGCCGGCCGGGTCGGACAGCGCCCGCCGGACGGTTCCGGGGAGGCCGGTCTACTCCCCGGTGAGGTAGCCGCGCCGTTCGGCGTCGTCGATCAGGGCGGCCGCGTAGGATCCCAGCGCGGCGGAGCCCTCCGCGATGATCGCGACCTTGTCCCGCACCTGCTTCTTGGTGACGCCGAACTGCACCCACGTTCCACCGTCGGTGTGCCAGTTGGCGAGCATGGGGGCGAGCCGGTCGATCGCTTTGGCGAACCGCGCCTCCGGCGTGGTGCGGCTCTCGAACTCGCTCCACAGCTCGTGGGCGTGTTTGGCCTGGTCGTCGGGAAGGATGGCGTAGAGCCGCTCGGCCGCGGCGTGTTCCCGTTGGGACTGGGAGGCGGCGTGCTGCGGGTCGTAGAGGAACGTGTCACCCGCGTCGATCTCGACGATGTCGTGCAGCACCAGCATCTCGGTGACGCGGTCGATGTCGGTGCCGTCCGGCGCGTACTCGGCGAACAACCGGGCCATCAGGGTGAGCTGCCAGGAGTGTTCGGCGTCGTTCTCCCGCCGCGACCCGTCGACCAGCAGGTTCCGCCGCAGAACCCGCTTGAGTTTGTCAGTTTCCAGGATGAACCGGAGCTGGGCGGTGAGCCGTTCGTGGTCGACCCCGTCCGCGAAGACCGGTGCCGGTTCCATCAACCTACGTTGCCCTCCTCACGCACTGAACCAATGGCGGGACGGACCGGGCGTGTGTCCGATCCACATGGGGATGATCCCATTCAATGATGTCTGACTGACGGAGAAGAGTCCGGTTGGGGAGGGTGTATGGAGCACACGGTGAACAGCCGGTCACGACTGGTCGTGGTCGGTGGCGACGCGGCGGGGATGAGCGCCGCCTCCCAGGCCCGGCGGCTGCGGGACTCCCGGGAACTGGAGATCGTGGCGCTGGAGCGGGGGGAGCACACGTCCTACTCCGCCTGCGGCATCCCGTACCTGGTCTCGGGAGTGGTCCCCCGCAAGCAGGACCTGGTGGCCCGCGATCCCGACACGTTCCGGCGGGACTTCGCGATCGACGTGCGTACGGGGGCCGAGGCGACCGGTATCGACCTCGACCAGCGTTCCGTCGCCGTGCGCGGTACCGGCGGGGGGCACTGGACGGAGCGGTTCGACCACCTGATGGTCGCCACCGGTGCCGTCCCCCGCGAGCTGGAACTGCCCGGTTGCGCGGCGGCGGGCATCCTCGGGGTGCAGACGCTGGACGACGGGATCGCGGCGCGCGCGTTCCTCGACCGGAACCAGCCGCGGGAGGCGGTCGTCGTCGGCTGCGGCTACATCGGTTTGGAGATGGCGGAAGCGCTCGTGCAGCGGGGTATCAGGGTGCGCGTCATCGACTCCGGTGAGGAGCCGATGTCCGCGCTCGACCCGGACATGGGCCGGATGGTGCGCGAGGCGTTGCAGGGAATGGGGGTGGAGGTGCACCTCCGGGAGCGGGTGACCGGTTTCCGGTCCCAGCGCGACCGGGTGACCGGCGTGCTGACCGCCCAAGGGGAGTACCCGGCCGAGGCCGTCATCCTGGGTACCGGCGTGCGGCCGGACAGCGACCTCGCGCGTGAGGCGGGGCTGGACATCGGGCCGACCGGCGGGGTCGCCGTTGACGCTCGGATGCGCACCTCGGCTCCGGGGGTGTGGGCGGCCGGGGACTGCGTGGAGAGCTTCCACCGCGTGACGCGGGGGCCCGCGGTGGTCCCGCTGGGCACACACGCCAACAAGCAGGGGCGGGTCGCCGGGACGAACATCGGCGGAGGGTACGCGCGGTTCGAGGGAGTGCTCGGCACCGCGATCACCAAGGTGTGCGGACTGGAGGTGGCCCACACCGGTCTCAACGAGGAGGAGGCCCGTCGTGCCGGCTTCGTGTCCGAGGCGGTGGCGGTGGAGTCCACCAGCCGGGCCGGCTACTACCCGGGAGCGGAGCGGATGACCGTGAAGCTCCGCGCCGAGCGGGGGAGCGGCCGGCTGCTCGGCGGGCAGATCGTCGGGTGGGAGAACGCCGGCAAGCGGGTGGACGTCCTGGCGACCGCGCTGTGGAACGGGATGACGGTGGAGGACATGGCCGGGATGGATCTCAGCTACGCCCCGCCGTTCTCACCGGTGTGGGACCCGGTGCTGATCGCGGCGCGCAAGGTGGCCGAACGCTGCTGAGCCGCCCCTCGGTCAGTCGCGCTGGTCGAACTTCATCGTGGTCCGGGCGGCGGAGGTGAGGTGCAGGTGGAACCACTCGGTGACGGCGCGGTCCGCGAGGACGTTGCCCGGTGCGGGAGGCCCCGGTTCCAGCCCGGGTTCGGGGCCCATGGTGTGGGCGAGGTCGGGGACGACGATGTGCCTGACCCCCTGCGGGGGGTAGTGCGGCGCCAGAGCGTCGTGGAGGGCCTGGCCGTGCTCCGGAAGGATGATCTCGTCCTGCTGGCCGTTGACGACGAGGAGCGGGGGCTGGGGGCGGCGGTTGGTGAGGTCGGTGACCCGGGAGGCGAAGTTCAGCCACGCGGCGATCTCGCGGGAGTGGTCGTTCCAGGGGTACTCGGTGCCGAGCCGCCGTTGCCGGGCCTGGATGACCGAGGCGGGGTCGATGATCGGGTTGACCACCGCCGCGGCGCCGATGGCGAGTTGGCTTTCGGCGAGGGCGAGCAGTGTCGCCGAACCGCCGACCCCGACCCCGAGCAGGCCGGGCGGCTCGTCGCGGACCGGGAACCTCTCGCGCAGTTCGGATACGACCCGTTGCAGCTCGGCCGCGGCCTGCTCCACGACGGGGCCGTACAGCTGGATGAGGTAGTCCTCCTGGCCGCGGCGGTTGACCTCCGCGACGCCGCCCTCGGGCAGGCGCGCCCCGAACATCGGGAGTCCGAGGTAGAACCGCCAGGCGGGGAGGGAGGCGAGCGGGAGTGTTCCGGCCAGGGCGGTTTCGCTGCGTGGCGGCTCGAACGCGTGCAGCGCGACGATCATGGAGGCGGATTCGTTGGGAACCGCCGGGGGGACCGCCAGGAACGGGACATCCGCCACTGTGCCGGTCACCGGCTGGGTAAGGGTACTGTCGGCTACCACTGAGAAGGCCCTCCCGTACTGAAACGCCATGCACCGGGTGCGGTCTGCGCTGGTCGCGTTGCCACCACCATGTGTGTGTAGCGGATCTTTTCGCAGCCTATCGTTACGCGACGTGGTGGCCGAGGTAACTACGCAGCAGTAGTTTGGTTTCCTCGATCAGGTGGGGGTCGCCGTCCGGGTCGTGGCGGAAGGCGAGCTTCAGAGCCGCGTCACCCGACTCGACCGCCACTGTAACGGCGCGGTCGAGCTCCTCACTGGCGCGGACTCCTGTCGTGGCGGTGAGGACCTCGCACAGTCGCTGCGCGAGTACCCGGTTGTTGTCGGCGCGGGAGTCCAACAGCCGCATGTCGACCACGTCGCCGAAGTGCAGGCTGCGGAAACCCGGAACTGTTCGGTGCATCTCCAGGTACTCATCGATGATCACATCGACGGCTTCTGCCCAGTGCGAGAATACGTTCTCGAGGAGCCGTTCGGTCACCCGCGTGCTGAAAACGTCGAGGAAACGCAATCCCAGGGCCTGGGTTATGGCTTTCTTGTCCGGGAAGAACTGGTAGACCGATCCCACCGCGACCCCGGCGCGTTCGGCGATCCGGGTCGTGGAGAGCTCACCGTAACCGTGCTCGTCGAGGAGTTCGGCGCAGGCGTCGAGCATGCGCTGCACCCGGGCCATGCTGCGCTGCTGCGCCGGTAGGCGCCGGAGCGGGGCACGGGCCAGGGCCTGTTCCGCGAGGGGGGCGTTGGTCCCGGTTCCCCGGGGGTTCTGGGGGGCGGCTGCTGTCGCACTACTGGAACTAGTCATAACGCCTCTATGATGCCCTCATCCCCCTGTCCGGTTCCCGGTAATAGTGCCACTGAAGAACCGAACAGCCTGCGGTTTTCCGGAACGGCCGGGGCGGTGGCCGGAATCGGCCAATATGAGTTGACAGCAAGAGATAAACGGTAAACTTCCGGTTCCTAGCGCTGTGTCGGAAATCTGACATCCTGTGGTTCGGTGTGGCGCCTGCGCGTTGGCTGGAACGCGACGGCTGCGTAGCCTCACACGCATGACCGAGACGACGCCCCCCAGCGACACCCCCGACGCGTTCCTCCGCGACCTCCCCAAGGTTGAGCTCCACGTGCACCTGGAGGGGTCCATGCAGCCGGAGACGCTGCTCGAACTCGCCACCAAGCACGGCACCTCCGGTATCCCGGGCTCGCTGTCCGGGATACGCGACTGGTACGCCTTCCGGGACTTCCCGCACTTCATCGACGTCTACCTGGCCTCCACACACACGCTGTGGGACGAGGCCGACTTCGCACTGCTGGCGTACGACGTCGCGACCCGGCTGGCGCGGCAGAACGTCCGCTACGCGGAGGTGCACGTCAGCCTGTACAACCACCTCATGCGGGGCGTTGACGCCCGCGTGGTGTTCGACGGGATCGAGGACGGGCGCCTGCGGGCGCAACGGGAGCACGGGATAGGCCTCCGATGGATCCCGGACTTTCCCGGGGACTTCGGTGTGGCGACCGGAGAGGAGACGCTGGACGCGGTCCTCGCGCATGGCCCCCCGAGTGTGCTCGGGTTCGGTGTGGGCGGGATCGAGGTGTCCCGGACGCCGTTCGCCGACCTGTTCGCCCGGGCGCGTGCCGCCGGCCTGCGCAGCCTCCCGCACGCCGGGGAGAACGGCGGCCCGGAACGCATCCGTGAGGCGCTCGACGTGCTGCGCGCGGAACGCATCGGGCACGGTATCGACTGCATGGCCGAACCGGAGCTGGCCGCGCGTCTCGCCGAGACCGGGGTGCCGCTGGACGTTTCCCCCACCTCCAACCTGCGCACGCGAGCGGTGACGGACATCGGCGACCATCCGCTGCCGCGCATGCTGGAGTCGGGGCTGCTGGTGACGTTGAACTCGGACGACCCGCCGATGTTCGGTACGGACCTGCTGAACGAGTACCGCACCGCCCACCGGCTGGGGCTGGACAGGCCGGCGCTCGCGGAGCTGGCGCGCAACGGGGTGCGCTCGTCCTACCTCGACGAACCGGACAAACGCGCGCTCACCGCGGAGATCGACCGGGTCCTGGCCAGGCACACCGCCGGGTGACCGGGGCGGAGCGGGTCAGCCCGCCTGTTCCGCGGAGGGATCGAAGAGTTCCGCGGAGCAGCCCGCGCCGAGGTTCCGCCACTCGGTGCGCGCGTCCTCGGCCGCCGCTCCCTCGTAGGGCCGGGGAACACCGCCCTCGATCCGGGCGGGCTGCCAGCTGTCCCCGGTGACCTCCCCCTGGTCCAGGGTCAACGTGAGCACTCCTGACTCCGCGGTGGGGCCCTGGTAGTTGTAGAAGGCGAAGTTGCCCAGCCCGTAGTGGACGTAGCTGTCGTCGATGTAGCCGCCGGGGGAGAGGACGTGGGCGTGCCCGCCGACGACGGCGTCCGCCCCGGCCCCCACGAGCTCACGGGCCAGACCGGGGGCGTGTTGGCGGGGGCAGTGGTCACCCTCGGCGCCCCAGTGCAGGTAGGTGACCACGTGGTCGGCCTCCTCGGCTGCGGAGGACACCGCGGACACCAGCCGCTGGCGCTGCTCGCCCTTGGCGGAGGCCAGACCCGCGCTGTCCTCCTTGGCGGTCCAGGCGTCGATGAGATTGGTGTTCAGCACGTCGGTGGCGCCGATGAAGGCGACGCTGGTCCCGTTGGTCTCGACGACGTGGGGACTGTAGGCCTCCTCGGCGCTCTCGCCGGCGCCGACCACGGGGAAGCCCGCGTCCTCGGCGTTGTCGAGGGTGTCGCGCAGGCCGTCGGCCCCGTAGTCCATGCCGTGGTTGTTGGCGACGGTCGCGAGGTCCGCGTTGGCGGCGTCCAACGCGTCGAACGCCGAGGCGGGGGCGCGGAACCGGAACTGTTTGTCGGGTGCGGGCGTTCCGCCCTCGGTGACCGCGGTCTCGAGGTTGACCATCGCGATGTCGGCGTCGGAGAAGGCGTCGCCGACAGGGGACAACGCGCTTGTGGGATCGGAGTCGAGGCGCTGGCGCAGTTCGCCCTCGAAGTGCACGTCCCCGCCGAAGGCGACGGTGACGGGTTGTGCCTCGCCGGACTTCTCGGGCGGTCCGCTCGAGGAGTCGTCGTCTGCCGTGTCCTGCTCGTCGGGCGTGTCGTCGGGAGCGCTCGTGGAGCAGGCGGCCGCTACGAGCGCGGTCGCCAGCAGGCCGGCGGAGTAGCGCAGGGAGGGGGATACCCGGGGGTGTCGGGCGGTGAGGCGGGTCACGCGAACCTCCTCAGTCGGCGGCAATCCATGCGGTTGGGACGCGGTCTCGCCGGGCGGAGTTGACGCGCCGGGAGGAGAAATCCACGTCCGGGTAGCGGTTCTCGGACATACTCGCTGGGAGGCGGGAGCGCGGCCATGGTAAACGCCGGGGTCAGCGTTGGATCCGGCGGCGCGCCGAATTTTCTTGAACGAGTCGTTTTCTTGAAGGGGTCCAGTTTATGGCGTAGGCTTACTGGCATGGACGACGCTACTGATCTCCGTTCCGCCGGGCTGCGGGTCACCGCGCCGCGTCTGGCGATGCTCGAGGTCGTGCGTTCGGGCAACCATCTGGATGCCGAGCACATCGCGCGCGGTGTGCGCGAGAAAGTCGGCCACGTATCGACCCAGGCGATCTATGACGCGCTGAACGCGCTGACCAGAGTGGGGCTGCTCCGCCGTATCGAGCCCGCCGGCTCGCCCGCGCGCTACGAAGCCCGGGTGGGGGACAACCACCACCATCTGGTCTGTCGGGTGTGCGGGACCGTCACCGACGTCGACTGTGTGGCCGGCGCGGCTCCGTGCCTGGAACCCTCCGGTAGCCACGGCTTCGCCATCGACGAGGCCGAAGTGGTGTTCTGGGGCGTTTGTCCGCAGTGTCGTGCGGAGAGTGCGAGCCCAGCCCAGGGGCACGTGGGTGCCGGGAGCGGCCCCGCATGACCCTTGTCGCCGGTTCCGCACGGCAGCACGTATCCCGGGACGGCGGACGTGCCGTCCCCCGAGGCCGCTTTTACGCTATTCGAAAGAGGTGCGAGCAGTGAGCGTTTCCTACACCACGGATGACGCCGGTCACCCGGCTCCGAGTGATGCTCATTCGCAGTCAGTGGGCCCGAACGGCCCCCTGCTGCTCCAGGACCACTACCTGATCCAGAAGATGGCGCACTTCAACCGTGAGCGCGTGCCCGAGCGTGTCGTACACGCCAAGGGCGGCGGCGCTTACGGTGAGCTGGAGGTCACCGAGGACGTCAGCAAGTACACCAAGGCTGACCTCTTCCAGAAGGGCAAGAAGACGCCGCTGCTGATCCGCTTCTCCACCGTGGCCGGTGAGCTGGGCAGCGCCGACACGGCCCGTGACCCGCGCGGCTTCGCCATCAAGTTCTACACCGACCACGGCAACTACGACATGGTCGGCAACAACACGCCGGTCTTCTTCATCCGCGACCCCTCGAAGTTCTCCGACTTCATCCACTCGCAGAAGCGCCGCGCCGACAACCAGCTGCGCGACCACAACATGCAGTGGGACTTCTGGACCCAGTCCCCGGAGTCGGCGCACCAGGTGTCGTGGCTGATGACCGACCGCGGCACTCCCAAGACGTGGCGCCACATGAACGGCTACTCCAGCCACACCTTCATGTGGTACAACGCCGACGGCCAGAAGTTCTGGGTCAAGTACCACTTCAAGACCGACCAGGGGATCGAGAACTTCACCGGGCCCGAGGCCGCTCAGCTGGAGAGCGACGCGGACCTGCACCGCCGCGACCTGTGGCAGTCCATCGAGGGCGGCGACTACCCCTCCTGGACCCTCAAGGTGCAGATCATGCCGTTCGAGGACGCGGAGAACTACCGGTTCAACCCGTTCGACCTGACCAAGGTGTGGCCGCACGAGGACTACCCGCTGATCACGGTCGGCCGGATGACGCTGAACCGCAACCCGCAGAACTACTTCGCCGAGATCGAGCAGTCCGCGTTCGAGCCGTCGAACCTGGTTCCCGGCATCGCGGGCAGCCCCGACAAGATGCTGCAGGGTCGGCTGTTCTCCTACCCGGACACGCACCGGTACCGCATCGGCCCGAACTACCTGCAGCTGCCGGTGAACCAGCCCAAGTCGCCGGTGCGCAGCTACAACTACGACGGCCCGATGACCTACAGCAACAACGCCGACCCGGTGTACGCGCCGAACACCGCCGGCGGTGCCGCCGCCGAGCCGTCGTTCTACACCGGCGAGGACTACCACATCGAGGGCACGTCCTGCCGCCGCGCCTACGAGCTGCACAAGGAGGACGACGACTTCGGTCAGCCGCGGAAGCTGTGGGAGAAGGTCCTGGACGACTCGCAGCGGACCAACATGGTCAACAACATCGTGGACCACGCCTCCGCTCCGTCGGTCACCGACGAGATGAAGAAGCGCGTCGTGCAGTACTGGACCAACGTCCACCCTGACCTGGGCAGCCGGGTCGCGGACGGTCTGGGCGTGAGCAGCTAGTACCGTCCCGCGGCGGGCGAGGAGCCCGCTGTCGTGGCCGTGAGCCCCCGAGCGCGTTGGGTCGCGCTCGGGGGCTTCGTCGTTGCGGGGTCGCAGGGCTGTGCCGGCGGAACGAATCCGGCTTTTTTGCGTAAAACTCCTGACACGCCGGTTGTGGCTGTTAACGTTGCGGGTCAGCGGCACTGCGCGGTGTACCCGCTCCTGGTGTGCGGCTGGCGCCACTGACACCCGCGAGTGACCGCTTGTGGAACAGCATTCCCAACCGTGCAGTCGACGGTATACTATCCCCTTTTTTATTACTTTCCGGAATATTTCGGGCACATTATGTTGCCATATTCGCGAAAGGTCACGTCTGAACATGCGTAAGAACCTCGCTACCTCGACCTCCGCCACCCTCCTCACGGCGGGGCTGATCGGCGCGGCGCCCGCCGTCGCCCTCGCCGACGCGCAGACGGACGGTTCCGGCGGCGTCGCCAGTGGGAACCAGATCGACGTCCCCGCCGACGTGCAGGCCGAGATCTGCGGGAACTCCGTGTCGGCGCTCGGCATCTCCGAGGCGGAGTGCGAGAAGGTCGCCGAGGTCCTGTACGCCGCCGGTGACGGTGGTGGGGACTCGACGGACGGTTCCGGTGGTGTGGCCAGCGGCAACCAGATCAACATCCCCGTCGACGTGGCCGTGGACATCTGCGGCAACGCCGTCGGCGGGCTGTCCACGGCCAAGTGCACCGAGATCACCGACGAGCTCGCCGAGGAGTCCGACGGTGGTGGGGACTCGACGGACGGTTCCGGTGGTGTGGCCAGCGGCAACCAGATCAACATCCCCGTCGACGTGGCGGTGAACGTCTGCGGCAACTCCATCGCGGTGCTGGGTGCCTCCGAGGCCGAGTGCACCGACGCCGTGCACGCCATGGAGGAGTCCGAGGACAACGAGGCCGCCGGTGACGGTGGTGGGGACTCGACGGACGGTTCCGGTGGTGTGGCCAGCGGCAACCAGATCAACATCCCGGCGGACGCCGCTGCCACCATCTGCGGCAACGCCGTGTCCGTCGTCGGTGTGGCCGAGGCCGAGTGCGTGTCCGCGATCTCCGAGGAGGAGGACGGCGACGACGGCGGTGGGGACACCACCCCCGCTCCCCCCGAGGAGGACGAGCAGCAGCCCCCCGAGGAGGAGCCCTCCGAGCCGCCGGAGAGCGACGGCCCGGACAACCCCGGTGACGGCGACAAGGAGACCCCGAGTCCCGAACCGGCCCCGGAGGGCGACCAGGCGGCCGACGACAGCCTGCCGGTGACCGGGGCGTCCCTGGCCGGGTGGCTGGCCGCCGCCGCGGGAGCGGTGGCCGCCGGTGCCGCCGCGATCCTCGTCGCCTACCGGCGCAGGAGGGCACGCGCGGTGGCGGCCACCGCCGACGCCTCCTGACCGGGGTTTTCACCACCGGGGGGTGGTGCGGCGGGTCGGTCGGCGTCCCATAGTCTCGGAGACGTGCTTCGGGTCCTGTTCTCCTCACGCATGCTGGCGTTCCACGCGCTGGTGCTGCTCGTCGTGCCCTCGTTCATCGCGCTGGGGTTCTGGCAGTTCGGACGGTGGGAGGACGAGACGGCGCGGGCCGACCTGCAACAGGCCAACATGAACGCCGACCCGGTGTCGCCGGAGAGCGTCACCGGGGTCGGCGACCATGTGGCGGCCGACGACCAGTGGACGGCGGTCACCGCCACGGGAACCTACGACACCGACAACGAGCTGCTCGTCCGCAACCGCGACGGTTCGCGCGGTGTGGGGATGCACGTGCTCACCCCCCTGGTCACCGGGGACGGGACAGCGCTCCTGGTGAACCGCGGGTGGATCGAACCGCCGCCGTCGGCCACGGAGCAACCGGACGTGCCGCCCGCCCCCGAGGGCGAGGTCACCGTCACCGGCCGGCTCCGGCCCCACGAGACCCCGCGGAACACGGGGATCGAGGAACGGGACGGGCTGCCCGAGGGCCAGATCATGCTCATCGACACGGACCGGCTCGCCGACGAGCTGCCGTACCCCGTCTACGGCGGCTACGCCGAGCTGACCGAACAGGACCCCGAGACGGATCCGGCGCCCGAACCGGTCGAGGCCGGTGAGTTCAACACGTGGATGAACCTCTCCTACGCCGTGCAGTGGTGGGTGTTCACCGGTGTCGCCGTCGGGGGGTGGGGGTTCCTGATGCGGCGCGAGCTGCACGACGCGCGCACCCTCGCCGCGGACTCTCCCGAGAGCGGTTCCCCCGAGGAGCCGTCGCCGGCGGGTTCGCGGTAACCCGCGCCGGGCGGGTCCCGCCATGGGAAACCCGGTCCTGCCGGGCGAGAATGGTTCCATGGCACAAGAGCGGATGCCGGACAGCACCGACGTGGTCCGTGTCGCCCACCGGCCGGCGGACTCGGGGGAGAGTGCCCGTGCCAGCCGGTGCTGGTGGGAACACTCGGCGGACGAGTACCAGGCCGACAACGGCCCGTTCCTGGGTGACGCCCGCTTCGTGTGGGGACCTGAGGGACTGGAGGAGCAGCAGGTCCGGTTGTTGGGCAGCGCCGAGGAGCTGCGCGGCGCGCGTGTCCTCGAACTGGGCTGCGGTGCCGGGCAGTGCGCCCGGTGGCTGCGCGACCAGGGGGCGTACGCGGTGGGGATGGACGTGGCCCACCGGCAGCTGCTGCACTCCCGGGAGCTCGACCGGCGGACCGGCACCCCGGTTCCGGTCGCGCAGGCCGACGCCCAGTCGCTCCCGTTCGCGGACGCCGCGTTCGACATCGTGTGTTCCGCGTTCGGCGCCTTCCCGTTCGTTCCGGACGCCGCGGCCGCGCTGGTGGAGACCGCCCGGGTCCTGCGTCCCGGTGGCACGGTGGTGTTCTCGGTGAGTCACCCGGTGCGTTGGTGCTTTCCCGACGATCCGGGACCGGAAGGGCTCGTCGCGACCGAGTCCTACTTCGATCGCAGCGCCTACGTGGAGGAGGACTCCTCCGGACGGGCGGTCTACGTCGAACACCACCACACGATCGGTGACTGGGTGCGGGCGGTCGCCGCCGCGGGGCTGCGCATGCGCGACCTTGTGGAGCCGGAGTGGCCCGAGGACAATGACCGCACCTGGGAGGGGTGGAGCCCGTTGCGGGGGCACATCCTGCCCGGTACCGCGATCGTCGCCGCTGTGAAGGACGCCGCGTGAAGCTCAAACTCGACCTGCACGACATCTACAACCGGGGACGGGACATCGACCGCGCCCTGAACGACATCATGGACGAGGCGGAACGCACGAAGGCCAAGACCGTGGAGATCATCCCGGGCAAGGGCTCGGGGCAGCTCAAGAAGCGGGTGCTGCGTTTCCTGGACCAGAAGGACGTCAAACGCCGCTACCACCGGCTGGAGAAGGACTCCAAGAACTTCGGCCGCCTGTTCGTGCACTTCAAGCACTGAGAGCCAGGACTGTATTGCATGCATAAGTGCATGCACATGGTGTAGCATGAGTGTATGACGACTACGCTGCAGGCCCGAGTGGAGGAAGGGCTGGCGGAGGCCGCTCGTCGGCGTGCCCAGGAACAAGGGGTGTCACTGGCGAAGTACCTCATTGACCTGGTGCGTCACGATCTCCGCCAGGCTGAGGAGGAGGCGTTCTGGCAGCCGTTCGCCGATTACTACAGCGATCCGGAGAAGGTTTCGGAGGCGCAGGCAGAGGCCGAGCGGTACGCCGCGACGCTCGCAGACGGAATCGACGTCGATGGACGGCCCGATGAAGCGCAGTGAGACCTACCTCTGCGACCTCGGGGAGCCAACCGGTCCCGAACAGGGGTTCTATCGTCCGGCGGTCATCATCTCGGTGGATCCCTTCCACCGTTCTGGTCTTGCGGTGATTCTCCCTATCACCAGTACTCGGCGGCCGGTTCCCACCTCGATTGAGGTCACCGGTGCCGGGCTCGACCACACTTCGTACATCCAGGTGGACCAGATCCGTACGGTGTCCCAAAAGCGGTTGGCTCGCCAGCTCGGCAGGGTGGACGAGGTGACGATGCTGCAGACCGAGCGCGCACTGATGCGACTCCTTGGCTTGGGGTGACGGTGCGGGCGGAGGTAGTTGGGCGGTCGCGCGTGCCCTAGGCCGTGTTTAAGAAGGTGTTGTTGCGAGGTCGCGTAGCCAGATGTCGATCACGGCGATGTGGACCGTGGCCTCGTAGCGCAGGGCGAGCTTGTCGTAGCGCGTGGCCACCGCGCGGAATTGCTTGAGCAGCCCTACGCCGCACTCCACCGCATGGCGGTCCCGATAGGCCCGGGCATCGAAAGCGGGCGGCCGGCCGCCCGCCGACCCCCGGGCTTTGCGGTGGGCCCGCTGGTCGGCGGGCTCGGCGATGGTCGCGGGGATCTTCCTGCGCCGTAGGTAGGCGCGATTGCTCCGGGAGGAGTAGGCCTTGTCGGCCAGCACGCGGTCGGGCCGGGTGCGCGGGCGCCCTGGCCCCGGGCGGGCCACGCGGATGCGCTCCAGCACTCGCGCGAACTGCGGGCTGTCGCCGCGGTGGCCGGCGCCCACCACCACCGCCAGGGGTTTGCGGCCCTGCTCTCCGGCGAGGTGGAGCTTGGTGCCCCACCCGCCGCGCGAGCGTCCCAGTGCGTGGTCGCGGGGTTCGTCCCCGGGCGGTTCGACCTGGTCGTAGGGGGTGCGGCGGGCGCCGGCGGCGTGGGGGTGGGCCCGGCACGTCGTGGAGTCGACCGAGACCCGCCAGTCGATGAGCCCGGCCGTATCGGCCCAGGCCCGCAGTTTCGCCGCGATCAGTGTCCAGATCCCGGCGCGCTGCCAGGTCCGCAGCAGGTGGTAGACCGATTGCCAGTGGCCGTAGCGTTCGGGCACGTCGCGCCAGGGCGCGCCGATGCGGGTGCGCCAGCGGATGCCGTCCAGCAGTTGGCGGCGGCTCCATATGGGCGGCTTTCCGCGTCCGCTCCTGGCGGGCAGCAGCGGTTCGAGCACGCGCCACTGCTTGTCGGTGAGATCGTTGCGTCCTCCGATCGATACCCTGGCCACCGAGGTCTCCGTGTAGATGGGCTGCTTGGTCGTTGTCCCATCTACCGGAGACCTCGCTCATGCGCAGCCCCGACATGCCGGAGAAGCAGGACAAGCCGGACTTCTTAAACAGGACCTAACTGTCGGACCGCCGCGGCAAGTGCATCGTGCCAAGAACTTCGGCCGTCTGTTCGTGCACTTCAAGCACTGAGGCGGTCACCTCCACCTGCACAGCGGTCGTTCGGGCGCTTCGCTGAGCGGGCTCCCGGCCGCACCGCTGCGGTGGGCGGGGTATCTGCCGCGTGTTTGTCGGGGCACCCGGTCACAGGCGGTTGCCCACCGCGGGGGAGGCACGGCTGGAGCCCCGCCGATTGGCCGGACGGCCACGGGGAATCACGGGAGTTCAGTGGAGGAGTAGCCGCATTCGTTCCGGGAACAGAGACGGCAGGTCGACTCGGGGTTGGTGAGCAGTATCCTGACGCGGTCCGGATCCGCCGGCGTCCGTCCGGGGACCTCTCAGCCATGGAACGGGGAGTAATGCGGTTGCTGCGCAGGGACGGCCCGGAACACGGCGGTGCCCGCCTCCCGGAGGGGTTCCCGGGCCGGTGGCTGAGCGGGATCTCCCTCGCCACCGCGCCTGTGCTGCTGTTGGCCGGGGAACTGCTGAAAGCCCCCTTCCACTTCTACTTTCCCGACCAGATCGCTGCCCACGGAGACCGTCCCGGCCGGTTGTTCTGGGCGTATTCGCTGTGGTTCCTCGGCTTGCTGATGCTGTGGCCGGCGTTCGTAGCGTTGGCGGCGCGGATCGCCCGAAGCCGGCCGTGGCTGGGGCGCGCCGTGGGGGCGCTCACCATCGTCGGCCTGCTCGTGAACTCCTTCTACGAGGGGGTCAACTACCTCGCCTTCCGGCTCAGCGAGGTGAGCGGCGAAGCGTTGGCGACACACCTCATCGAGGAGATCTATCCCCGGTTCAGCATCGCCTACGCGCTGACATGGACCGACAACCTCGGTTGGCTGCTGCTGGCGGTGGGACTGCTGCTGACGCGCACGGTGGGGGTGGTCCGTTTCCTGTGCATCCTGCCGATGGCAGGACACGCGAGCGGGATCCTCAAGGGCTTCACCGTCGGCGGCGTCGTTCTCGACGTGCTGCTGTGCGTGGCCTTCGTTTCCCTCGCCGTCGAAACCGCGCGCGACAATGAGAACCGGTGACCCTGGTACCGCACCGTCCTGTCTGGTTCGGCTCCGCCCCCAACGCGACCGGCGCGGCGACGCGGTTCCCGGCGTGCGGTCGGGTGTGTATGCTGCCACCCGGCCCGTGAGCCGCGACTCGGAGAAGGAGAGGCCGTGCCGGGAGGCCGAACAGCCGGCCAGCGGCGTGAACCAGTCGCTCTGGTCCCCATGGTGGCCAACATCGTCGGTATCCTCACCTGCTTTCCCACCGCGATCGCCGGGGTGTGGTTCGCCTGCGACGCCTGGCGGAAGGCGGCCTCGGGGGAGCTGTCGGCGGCGCGCCGGGCGGTGCGCCTGTCGTGGCTGTGCCTCGTCCCGAGCCTGCTCGTCGTCGTGTTCTTCTTCGCGACGCAGCCCGCCTCGGTGCTGGGCGCCTGGATCTCCTCCTGATCCGATGGTTCCCGCCGCGTGGTTCGTCCGGCTCAGAACGGGTTCCCACGAAAGGTGTTGAGGGTGGGGACGAGTTGTTCCTCCTCGTAGGTCAGGTGCTCCTCCAGCTCGGTGGACAGCCGCCGGAACTCGTCCCGGACGCGCGCGGGGTCGTGCTGGGCCGCTTCCTCCAGCAGGGTCCGGATGTCGCCCAGGAGGCGGCCCACGGTGCCGTGCTCGTCGCGCAGCCGGGCGATAGCGGGGGCGAGGTCGGGGTAGTGCTCCTCGAGGTAGGGGAACAGGCGGGTGTCCTCCGCGGTGTGGTGTCCGTGCAGGTGCTCGCAGAAGGACAGGCAGTTCGTGCGCAGCTGGTGGTCCAGCGCGGGAGGCGCTGGGGTGTCCGCGGAACCGCCGCCCGCGAGGAAGCTGTCGAGCTGTTCCCGGAGGCGGGCGAGTTCGCCGCGGAACTCGTCGTGCGCCGTGATCAGTTGCTCGCCCAGGGCCTGCGCGCGCTCGTCGGTGGTGCTGTCCGCCATGGTCGGTCACCTTTCTTCTGCGGGGCGTGGCAGGCATCGTGCCGCCCATAACCCACAATGTGCCAGTAACTGGCATAAGTTATCAACAGGCATATGATCCCAATGAGCTAAAGTTAGTGCGTGAAATTGTTTTTGGGTATCCTGACCGGCGATGACGTCGGGCACAGGACCTCATGCGGACACCCACCTGCCCCTCCGCGAGCGCAAGAAGCGGCGCACCCGCCGCGCGCTTGCGGACACGGCACTGCGTCTCTTCCGTGACAGGGGCTACGAGGAGACCACGCTGGAGGAGCTGGTCACCGAGGTCGAGGTCTCGATGCGCACCTTCTTCCGCTACTTCTCCTCCAAGGAGGACGTGGCCCTGGCGGCGGAGACGGAACTGTGGAACGCGTGGGTGGAGGAGTTCGTCCGCCGCGAGATCCGGGGTACGGCCCTGGAGGGCCTCCGGGACGCGGTGTTGTCCGCGCTGCGCGGTATGGACGAGGAGTGGTTCGACCGGCTGCTGCGGACCCGTCTACTGGCGGCGCGCACCCCCGCGCTGCGCGAACGCCACGCCAGCGCCTCCCACGACGCCGAGACGCGGCTGCTGCGGGAACTGGAGAACAGGTTCGGCACCGACAGCAGCGCGGACGTCCGCCTCCCCCTCCTCGCCGAGATGTCCCTGTCCGCTTTCCGCTGCGGCGGGAAGAACTGGCTGGCGGACAAACCCGGCGGCGCGCCCGACAACGGACGCGCCGCCCTCCTCAACCGGGTGGCGGAAGCCTTCGACGCGCTGCCCGGGAGCATGTCGCTGAGCCCGGGGTCCTGAAGCGGGGACCGGCGCGGTCCGCGTTCGGGTCGCTGGACGCCGGAGCCGCATGGTGGATTTCGGCCTTGCTGGTGGCGCCGAGACCGGGATTTCGGACGGGGATGCCGCCGAACGGGGGCGACGGTGCGTCCGCGTCGGATCCCGGGGGAGACGCGCACGCGGCCGCCGGGTCGCGCGAGACCGCGGGAAAGACACTTCTGGAGGTGCTCGGGGAGAGGGGCCCTGTCAGCGTGATGCTGCGGAATACGAACTTCCAAGGGGAGGATGGTTCTGGGTGGGCCGGTGGTCTTCCCGGGACACCCAGAACAGAATTATGGCAGTATTCCTTCTGGTTCTTTCTTTGTGGAACCCAGAATTACCACCAGTATGTTCCGTTGTTTCCGGAGGAGCAACTGTCCCCCGGTTGGTTCACGATGCACGCGCGGAACGCGCGGTTGCCGGAGGATGAGGTCGGATATCCGTAAGTGTAGATGCGCTCGCCGATGTGAGCGTAGGAGGCCAGGTCCCCGCTCCGGTCCCCGTCCGTGTCCACCTCGAACAGAACCCAGTCGCTACCCGAAGCGCCGATCGCCCGGCCCCAGCCGTACTGGGTGCCGTTGTACGTTCCGAACCGCACCTGGGCGGTTCCGCGGTGGAACTGGTAGGAGACCGAGGTCTGGGGGTTGGGAACCACGATCGGGTCGTCGAGCCAGTCCTGTTGGGCGGTGCTTCCTTGGCTGCCGAGTTCTCCTTGCGGCTGGACCTCTGCCCCGTCCGCGTGGGCCGGAGCGGTTCCCAGCACCATCGCCGCGGCGACGCCCGCGACACCGGCACCGGTGAGCTTGGTGGCGATACTGCGCTTCTTCGGCATTGGTTCCTCCACCACGGGGGATAGCTTTTTCTTCCGGGGAATTCCGCTGTGCGGTAAATCCCGATCCGTGAAGAAACTATGCCGGCGCGGCGCGGATGGCAATAATTTGCCCCGCGCGGTGAATGAGAGCAAGGTCATGTTTGATGTGCTCTCGGAAAATAATTTTCGGCGGGACAGAAAAAACATTTTTCCTTGTCCGGATCTTGGAAAGGGGAATTTCTTCCGCTTGGTGCACAGCGCGAATGCGGGGTCCTGCCCCCGGAAGAGGAACGCTCCGGGCCAGGTGCGGGACGAAGAAAAGCGGTGCCCCGCGAGGCGGGGCACCGCTGCTCGGTGTGGGCCATGGTGTGACCGGTGGCGGGATTCGGCTCTGAGGTGCTCCCGGTTTCGGTCCGGCTCCTCCGGTCAACAGTGCCGGATCAGAACTCCAGCACCAGGCGTCCTCGTACGCCGCCGGCCTCGAGCCTGCGGTGGGTCTCGGCCGCCTGCTCCGCGGGGAAGGTCTCGGCCACCCGCAGGGTGAGGGCCCCGTCCGCCGCGAGCCGCTGCAGCTGCGCGATCTTGTCCTGCCGGGTGAGGTAGTCCCCCACGAAAACCGAGTGCACCGTGATGCCGCGTTCGGTCTCGCCGGTGAACGGCCGCACCTGGGCGAGTCTCCCGCCGTCGCGCACGGCGGGAAGCGCGTCGGCGCCCAGCACCGCACCGTCGGCCAGACCGTCCACGCCCTCGGGCACCTGTTCCCGAACGCGGGACGCCACGTCCGCACCGCGTTCCACGATCACGTCCGCGCCCAGCTGGCGGACCAGGGGCTCATCCGTGGGGGCGGCGTCCGCCACGACCCGCAGCCCGTCCGCCTTGGCGAGCTGGACCACGTAGCCGCCGTAGGAGCCGGCGGCGCCGGTCACCCCCAGGGTCTGTCCGGGCTGCAGCGCCAGCTGGTCCAGTGTCATCCGGGCGGTGAGCCCGTTCATGAGCAGCGTGGAGGCCGCCGGGTAGCCCACCCCCTCCGGGATCCGCGCCACCGACTCGGCCGGGGCGACGATCCGCTCCGCGTAGGCGCCCTTGTTGGGGCCGATGGGCAGGACGACCGCCATGACCCGGTCGCCGACCTGCCAGTCGACGCCTTCCCCGACCTCGTCGATCTCCCCAGCGGCGTCCCAACCCGGGATGTAGGGCGGCTGGACGTCGTTCATGAACTGGGCGAAGGCGCCGCTGCGCAGTGCGGTGTCCGAGGGGTTGACCGTCGCGGCCCGGACGCGCACCCGCACCTCGCCGGGACCCGGCTGGGGGTCCGGCAGGTCGAGGGTCTTCAGCACGTCGGGACCGCCGAACGCGGTGAGGCCGATAGCCCGCATAGCTTCTCCTGTTCCCGCTTCTCGCTCACAGACGCTGGCGGCAACCGCGCCGCGCGGGCCGCTATTCCTCGCACACGGCGGTTTCAGCCCCGCTCCGGCTGGCGCAGGTGGTACACCCAGGCGGGAGGGACGTTGGCCAGTACCCGTTCCGTGTCGATTCCGTAGCTGTTCACCCACTCCTCCAGCACCCAGTTCGCCCGCACCTGGCGCAGGTACTTCTCGCGCGGGGCGACGACCGCCTTCACGGGTTTGGTGTACAGGTAACCGAAGAGGGACAGGTGCCCACCGGGACGCAGCACCGTGGAGTAGTACTCCAGGATCTCGCGGACCTCCGCCGCGGTGAAGTTGGAGAACGGGAGGCCGGAGATGATGACGTCGTAGCGCCGGTCCGTCCCCAGTTCGGTGACCAGCTCGGCGTGCACCGTCGCCTGGTCGGCGACCCGGGAGAGTTCCGGGTCGGTTTCCAGCAGTTCCGCCAGCCGCCCCGCGAACTCGGGGTTGGACTCGACGAAGTCCACCGTGTCGTCCTTGCGCATGTGCGCGGCGATGACGCGGGAGACAGCCCCGGTTCCGGCGCCCGCCTCCAGGATGGACAGCGGGGCGTCCGGCGGGTGGCGCTCGTCGAGGAACCGGCACAGCGTGGTGGCCAGGCTCGAACCGCTGGGCAGGATCGCGCCGGTCGCCCGGAACGTGCGCAACGCCTGGCGGACGAACAGTCCGGCGTCGCGCCCGGCTTCGCGCAACCGTTGCTCAGGACGTGTGGATTCAGAAGAGAACTGTGTCGCTGCCATGGCTGAACGGTAATGCCTGTCGGCCGCGCGCTGGGCCAGCGGGGCACCGTGTCGCGCTCCGGTGCCCGAGGCCGGGGCCGAGAGCCGGGCCCGGTCCGCCTCCGCTCGGCGGGGGAGGACGGTGCGGCTGCGGCACGTTCCCACCGGACAGGCCCCACCCCCACTGGACAGGGCCTACCATGCGGCGGCATGAGTGACTTCCGGTATTCCAAGACAGCCCTCGTAACCGGGGCTTCCAGCGGCATCGGCGCGGAGTACGCGCGCGTCCTCGCCGAGGGCGGCTACGCCGTCGTACTGGTGGCGCGCCGCACCGAGCTGGTCGACCAACTCGCCGCTGACCTGCGCGAACGTTACGGTGCCGCGGCCGCCCCCCTGGTCGCCGACCTCGGCACCCCCGAGGGTGTGGCGAAAGTCGCACGCCGGCTGCGCGCCGACGGTGCCGAGCCCCACGGGGAGGCCCCGGTGGACCTGCTGGTGAACAACGCCGGCCGTGGTGAGGGCGGCGAGTTCGCCGAGCAGGACCCGGACGGGGTCGACGCCATGCTCGACCTGAACACTCGGGCGGTGCTGCACCTGGCACGGGCGGTACTGCCGGTGCACCTGGCGCGGCGCGCCGCGGGCGAGCGCGGCCACCTGGGGGTGATCAACGTGTCCTCGATGGCGGGGGAACTGTCCCCCAACCCCGGCGGATCGTTGTACGGCGGGACGAAGAAGCTCGTCACGGCCTGGAGCGAGAGTGTGGCCGCGGAGGTCGCCGGCTCGGGGGTGCACGTCACCGCTGTGCTGCCGGGGTTCGTCCGTACCGACATGACACGCGGGGTGCAGGAGAGCGGGATGCCCGACGCGGCGTTCGTCGCCAGGGAGCGTGTGGTGCGGGAGTCGCTGCGCGCCTGGGCCGCGGGCCGGACCCGCGTCGTTCCGGGAGCGCAGTACAAGGCCGCGGCGGGGCTGCTGCGGGTGCTGCCACGGGGGCTTTCCGCCGCCGTCACCCGGCGCCTACGCTGACCCCATGCCCCCGGAACCGCGCGGCGCCCAGCGGCGCAAGGACGACACCCTGACCAGGCTGCACCACGACACCGACGTGTGGGTCGCCACCGCGGACCCGGACGGCGACGCCCACCTCGTCCCGCTGTCCTTCCTGTGGTGGGAGGGCAGCGTCGTCGTCGCCACCCCCGGGACCACACCCACCGCCCGCAACCTCGCGGCGGGGCGCGCGGTACGCGTGGCCGCGGGCGAGACGCGCGACGTCGTCATGATCACGGGCGCCGGCGGCACGCTGGGAGACGACCCGGGAGCGTGCGCGGACGCGTTCGCGGACAAACACGGCTGGGACCCTCGGGCCGAGGGCGGGTTCACCTACTACCGGGTGTTTCCCTCGCGGATCCAGGCCTGGCGGGAGGCCGACGAGATGCGGGGGCGGACCCTGATGCGCGACGGCACCTGGGTGGTGTGACCGGCCGTTGCCCCGGTGGTAGCGCTCTGCGGTGCTGGCCGCCGTCACCACCAGGGGCGGGGTGCGCCTAGGCTGGAAGGGCACGTCGCCTGAGGGAAGAACTGATGAAGACCTTCGAAGAGCTGTTCGCCGAGTTGTCCGAGAAGGCCCGCACCCGCCCCGAGGGGTCGGGAACCGTCGCCGCTCTGGACTCCGGTGTCCATTCCATCGGTAAGAAGGTCGTCGAGGAGGCCGCAGAGGCCTGGATGGCCGCCGAGTACGAGTCGGACGACCGTGCCGCCGAGGAGATCTCCCAGCTCCTCTACCACCTTCAGGTGCTGATGCTGGCGCGGGGACTGCGCCTGGAGGACGTGAACGAGCATCTCTAGGCCGGAACGGCGCTCCGCGCCGGACCCGGCCGCGTCGCTGACGCTCGTGACCACGTCCATTCTCGTTGGGAGGGAACCTACCTCTGATGCCGGACCAGCTCCGTATCGCCGTACCGAACAAGGGCCAGCTCGCCGACCCCGCCAGCGCCATGCTCAGCGAGGCCGGATACCGCCAGCGCAGGGACTCGCGCGACCTCATCATGGTCGACCCGGACAACGACACCGAGTTCTTCTTCCTGCGCCCCAAGGACATCGCCGTCTACGTCGGTGAGGGAATCCTGCAGGTCGGTATCACCGGCCGGGACATGCTGCTCGACTCCCGCGCCCCGGTGGACGAGGTCCTCCCGCTCGGGTTCGGCGGCTCCACCTTCCGTTTCGCCGCCCCGGGCGGTTCCGCCATGAAGGTCGAGGACCTGCAGGGCAAACGGGTCGCCACCTCGTTCCCCGGCGTGTTGAGCGGCTATCTGGAGGACAACGGGATCGACGCCCGGGTGATCCACCTGGACGGTGCGGTGGAGACCTCCATCGAGCTCGGCGTCGCCGACGCCGTCGCCGACGTGGTCTCCACCGGGACGACGCTGCGTAACGCGGGCCTGGAACTGTTCGGGGAGCCGATCCTCACCTCCGAGGCGGTGGTGATCCGCCAGCACGGCGCGGAGGACGACCCGCAGGTGGAACAGCTGCTGCGGCGGCTGCGCGGTGTCCTCCTCGCCCGCGACTACGTGATGATGGACTACGACGTCCACGCCGAGCGGCTGGACAACGCGGTGGCGCTCACCCCGGGGATGGAAGGTCCGACCGTGTCCCCGCTGCACCGCGAGGGCTGGGTGGCGGTGCGTTCGATGGTGCCGCGCCGCGACGCCCAGCGGATCATGGACGACCTGTGGGAGCTCGGAGCCCGGGCGATCCTCGTGACCGACATCTACGCCTGCCGGTTGTGACCCCGGTCCCACCGGTTCTGGCGGCCCTGTCGCGCCCGGTCGGCGGGTGCGACAGGGGCGGGTCGCGTCGCCCGTGGTTCGGCCCCCGGTTGCGGCCGTGGGAGGGACCCGGACATGAGCACCGACAACATCGCCGACTGGCTACCGCAGGAGCCGCGCCCGCGCGTGGTCGCCCGGGAGGAGGCACGGGCTGGCGGGGAGCTGGCGCTGCGGCGTGACGGCGGCGACTACGAGGTGATCAGCAACGGGGTGTTCCTGATGGACACCCGTGGCGGCGCCTCGGAACGCGAACTGGTCCGGGCGCCCCTGTCCGCCCTGTCCGGACGGGACGAGGTCCGGGTGCTCGTCGGAGGGCTCGGTGTCGGGTTCTCGGCCCGGGAAGCCCTGGACGACCCCCGAGTGGTGCGGGTGCGGGTGGTGGAGCTGGAACCGGCCGTGCTCCGGTGGCACCACGGTCCGCTCGCCGACGTCGCCGGGAACCTGCCGCATGAGCCGCGCTGCGAGCTGGTGTGCGCCGACGTCATGGAGCACCTGACGGCCGCCGCCGGTGCGGGGGAGACGTTCGACGCCGTGTGTATGGATGTCGACAACGGGCCGGACTGGACGGTGACGGAGGGCAACGACCGGCTGTACCAGCCGCGGGGGCTGGAGCTGGTGCGGCGGGTGCTCGCCCCGGACGGCGTGGCCTCCTGGTGGTGCGCCGCACCCGCCCCCGGGTTCGCGGCGTCCCTGCGGTCCCGGTTCGGCGAGGTGGCCGCGGTCGAGGTGCCCGTGGCGCGCGGCGAGCCCGACGTGATCTACACGGCCCGGACGTGACCCCGTGCGGGTCGGGTGGAAGCCGTTGAACCCCGGTAGCGACGGACATCGTCGTTGTCCACGTGTCGGCGCGGGGCGCATACGTGGTTTTCCTCGATCTCGACGCCAGCGGCGGATCCCGCACCCGGCGAGAAGCTGGGTGCGGGATCCGCGCGGGGGTTAGTGGTCGTAGTGGGGCGGGATTGCGGTGTCGGTGTCGTCGGTGTTTTCGTCGCCGAGCCAGGTGTCCACGCAGGTGTGGAGTTCCTGCAGGGTGTCGTGGATCTGGTTGGGCCACAGGGCGCCGCCCTCCATGGCCTGGGTGAGCTGCTCCAGTAGGTCGCGTAGTTCGCGGCGTTCGTGGGGGGTGAGGTTCACGCTTGGCCACCTCCCTGGTCCTGGTGGTGGATGGTGGCCATCAGGGTGTGGACGTCCTGGGGCAGGAAGCGGCGGTGTCCGCCCGGGGTGACCAGTGCCGGGGACAGGCGCCCCTCGCGTACCCAGGTGTTGACGGTCGAAGTAGTCACACCGAAGGCTTCGGCCACGTCACCGGGACGCAACAGGGTCGTGGGCCAGTTCTCGGGGATCGTCACTGGACCACCTCCGCACGGTTCTCCTCGTGCTGGTCCAACCATTGGCGCACCAGTGGGGACAACTCCGCGCGCACGTCGTCCAACCCGTCGCCGTAGACCGGCGGGGCGGGAGACTCAGGCGCGGGGGCAGCACCGCAAGCCGGGCAGGCCCCCTGTTCCTCCCGCTGTTGGCGGTGGCGCTCGAACTCGGTCACATACGGACGCACGGGGGTGTGCTCCTGCGGGTCGAGCAGCTCGGGTTCGGGAAACGCGGCCGGTGCAACTATGCCGCTGTCCACGTCCTGGTAGGAGATCCTGGCTTGGTCATGGGTTCCACTCCGTGGCGAAGGAACGGTGAACCGCCGGGCTGTGCCTCGCCTCGCGGGTAGTGGTGCGGCATGTGGGATCGAACGTTCGTAGCGATCCCGGTAGCGCGTAGGAGGGAACAGGGCGACGGCGAGCATCACAAGCAGCGTCCACAGGGACGCGAGGGTGCGAATAAACTGGGGCACCGTCATCGACTCCTCGTCAGTCGGTGGCTCGCCCCGGAGTGGTGAGGTCACTCGCGGGGCTCTTCTGTGATGCCTCGGGCGTGATCAGCTGTTACTAAAGAATCACGTCCGGGGCTTTTTGCTCTGCTACTTCAGTATCTCGCTACACCAGTTGATCTGCTAGTTGGGCTACAAGATCTGTGCTTTTCTTAGAAGCGGTAGCGGTATGTAGCGCCATTGGAGCATAATTGCGTCATGGTGGAGCGCATCAACGAGAGATGGAAACGTTGGGGCGCCGAGTTGCAGCGGATACGGCTTCACTCTGGTGAAACAATGCAAAGCTTGGCGCAGAAAGCAGCTATTAGCCGCCAGTTGATCGGAAAGTACGAGCAAGGTACACGTGCACCAAGTCGGGATAAAGTGGACGCATTAGATGACGCTCTCGCTACAGGAGGGCGGTTGCG
The DNA here is from genome assembly GCF_006717075.1 of Haloactinospora alba. Classification (NCBI taxonomy): domain Bacteria; kingdom Bacillati; phylum Actinomycetota; class Actinomycetes; order Streptosporangiales; family Nocardiopsidaceae; genus Haloactinospora; species Haloactinospora alba. The sequence goes on from NZ_VFQC01000002.1 coordinate 542,112, forward strand.
TCAGTATCGCGCGGAACTCATGGAAGACGCTCACATCCCAGCAGAGTTCCGTGATGCCTTGTTGATGGAACAGCGTAGCCAGGAGATCCGCGAGTATCATTCGGTTCTGATTCCTGGCCTGTTGCAAACAGCGAGTTACGCACGTTCCCTCGTTTCTGCTCGTCGGGTCCGCGACACCCCCGAGCAGATAGAGCAGATTGTTGCTACTCGTACCGAACGTCTGAAACAGCTTCGTGAGACCCGCCCCCTGCTCTGCTTCGTCGTAGACGAGGTGGCAATCTCCCGTACTGTCGGGGATGAGAAGATCATGCAGGAACAACGGAACTGGCTCATCGAGCTCGCTGAGCGGGGTACCATCCGACTGCAGTTGATAACGAACCTTCCCCGTCATCCAGGACTATGCTCACCCTTCCGGCTGATGAGCCTGGACGGTTCCCGGGCGGTAGCTTTTTTGGAAGATGCTCTCGGAGGGCGTAGCGCAACCAAGCCACAGGAAATAGCTGAACTCGGTACAGTGTTCGGTCTCCTCCAGGCTGAGGCGCTGTCGCCTGACGCGTCGATCGAGCGTATAAGGGAAACGAATCATGTACGAGCGTGACTGGCACAAGAGCAACCACAGTGACGGTGGTGGCGGTAACTGCGTCGAGGTCCGGGAGTCGGCTGTTAGGACTGACGTGCGCGACACCCAGAACCGGCGGGACGGGCACCTGTCGTTCTCCGCCTCCGAGTGGCGGGCGTTCCTCGCCGACGTGCGCGCCGACCGGCTGTAACCCCCGCCGTGGCCCGTGGCGCACGGGGCACGGCCACGGGACATGAGCACGTGCGCGCCGCCGTGCCCGGGGGCCGCCACGGAAGACGGAACCAGCGTGTCCGACGCGGCCCGCACACTCCGTGCGGCTGTCTGGGATCGGGCTCCGCTGCGGTACCGGAGCGGAGCCCGGTGGCGGCGGGTGGACGACGGCTCGGACCCGCGCGGCGGACAGGCCAGTGTCAGTGCCACCGGGCATGATGGCGGGGTGCTCGTGTTCCCGACCTCCGAGGGGAGACCCGATGGCCACCACGGTGCCGCAGAAGATCACGACGTTCCTGATGTTCGAGGGCGCGGCCGAGGAGGCGATGACCTTCTACGTGTCCCTGTTCGAGGACTCCGAGATCCTCGACATCACCCGGTACGGCGCCGGTGAGGCCGGCCCCGAGGGGAGCGTGTGGCACGCCAGCTTCTCCCTCGCCGGACAGAGGTTCATGTGTATCGACAGCCACGTGTCCCACGGGTTCGGTTTCACCCCGTCGATGTCGCTCTTCGTCCAGTGCGGGACCGAGGAGGAGATCGACCGCCTCCACACCGCGCTCTCCGACGGGGGCGAGACGCTGATGCCGCCGGACTCCTACGGTTTCAGCGCCAAGTTCGCCTGGGTGAACGACCGTTTCGGGGTCTCCTGGCAGTTGAACCTGGCCGAGTGAGGGATCGGTCCGGGGACGTCGCTCCGGGCCGTCCGGACCGTGCGAAGGCATCGTCCGGCGTGAGCCGGGCCGATGGAGTGTGGGAGGAGACGGATCATGCGCGAACGTGACTGGCACAAGTCGTCATACAGCGACGGTGGTGGCGGTAACTGCGTCGAGGTCCGGGAGTCGGCTGCCGGGGTCGCAGTCCGCGATTCCCGGAATCGGCGGGAGGGGAACCTGTCGTTCTCCGCGTCCGAGTGGCGGTCGTTCCTCGCCGGTGTGCGCGCCGACCGCCTGTGACCGTCTACCGGGCCCGTCACGCACGGGCCCGCCGCACGGGTCACGGGGTTTGTTCGGGCAGCGGCTGCGTCGCCCGGGGAACAGCGTTCGGGAGGCCGCGGTGCTTCCGCCGGCGTCGCCGCACCGGTCCCACCGGTGTCCCGGCGGTAGCGCCGGACACGAGCTCCGGCAGGGGACACGCGCGCAGCGCACCCCCGCGGGCGTGGGAACGGCGCAGGTCATTCCTCCTGCTGCGCCGTGCCGTCGGCCTGCTGCTTCTCGATCTCCTTGCGGACCTCGTCCATGTCGAGCTCGCGGGCCTGCTTGATCAGGTCCTCCAGGGCGTCCTCGGGGAGGGCGCCGGGCTGGGAGTAGATCACGGTCTGTTCCCGCACCACCATCAGGGTGGGGATGGACTGGATCTCGAAGCTGGCGGCGAGCTCCTGCTGGTTCTCCGTGTCGACCTTGGCGAAGGTGAGGTCCGTGTGCTGCTCGGACGCCTTCTCGAAGATAGGGGCGAACTGCTTGCACGGTCCGCACCATTCGGCCCAAAAGTCGATCAGGACGAAGTCGTTCTGGGTCAGGGTCTCGTTGAAGTTGTCCTTGGTGAGCTCGATGGTTGCCACGCGTTTCTCCTGGGTGCGGATCGTTTGGTGTTCTCCCGTTCCCCTGTAGAGCGGCAACGTCCCCGCGTTTTGTTCCTGACGCGTGGCCACGAACGTGTCCGGTTCGCGTTGGCCCTCGTTCCAGGCGGACCAGGCCAGCGTATGCTGTTGTGGCGAGTATGCCTGTGTCGTGGATGTAGCCGTGGGTGCGGGAGGTGACCAGTGGGGCCGCGTCCAGGTGCCGGAGCGGGCGACGACGAGGACGCGGAGCCGGACTACCGGTTCACTCTGGCCAACGAGCGTACGTTCCTGGCGTGGATACGCACGGCGTTGGCGCTGATCGCCGGGGCGGTGGCGGTGCTGCACCTGTTGCCGCTGGACTGGCGGCCGGGGCTGAACCTGGCCGTTGGTACCGGCCTCGCGGCTCTCGCCATCGTCATCACCGTGTACGCGCCGTGGCGGTGGATGCGGGTGCAGCGGGCGATGCGCCGGGGGCAGTCCCTTCCGGTGAGCGTGCTTCCGGCGATCACCACGGTCGGGGTCGCGTTGGTGTCCATCCTGGTCCTGTTCGGCAACTACTGGCCCTGAGCGGGCACGGCGGGTGTGTGTTCCAACGGGGCGGTTGCCGGGGCGGACCGGGCGTGGGCGGCGACCGAGGTGATGATGTCGTCCAGGGCGCGCCGCGGCGCGTAGCCGATGAGCTCGCTGGCCAGTGACAGGTCGGGCATCCGCCGCTGCATGTCCTCGTACCCGTCGCCGTAGGCCTCCTGGTACGGGATGTGCCGGATCTCGCTGGAGGAGCCGGTCAGTTCGAGGACGCGGTCCGCCAGCCCCTTGATGGACACCTCCTCCCGGCCGCCCAGGTTGACCGCCGTGCTCGTCGCGGTCGGTGCGGTCAGCAGTTGGACCATGGCGGGTACGACGTCGAAGACCGAGCCGAAACACCGCCGCTGGGTGCCCTCCCCGTAGACGGTGATGGGTTCCCCGGACAGGGCCTGTTGGACGAAACGCGGTATCACCATCCCGTAGCGCCCGGTCTGGCGCGGTCCCACGATGTTGAAGAACCGGGTGATGACGCAGGGCAGTCCGGACTCCGTGGCGTAGATGTGCGCGACGAGCTCGTCGAGCCCTTTCGCCGCGGCGTAGGACCACCGACTCTTCAGCGGTGACCCCAGGATCCGGTCGTCGTTCTCGGTGAGGCCGTCGGAGTCGTTCTTGCCGTACACCTCGCTGGTGGAGGCGATGAGGAAGCGCGCCCGCTGCGCGGCGGCCGCCTCGATCACGTTCTCGGTTCCGTGCAGGTTGGTGCGCAGCGACCGCAGCGGCTGGTCCACGATGGTGTGGACACCGACGGCGGCCGCGAGGTGGAAGACGCTGTCACACTCGGCGACGAGCTCCCTCACCAGGTCGGCGTCCAGGATCGACCCCTGGACCATGCTAAAGGCCGGGTCGTCGGTGAGGTGAGCGATGTTGGAGACATGGCCGGTGGAGAGGTCGTCCAGAGCGACGACGCTGTGGCCGTGGGTGACCAGATAGTCGCACAGGTGCGAGCCGATGAAGCCGGCACCTCCAGTGACAAGGGCTTTCACGTTTCCCCCTATCTCGGACGCGGACGGGCGCGGGGCGGTTTGGCTCGGGTGGAACCGGTGGGCAGAGCGGGTCACGCGAGCGAGCGCATCGTGTGGAACCCCTCCGCCAGAGCGGTTCCGCCCTGCATCCCGCGCAGGACGGCGAGACTGCGTAATGTCAGCTCGGATCTGGTGTGCGGGTGTTCGTGGGTTTGTGTCCCGTACAGCCGCATCGCCGAGGTTTTGGCCCCGATATCGTGCTCGGAGAGCTCCACGAGCAGGTCGGGTGAGGTCACAGCCTCGTAGTGCCACTGGTCGGCGGCCTCCTCGTAGGCCAGCACCAGTGGGGGGTGGTACCGCGACCGCCTGTCCGAGGGCCGTAGCGCGGTGTGTGCTGCTTCCGCCGTCACCTGGTGGTCCTGGTTGTAGCTGCTCCGGTGCGGTGCGCACACCACGGTGGGTCGCAGCGCCCCGACGGACAGGGGGCTGGTCCGTTCGATGGTGTTCACCAGGTCGAAGCGGGGGAGCCGGTCGAGCTTGAGGTGGTACTCGTCGCCGGGGAAAGCGATGTCCCAACCGTCCCACCGGAAGTGGTCCGCGACCCTCTTGATCTCCGTGTAGCGTTCGTGGGCGCTGGAGAAGCCCGCGGCCGAGTTGTCGGCGGTGTCCCCCACGGTGAGGAACTGGACGTGGACCTCCGCTCCGGCCGCTTTGGCCTTGTGCATCAACCCGCCGCACCCCAGCGTCTCGTCGTCGGGGTGGGGTGCGAGGATCAGCAGCCGTTGCCTGGACCAGTCGATCATATGCCGTATCCCGTCTGGGTGGAGAGAAGGATGTGAGGTAACGGACGGGCCGGAGCGGGCGGCCATGGTGTTGTGGGCCCTGGGAGAGGGTACGGGTTTCTCCCCGCGTGCTGCGGGGCGGAACAGCGCCCGTCAGACAGGGCCTACGCGCGGGCACGGCGCAGGACCTCCCTGCCGTCCGGGCCGGCGTTCAGTAGCAGGTCCAGCGCCGCCATCCGGGGAAGGAACTCGTCGCGGCCGCGGGAGTGCTGCGGGTACTCGGGGTGGTGGAAGTCCTGCCACTCCACACTGATCCCGTAGCGGGATAGGATGTCGAGATCGAGGTAGGAGCGGGCCCCGTCGCCGGAGAGCATGGTGGTGGCGCCCACCTTCGCGGAGAGCTGGGCGAGTAGTTCGCTTTTCTGGCCGGGGAACTCCCCGAGCTCGCTGGCGCGGACGAGGGGCGTCGTGATGCCGAACCCGTCCAGGACGAGCCGAGTGGTCGCTATGGCCAGCTCGGTGAGGCTGGACCACTCCTGCTGGTACAGCCGCAGGATTTCCGTTCCGAACTGTCCCCAGAAGGGCGCCCCTCGGTAACAGTGTTCCGCTAGTGTTCGCTTGTGCTTTTCGTTCCATTGCTGCGTGTTGTCTATCTTTTTGTCCGAAATCAGTTCGCCGCGGCTCTGCTGAACCACCGGGACCGTGAGTAGCACGGGCCCGTTCCTCGCAGCGACGTAGTTGCGGTTCTGCCATCCTTTACGCTCGTATTGCACGTTGTCGAGAAGGATAAAAACATCGCTGCGGTCGACTTTGTCCACGAAGCCGAGCCACGGAAGGTAGTGCGGTTGGTGCATGGCGACGCGCACGTTGCGTCCTCCCCGGCGTGGTTTCCTGCGTGCTCCCGGAGTGCGTGAGACGCTTCCTACAGCGGTGCGGTTGTCCGGGGGAAGAGCCCGACACTCCTCGGACGCCCCTCCAGGGCGCGGTGTCCAGCGGATTCCTGGATTCGGCTGCAATCGGCACAGAATGCGAAAAACCCTTGTACAGCGCTGGTATGTTTCTTCTTCCCGCTATATTGCATCAAGGGGGGAAGTAACCCGCAAGCCTATATGTGGCGATTCGGAAGACCTGCGTGAGTCGGTGTGCTAAACATGCTTTGACCTCGATATTTTCCGCTGATGCGTAGGATTTTTCACTTCTTCTCACCGCAGAAACGCACTCTGGAGGACGACTGGTGCGTACGGCACATTTCCTCGGAAACTGCCTAGGTGCGGCGCTCGCGCTCGCCGTCCTGGTGGTGTTCGTCACGCAGTGGCTGCGGTTCGTCCTCAGCGTGGACGGGGGGACCGGCCTGGCAGCGCTGTTCCTGTGGCTGGTGCTCGGCGTCAACATCACGGTGTGGGCCACGGTCGGGATGGTGCGCCTCGGTGACGACTCGGTGCGCGCCCTGGCCGACCGCACGAGACACCGGAGACAGACGTGGCGTTTCGGGAAACGGGGGCGCCACCACTCGGGAAGAGCGCGCCGCACCCCCGCCGGTCCCGAGGCAGAGGGAAGAACGGACAGCGGTTCGGCACCCGCCACCACGTCCGCACCGCAGGACCTCACCCTGGCCGTGATCATCCCCGCCCACAACGAGGAACCCGTCATCGCCGACGCGATCTCCTCGGCGCTGCGGCTGTTCCACCGCCGGGACGTCTACGTGGTGTCGGACAGCTCCCAGGACAGAACAGCCGACATCGCCGCGGAGACCGGGGTGAACGTTCTGGAGCTGCTCACCAACTACGGCAAGGCGGGCGCGCTCGACGCGGCCATCGAGACGTTCGAACTCACCGAACGCTACGACGGCGTCGTCCTGCTGGACGCGGACACCGAACTCGACTCCGCCTACGTGCGCGGGGTGCGGGAACAACTGAGCGACCCGAAGGTGGCCGCCGTGGCCGGGTTCGTCGTCGCCGACTGGGACCCGGCGGGGCGGACCGTGGTAGGCCGGCTGATCTCAGCCTACCGGGACCGGCTGTACTGGATGCTGCAGTACCTGCTGCGGTTCGGCCAGACGTGGCGCCACACCAGCGTCACCTCCATCGTCCCCGGGTTCGCCAGCGCGTACCGCTCCAGTGTGCTGCGGCAGCTGAACATCAACCCCAAGGGGCTGGTCATCGAGGACTTCAACATGACGTTCGAGGTCCACCACAAGCGTCTCGGCCGGATCTCCATGCGCCCGGGGACGAAGGCCTACTGCCAGGACCCGTTCACGTTCGGCGACTACGTCAAGCAGGTGCGCCGCTGGACCCTGGGGTTCTGGCAGACGGTGCGGCTGCACGGTCCGTGGCTGAGCCTGTTCTGGGTTGCCCTGGCCTGCTACATCCTGGAGATCCTGTTCGTCGCGCTGCTGCTCCTGGCGACGGCGTGCCTGGCGGTGTTCACCCTGCTCCCGGTGCTCACCGACGGGGCGGTGCTCAGCCTGGGGTGGTACGCCGCCGGCTACGAGGCGGTGACCGCCGCTCTCCCACTGACCGTGGTCGCGGTCGGTCTCCTCGTCCCGGACTACATCCTCACCTGCGTACTGGCTACCCTCCGGCGCCGGCCGAGCTACCTGGTGTACGGACTGTTCTTCCTGCCGATGCGGCTCGTCGACGCCTACCTCATCCTGCGCACCATCCCGCAGTCGTGGACCACCGCCTCCGACGGCCGGTGGAGCAGCCCCGACAGGGCCGCCACGCGGTTGTGACACAGCCGACCGCGTCGTTCCCCGCCCCCGCGGACGGGTACCCCCGCTGGGCACATAGGCTCTGGACGGAAGGGACCAATGAACCCCGGCGGCCGGGCCGCCGGAACGTCCGACCGCCCCCGTGCCACGAGGTGCCCCTGTGGACAAGAAGCGTCTGCCGTTCGCGCTGTACCGCGTGCTGGCCTATGTGACCGGAATCTTCCTGCTGCTGCTGACGTTCGTGGCGCTCCCGGCGAAGTACCTGATCGGCGAGACGGCCCGGTTCTCGCTGTGGGCGGCACCCGCCGGAACGGAGCAGTGGTTCGGGCAGGACTCGTTCCTGATGGCGCTGATCGCCATCCCGCACGGCTACGTCTACATGCTCTACGTGCTGGTCGTGCTGTGGCTGGCCGTGGGCCGGCGCTGGAGCGCCGGACGGACGCTCGGCGTGGTCCTGGCGGGAACCATCCCGGTCGCCGGGCTGGTGGTGGAACACCGCCTGTCCCGCGCGGAGGCCGCGAGTGTCCAGGGCGGACAGGGCCAGCAGCCTCAGCCGACCGAACGCTGAGACGCGGCCGGCTCGCCGGACGGGGAGTCCGTTCCGGAATCCGGGCTCCCGGTCCCAGTACCGTGTGACCCGTCCTTCCCTCCGGTGCCGCCCTCGGTCAGTTCGCGCCGCACCAGTGCCGCCCAGAAGACGATGACCGCGACCCCGAAGACCCCCCACTGGGCCGCGTAGCTCAGGTTGCGCCAGTTCCACACGGTGTCCGGCGGCGGCTGCGGCGGGGGGATGTTCCGCGGCTGGGTCTGCGCCGCCCCGGCCTCCGGCGCTGCCGGGTCCTGCTCCCCGAGGACGAGGTAGCCCTCGTAGAGCTGGTACGGCCACTCGTTCACGAGCAGGGACGGAGCGATCCGGGATATCTCCTCCTCGGGACTCGAGACGGGGACGTAGGCCTCTTCCTCCTCGCCCTTCTGCGGCGGGCGCAGCCAGCCGGTCGCGGTGACAGTGCCCTCGGGGAGGGGAGAGAGGGAACCGACGTCTTGGGCCTCGTCCTCCGGAACCCAGCCGCGGTTCACGGCCAGCGCGGTACCGTCGTCGGTGACGAGGGGGACGATCACGTAGTACCCGCGCTCGTCCTCCGGGGACAGCGCCGGAGCGAGGAGCTGCGCGTCAGTGTCGTAACGCCCCGTAGCCGTGACGGCGCGGTTCGCCTCGTCCTGCGGCATGTAGGCGCCCGGCTCCAGGACCGTGCCGAGGCTGGTGGCCTCGGAGAGGTCCTGCACCGGCGTGGTGATCGTCTCCCGGGTCGGCTCCTGGGCGCGGACGAACTGCCAGTAGCCGCACACGAAGCAGACAGTGACGGCCAGGACGGCCGTCAGATGGAGACCGATCCAGCGGGGTCGCAACAGCGGAAAGCGCACCTTTCCAGGTTATGCCCCCGACGGTTGGGGCCTTCAGCCCCCCGGAACAGGCTGGGCTCCCCCGGCTTGATGCGGAGTAGACCCGAATATGGAAATTACTTTAAGTGATTTTCCGTGACTGAGGGTTGTTAGAGCGTGCGGGCGTGGGTAGTCTATGGACCAGCGCTGGAGATAACAGCGCAGCGGACAGCACAGGCTTTTACGGGTCGCGACTCCAGGGGGGAGGAGTCCGCGACCGTTCCCGAGGCGAGGGCTGTCTCCGTGATTTTGAGGGGGGACACGGAGACGGCCCTCGCGTTTTCTTGTGCGGGGGCACGACCGGGGCCGGCTCCCGCGCCGTCCGTAGGGTCGAACCGGGCCGCGGCCCGGAACCCGCATGGCTCCGGCCGTTGGCTTCGCGGCGCCGCTCGGTCCCGACATCCCGCACGGAGCTAACATGACGTATGTCCAACGGAACCCCGGCGACGGGTCGGAACCGCCGCGACCAGCTCCGCGACTTCCTGCGTACCCGCCGGGCGCGGATCGCGCCCGGTGACGTCGGCATGGCGGCAGGAGGCAGGCGCCGCACCCCGGGGCTGCGGCATGAGGAGGTCGCCACCCTGGCCGGGGTGGGTGTGTCCTGGTACACCTGGCTCGAACAGGGCCGCGACATCAACGTATCGGTCGAGGTACTCGACGCGATCAGCGCGACGTTGCGTCTGACCGGCCCCGAACGCGCGCACCTGTACACCCTGGCCGGGCTCAATCCCCCACGTACCGGCGGGGAGCACGAAACCACAGTCCCTCCGGAGCTGATGCGGCTGCTCGACGGGTGGACGCCGCGCCCCGCGCTGCTCCAGGACCGGTACTGGAACCTGCTCGCGACCAACGGGGCCGCGCGGACGGTGTTCGGCTACGAGGGGACCGATGCCAACTGCCTGGTCGCGTTCTTCACCAGCGACCGGTACCGCGCCGCCCACGTCCACTGGGCGTCAGCGGCGCCGGGGGTTGTCGCCGCGTTCCAGCCGCACGGCGACGTCTCCGAGGCCGAGTTCGACCGGACGGTGAACACCAACGTCAAGGGAGTGTTCTTCGCCATCCAGAAGGCCGTTCCGCTGCTGACCGACGGCGCGGCTGTCGTGATCAACGCGTCGTGGACGCTGCACCGCGGTCTCCCCGGCGCCTCGCTCTACTCGGCGACGAAAGCGGCGGTGCACAACCTGACACACACCCTCGCGGCGGAACTGGGACCCGAGGGAGTACGAGTCAACTCCGTGAGTCCCGGCTACATCGAGACCGCGATGTTCCACGAGAAGTGCCGGTCGAGGAACAGCCCTCCGTCGTCGCCGGGGTCGTCTCCGGGCGTCTCGGCACCTCCGAGGACGTCGCCAACGCTGTCGCCTTCCTCGCCTCGCACGAGGCCTCCTACGTCAACGGGCAGGACCTGGTCGTCGACGGTGGCCTGGTGTCCTCCATCCCGGGATGACGGTCCGGACGGCCCGCGGGCCGGGCGTTTCAGCGCGGGCCGCGGTGCTACGGTCGGTTCCCCCGCGTGCTTGCGGGCGTGGTGCCCGCCCGTGCGGGTACGCTGCGCGCCGAACGGGATGAACGGTACGGCTCCACGCACAGCGGCGGCCCGCGGCGCCGCCGGAAGGGGCCGCGGCGGGGCTGGCCCGCCCCGGGGGCTGTTCACCCGCTGGTACCAGGAGGTCTGCATACATGACGGTCGTCCCGCTGCAGTACCGGTTCGACGGCCCCGAGGACGCGCCCACCGTGTTGCTGCTCCCTCCCCTGGGCACCCGGTGGTCGGTGTGGGAACCGCAGATGCCCGAGCTGGTGCGCAGACACCGCGTGCTGCGCGTCAACCACCGCGGACACGGCGACAGCCCGGCCCCGACCGGTGGTTACACCGTGGAGGAGCTGGGCGGCGACGTTCTCAGCCTGCTGGACGAGCACCGGGTGGGACGGCTGTCGGTCATCGGTTCGGACCTGGGAAGCGCGCTGGCCACGTGGGTCGCCACGGCCGCGCCCGGCCGGGTGCGGAGCCTGCTCCACCTCGCCGGGACGGCACGCACCCCCCGTCCGCACTGGTGGCGTGCCGTGGGGGAGCGCGCCGTGAGCGCGGGGATGGCCGGGATCGCCGGCGAGGTCACCGGCTCCTGGTTCACCCCCGCTTTCGCCCAGCGCTGCCCCGACGTGGTCTCCCGCATGGTCGGTGAGTTCCGGGAGCTCGATGCCACCGGTTACGCCGGATGCTGCGCCGCGCTGGCGGAACTGGACCAGCGGCGGCTCCTCGCCCGGGTGAGAGCGCCCACCGTGGTGGTCTCCGCCGCCCACGACCCGTTCCTGCCGCCGGGCCACGGCAGGCGGTTGGCGGACGGGATCGCGGGCGCGCGGTTCGAGGTGGTGCCCGGCGCCGCGCACCTTGTCGGTATCGAACGCCGCGACCGGGTGAACGAGCTGGTACGCGAGCACGTGGTGGGTTGAGGCCCGGGCAGGGGCGGGTCGTAGGATCGGTGCGGTGGTGGGGCCCACCGCGTCGGCCCTTCGGGCGGACGGAAACCGCGGCGCGTGCCGCCAACGGTCCCTGCAGTGCCTGCGTGTGGCAGTCAGGGAGGCGAGTGTGCGTAACCGGAGAAACCCGTACCCGGTCGATCCCGACCTCGACGCGCACGTGCCGCGGCAGCGCCGGGAGCTGTCCGGGGCGCCGTGGGCGGTACTCGGGGTGGTGGCCGCCGGGGGAGCGCTGGGGGCGCTCGCCCGCTACGGCGCGGGACTGGCCGTGCCGCGGGTGGCCGGCGGGGAGGTTCAGGCCACCCTCGCCGTCAACGTCTCCGGGTGCCTGCTGATCGGTGCCCTCATGGTGGTGGTGACCGAGGCCCGCGCTGGCGGGCGTCTGCTGCGGCCGTTCCTGGGGACGGGGGTCGCGGGCGGCTACACCACCTTCTCCGCCCACGTGGGGCAGTTCCGGGAGTTGCTGCAGTCGGGCGCCGCCGCGCCCGCCCTGGCCTACCTGGCGGGGACGCTGTTCCTGGCGCTCGCCGCGGTGTGGTTGGGAGTGGCGGTGACGCGCCGGGTGCTGCGCGTGCGGATCGCCGGTGAACGGGAGGTGCGGCAGTGACGGTCGTGCTGGTGATGCTGGGGGCGGCTGTCGGGGCGCCGCTGCGTTACCTCACCGACCGGTTCGTGCAGCTGCGGCACGACTCGGTGTTCCCGTGGGGCACCCACGCCGTCAACGCGACGGCCTGCCTGCTGCTGGGGTTCACGGTCCCGCTCGCCCTGCCGGAGTGGGCTGCGGCGCTGCTCGGAACGGGGCTGCTGGGGTCGCTGTCCACGTACTCCACGTTCGGCTACGAGACGTTCCGGCTGGCCGAGACGCGGTGGCGGTTCCTCGCGTTCGCCAACGCGGCCGCGTCCGTGGGCGCGAGCCTGGGGGCGCTCGTGCTCGGTGCCGCCCTGGCGCGGGCCCTGGCCGGGTGAGACGCTCCCCGGCCCCGCGCTCGTTCTGTCCTGTCTCCCCCGTAGGGGACCCCGGTTCGGTACAAGTTTCTTGTCACTATGTAGTACTAGTGCTATATATGGTTTAAGAAAGACTGCGAACGGAATGAGGAGTATGACAGAGACGGCGGCGGACACCCTGCCGTCCTCCGGTGCGGATGACGCACCGGAGGACGTGGTGGAGGTGGACGACCTTCGGATGCGCTACGGGAGCACCGACGTGCTCACCGGGGTGGGTTTCACCGCCCGCCGCGGCGAGGTCCTCGCGCTGCTCGGGCCGAACGGGGCCGGGAAGACCACCACGATCGAGATCCTGGAGGGGTTCCGCGCCCGCTCCTCGGGAACGGTGCGGGTGCTGGGCACCGACCCGATCAGCGGTGGCGAGGCCTGGCGGTCGCGGGTCGGGATCGTGCTGCAGTCCTGGCGCGACCACGGCAGGTGGCGGGTGCGCCAGCTCCTGGAGCATCTCGCCCGGTTCTACGTCCCCTACGGAGACCCGGAACGCGACCGGCCGCGGGAGACGGGCGCGCTGCTGGAGGCGGTCGGGCTCGCCGAACAGGCCGAGCACAGGATCCAGACGCTCTCCGGCGGGCAGCGCCGCCGGCTCGACGTCGCCATCGGCATCCTCGGCCGCCCCGAGCTGCTCTTCCTGGACGAGCCCACCGCCGGGTTCGACCCCGAGGCGCGGCGCGACTTCCACGACCTGGTGCACCGGCTGGCCGACGAGGAGGAGACCACCATCCTGCTCACCACCCACGACCTGGACGAGGCGGAGAAGCTGGCGGACCGCATCCTGATCCTCGCCGGCGGCGGCATCGTCGCCGACGGCAGTGCGGAGCAGCTCGCCCAGCGTGTGGAGAGCAACAGCGAGGTGAAGTGGACCCGCGGCGGGCAGCGTTTCGTGCACTCCGCGCCCGACGGTACGGCGTTCGTGCGGGAGCTGTTCGAACAGTACGGCACCGAGGTCAGTGACCTCGAGGTGCGCCGGGCGACGCTGGAGGACGTCTACATGGACCTGGTGCACCGGCACGAGTCCGGGCAGGCCGAGGGCGCGGCGGCGGCCGCGGCCGAGTTCGCGGAGGGGGAGCGATGAGGGGAAACACGACGAGCGTGGTACGGGCCGGCCTCTCCCGCGGATGGATCGAGTACCGGCAGAGCTTCACCAGCGGGCAGGACCTGTTCGCCTACTTCGGCATCTCGGCCATCTTCGTCACGATCGCCTACTTCCAACAGGACGCGGATCTACCGGAAGCCTCCCAGGTGTCGAACGGCGCACTGATGGTCGTCGGCACGCTGGGATTCCTGCTGACGATAGCGGGCCTGATGTCGGTGGCCCAGGTGCTGGCCACCGAACGCGAGGACGGGACGCTGCTGCGGGCCAAGTCCGTCCCGAACGGGATGCTCGGCTATCTGGTCGGCAAGTGCGTGCACATCCTGCTGATCACGGTGACGAACCTCGCCATCGTGCTGGTGGCCGCGCTGGTGCTGATCGACGGGGTGCGTATGCCCGGCGCTGCCGGCTGGGCCACGGCCGCGTGGGTCCTGGTGCTGGGGCTGCTGGCCACCGCGCCGCTCGGGGCCATATGCGGTTCGCTGGTCAGCAACCCCCGCACCGCGCCCAGCCTGCTCATGGTCCCCATCATGGGCGTCACCATGGCCTCGGGGGTGTTCTTCCCCATCACGTTCCTGCCGGAGTGGGCCCAGACCCTGGGCCAGGTGTTCCCGGTCTACTGGCTGGCGCTGGGCTTCCGGTCGGTGTTCCTGCCGGAGGCGATGGTCGCAGCCGAGATCGGGGAGAGCTGGCGGCATCTGGAGACGGCCGGTGTGCTCGGCGCGTGGGCGCTCGTGGGGCTGGTCGTGGCGCCGTTCGTGCTCCGCTCGATGGCGCGCCGCGAGTCGGGCTCACGCGTGGAGGCCGCGCGGCAGCGTGCGATGCAGCGTGCCGTGTGAGGCGCGGAGGACGCCGCGTCGCTTCCCGCGCGGCGCCAGGTAGAACGGGACACGGACACGCGTTGCGACAGCAGGGATGGCGATGAGCCCGCAAGGAAAGACCAGGACGGGGGCGGCGGGTGAGCAGATCTACAACCGCATCGCGGTACTGCGCGCCGAGCGCGGGATATCGCGGCGGCAGCTCGCCGAGACGCTGGGGGTGCACTACCAGACCGTGGGCTACCTGGAGCGGGGGGAGTACAGCCCGAGCCTGCACCTCGCCCTGCGGATAGCGCAGTACTTCGAGGTTCCGGTGGAGGTGGTGTTCTCCACCGAACCGTTCCCCCGGATCGGAAGCACCACGTGACCGGGCGGGGCCGCTCGGGCCCTGTCTGACGGACGCCGTCCGTCGAACAGGGCCTCAGAGGATGTCCGGCCCCGCCCAGTCGTAGGCCCCGCGTTGGCGGGTCCCGGCGAGTTCGTCCTCGGTCAGCACGCGCGGCGGGCCGAGGGACGCGGCGCGGATGTAGACGCCGCACAGCCACTCCAGCAGCTGCGCGTTCCCCAGCGCCTGGTGCACGTCCGCGCCGGTGGCGACACCGCCGTGGTTGGCCAGGAGGGCGGCGCTCTTCCCGGACAGCGCTTTGACGGCGTGGTCGGAGAGCTCCCCGGTGCCGTAGGTGGCGTAGTGGGTGACCGGGACCGCTCCACCGAGGAGCGCGGCGCTGTGGTGTACCGGAGGCAGTTCGGCGAGGACGGCGGACACGGCCGCGGCGTTGTCCATGTGAGCGTGGACGGCGGCACCCGTGCCGGGATCGCCGTGCTGGTAGACGGCCATGTGCAGGGTGGTCTCCGCCGCGGGGCCGCGCCGCCCCTCCACCACGCCTCCCTCGAGGGAGAGGACGGGGCAGTCCGCGGGTTCGACGCGGTCGAGCGGTACCCCGGCGGGGGTGACGGTGACGTGGTCGCCGGAGCGGATGCTGACGGTTCCACCGTCGCCGCGGGCGAGGCCGCGTTCGGCGAGAGTGCGTGCGGTGACGCACACGTCTCTGCGTTCCTGTTCCAGCAGCATGGGTCCTCACGGGCCAGGGACGGGTCGTCACGGTGGGGGAGCGCTCCCGACGCCGCCCGGTCTCATTAGGTTTGCCTAACCGATCTTACCGGGTTTTGGGGCGTTATGGGAGGGGTGTGGGATACGGCACTTTTGTCCAGCGTTCCGGAGAGTGTGGGCGCGCGACAGGGGGGCGGCCCCGGCATGCAGCGCGAGTCGGCGGCTGCGGCTTGTTCGTGAGATTACTTAAAGTAATCAATTTTGGGTGCGTTGCGTGATGCGAATCACCGCTGCACGTCTAAAATCGGGGTGTTTTGCCTGGTAGGGGCGGTGCAAGTGGGTAATATCAGAGCGGTAAAGATCCGAAATGGGTAGTTTGTAGCCGAATTTCCTGGGCAGGACCGAGCCGTGATGCAACCCTATGTAACCCTTCCGCGTAAGCAATACCTATCCGAGCCGGGATCAGCCACCGCGGCCAGTCTGTATGTGGACGGTGCTTGGCAGGCCGCCGCCCACGGGGGGACCCGTGACGTCCTCAACCCCTACGACGCCTCCGTCCTCACCGTCGTCAGCGAGGCGGGTGCGGTCGACGCCGAGACCGCCATCTCCGCCGCGCGGCGCGCGTTCGAGGACACCGACTGGGCCCGCCGCAGCGCGGGGGAACGCGGTGAGATCCTGCACCGCATCGCCGAGCTGCTGCGGCGCGACCGTGAGGAACTCGCGGTCATGGAGTCACTGGACACCGGCAAGACCATCGAAGAGGGTCGCATCGACGTCGACGACGTGACCGGGGTGTTCCTGTACTACGCGGGCCTGGCGGACAAGGAGGCGGGCCACATCGTCTCCACGCCCGAGGGGATCTTCAGCCGCGTCGTCTACGAGCCGGTCGGCGTGTGCGCGATGATCACGCCCTGGAACTATCCGCTGCTGCAGCTCTGCTGGAAGGTCGCCCCGGCGATCGCCGCCGGCGACACCATGGTGATCAAACCCAGCGAGATCACCCCGGTGACCACGTGCAAGCTGGTCGAGCTCGCCGCCGAGGCGGGCGTCCCCGACGGCGTGGTGAACCTGGTGCTCGGCACCGGCGCCGAGGTCGGCTCGGCCATGACCACCAGCCCCGACGTGGACCTCGTCTCCTTCACCGGCGGCCTGGCCACCGGCAAGCGGATCATGGCCAACGCCTCCGAGACGGTCAAGAAGGTGGCCCTGGAGCTGGGCGGGAAGAACCCCAACATCGTCTTCGACGACGTCGACCTCGACACCGCCGTGGACTACGCGCTCAACGCCGCCTTCTTCCACTCCGGACAGGTCTGCTCCGCCGGTGCCCGCCTGATCGTGCACGAGGATATCCGCGAGAAGTTCGTGGACGAGCTCGCCCGCCGCGCCGACAACATCACGATCGGCTGCGGCCAGGCCGAGGGGGTGGAGGCCGGCCCGCTGGTCTCCGCCGAACACCGCGCCAAGGTGGAGGCGGCCGTGGCCCGCGGCGTCGAGGAGGGCGCCCGGATCGTCGCCGGCGGCCACCGTCCGCAGGAGCCCGAGCTGGCCAACGGCTACTTCTTCCGCCCCACGGTCTTCGTGGACTGCGACCGCAGCATGGACATCGTGCAGCAGGAAGTGTTCGGTCCCGTGGTCACCGTGGAGACGTTCCGTACCGAGGCCGAGGCGATCGAGCTCGGCAACGACACCGACTACGGGCTCTCCGGAGCGGTGTGGACCAACGACCCCGGGCGGGGCGACCGGGTCGCGGCCGGACTGCGGCACGGCACCGTCTGGATCAACGACTTCGGCCCCTACCTTCCCGGCGCCGAGTGGGGCGGCTTCAAACGCTCCGGCATCGGCCGGGAGCTGGGACACGTGGGCCTGGACGAGTACCGCGAGGCCAAGCACATCTACCGGAACCTGCAGCCCGAACCGCAACGCTGGTTCGCGTGACACCGGGCGGGGGTGTCGGCGTGAGCCGGTCCGCCGACGCCCCCGCGGCGCGCCCCGCCGTCCGCGCGACGGGGCGCGGACGCCTGTTCTGACCGGCGAACCCGTGCTGTGCCGGCGCTGTCCGGGGCGCGGAGACCGGGCTGAGAAACCGAAAGGAGCTGTACGTGTCGTCCGCTGATTCCACCTTCGACTACGTGATCGTCGGTGGGGGAACCGCCGGGTCGGTGCTGGCCAACCGACTCACCGAGGACCCCAACACCAGCGTGTGTGTCATCGAGGGAGGGCCGTCCGACGCCGACCAGGAGCGGGTTCTCAAACTGGGGAACTGGCTGGAGCTGCTGGAGAGCGACCTCGACTACGGCTACACCACCGTGGAACAGCCGCGCGGGAACTCGCACATCGTGCACTCGCGGGCGCGTGTCCTGGGAGGCTGCTCCTCGCACAACACACTGATCAGCTTCCGCCCGTTCCCCCAGGATCTGGACGACTGGGTCGCCGCTGGGGCCGAGGGCTGGGACAACGCCACGGTGCAGTCCTACGCCGACCGCATCAAGTGCAACATCGTCCCGGTGGCGAAGCAGGACCGCAACGCCATCGTCAAGGACTGGATCACCGCCTCCTCGGCGGCGACCGGCGTTCCGGTGGTCGAGGACTTCAACGCCGAGACGTCGCACGGCGGCGGTTTCAGCGACGGCGTGGGCTTCCTGTCGATCTCCTACGACCCCTACACCGGCAACCGCTCCTCCGCCTCGGTGGCCTACCTGCACCCGATCATGGAGCAGCGCGACAACCTGACGCTGTTCCTCGAGACGTGGGCGGACCGGCTGGTGTTCGACGGCGACCGGGCCACCGGCGTCGAGGTGCGGATGTCGTCCGGTGAGCGGCGGACCATCAGCGCCAACCAGGAGGTCCTGCTGTGCGCCGGCGCGATCGACAGTCCGCGGCTGCTGATGCTGTCGGGGGTCGGACCGGCCGAGGAGCTGCGTCAGGTGGGGATCGAGTCCCGCCACGACCTTCCCGGGGTCGGTGAGCACCTGCTCGACCACCCCGAGTCGATCATCATGTGGGAGACGACCGAACCGGTGCCGG
Source organism: Haloactinospora alba (assembly GCF_006717075.1). Classification (NCBI taxonomy): domain Bacteria; kingdom Bacillati; phylum Actinomycetota; class Actinomycetes; order Streptosporangiales; family Nocardiopsidaceae; genus Haloactinospora; species Haloactinospora alba. Next base: position 560,402 of record NZ_VFQC01000002.1, read on the forward strand.
AGAACACCGTGATGTCGTCCGACGGCGGGCTGTTCGTCCGGCGGGACACGAGCGACCCGCGGCCGGACCTGATGTTCCACATCTACCAGGTGCCGTTCGACGACAACACGGCCCGGCTCGGCTACGACTCGCCCGGAGAGCGCAACGCGATCTGCATGACGCCGAACATCCCGCGGTCGCGCTCCCGGGGGAAGATGTGGCTGACCAGCTCCGACCCGGACGTGAAGCCGGCGTTGGACTTCCGCTACTTCACCGACCCCGAGGACCACGACGCCACGACGATCGTCGACGGGCTGAGGATCGCCCGCGAGATCGCCGACACCGAACCGTTCAAGTCCTGGATCAGTCGCGAGGTCGCGCCTGGTCCGAACGTGACCACCGACGAGGAGCTCTCGGAGTACGGCCGCCGCGCCGCGCACACCGTGTACCACCCGGCCGGCACCTGCATGATGGGCGCCGCTGACGATCCCGACGCCGTGGTGGACCCGGAACTGAAGGTGCGGGGGCTGTCCGGGCTTCGGGTAGTGGACGCGTCCGTGTTCCCGACGATGCCCTCCCCTAACCCGATGGTCACCGTCCTGACGATCGGCGAACGTGCCGCCGATCTGATTCGCGCCGACCGCTGACCGCGACGGGCAGCGGACACCGGCGTCTCATCCGACAACAGGCCGCCGTCACCGTGGCGGCGGCCGCTTACGAGGAGAGCTAATTTTCATGAACTCCCCCGTACACGACACTGCGGGAGAACCGAGCACCGGGAGCGGCGGGGACCCCAAGATCTCCGTCCGTAACCTGTGGAAGGTCTTCGGCAAGAACGCCGATGCCATCATCGGCAGTGAACACGAGAAGGCCGACCGCGAGGTCGTCCGGCAGAAGACCGGCAACACCATCGCGGTGCGGGACATGTCCTTCGACGTTCACCCCGGCGAGATCTTCGTCGTCATGGGGCTTTCCGGCTCCGGGAAGTCCACTCTGGTGCGGTGCATGACCCGGCTGGTCGAACCGACCAGCGGACAGATGCTGCTGGACAACGAGGATGTGGGCAGCTGCAGCGAACAGCAGCTGCGTGAGATCCGCCGGCGCAAGATGGCCATGGTGTTCCAGCACTTCGGCCTGCTGCCGCACCGCAAGATCATCGACAACGTCGCCTACGGCCTGGAGGTGTGCGGAGTCAACCGGGAGCAGCGCTACGAGCGCGCCCGGGAGATGATCGACATGGTCGGGCTGTCCGGCTACGAGGACTCCCGTCCCGGCCAGCTCAGCGGCGGTATGCAGCAGCGGGTCGGCCTGGCCCGCGCCCTGGCGGTGGACCCCGAGGTGCTGCTGTTCGACGAGCCGTTCAGCGCCCTCGACCCGTTGATCCGCCGGGACATGCAGCAGGAGGTGCTGCGACTGCAGCACGAGCTGCGCAAGACGGCGGTGTTCATCACCCACGACCTGTCCGAGGCGCTCAAACTCGGGGACCGGATCGCCATCATGCGCGACGGCGACCTGGTGCAGATGGGCACCGCCGAGGAACTCGTCGGTCAACCCGCCGACGACTACGTTCGGGACTTCGTCAAGGACGTCAACCGCACCGACGTCCTCACCGTGCGCTGGCTGATGCGCCGCCCCCTCGACAGCGAGTCGCTGGACGGTCCGACTGTCGAGTCGCACACCGTGGTGCGGGACATCGTTTCGACCCTCGCGCGCAGCACCGCGCCCGTCCGGGTGATGGACGGCGACACGGTGCTCGGTGTCGTGGGACGTGACGATGTCCTGCGCGCGATCGCCGAGGACCAGTCGGACGACACCGGCAAACTCGGTACGGACGCCGCCGCCCCCGGCGGCGACTCCGGTGGCCCTGGCGCCGAGCAGACGGTGGGGGCCTGATATGGCCACCACCACCGCACCGGCGCGAACCGCCACCGGATCCGGACCGGTCCGATCCTGGGTGACCAGCCCCTGGGCACAGGCGGGCGTCGTACTGTCCGTCCTCCTGCTCGGCTACGCGGCCGCCCACCTGCCGGCGGGCGTTCCGCAGTGGCTCGACGTGGGGTTGGGCGACTTCTGGAACCGGATCTACGACTGGATCGTCAACAACCGCAACTCCAGCCCGCTGTTCCTCTACGGGTTCAACTACGTGTCGGTGGGACTGGGATCGGCCGTCGTTCTCATCAACCAGGCGCTGACCCTGCTGACCTGGCCGGGCGTCATCGTTCTGGGAACCCTGACCGCCTGGCGCGCCGCGGGCAAACGCGTCGCCCTGTTCGTCCTCGCCAGCTTCGCGGTCGTCGGCTTCACCGGGCTGTGGAGCGAGACGCTGACGACGCTCTCACTGATCATCACCTCGGTGCTGCTGGCGCTCGTCATCGGCATCCCGCTGGGGATCATCGCCGGCCGCAGCGACCGGTTCCATGCCGCGATCCGTCCGGTACTGGACTTCATGCAGATCATGCCGGCGTTCGCCTACCTGATGCCGATGCTGCTGCTGTTCGGTATCGGCAACCCGGCGGCCGCCGTCGCCACCACCGTCTACGCCGCCCCGCCGGCGGTGCGTATCACCGCCCTGGCCATCCGCGGTGTCGACCAGGGGGTGGTGGAGGCCACCACCTCGCTCGGCTCGACCCCGCGCCAGCTGCTGACCAAGGTCCAGCTGCCGCTGGCCAAACGCACCATCCTGCTCGGGGTGAACCAGACCATCATGCTGGCGATGTCCATGGTGGTCATCGCGTCGGTCATCGGTGCGGGCGGTCTCGGTGACGCCATCTACCAGGCGTTGAACAAGGTCAACGTCGGGGAGGCGTTCAGTGCCGGCATCGCGATCGTTCTCATGGCGATCGCGCTCGACCGCGTGACCAACGCCGGCGGGGACGAGAACCGCGGCCCCGACATTCCGGAGAGCCTGCGCAAACCCGTGCTGGGTCTCGGTGTGCTGGTGACCGCGGCCGCGGCGGTTCTCGGCCGGCTCGCGGGCCAGCTCCAGTGGCCCGCCAGCTGGGAGTTCAGCATCGCCGGCCCGGTGAACGCCGTCAACGACGGTCTGCAGAACCTCATCGGCGAGTTCACCGAGAAGCTCGCCTCGCTGATGCTCACCTGGCTGCTGGACCCGCTGACCGCGCTGCTCACCGGTTCGCCCTGGTGGCTGCTCGTGCTCGTCGCCGCGGCCATCGGGTGGGTGGTCGACGGGTGGCGGATGTCCCTCACCGGCGGCCTCACCATCCTCGCCTGCGGCCTTCTGGGCGCGTGGGAAGCGAGCATGGACACCCTGGCGCAGGTGCTGATCGCGGGGGTCGTCACCGTCATCATCGGTTTCCTGGTGGGCATCCTCGCCTCGCGCAGCGACAGGCTCGCGGCCGGGTTGCGCCCGCTGCTGGACGCGATGCAGACCCTGCCGCCGTTCGTCTACCTGATCCCCGCCGTCGCACTGTTCGGTGTGGGCCGCATCCCGGCCCTGGCGGCAGCGGTCATCTACGCGCTTCCGCCGGTGATCCGGCTGGTCAACGACGGCATCCGCGGCTGCTCGCCGGCCGCGATGGAAGCCGCCGCCTCCCAGGGGTCGAGCCGCTGGCAGATGCTCACCAAGGTGCAGCTCCCGCTGGCGAAGTCGTCCCTGCTGCTGGCGGTCAACCAGGGCATCATGATGATCCTCGCCATGGTGGTTATCGGGGCGCTGGTCGGCGCCGGGGCGTTGGGTTACAACGTCGTGTTCGGCATGGCGCAGAACCTGCTCGGCCTGGGGCTCAACGCCGGCCTGGCCATCGTCTGCCTCGGCCTGTTCCTGGACCGGCTCACCCAGAGCGCCGCCAAGTAGGAGAGGAGCGCCCCATGCGCAAGATAGGCAACAGGTCACTGCTCGCGAAGGCGGCGGTCGTGCTGCTCGCACTGCTGGTGACAAGTTCGTGCGCGATGCGTACGACATCCATGCTGCGCGACCCCAACACGGTTCGCATCGCCCTGAACTCCTGGGTGGGTTACGAGGCCGACGCGGCTGTGATCAAACACCTGCTGGAGCAGGAGCTCAACTACGAGGTCCAGCTCATCCAACTCGCCGAACAACCCTCGTGGCAGGCGCTCGACCAGGGCGCCGCCGACGTGATCCTGGAGAACTGGGGCCACGAGGACCTGTTGGAGACCTACGGGCCCGACGGGAACGGGACCGTGCTCGACGGCGGCCCCAACGGCAACATCGGCCACATCGGCTGGTACATGCCGGAGTACCTGGTGGAGGAGTACCCCGACATCAACACACCCGAGGGGTTGCGGGAGCACTCCGACGTCTTCCAGACGCCGGAAAGCGGTGACAAGGGCGAGTTCCTCGCCGGCGCTCCCGGGTTCGTCACCCAGGACCAGGGCATGATCAACCACTACGACCTGCCGTTCGAGATCGTCTACGCGGGGTCGGAAGCCTCCCAGCTCACCGAGGTGCAGAAGCGCTACGAGCGCGAGGAGCCGGTGCTGTTCTACTCCCAGGAGCCGAGCTGGGTCCAGAACCAGCTGGACCTCGTGCGGGTGGAGTTCCCCGAGTGGACCGAGGGGTGCACCGACGATCCCGACGACATCGCCTGCGACTACCCCCGCTACGATCTGAACAAGATCTACCGGACGGGGTTCGCGGAGGAGGACAGCGCGGCCTTCGAACTCATCGACCGGTGGAAGTGGGACAACACGGACCAGAACGCCGTCGCGCAGAAGATCGCCGACGGGAACATGGACCGTGCGGACGCCGCCGCGGAGTGGGTGGAGAACAACCCGGACGTGTGGCAGTCCTGGGTCCCGGAGAGGACCGACAGGTGAGCGGATAGTTCCGCTGCTGCGCGGGGGCGGCCTGGGGCCGCCCCCGCGCGACTCTCAGTCCTCGTAGCGGATGCGCTGGTACACCCAGTACACGTTCAGGCACGCCGCCAGGAAACCGGCGCCGAGGATCACCGCCAGCGGCGCGGAGTCCGCCAGCACGACGGCGAGCACCGCTCCCGCGAGCAGCACCCCGGCCCCGAACACCGCCAGGACGAGCCGGAACCGTAACGCGCTCGCCGGCCTGTCGTGGCTGCCCAGCGGCCCCTTGAGCCGTCCGCGACGCATGGTTCCCTCCCGAGTCCGGCTCCTGTTACCAGGATACGACCACGCCGCGCGCCGCACCGGCGTGTTGCGGGCAGCGCGTTTCCACCGCTCCGGGCGGCGGCTACCGTTCCTCCCCCGGGGAGGCGTCCTCGCCGGCGGGCGGGAGGGTGCGCGCCAGCTCCGTGAACTCCAGATCCGGTCGCTGCGGCACGCCGAACCGCTCGTCCCCGTACGGGAACGGGGCCGTCACTCCGGTTCGCTCGTATCCCCGCCGCTCGTACCACGAGACCAGTTCCTCCCGCTGGCGGATGACGGTCATCCGCATCCGCCGCGCCCGCCACCACCGGACGGCGAGCCGTTCGGCGCGCCGCAGGACGGCCCGGCCCAGGCCCGTCCCCTGCATCGTCGGGCGGACGCACAGCATGCCGAAGTAGGCGTCGCCGTCGCCGGAGCGGCGCAGTTCGCAGCAGGCGGCCAGCTCCCCGCCGGATTCGGCCAGAAGGAGCGTGGTGTCGGGTTTCGCCAGCAGTTCCGCCACCATGTCGGGGTCGGTGCGCTGGCCCCCGAGGAGGTTCGCCTCCGTGGTCCATCCGCCGCGCGAGCTGTTCCCGCGGTAGGCGGAGTTCACGAGGTCGACGACGTGCGGCGTGTCCGCCGCCTGCGCCGCCCGGAACCGCAGCGTTCCGGTGTCGGTGTCCATGCTCACCTCCCACTGCACGACCGCGGGAGAACGGAACGGTCCCGCGCGCTGGTCGGAAGCATAACCGGCCCTAGTCGTGGACCTCGCTCGCCGGGGCGTCGTAGAGGAGGTCCGCGTAGTCGGGGTGGCGGCCGATCCACCCCTTCACGTACGGGCACACCGGTATGACCCTCAGGTTCCGCGCGCGTACGTCGTCCAGCGCGCCGCGGACGAGCCGGCTCCCCAGCCCCCTGCCCGCGAACGGCGACCCGACCTGGGTGTGAGTGAACACCATCACCCCACCGGTGAGGATGTACTCCGCCACCCCGGCGGGTGCGCCGTCGCCGCGGATCTCGTAGCGGTGTTCGTCCGGGTTGTCGGTGACGGTGTAGCCGTCGTCCTCCATCGGTCCATCCCCCCACAGGGCGGCCGCGCGGGCACCGGGTGTTGTCGCTGGTCAGCAGCGTAACTCGGTGCCGCTGTCCGCACGGGCGAACCCGCCCCCGCGGCGCGTGTCGCACGCGGGGGCGACCCGGCTAGGGCCTGTTTGGGAAGTTAGAGCCATTCGTTGATGGCCGCGATCTGGATGGTGGCCTCGTAGCGAAGCGCGAGCTTGTCATAGCGCGTGGCCACCGCCCGGTGCCGTTTGAGCCGGTTGATCCCGCACTCCACCGCGTGACGGGCCCGATAATCGACCTTGTCGAACCCCGGCGGGCGGCCCCCGCGATGCCCGGTGCGTTTGCGGTTGCGCACCCGGTCCGCGGGTTCGGGAATCGTCGCCTTGATCTTGCGTCTGCGCAGGTAGGCACGGATCTCCGTCGAGCTGTAGGCCTTATCCGCGCGCACCCGCACCGGTCGGGTGCGCGCGGGACCGCTCCGCTGGTGTCCGGCCACCCGGATGCCCTCCACCACCGGTGCGAATTGCGGTGCGTCTCCCCGCTGCCCGGCGGTGACCACCACCGACATCGGCTTTTGTCCCTGTTCGCAGGCCAGATGGATCTTCGTGCTCAACCCTCCGCGTGAGCGGCCCAGCCCGTGATCGTCGGGCTCGACCGTTTCGTGATCCCGGCCTTCCCCCTTTCCGCGGCCCCGGCGGCGTGCTGGTGGGCGCGCACCGCGGTGGAGTCCACGTTGATGTCCCAGGTGATCAGCCCCGCCGCGTCGGCCCGCGAGCGCAGGGCGGTCAGGATCCGGGCCCAGGTGCCGTTGCGGGTCCAGCGGCGGAAGAGGTCATAGACGCTTTGCCAGGGGCCGTAGCGTTCGGGCACGTCGCGCCAGGGAGCGCCGACCCGTACCCGCCAGCGGATGCCGTTGATCAGTTGGCGTTTGGAGCGTGAGGGTGGGCGGCCGGCGGCGGGGGTGGGCAGGAGTGGTTCGAGCAGCGCCCATTGGGCGTCGGTGAGGTCACCGCGTGCGGGGCCGGGTAGGGTCACAGTGAAGCCTTCGGTGGGTGTGGTCTTCTTGGTCGTTGACTCGTCTACCGAAGGCTTCGCTTATGTGCGGGGTGACACGCCTGGTGTGACCGGATCGGTGCGTTTTCCCCTGATCGCACCAATTACCAAACAGGCCCTAGGAGCGGTGTCCAGGCACGTTGGTCGGGCCGACGCGACGTGTCGGCCCGAAAGCCGCCAAGGGCCGTCCCCTCAGCGGGAGATTGTCCGTTCGCGGCGCCGTGCGGTGAGAGTCGCACGCGCGGCGAGGCAGGCGCAGAACAGCAGGATGCCCGCGCTGACCGAACCGACGATGTGGAGCGAACCGGTGAGTGTTCCGCTTCCTGCGGCGATCCCTTCCGAGGCGACCCGTCCGATGGTCCCGAGGAGGGCGATTCCGGCGGCTGAGCCCACGTGGTTGCCGGTTTCGGCGAGCGCGGCGGCGCGGGCGGCTGATTCCGGCGGCGCCGCGGAGACGAGACGGTGTGTTCCGAACGCGAAGAGGGGGCCGCAGCCGAGCCCGGTGAGCGTGTAGGAGAGGACCAGGGGAAGCAGCGGGTGGGACTCACCCACCAGGACCAGGAGGGCTTCGCTTCCGGCCGAGACCGCGAGTCCCGCGGGTATCAGGATGTCGGCTGGGATGGTGGGGGAAAGACGTGCGGCGATCTGGGTGCCGACGGCGACGCCGATTCCCATGGGCACGAATGCGACAGCGGCAGCCAGGGGCGTCAGCCCGGCGTCGGACTGGAGGTACTGGGTGGCCCAGAACCCGGTCCCGGCGAGCACGACGCCGGCGAGGATGAGCGCGGTGAGGGTGCTGGCCACGGCAGGCGTGGCCAGGATCCGGAGGTCGAGAAGCGGTGAGGCGGTGGTGAGCTGTCGGCGAACGAACCAGGCCCCGATGACGAGGGCTCCCGCGCCCGCGGCAACCGCCATCGTGACGGGAGACCCATGAGCGGGGAGACCGGTCTTGATCAGGAGGAAGGTGCAGGCGAGCGCGGCGACGAGGAGTCCGGCACTGAGGCCGTCGACGTGTTGGGCGCTGGCCGGGTCCACGTGTTCGGGCAGTAGTCTCGGGCCGAGCGTCAGTACGGCGAGGCTGACGGGGACGGCGAGTAGGAACACCGACCCCCACCACCACTGGTGAAGCATGATGCCGCCGATCACGGGCCCGAAGGACGCGAAGGCGAACTGGGTAGTGGCCCACGCCGCGATAGCCCGGCCGCGTTTCGACTCTTCGGGGAATAACTCGGTGATCAGCGCGAGTGTGGACGGCATCAGTGTGGCGCCAGCGACCGCCTGCAGAACCCGAGCCGCGATGAGGGCCGTCGAGCTGGGCGCGAACGCGGCCAGCAGCGAGGCGAGCAGGAACCCGGTCGACCCGAGGAACAACAGCCGGCGACGTCCGAAGCGGTCGCCCACGGCGCCGGCCACCACGGCGAGCACGCCCACCACCAAGCCGTAGACATCGGTGATCCACAACTGCTCTGCCGCGTTCACCCGGAGGTCGGTCGTGAGCTCGGGAAGCGCAAGGAAGAGGACGTTGAGATCCACGGCGACCACGGCGGTCGGCAAGAGGAGCAGGGTCAGCCCGCGCCATGGACGAGTCAGCGGGTCGTGGTGGTGAGCGGTGTTCACAGCGTGTCTCATGCCTGGTGGTCGTCGCCGGTCACCGATTCTCGACAGACAGGGGGAGACTTGTTGCGAACCCGGTTGTCGTGTGTGCCGATCCGGTGACGACCACGGGGTACGACGGCAAACCGACGTCGTACCGAGCCCCCGGGAGGAAAACGTGAAGTACCTGATCCTGATGCATGTCGACCCGGACGTCCTGGAGCAGCTCCCTCCGGAGCAGGGCAAGCGGATCCAGGAGGGTCACGCGGCATTCATGGCGGAGACGAAGGAGCGGGGTGAGTTCGCCGGGACCCAGGCGCTGGCCGACCCGTGCCAGACCAAGGTCGTGCGGTCGGTCGACGGGAGCCAGCAGACCAGCGACGGTCCGTTCGTGGAGGCCAAGGAATACCTCGGCGGGTTCTACGTCATCGACGTGGAGGACGAGGAGCGCGCTCTGGAACTCGCGAAACTGATCCCGGACACGCGGATCGACGGGCTCGCGGTGGAGCTGCGGCCCGTGATGTTCAGCGACTTCGGAGACCTGTGACACCCGGAAGCGACGAGGGCGAGGGCCTGCTGCGTGAACTGGCGCCGCAGGTCCTCGCTCGCCTCGTGCGCACGTATGGCACCGACCAGTTCGACCTGTGCGAGGACGCGGTCCAAGACGCGCTCCTGGCAGCACACCGCCAGTGGCAGTCGGCCGTGCCCTCGGACCCGCTCGGCTGGCTCGTGACCACTGCCCGTCGCCGCTACGTTGACCGGATCCGTTCCGATTCGAGGCGTCGCGAGCGCGAGACCCGCGAGGCTGTCCTGACCGAGCCGCTGGCGCATGTCGGCGCCGATCCGTCCCTCGCGGGCGACAGTCTCCTTTTGCTCCAGCTCTGCTGCCATCCGGCCCTTCCCCGTACCGGCCAGGTCGCTCTCGCCCTCCGCGCGGTCGCGGGTCTGAGCACGGCGCAGATCGCGAACGTCCACCAGCTTCCCGAACCCACAGTGGCGCAACGCATCACCCGCGCCAAGCGCCGTCTCGCCGAACTCGACAGCGCGCTGCCGCGTCCCCGCGACGCCGCCGAGCGGCTCGGTCCGGTACTCGACGTTCTCTACGCCATGCTCACCGAGGCGCACCACACCACCTCGGGCGCACCGGCCCGGGACACCGACCTCGCCGCCGAAGCCGTGCACCTGGCACGGTTGCTGCACGAGGCGCTCCCCACCGACTCCGAGGTCGCCGGACTCCTCGCGCTCATGCTGCTCACCGAGTCGCGGGGCCCGGCGCGCCAAGCCCCCGACGGCTCACTGATTCCGCTCGACGAGCAGGACCGGCGCATGTGGGACCACGCACGGGCGGACGAAGGTCTCGCACTGGTCGCGGCAGCAGCGCCCGGAGCAGCGCCGGGTCCCTTCCTGCTGCAGGCATGCATCGCCGCCCTGCATGCCGAGGCTCCCGACACCGCGTCCACCGACTGGAGCGAGATCCTCGCGCTCTACGACGTGCTTGACGTCGTGACGGGACGCAACAACCCCACAGTTGCGTTGAACAGGATCATCGCGGTAGCGCAAGTACACGGTGATGCCAGCGCGCTCGACGCGCTGCACCAGCTCTCGGCCCACCATCCGCGGTTGTCCCGGATCGACGCCGTGCGAGCCCATCTCCTGGAACGCCTCGGCCGCACCGGCGACGCCGCCGACGCATACCGCGAGGCCGCACGCGCAACGCGCAACCTCGCCGAGCGGCAGTACCTGCAGAACCGTCTCCGAGCCCTCACCCGGCCTGACCCGTAGCCGCGTCCCACACCATTCACACCGACGCCGCTCCGCCCGTAACGTTCGGTTCGACTGCGCACGGCGCACTGTTCCGCCGCGGGGCCGACCGGCCCACCGGCGATTCGATCCGCCGCTGCGAGCACGATCGGCCCGGAGACCTGATCCACATCGGCGTCAAGGAGTCCGGCGAGACTCCCGACGGCGGTCGGCGGCGCCACGTAGGGCGTCAACAAGGTGGCAGGAACCGCATACCGACCGCGGCACCAACGGGGAAACCGCGCAGCGGGCGCGGGAACCGACACGCTTCCCGCGCCGTGATCGACGAGCTCGCGGGTCGCCTACCTCGAAGCCCGCCATGACGAGACCACGTCTAGGACCACCACAGGCCCCGCCCAGCGGTCGGGAGGGGCGCGCACCCCTCTCCGGGTTGGACAACTCCCGGGACAGCCCAGTCAGGCCACACCGACGAGGTCGGGCAGGGTTCCGGCGTGGGTGGCCCGCAGCTCGTCCAGCTCGATCGCGAACCCGCCGCCGGGGTGGGAGACCCGCAGCGCGGAGCCGCCGGTGGAGCCGACCGCTTCGACCGGGACACCGTGGCGGGAGCAGAGCTCGGTGAACTCCGCCTCGGCCCGCGGGTCCACCGCGACGACGGCACGTCCCGCCGACTCGCTGAACAGGGAGACGAAGGGGTCCGTCACCTCCACGGAGCACCCCGTGCCGCCGCGCAGCGCCGACTCCGCGAGCGCCACCGCGAGCCCGCCGTCCGACAGGTCGTGCGCGGCCAGGGCGAGCCCCCGTTCGGCGGTTTCGGCCAGCACGGCACCGAGCGCGGCCTCCGCGTCCAGGTCCACCCGCGGCGGGTGGCCCCCGAGGTGGCCGTGGACCACGCTGGCCCACACGGACCCGCCCAGCTCTGCCGCGGTCTCGCCCAGCAGCAGGAGGCGCGCCCCGGACGTGTCGAACGCCGACGTCAGCCGGTTGTTGACGTCGCTGATCACCCCGAGTACCCCGACCACCGGGGTGGGATTGATCGCCGTGTCCCCGGTCTGGTTGTAGAAACTCACGTTGCCCCCGGTGACCGGGGTTCCGAGGTGCTGGCACGCGTCGGCGAGTCCCCGGGTGGACTCGGCGAACTGCCACATCACGCCGGGGTCCTCCGGCGAGCCGTAGTTGAGGCAGTTGGTGACGGCGAGCGGTCGCGCCCCGGTCGCGGCGACGTTGCGGTAGGCCTCGGCGTAGGCGGCCTGTGTCCCGGTGTAGGGGTCGAGGCGGGTGTAGCGGCCGTTCCCGTCGGTCGCCAGGGAGATGCCGCGGTCGCTGTCGTCGGACACCCGCACCACACCGCCGTCGTGCGGCGCCGCCAGCACCGTGTTCCCCAGCACGTAGCGGTCGTACTGCTGGGTCACCCAGGTGGGGTCGCACACCCCGGGCGCGGCGAGGACGCGCAGCACCTGCTCGCGCAGCCCCTCGTCGGTGGTGGGCCGTTCCAGCCGCTCGGGCGTGTCCGCCTGCAGCCCGTCCTGGTCCTGCGGGCGGGAGTAGGGGCGCTGGTAGACCGGCCCCTCGTCGGAGGCGGTGCGCGGCGGCATGTCCACGATCGTCTCGCCGTGCCAGGTCATGACCAGGCGTCCGCCGCGTTCGGCCTCCTCACTGGTGACGTCGGTGACGTCGCCGATGACGGTGGCGAGGATGTTCCACTTGCGGCAGGTCTCCTGGAACGCGTCGAGCTTGTCCGGCTCGACGACGGCCATCATGCGCTCCTGGGACTCGCTCATCAGGATCTCTTCGGGGGTGAGCCGCGGGTCTCGCAGCGGCACCCGGTCCAGCTCGACGCGCATCCCGCCGGTGCCGCCCGCGGCCAGCTCGGTGGTGGAGCAGGAGACACCGGCGGCTCCCAGGTCCTGGATGCCGACGACGAGGTCGTTGCGGAACAGTTCCAGGCTGCACTCCACCAGCAGCTTCTCCAGGAACGGGTCGCCCACCTGGACGCTGGGGCGCTTCGCGCCGCTCTCGGCGTCGAAGGAGGCGCTGGCGAGCACGGACGCGCCGCCGATGCCGTCGGGGCCGGTGGGCGCGCCGAAGAGGACGACCTTGTTGCCCGGCCCGGATGCCTGGGCGAGCTTGATGTCGTCGCGGTCCAGCACACCGACGCACATCGCGTTCACCAGCGGGTTGCGGGCGTAGCCGGGGTCGAACCCGAGTTCCCCGCCGATGTTGGGCAGGCCCAGGCAGTTCCCGTAGGAGGAGATGCCGGAGACGACGCCGGGCAGCACCCGCAGGGTGTCCTCCTCCTCGGCGGGGCCGAACCGCAGCGCGTCCATGACCGCCACCGGCCGGGCCCCCATGGTCAGGATGTCGCGGACGATGCCGCCCACGCCGGTGGCGGCGCCCTGGTGCGGCTCCACGTAGGAGGGGTGGTTGTGCGACTCGAGCTTGAACGTCACCGCGTTGCCGTCGCCCACGTCGACGACGCCCGCGTTCTCGCCCATCCCCACCAGCAGCGCGTCGCTGTCCGGGGCTTTCTCACCGAACTGGCGCAGGTGGGCCTTGGAGCTCTTGTAGGAGCAGTGTTCGCTCCACATGACCGAGTAGATGGCGAGTTCGGCCGCGGTGGGGCGGCGCCCGAGGATCTCGCGCACGCGCGCGTACTCGTCCTCAGCCATACCGAGCTCGGCGTAGGGCTGCTGCGTGGCCGGTGTCGCGGCGGCCGCTGCGACGGTGTCGGTCTGCGTGTCGGGCATGGGCGGGTTCCGTTCTCGGTTCCGTGGTCGTGCCTAGGAGGGCGGTTGGGCGTGGGTGAGCATCAGTCCTGCCGTGGTGTCCGGCCCGTAGGGGTCGGTGCTGCCTTTCAGCAGGACGGATCCGTTGGTCAGGTACGTCTGCTCGGTGGGGACGTCGTCGGGGTCGTCCTCCCCCTGCGGCAGGGTCTGGCCCCATCCCTTGTCGAGCAGGTGGTCGTAGACGGTGTCGACGGCCTCCTCGGAGTCGAGGTCCTCGGCGGCGATCCCGACGAGGCGGTAGCACTCGCCGCCCTCGCACTGCTGGCCGAGGTCCGTGTAGGAGGCGTCACCGGGCGCCTCGCCGATCTCGGACATCTCCGGGGCCGGGGCAGGGGGCTGCTGGGAGCCCTCGGGGGCGGGGCTCTTCGGTGCCGGCGCGCTCGACATGGTGAACAGGCCGACCGCGCCGGTGGCCACCATGCCCACCGTGACGAGCGCGGCTAGGACGTACATGGTCATGCGCGAACGCAGCAGCGCCATCATGGAGTGTCTCTCCCGTTCGGTCCGCCGGGGTCGGTTCCCACGCCCTAGCGCGCCCCCGCCGCGGTGCCGGCGGGGACGGCCCCGCCGGCGCGTGCGACGAGCGAGGTGAGGAACCCTCTCCCGTCGACCGATGGCCCGGTGAGGGCGGCGGTGGCGTGTTCCGGGTGGGGCATCACGCCGACGACGTTGCCGTGCTCGTTGGTGACGCCCGCGATGCCGCGGTGGGCGCCGTTGGGGGAGCCGCCGACGTAGCGGAGCACCACCCGGCCGTCGCGTTCCAGGGTGTCGAGGGTCTCCGGCGCCGCGACGTAGTTGCCCTCGTTGCTCTTCAGCGGGAGGAGCAGCTCCTGGCCGGTGTGGTACTGGCCGGTCCAGGCGGTGTCGGTGGTCTCGACCCGGACGCGCTGGTCGCGGCAGATGAAGTGCTGGTTGGCGTTGCGGGTCAGGGCTCCCGGCAGCAGGTGGCTCTCGCACAGGATCTGGAAACCGTTGCAGATCCCCAGCACTGGAAGGCGGCCGGACTCCGCGGCGGGAACCAGCTCGGACATCACCGGTGCGAACCGGGCGATGGCGCCGCAGCGCAGGTAGTCCCCGTAGGAGAAGCCGCCCGGGAGGACGACGGCGTCCACACCGTGGAGGTCGGCGTCGTCGTGCCACAGGGGGACGGGTTCGGCGCCGCAGATGCGGATGGCACGTGCCGCGTCCCTGTCGTCCAGGGAGCCGGGGAACGTGACGACGCCCACGCGGGCTGTCATGGGTACTCTCCGAAAAGTCGTCGCACGGATGGCTCGCGTGCGCTGGTGGCCATCGCGACCAGCGCCTCCACTGCCGAGGCTACCCGCTGGCCCGGCCGCTGGGTGCGGTGGGCCTCCGCGGTGGTCAGTGCGTTGCCGGGGCCAGGTCGGGGCGGCCGTCGGCGGGGGCGCCCGGGCACAGGTGCTTACGCAGCAGCACCGTGATCGCACCGGGGGAGGTGTCGCGGAACGTCACCTCGTCGACCAGGCTCCGCATCAGGGCGATCCCGCGGCCGGACTCCGCGTCCAGGTCCGGCGCCGGGATGTGGGCGGGGGCGAACTCCGGGCCGGCGTGGGTCACCGACAGCAGGCAGGAGCCGTCGTACAGGTGGGCGGTCACCTCGTAGGTGGCGGCGGGGGCGCCGTGGTCGATGACGTTGGTGCAGGCTTCGGATGCGGCGAGAAGAATGGTGAATGTGCATTCCTCGGTAATTCCGTTCACCCGGAGGACTTCCCCGAGGAATTCGCGCATGACCGGAACCGTGTACGCGGCCCGAGGAAGCGCGATCGCGAAACTCGCCTCCATCGGAATCCCCCCTGAATATCCTGCCGCATTTCCTAGCTTTCCCGGTGGGGTTGCTGTGAAACAGGAGGCGAGAGGTGATGTTGGCGCGATTGGGGAGCGGGGTCACTCCACCCGTACCTCGAAGTCCTCGATGACGGGATTCGCGAGCAGTGTGCCCGCCATATTCCGAATCTCCTCGAGGCGCTCCTCGTCGGGCTCGCCCTCCACGTCCACCTCGAAGCGCTTTCCCTGCCGGACCCCGTTGATCCCCGCGAACCCCAGGCGGCCGCACGCGCCCGTGATCGCCTCGCCCTGCGGGTCCAGGATCTCCGGTTTGAGCATGACATCAACGACGACGCGGGCCACGGGTCTCCTCCATTTTGTCGTGCGGGTGCTTCGCTGCCGGGCCGGCCTGCCGACACCGGCAGGCAGCACGCAGCGTACGGCACTGGCGTCGCCGGGCAGGAATCGACAGCCGCGGCGGAGGGGTTTCGGGACCCGCAGACGGCCGCTGGCGGGGCTTGTCGGCGCCCGTGACACGTATCACCCGGTTGACTGTCATCATGGCAGGGCGTTATATGCGTCTAACAGGACGGTAACGATGAACAGTCGTCCCGAGGGGGAGATGTGACGACCGTCGAACGCGAGCGAACCACCGACGGGGAGGAGACCTCGAACGGCATGGACTTCGCCACGGCCGTGACCCCGTACGCCGACCAGCTTTACCCCACGGCGCTGCGTATGACCCGCAACTCGGCCGATGCCGAGGACCTGGTCCAGGAGACCTTCGCCAAGGCGTTCGCGAATTTCCACCAGTTCCGCGCCGGAACGAACCTTCGGGCCTGGCTGTACCGGATCCTGACCAACACCTTCATCAACGGCTACCGCAAGAAGCAGCGTGAGCCGCGTCAGGACTCGACGGACGAGATCAAGGACTGGCAGCTCGCCGCTGTCGAGGGGCACACCTCCACCGGCCTCCGTTCCGCGGAGTCCGAGGTGCTGGAGCACCTGCCCGACGCCAACATCCGGCGGGCGCTGGCCGAGCTCCCCAGCGACTTCCAGCTCGTGGTCTACCTGATCGACGTCGAGGGCTACCCCTACAAGGACGTGGCCGCCCGTATGGGAACCCCGCTGGGAACGGTCATGTCCCGCCTGCACCGCGCGCGGCGCCAGCTGCGCGGCATGCTCACCGACTACGCCAGGGAGCGCGGCATCGAAGCCGCCGCCTGAGCTCCCGTCCCGGTCGTAGCGACCGGTCGCTGCTCCTCCCGCGCCGTGCCTTCCGGGAGGCAGTCCCCCACCCGCGCCCCGGCGCGGTGCTCCGTCCGGCACACCCCGCACCTCACTCTCCGTGACGACGTTCGCGTGGACGGTGCCGGGCGGCCCCCGAGGGGGAAACCGTCCGCCACCCGGTTCGTTGGACGGCCGATTTTTTATTTGGTCGTCCTTGCAATTGGTAGGAAATCCTGGTAGTTGCGCTTTCGGTTTTCTCGGGGACCATGGATGAGGCAGGCGAAAGGTGCCGCTGGGATCTTGCGCCGCCCGCGGTGAGTTCTGTCACGATATCGGTAGGGCTGTCCGTGCACCTGTTACCGCGGGTGAACGGACAGAGGTCCGGCCGGTTGGCGGTACCCCGCGTGATCGGCCCCGAGAACCCGAGGAGCGACAGGTGTCGGACAACACCGCGCAGGCGGAACCGGAGCTTATCCAGCTCCTGACCCCCGACGGAGAACTGAGACAACATCCCGACTATCCGCTGGAGATCGACGCGCAGCAGCTGCGCGAGCTCTACCGCGACCTCGTCCTGGTGCGCCGCATCGACACCGAGGCCGTGGCGCTGCAACGCCAGGGCGAACTCGGCCTGTGGGCGTCCCTGCTGGGACAGGAGGCGGCGCAGGTGGGTTCGGGCCGCGCGCTGCACCCCAACGACGTGGCCTTCCCCTCCTACCGGGAGCACGGTGTGGCCTGGTGCTTCGGAATCGACCCCGTCCAACTGCTCGGGGTGTTCCGCGGCGTCACGAACGGCGGGTGGGACCCCAACGAGCACGGCCTCCAGCTCTACACGATCGTCATCGGAAGCCAGACGCTGCACGCCACCGGCTACGCCATGGGAGTGCAGCGCGACGGCGCGCTCGGCGAGGACGGCACGGCCGTCATCAGCTACTTCGGTGACGGCGCCACCAGCCAGGGAGACACCAGCGAAGCGTTCAACTTCGCGGCGGTGAACAACGCCCCCGTCGTGTTCTTCTGCCAGAACAACCAGTGGGCCATCTCCGAACCGCTGGAACGCCAGTCCCGCGTGCCGCTGTGCCAGCGCGCCTCAGGCTTCGGTTTCCCCGGTGTGCGCATCGACGGCAACGACGTCCTCGCCTCGCTCGCGGTCACCCGCGCCGCGCTGCGCAACGCCCGCGAGGGGCAGGGACCGATGCTGATCGAGGCGTTCACCTACCGCATGGGCGCGCACACCACGAACGACGACCCCACCCGCTACCGCGCCTCGGCCGAGCTGGAGGAGTGGCAGAACAAGGACCCCATCAGCCGACTGCGCACCTACCTCGTCAACGAGCAGATCGCCGACGACGCCTTCCTCTCCGAGGTGGAGGCGGAGGCGGACCAGCTCGGAGAGCGTCTGCGCACCCAGTGCCGGCAACTGCCCGACCCCGAGCCGCTGGACATCTTCCACGAGGTCTACGCGGAACCCAACAGCCACATCGACCGCCAACGCGCGGATTTCGCCGACTACCTCGCCTCGTTCGAGGATGTCGGAACGGAAGGGGTCCGGTAACGCATGAGCACCACACTCACCATCGGCAAAGCGATCAACGCGGGGCTGCGCCGCGCGATGGAGACCGACCCCAGTGTCCTCATCATGGGCGAGGACGTCGGGAAACTCGGCGGGGTCTTCCGGGTCACCGACGAGCTGTACAAGGACTTCGGGGCCGGCCGGGTCATCGACACCCCGCTGGCGGAGTCCGGCATCGTCGGCACCGCCATCGGGCTGGCCATGCGCGGTTACCGCCCGGTCTGCGAGATCCAGTTCGACGGGTTCTTCTTCCCCGCCACGAACCAGACCTTCGCGCAGCTCGCCAAGATGCGCCGGCGTTCGGCGGGCAACGTGACCCTCCCGGTCGTGCTGCGCATCCCCTACGGCGGCGGTATCGGCGCGGTGGAGCACCACAGCGAGTCGCCCGAGGCCTACTTCGCCCACACCGCGGGACTGCGGGTGGCCACGGTCGCCAACCCGGTCGACGCCTACTGGATGGTCCAGCAGGCCATCACCTCCGACGACCCCGTGGTGTTCCTGGAGCCGAAACGGCGTTACTACGACAAGGCCGAGGTGGACACCGACGCCGCGGCGCCGGAGACCGGCATGGACACCGCGCGCGTCGCGCGCCAGGGCCGCGACGTCACGATCGTGGCCTACGGCCCCATGGTGAAGACGGCCCTCCAGGCCGCCGAGGCCGACACGGAACGTTCCATCGAGGTGGTCGACCTCCGCTCCCTGTCGCCGATCGACTACGACACCGTGGCGGAGTCCGTCCGCCGGACCGGGCGCCTGGTCGTGACGCACGAGGCGCCGGTCAACCACGGGCTGGGGGCGGAGATCGCCGCCCAGGTCACCGAGAACTGCTTCTACCACCTGGAGGCGCCCGTGGTTCGGGTGGGCGGGTTCGACACCCCCTACCCCCAGTCCCGGCTCGAGGAGCACTACCTGCCCGACCTCGACCGGGTGCTCGACGGTGTCGACCGCGCGTTCGCGTACTAAGGGAGCCAGGCGACGATGGAACGACAAGAACAGGGTGTACAGGAGTTCCGGCTCCCCGACGTCGGTGAGGGACTCGTCGAGGCGGAGCTCCTGCGGTGGTACGTCCAACCGGGGGACGAGGTAGCGGTCAACCAGACGATCTGCGAGGTGGAGACCGCCAAGGCCGCCGTGGAGCTGCCCAGCCCGTACGCGGGAACGGTGCGCGCGCTGCTGGCCGAGGAGGGAAGCACGGTCGAGGTCGGCTCCCCGATCATCACCGTCGACGACGGCAGCGGCGGCGCGGGCGGGCAGCAGTCCGGCGGCGGGCAGGAGGCCGAGGAGAAACCGCTCGTGGGCTACGGGCAGAAAGCCGCCAGTACCCAGCGCCGCCCGCGCCGCAACCGCGCGTCCGCCGCGGCCGGTTCTCCCCCCGCGGAAGCGCCCGCGGCGGCCGCTGAGCCACCCCGGAAGGAGTCCTCCGGCGCCGGCGCACCGAACGGCTCCTCCGGGCGCGCCCTGGCGAAGCCGCCCGTGCGTAAGCTCGCCAAGGACCTGGGGGTGGACCTCTCCTCGGTCACTCCCACCGGGTCGGGCGGGATCGTCACCCGGGAGGACGTCCAACGGGCGAGCGCCCCCGCCGCCGAGACTGCGCCTCCCGCCGAAACCGCGGCGCCGGCCGGCGCGGCCGGCGGGGACACGTCCCGGGAGGAGCGCATCCCGGTCAAGGGTGTGCGGAAACGCACAGCGGCGGCCATGGTGGACAGCGCGTTCACCGCCCCTCACGTGACCGAGTTCCTGCAGGTCGACGTGACCCGGACCGTGGAGGCCGTGGAGAAGCTGCGCGAGCGTTCGGAGTTCGCCGACGTCAAGGTGTCGCCCCTGCTGCTCGTGGCCAAGGCGCTGCTGACGGCGGTGCGCCGGCACCCCGGGGTCAACGCCTCGTGGGACGAGCAGGCCCAGGAGATCGTGGTCAAGCACTACGTGAACCTGGGTGTGGCGGCGGCCACCGAACGCGGCCTCGTGGTTCCCAACATCAAGGAGGCGCAGACCAAACCGCTCCCGGACCTGGCGCGGGAACTGGGGGAACTCACCGAGGCGGCCCGTGCGGGCACGCTCTCCCCGTCCGACATGAGCAACGGCACGATCACCGTCACCAACGTCGGTGTGTTCGGGGTGGACGCCGGAACCCCGATCCTCAACCCGGGGGAGGCCGCGATCCTGGCGTTCGGCCAGATCCGGGAGATGCCGTGGGTGCACGACGGCCAGCTCACGGTCCGCAAGGTCACGACCCTGTCGCTGTCCTTCGACCACCGCATGGTGGACGGGGAGCTCGGTTCGAAGGTGCTGCGCGACGTCGGCGCCGTGCTGGAGGATCCCGAGACGACCTCACTGGCCTGGGGGTAGTGCCCTCCGGTTGACGGGAACGCGTCCTCCCGCGCGCCGCTCCGGCGCCGTCGGGGACGGGCAGCGCCCGTCGCACGGGCCCCGAGCCTGCGGCCCGGCCGGGCGCGCGTGCCGCCGCCGCGGTACGCGCGTTCCGGCCGTGGCCGGATCCGGCCACACGGGAACGCCTTCAGGAGACCGTCCGTCAGGGGGACAATGGCGGCGATCGACGATCGGAGTCCCCCAGTGGTACGGAAAACGCCTTTGGCTCTGGCCTCGTCGCTGGTGTCGGGAAGCCTCCTGCTCAGCGGCTGCGGCTTGGTCCAGGACCTCGAGAAACCCGGCGAGGACGGGGAGTCCCCCTCTCCCGAGAGCCCCGAACCGGAACCGGTGGAGGAGGACTTCCCCTACACCAAGACGGGGCGCGTGTTCCTGGACACCGGACAGGACACGGAACTGGAACTGTCGATCACCGGTTTGGAACGCACCCCCGAGCACACGGTGCTGCATTACGAGGCGAGCTACAAGGACCAGCTGCGGGGCAGCAACACGCGGATGTCCACCCCGCCCACGCTGGTGGACCCGGTGAACGGCCGGGTTTACAACCAGTACATCGACGAGGACGGCGTTACGTCCTACGGCTCGCACGGCCCGAAAGACTCGGGGAGGTTTCCCGTCCATGAGGGGGTCGCCAACGAGTACCGGGTGTACTTCCCCCGCATCCCCGAGGACGTGCGGCAGGTGACCTTCGTCGGACGCGGGATGGGCGCGATGACTGGTATCCCGATCCAGGATGTGGAGGAGGAGAAACCCACGCCGGATCCCAATGGAGACGAGTACGTGAGAACGGAACCCCCCGACGGGACCAACCTCACGTTCGAGGTCCGGCGGCCCGACAGTGAGGCCCAGGCGGTCGACGTGGACCTGGAGAGCTTCGTCGACTCCGACCTCGCCTCCACCACGCGGGACGGCGACCAGGAGACGATGGCGCTGCACTCCGACGTCATGTTCGAGTTCGACGAGTCCACTCTCACCGGCGAGGCGGAGGAGGTCGTCACCAAGGCCGCGGCGTCGCTGGAGCGCAACATCGACCCGGAATCCTCCGAGATCACCGTCATCGGCCACACCGACGGCAAGGGCAGCGACTCCTACAACGACGAGCTCTCCGAGGAGCGCGCCGAGACCGTCCGGGACCTGCTGAGGGAGGAGCTCGGCGAGGACTACGCCTTCGACGTCGAGGGCCGCGGCAGTGAGGAACCCGTCGCCGAGGAAGGAGGGCCGGACGACGAGGAGGCGCGTGCCCGCAACCGGCGGGTGGAGTTCTCCTACGAGGTGGACCGGGACTCGCCGGGACAGGACAGCGGGAACGGCGACCAGGAGGACTCCCTCGGCGCGGCCGAACGCAACGTCTCCGAACCGGCACCCTTCGACCCGGAACTGGGCGAGGTGACGGCGAGCGAGACCGAGGACGACGTCCGGCTGGACGTGTACCCGCTGCGCAGGGACGGCGCCTACGTCATCGGGACCGTGGAGCTGACCAACACCTCCGACGAGCCGACCGAGCTCGAGTTCGACAGCGAGGAGGCCCGGATCCCGGGCGGGCCCGACCAGTTCGAGAAGGGCACCCTGGGCGGGTTCCAGCTGTTGGAGCCCGACAGTGACCTGGTTCGCTACGTGGCCCAGATGAAGTCGGCCGACGGGAAGTACGCGAGCCTCGCCGAGGAGGTTCACGAGCTGCAGCCGGGCGAGCCCTACCAGCTCATCGCGATGTTCCCGGCGCCGCCGGGGGATGTCGAGGAGTTGGACATGCGGGCCGGCCCGTTCGGTGAGTTGGAGGGCATAGCGCTGGAGTGACGTCTGGGCGCGCTTCGGCCTCTCGGGCTCCGCGGCGCCGCCCGCGGGGCCCTCTCCGGGCCGGGCCGGGCGCACTGTCCCCAACGGGGCGGCGAGCCCTCCGGATCCAGGCGCTACCGCAGCCTCTCGGCGAGTTCGTCCGGCGTGGCCGCGAACCACACCTGCCTGCCGCGGTTCGCCTCGCGCACGAAGTCACGCAGCGCCTGGCTCCCGGCGAGGTAGCGGCTGATGTCGCCGACGATCACGAGACGTATCCCGTAGTTCGCGAATCTCTGGACGATCTCGCCGGCCAGGCCGGAACCCAGCGAGAAGAAGTCCTCACAGACCCGATCCACGGGGACGGCCGCCACATCGGCCCCACTCCCCATCGCCTCACCGATCAGGTCGAGCGCGGTGCGTTCTTCGTACAACGCGGGGGAGGCGGCGCTGGCCGTGAAAACAGGGGAACTCATGCCGTGGCCATACAGGCCGCTCCGACGGCGCGTGTGCTTCCCCCGACAGCTTCGGGTGGCGCCGGGCCGGGTGAGCCTGTCAACGGCGGTGTGGACGCGGTGGAGACGTTCGGCGGCACAGCGCCGGGCCACGTGTCGGGCCCGTTCGTCGCCGACCGTGCGCTGGTCCGGGGCACGTGGAGCGCCGAGGGCCTCCCGGACTA
The DNA here is from genome assembly GCF_006717075.1 of Haloactinospora alba. NCBI lineage: Bacteria > Bacillati > Actinomycetota > Actinomycetes > Streptosporangiales > Nocardiopsidaceae > Haloactinospora > Haloactinospora alba. The sequence continues at coordinate 583,128 of NZ_VFQC01000002.1, forward strand.
CTTCCTCCGGGGGTGGCCCCGGTCGGCCCACACCCCTGTCGGAGGCCCTTTGCCGTTGTCACACCACTGCTGGGGCGCGGCCCCTGGTGTCCGGTACGTCTAGGCAGCGGCGAGCTGCGCGCTGTGGTGCACCTCGGGCTCGAAGGGGTGCCAACGCGAAAAAGGCCGCAGCATGGCTGCGGCACCGGCGGGATCGTTGGCGGGGTGGGTGATGGTGTCCCCGAGGAAATCGTTCCAGATGAACTTGCCGTCACGACACCACACGTTGATACCTCGCATGATCGAGATGACCGCGAGGTCGGTGTTGCCCGCCCGGTACATCGGTCGGGCGGCGACGGCTGCCAGCTCTTCCCACAAGGCTGTGATCGCTCGCTCGGCGCAGAAGGCGTGCCGCGGCCGGTGCTTGGCCCGGTTCGCCAGTGCCGACTTCGCGCGGTCGGCTCTGGGGTTGTTCAACCGCCAGTGACTCAAGAACGTCTCCTCAGTGGTCGGAACCGCGGAGAGGCGCCTCAGCGGGGTGCGGCGCGTCCGCGGCGGAACCGCGGGCCCCAGTACGTTCCGGTGCCGCCGAAGTTGGTCAGGGGCGGACCGGCTGGTGCCTTGTGGTCCCAACAAAGAGCGCGACCAACGACAGGGTCGTTACCTCGCAGTTATTCTTTGCGTCCCGGATCGTAGCAGTAGCCCACCCCTAGGGGTCGACCCTGACGTGTGTGACCCATGTCACAACAACTGGTTCCGGGGGGTCGGAATCCCGCCGGTGCGGCGCGTCCGGATTCGGTTCACACGGGTCCTACCGCCGCGTACGGGTGTATCCGTGTCGGTGTCCGGGCGTGGCTCGGGAGCGGGGGCGGGCTACTCGGTAGTGTGACCGGAATCACCCTGCGTTCCGGGCGTGTGACGGTTGCCAGCGGCGAGCAGCGTGAGCCAGAGCACGCCGACGGCGGCCACGATCACCAGGCCGGTCCAGTCGAGCGCTGTGCTCAGGTGCGCCTGTGCCGGTGTCAGCTCCGGGAGGTAGCCCACGCTGAGCAGGCGTGTCTGCCACATGTCCCCCGTCAGCACGAGCGTCAGCACGATCGCTATCCCGTGCACCGAGTTCCACAGCCCGTGCAGCAGCGCGACCCCGAGGAAGGTGACGAGTGCCGCGACGCTGAACCGCCACCGCCCCCGGGGCGAGGCGGCGAACACGACACCGCCGAGGATGGCGGTCCACACACCGTGCCCGACCGGGGTGATCAATCCGCGCAGGATCTCGGTCTCCACGAGCGCCACGAGATCCAGGCCGCTCCTGGACACCAGGGACGTCATCGCGTAACCGGCGCTCTCGAACGCCGCGAACCCCAGCCCCACGGCCGCGCCCAGCACCATGCCGTCACGGGCGCCGCGGTGGGCCATCCGCTGGGCGACCACCATCAGCGCCGCCAGCTTCACCGCTTCCTCGATGACACCCACACCGATGTACATCAGCGGTGAGGGCCGCACCAGGTAGGCCTCCAGCAGCGAGGCTCCGAGTACCCCCAGCAGGCCGCCGACCACGAAGCACAGGAACAGCAGTTCCGCCGTGACGTGCGCGCCGTGCCCCCGCTCGTAGGCCCACGAGGCGAAAGTCACCGGCACTAGGAAACTGCCCAGCAGCACGATGGTCGGCAACAGGTTCGGGTTGGCGGTCACGAACGTCACCACCACGGTGGCCGCCCACAGGAGGAACCCCGCCCCGAGGATCACCGGCCACGCCGGGCGGGGGGCGATCCACCCGGTCGGCGCGTCGTTCGGCGTCGCCACGGCACCTCCCGAAGGGTTCGCGTTCACCGTTCGTCACCGAACGATTGTCGTACGCGTTCGCTCTGGTGTGGTGTTACCGGAAGATCCCGGTGTGTCCCTCGCCGCAGAGATCGATGGGGGAAATCACCCTGGACAGCCGGAAACGGACTGGTAAACAGGAGTGCGCGGATGGGCCGAGGCATCCGCGGCCGAGCGCGCTCGTGGAAGCAGCCGGGGTTCCGGCCAGGCGCGTGGCGGGCCAGGCCACCCGGCGCCAGGGGCGCGCACGCTGAGGACACGCCGATGAGCACCAGAGCGGCCGCAGAGGCTGACGACCACGAAGAGACGTCCGATGACCGTGTCATCGGGGTGGAATCCGCTCCGGAACCGCCCGGTGGTGCCCGTGCCTGGCTGGTGTGGGGTGTTGCGGTCGGGGTGTACTTCCTGGCGATGTTCCACCGCAACGGCCTCAGCGTCGCCGCGTTGGAGACCCAGGAACGCTTCCATGTGGGGCCGGCTCTGCTGTCGGTCCTGCCGATGCTGCAACTCGTCGTCTACGTGCTGCTGCAGGTTCCGGCGGGCATCCTGGCCGACCGGGTGGGCCCCCGCAGGACGCTGCTGTTCGGGCTGGCCGCGATGACGTGCGGGGTGGCGCTGTTCGCCCTGGCGCCCAACGTCCAGGCGGCCGTCGCCGGCCGCGTCCTCATCGGTCTGGGCGACGCGGTGACGTTCATCAACGTCATCCGGCTCGCGGCGCTGTGGTTCCCCCGCCGGCGCTACGCCCTGGTCAGCGCGCTGACCGGGACCGCCGGGGGGCTCGGACAGATCGCGAGTGTGGGGCCGCTGTCCGCCGCGTTGCACGGGCCGGGCTGGGTCGCGGCCTTCCTCGGGTCCGCGGCGGTGACCGCCGTGATGACGCTGCTGGTGCTGCTCGTGGTCGCCGACAGTCCCACCGGCCCCCCGGGGCGCCGCGGCACCCGGCAACCGGTGGCGTTGCGCGCCAGCGTCGCCGAGGCGTTCTGCAGGAGCGGCCCCCGTGCGGGTATGGCCCACCACGCGGCGGTCATGGCGCCCTACACGATGTTGGCGGTGCTGTGGGGGTACCCGTTCCTGGTGGAGGGAGTGGGTCTCACCCCGGCCGCGGCCGGGGCCGCGATGACCGCCCTGGGAGCGGGCACCCTGTGGATCGCACCGACCCTGGGAGCTGTGGTCGGGCGGCGCCCCGGCATCCGTCGGCCGTTCGCGACGGTGTTCGCGACGGTGCTGAGCGCGGGATGGATCACCGTGGTCGTCTGGCCGGGCGGCCCACCGCCGGCTCCGGTCTCCCTGGCGGTCCTGACGGTGAGTTCCGCGGGAGCGATGATCGCGCCGTCCCTCTCGTTCGACTTCGCCCGGGACGGTGTGCCGGCGCACCGTACGGGAGTGGTCTCCAGCGTGGTCAACATGTCCGGGTTCACGACCACCGTGGTGGCGACCGTGGCCGCGGGGCTGATCCTGCAGGCCGGCGCCGGGTACCAGCTCGCGTTCCTGCCGATCACGTTCACCACGGTCGGTGCCTCGGCACTGCTCATCACCCAGCTGTGGAGGTCCCCGCGCGGCTAGGTGTTCTGTCCTGTTTTCGGACGCTTGTCCCGCTGCGCGTCGCCCGGCCGTGTTCCGCGCGGTGTGGCAGGAGCCACACGCCGCCTCAGGTCCCTGCGATGTCGCCTTCCGGTAAAGGTGCGCTTCCGGATTGGTGGTTTATGCCCGGAACCTCTTGGCATCCCATGGCTACTGGCTAGTAACATGGTTTCGTTACCAGCCAGTAGATCGCGGGTCCAGCACCGCGGCCAGGACGCAGCGGAGCGTGCCATGACGCATTACAAGAGCAACCTCCGTGACCTCGAGTTCAACCTCTTTGAGGTCTTCAACCGCCAGGAACTCCTGGGGAAGGGCCCCTTCGAGGAACTGGACGAGGACACGGCCCGGACCATTCTTGACGAGGTCAACCGGCTCGCCACCGGAGTCGTGGCCGAGTCGTTCGAGGACGCCGACCGGAACCCGCCCGAGTTCGACCCCAAGACGGGCACCGTCACTCTCCCCGAGAGCCTGAAGAAGTCGTACCACGCCTACATGGACGCCGGCTGGTACAACCTGGACCTGCCGCCGGAACTCGGCGGTATCGGCGCCCCCCGCTCCCTCGTGTGGGCCGCGGCCGAGATGATCCTGGGCTCCAACCCGGCCGTGCACATGTACTCCGCCGGTCCCGGCTTCGCCAGCATCCTCTGGGAGGAGGGCACCGAGGCGCAGAAACAGTTCGCCCAGCAGGCCATCGACCGCGGCTGGGGCGCCACCATGGTGCTCACCGAACCCGACGCCGGCTCCGACGTCGGCGCGGGCCGCACCACCGCCTACGAGCAGGCCGACGGCTCCTGGCACCTGGAGGGGGTGAAGCGCTTCATCACCTCCGCCGAACAGGACATGACCGAGAACATCTTCCACCTCGTGCTGGCGCGCCCCGAGGGCGGCAAGCCCGGGACGAAGGGGCTCTCGCTCTTCCTGGTGCCGAAGTTCCTCGTCAACGAGGACGGGTCGCTGGGCGAGCGCAACGGCGCCTACGTGACCAACGTCGAGCACAAGATGGGACTGAAGTCCTCCACCACCTGCGAGCTCACCTTCGGCGCCCAGCACCCGGCCGTGGGCTACCTCGTCGGCGACAAGCACGACGGCATCCGGCAGATGTTCATGATCATCGAGTACGCCCGGATGATGGTCGGCACCAAGGCCATCGCCACGCTGTCCACCGGCTACCTCAACGCGCTGGAGTACGCCAAGGAACGCGTCCAGGGCGCCGACCTCACCCAGATGACCGACAAGACCGCACCGCGCGTCGCCATCACCAACCACCCGGACGTGCGGCGCAGCCTGATGACGCAGAAGTCCTACGCCGAGGCGCTGCGGGCCCTGGTCCTCTACACCGCCTCCCAGCAGGACGCGGTCCAGGTCGCCAAGCACGACGGCGAGGACACCTCGCGGCTCGACGCGCTCAACGACCTGCTGCTGCCCATCGTGAAGGGCGTCGGCTCGGAGCGGTCCTACGCGCTGCTGTCCGAGTCGCTGCAGACCCTGGGCGGATCCGGGTACCTGCAGGACTACCCGATCGAGCAGTACATCCGGGACTCCAAGATCGACACCCTCTACGAGGGCACCACGGCGATCCAGGCCCAGGACTTCTTCTTCCGCAAGATCGTGAAGGACAACGGCCAGGCGTTCGGGCAGCTCGCCGCCGAGATCAAGGACTTCGCCAACAGTGAGGCCGGAAACGGCCGGCTGAAGGAGGAGCGCGCGATCCTGGCCGACGCCGCGGCCGACGTCGAGAAGATCGTGGAGACCATGGTCGCCGACGCCATGCGTTCCGCGGAGGAGAGCCGCGAGCTGTACAAGGTCGGGCTGAACACCACCCGCCTGCTGATGGCGGTCGGCGACGTCGTGCTGGGCTGGCTGCTGCTGCGCCAGGCCGACGTGGCGCTGGGCGCCATCGACGGCGCCGGCCAGGACGACCAGGACTTCTACACCGGCAAGATCGCCGCCGCCCGGTTCTTCGCCGACCAGATCCTGCCGCGCGTCTCCGCCGAACGCCGGATCGCGGAGAACACCACCCTGGAACTGATGGACGTTCCCGAGGCGGCGTTCTAACCCGTCACCGTCGCTCCCACAGCCCCGCTGGTCCCGGAGAGAACACTTTTCAAGCGCTCGGGAAAGTGAATCTCAGCGAGACCGGCGGGGCTTCTGTATGGTTGGGCGCACCCTCGCTTCGTATGGGTGGTTGCGAAAAGTCTGATTCTGCCTCTTTTTGTTGTGTATTTTATTTATGGCATAAGTGGAATATGTGGCCAGTTTGGGGTGCGAACCGTAACTGGCCCAGGATGGAAGACACATGCAGTCCGTTGAAGAGCGCTATGACTACTTTGACGTTCTCACCCGGCAGCTGTCCGGTGACGACCTGCACTACGGGTACTGGGAGAGTGAGGAGGACACGACCGGGATCGAGGACGCCACGGACCGGATGACCCGTTTCGTCGCGTCACGTTTCGACCCTGCCTTCCCCGGGACGATCCTCGACGTGGGGTGCGGCCGCGGGCGCGCGGCGGTGAACCTGTCCGCTGCCACCGGTCGGGACGTGCTCGCCGTCGACGTGGACCGCAAGGCCCTCCGCACCGCCAGGGACTACGCGGACGCGTACGACGTGGAGGGCCGTGTCACGGTGGAGCACGCTGACGCTCTGGATCCTCCCCACCCGGAGGGCTCCTTCGGCGGCGCACTGCTCCTGGAGGTCACCGTCCATTTCGACATCGGGGAACTCTACAGAAGCCTCGCCCGGGTGCTCCGTCCCGGCGGCCGGATCGTGGCGGAGAACCCCTACGTGAGAACCGCCGGCCCCCTCGGTTCCCAGGAAGCACTCACCGACTACCTCGAGATGTTCGGGTGCACCCATATAAACGACCTGAGGGAATACGTCGAAGCGGCGCACGGTGCCGGGATGGAAGTCCGGGAGGCTCTAGACACAAGTGACAGGACCTCCTCTTTTTTCCCGCGCATCCTCGACCGAATAGACGGGAACCGCGACAGCCTCGAACGGGCGTACGGAAAGGAAACCCTGCGGGAGTTCGAACAGAGGATTCTCTCCGTGTCCAGGGTGAGCGGACTCGGGAGCCTGCTGTTCGTGTGCGACAAGCCTTACGAGTGACCCGCTGCGCCCCGTGCGGACACACGGGTCCCGGGGGCACCAACGGGGGGCCGGCGGACCGCCGGACCACTGGTCATGGAACGTACGTGTCGACGGCGTCGGCCCTGTCCGCGGAGAACACGGCGAGGCAGTTCGACTCCTCCGCATCCTCCTTCCGCTCTTCCCCGGATGTTCCCATCAGCGCTATCGCGGTGCCCAGGATCGCCGCGGCGCCGCCGATGGCTATGTCGCAGCCATACCGGCGGGAACGGCAGCGGCAATGGTCAGCACCGCGACGGTGGTTCCGGCCAGCGCCCGCCACACGGAACGGAGCCGGGGCCGGACCGAGACCGCGAGGAGCAGCAACAGGCCCAAGGCGGCCAGGACCAGGCCGACCCAGCGCACCGCGCTGGCCGGATCGGGGGTAGTAGGAGTGCCCTCCCGGCGCCGTGACGACGAACGCGGAGGCGGGGAACGTCACGTAGCACATGACCACGGCCACAAGTGTCACCACCGCCGTGACCACCGGGGAAACCGGTTCCCGTTCCGCAGGTGTGTTCCCGCGAGCACTGGTGTTCGTCCTCGCGGGGGTCTCCCGCGGCGGAGGGCGCAGGACGAACCGGAACACGACGGGAAGCAGTAACAGCAGCCACAGCAACTCCAGGGCCGGGCCGTGATTCTGGTCCTCGCCCAGGAGTCCCATCGGTCCCATGAACCGGAAGGCGACGAGGACCATGAGCGCGCTTCCGCCGAGGAACATTCCGGTTCCCGTCCAGGCGAGAATTCCGCGCCACCGTCTTTGGGGTGGAAGGTCGTCCCTCAGCGGTTTCGTCCGTTCCTTCGGCTGGAGGGAGGTCAACGGCCGGGGGACGTCGTCGGTCATGGGTCTTTTCTAGTGCGCGGGAAAGAGAGTCATATCGTAACGAATCCCCGGAGTCCGTAATGTCGCAGGGTGGAGCGGTTGGGCATGCTGATGGGAAAAAGGGAACTAATCGTGGAGGACCCGGCGCACGAATTCGGATTTTCCCGCCGTGTAGCGTTCCCGATCTCCGGAGTGTGTTCGGGCCAACCGCCGTTTCAGCTGGGCGTACTCCCGGGACAGCGCCGGGTCGGACCGCAGGGCGTCCCGGAAGGCGATCTGCTGGCGCCAGCGCGGGTGGCCCGCGGTGATCAGGTGCAGGTGGGCGTAGCGGCACCGTCCGGAGGCGTCCGGTTTCACGAGGAACCGCCGCCACTCCCGCTCGTCCAGCTCCGGCGGGACGAGAACCCACCCGTCCCCGGCGAGAGCGGCGTGCCGTAGGACGGTTTCCGGGGACGAGACCGAGGCCATCAGGTCGAGGACCGGTTTGGCCGCCAGCCCCGGGACAGCCGTGGAACCGACGTGTTCCACGCCGTCGACCAGCCACGGCCCGAGCAGTTCCACCAGCCGTTCGCGCTCCCGCGCCGCCCGCGGCGCCCACCGCGGATCGTGGTCGCACACCCGGACGTCCTCGTAAGCCCATTCGGGTGGGTCGCTCGCCATGCCCGCCACCCTATGCGGGAGTATGGCCACATAACCGTAGCCGAGAATTCCGGTGTAATGATTTTTCCTCCGGGAATATAACCGCCTCAGGGTTTCACCGGATCGGAGGAGTGGTGTTATAGCCCCGAGCGCGGTGTCGATGGGAAGATGTTCGTGGGGCGAGGAAATAGGTCTACCAATACGCGCTGGATTCCCTCCCAGGATCGATAGCACACTCCAGCTCCCACCCCGCAACATCTAGCGTAAGATCTGACATCGAGCAAAAATTCTGGATAAAAGTGGCGCGAGCTACGGGAAAGAACTCCGCACCCTACCAGCATGCAGAGCCCTTCCAGGGAGAACGTTGGTTGTTAGTGCTGCCATGGTGTAGGCAAGGAACCACCACCGCGAAGCCACTCGTCAAGCTCGCTGAATGCCGCGTCAGCAGGGTCAATGCGGCGAGCGCGCAGTAACTCGGACAGGTGGTCGTAGAGCATGTCCGCGTAGTCCGCCTCGGTCACGATCTCACGTGGCCAGTGGCCCCCGGACGAGTCCCGGTGGTGGCCCTGGTGGCCGGTCGTGAGCACACAGGCGAGTCGGAGGCCGCTGTTGCTCGGTCGGCGGGCACGGCACTGGTATTTGTCGCTGGGTACAACGTCGGGAGTCATGCGGCGGCCCCCTCACGGTGTGCCGTGGTTGTGCGATCCAGTGTGATCCTCATGCGGGTGGGCCAGCTCGTGTCTATGGGACGCACCCGCGATGCTGTCCTGTCGCCGTTTGTCGTCGGTTTCTGGGATCGTGTCCGGTTGCTATATGTTGCCGAGGACGCTCCCGTACGCACCGTCATATCCGTCGGAGTGTGTGTCTTCCCGTTCCAACGGAGGATCGCAGGGCTGTACTCGACGCCGGGGCGGTGAGTAGCACTCAGTGTGGGGTTGCCGCTCATGCCGTTGCCTCCCCGCGTTGTGCGCTGTGGGTGACGTCAAGCAGGACGGCTAGGCCCAACCGGTCGCGGTCTGCGCGGTCCACGCGGTCGCGTTCCTGCTGCTGCCGTGCGCGCTGTCTTTCCAGTGCTTGGTAATAGGGTCGCACCATCGCGACCTGGGGCTGCAGTGCCTCGGTGTCGACCACGGGTGGAAACGCAGTCCGCTGTGGTGCATGCCGCCGTACACGCGCGGTGCGCGCTGTGCGGAGAGTGCGGGAAGGAGTGGGTATCTCCCGGTCGGCGGTCATCGGACGCGCGTGAACCCCGCGCGCGGGCCGGATGAGGCGCGAGACGAGACAGAACAGGGATATTAGAATGCTCAACTGTCAAGTGCTCCGTTCACTTGGCCGGGCCCGGGGAAGTTGGTGGCTTCCGCCGGGCCGCTCTATGTCTATAGTGCGCTTACTATATCTTTACCTGTCACGTGATGTCACGCGAAGTTTCGGGAGGTCGAGCACAGGCACGCGCTGTTTAGTGTTATTACTATGAGTCCGGCTCTTGATGGTCCCGAGCCCATGTACCGCCAGATTGCATCGATCATCGCGAGGCGTGTGGAGGATGGCACCTACCCGCCTCACGCGCTCTTGCCCACGGAAGCGGAGCTGTGCGCGGAGTTCGACGTGTCTCGGCGTACGGTCAGGAGCGCTCACGCGTTGCTGCGCGAACAGGGGTGGATTGTGTCTTCTCCTGGAAAAGGGACCTACGCGCGTGGTCTGGACGGATACTGAGGGAAGGCCAGTTGGCTCGCGGCACAGTTGCCCTTACGCACCACCAAGCCTAGAACGGCTGCTGCAACTCCCCGCGGCCACTGGGCATCGAAAGCTGTACTGCCTCCGTAAGGGGTGTTTGGCGAGGACACCAGTAACGCCTACTGCGGCGATATCTCCGCGTAGGGCGAATCTTGCCATCCTCTTTCCGCGCTGCCTGTACCGCCGCACTATGGCCGAGATGATCCGTCGGCTCTTCTGGGGCCTCTACTCGATCTCTCAACCCTATCGGGCTACCTCTCTGAATCCCTTCCCATCAGCACAAACCTGATGATGGAGGCACTCTGAGCTTCTATGGGTAAAAAACGCACATCATAGTCATGAATAGACGTAGGTTCCCATTTCCCTACCCCGGGTGTTAAGGCGGTTTTGCCAAGTTATAGAGTTTGTGTCGCTTATGGCATAGATTGATGATGGGAGGAAGTATGGAGCGCCCCTGGGAAGTGGATACCTCTGTAACGTTCCAACATCGTCTCGGAAAAAGCGCATCTGAGCTGGGATACAGCAGAGACAGCCGAGACTGTCCAGATATATGGGAGCTGTCCAACGGGGACGTTGCGATTGTCGGGCGGGACGTGACTGAGCATTTCTCGCGTGGGCTGCCCGATGGTGTGAGTGTGGGGTCCGACGAGCGTCTGGTAGTGATCCCTGGAACTATGCTGCGGGCGGCTAAGTCCGATATTCCGGATCTTTGACCAGGTAAGTAGCTGAATACAGAGCTGGAACATGGGGCATGAGCCTGTTTTGGCCATGTTCCCCATAGGGTCTTCCGTTTCATTAACGAGGGTAGGCTCCAGCGAGTAGCTTAGACGTATGCAGCAAGATCATGAGCGTGGAGTGGTTCGCCCCTCTTACATGGCCACGGTTCTCATCCTCATACTGATCGTCCTATTCGCTGGAGCTTCCCTTGCCTCCGTTGCGCTCTTCACTCCTGTTGGAGAGTGGGAACGGTTGAGCTTCGTCGGTTCCACCTACGGTGCGGTGTCGGCGCTCATCGCCACGCTCGCGCTCGTCGGTGTGGTGTTCACGCTGGTTCTGCAGGCGCGGGAGACGAAGCGCGCGGTGGAGGAGACCCGCCGGCAGGCCACCAGCGACCTGCTGAAGATGGCGATGGAGGACCCGGACCTGGACGCGTGCTGGGGGCCGGTCCCGGAGCCGAACGACCCCGTGACCCGCAAACAGCGGCTGTACACCAACATGATCGTGGGCCAGTGGGCCACGGCGTTCGAGACGCGCACGCTGCCGGAACAGCGGTTGCGCGCCATCGCCAACGAGATGTTCCACGGTGAACCCGGCCAGGCGTTCTGGGCCGAGTCCCGGGAGGCGTGGCTGGCCAACCCCGCCAACGACACCGAGCGGCGGTTCACCGAGATCCTGGACGAGGAGTACCGGCGCGCCAAGGTCGCCGTCCGGGTGGAACCCGCTGCCGGAACGAAACGGCCCTCCCCGCGTTCCCGGACCGTGTGGTGGACGGCGGGCGGTTTCCTCGCGGGCACGTGCGCCGCCGCAGCGGCGGCCGCCGTGGCGGCGTCGCGCCGTTCCCGCGAGCGTGCCCCCTCCGGGCGCCGGGGCGGCTCCGAACCCGCATCCGGCCCGGTCCGGGAGGTGCGAAACCGCCTCACGGCCGGACGCGGAAGGTGAGACGCGGGTGGCAGCCCGGTTAACGAGGCCACCACCCGGTCGTTCGCTTGCACCGGTTACGCCGGCTGCGGTTCGCGCTGGGCGGGCTGCACCGTCAGCTGGTCCTGGTCGACGTCCAGTTCCACCCGCACGGTGTCGCCCTCCTGCAACCTTCCGGACAGCAGCTCCTTGGCCAGCGGGTCACCGATGGCGGACTGCACCAGCCGCCGCAGCGGACGGGCACCGTACACCGGGTCGTAGCCGGTCAGCGCCAGCCACTCGCGGGCGGCGGGGGTGACATCCAGTTCCAGCCGGCGGTCGGCCAGCCGGTGGGACAACCGGTCGATCTGCAGGTCCACGATCCGGGAGAGGTTGTCGGTGGACAGCGCGTCGAACATGATCACGTCGTCCAACCGGTTGAGGAACTCCGGTTTGAACGTGTTGTGCACCACGGACATGACCTTGTCCCGTTTGGCGCTGTCCTCCAGCTCCGGGTCGACCAGGTACTGCGACCCCAGGTTGGAGGTCAGGATCAGCAGTGTGTTGCGGAAGTCGACGATCCTGCCTTGCCCGTCGGTGAGGCGGCCGTCGTCCAGCACCTGCAGCAGGGTGTCGAACACCTCGACGTGGGCCTTCTCCACCTCGTCCAGCAGCACCACCGTGTAGGGGCGGCGGCGTACCGGCTCGGTGAGCTGGCCGCCCTCCTCGTAGCCGACGTAGCCGGGAGGGGCGCCCATCAGCCGCGCGACCGAGTGCTTCTCGGCGTACTCGCTCATGTCGATGCGCACGATCGCGCGTTCGTCGTCGAACAGGAACTCCGCCAGGGCCTTGGCGAGCTCGGTCTTACCGACACCCGTGGGGCCGAGGAAGAAGAACGAACCGGTGGGCCGGTCCGGGTCGGAGATGCCGGCGCGGGCGCGGCGCACCGCGTCGGACACGGCGGCCACGGCCCTGCTCTGGCCGACGAGGCGTTTGCCCAGCTCCTCCTCCATCCGCAGGAGTTTGGACGTCTCGCCCTCCAGCAGCCGGCCGACGGGAATCCCGGTCCACGAGGAGACGACGTCGGCGACGTCGTCGGCCTCCACCTCGTCCTTGACCATGCTGGACTCGTCGCGTTCGGTCTCCTCCTCCGCGTTGGAGGCCTCCTCCACCTGCTTCTCCAGCTCGGGAATGTCGCCGTACATCAGGCGGGAGGCGACGTCGAAGTCACCGTCGCGCTGGGCCCGTTCGGCCTGGCTGCGCAGGTCGTCGAGGCGCTCCTTCAGCTCCCCGACGCGGTTCAGGCCGGCCTTCTCCTGTTCCCACCGGGCGATGAGCCCGTCCAGCTCCTCCTGCTTGTCGGCGAGCTCGCCGCGCAGCCGTTCCAGCCGCTGCACGGACGGCGCGTCGGACTCCTTCTCCAGCGCCATCTCCTCCATCCGCAGCCGGTCCACGGTGCGCTGCAGCTCGTCGATCTCCACCGGTCGGGAGTCGATCTCCATGCGCAGCCGGGACGCGGCCTCGTCCACCAGGTCGATGGCCTTGTCCGGGAGGAACCGGGCGGTGATGTAGCGGTCGGACAGGGTCGCGGCCGCCACGAGGGCGGAGTCGGCGATCTGCACCTTGTGGTGCGCCTCGTACCGGCTCTTCAGCCCCCGCAGGATGGCGATGGTGTCGGCGGACGAGGGCTCGCCCACCTGCACCTGCTGGAACCGGCGCTCCAGCGCCGGGTCCTTCTCGATGCGTTCGCGGTACTCGTCCAGAGTGGTGGCACCCACCATGCGCAGCTCGCCGCGGGCCAGCATCGGTTTGAGCATGTTGCCCGCGTCCATCGCGCCCTCGGCCGCACCGGCGCCGACCATGGTGTGCAGCTCGTCGATGAACGTGATGATCTGGCCGTCGCTCTCCTTGATCTCGTTGAGCACGGCCTTGAGGCGCTCCTCGAACTCGCCGCGGTACTTGGCTCCCGCCACCATCGCGGACAGGTCCAGGGCGATGAGCCGCTTGTCCCGCAGCGACTCCGGGACGTCGCCGGCGACGACGCGCTGCGCCAGGCCCTCGACGACGGCGGTCTTCCCGACGCCGGGTTCGCCGATCAGCACCGGGTTGTTCTTGGTGCGCCGGGAGAGCACCTGCACCACCCGGCGGATCTCGGCGTCCCGCCCGACGACCGGGTCCATTCCGCCGGAGCGCGCGTTGGCGGTCAGGTCGACGCCGTACTTCTCCAGCGCCTGGTAGGTGTCCTCGGGGTTCTCCGAGGTGACCTTACCGGGGCCGCGCACCCGGTCGAAGGCGGCCAGCAGCTCCTCGGGGGTGGCTCCGGCGTCCTGCAGCAGCCGTTTCGCCTCCCCGCCGTCGGCGGCCAGCCCGACCAGGAGGTGCTCGGTGGAGACGTACTCGTCCTCCATCTGCTGGGCGCGCTGGGCGGCGGTGTTCATCGACACGATGAGCTGCCGGGAGCTGTCCGGTGCGCTGACGGTGCTGCCGCTGGCCTTGGGCAGGGAGGCGAGGCTCTGCTCCACCTTGCCGCTGAGCTCGTCCGGGCTGATCCCGAGTTCCTTCAGCAGGGGGCGGATGATGCCCTCTCCCTGGTTGACCAGGGCGAAGAGCAGGTGGACGGGTTCGACTTGCGGGCTGCCGTCCGAGGTCGCCCGGCGGACCGCCTCGGACAGTGCTTCCTGGCTTTTCCTGGTGAGTTTGTAGTTCATCCTCCGCGTCCCCCCTGGGTCGTCGGTCGTGGTGTCGGTTGGTGGTCCTCTCTCGGGCGGGTCCCTGGTACCGCAGGAAGCACACGCGTCAGCCCTGGCCGCTGCGCGCGCATCCCGCGGTACCGGCGCGGGTGGTCGGTTACCGTTCCTGCTCCGGGGGAGGGGAGGTGTTGAAGATCGTCACGCGGGTGCGCCGTACCGGAAGAAGCTCGCCGCCGTGCTCCTCCTCGCCGGAGGTGCGCCGGGAGACGGCGCTGCGGGCCGCGTCCAGCTCGTTGTGCAGGTGGAAGATGTGGTCCCGCAGCTCGGCCACCTCGCGCTGGAGTTCCAGGATGCGTTTGATGCCGGCGAGGTTGATGCCCTCCTCCTGCGACAGCCGCTGCACCTCGCGCAGCATCTGGATGTCGCGCAGCGAGTACCGGCGGCCGCGTCCGGGAGCCCGGCCCGGACGCACCAGGCCCATCCGGTCGTACTGGCGCAGTGTTTGCGGGTGTAGTCCGGACAGTTCGGCGGCGACAGAGATCACGTACACCGGGATGTCGTCACCGAACGCGGGGTTGGTCATCGCCCTCACATCCCCTTCGCCCGCGCTTCGAGGCCGTTGCGCGGGTCGTGGTCGGAGGTCGCGGCACTGAACTTCTCCAGCGCCTCCCTGGCCTCGTTGTTGAGATTCTGCGGCACTGTCACCTCGATGGTGACGAGCATGTCACCCTTGGTGCCGTCCCGGCGCGTCACCCCCTTGCCGCGCACCCGCAGGGTGCGCCCGTTGGGGGTGCCCGCGGGCACCTTGACCGTCACCGGGAGCCCGTTGAGGGTGGGCACCCGAACCTCGGCACCGAGGGCCGCCTCCGGGAAGGTCACCGGGACGGTGATCGTCAGGTTGTCGCCGGTCTTGCCGAACACCGGATGCGACTCCACATGCACCACCACATACAGATCTCCGGCCGGTCCCCCCCGTTCGCCCGGCGCGCCTTTTCCTTTGATCCGGATCCGCTGGCCGTCGGAGACGCCAGCCGGGATCCGTGTCTGCACCCGGCGGGTGCTCCTGCCGCGCCCGCTGCCGTTGCAGGTGGGGCACGGGTCGTCCACAACGAGACCGCGCCCCTTGCACTCGCTGCACGGTTCGGACAGCGAGAACCCGCCGAGGTTCGTGCTCTCGTGGCCGGTACCGGAGCACTTGGGGCACATGCGGGGTCCGGACGAGCCGGCCCGCGCGCCGGTGCCCTTGCACGTGGCACAGGCGGCGTCACTACTCAGCGAGAACGAGCGGGTGACCCCCTGGGCCGCCTCGCTGAACGTCAGGGTGGTCTCGGTCTCCACGTCGGCGCCGCGCCGCGCCTGGGTGGTGGTACGGCCGCCGCGGCCGCCGAACAGTCCACCGAACAGGTCGCTCAGCCGTTCCCCGCCGCCGGTACCGGTGCCGGTGGTGGGGCCGTGCCCGAAGAGGTCGCCGAGATCGAACCCGCCCGCTCCGGTTCCGCCGCCGGGCCGGTAGGCACCACCGAAGGAGGAGCGCGCCTCGTCGTACTCCTTGCGCTTTTCCTCGTCGGAGAGCACGTTGTAGGCCTCGGAGATCTCCTTGAACCGCTCCTCGGCCTTGGGGTCGCCCGTGTTGGCGTCGGGGTGGTATTCGCGTGCGAGCTTACGGTAGGACTGCTTGATCTCCTCCTGCGACGCCGACTTGGAGACGCCGAGGGTCTTGTAGTAGTCCTTCTCCAGGTAGTCCTTCGTGCTCATCGACGCTTGCCTTCTCCCGCTTCGCGCTCATGGTTCCTCCGGCCTCGGGGCGGCCGAGAGGTCCGCCCCGAGGGAATCCCCCGGGGCGGACGCTGTCACTCCTGCTGCTCGCTCTCGTTCCCCGCCTTCGGCGGTGCCTCGGCGGAGTCGGCTTCCTGAGCGGGAGCTTCCTCCTGGTCCGTTCCGGACCCCTCAGGGGTGTCCTCCCCAGGGCCGGCCACCACTACGCGGGCTGGACGCAACACCCGTTCACCGATGAGGTACCCGGGCTGGAACACCTCGACCACCGTCGGGACGGTGACGTCGGCCGACGGAACCATGGTCAGCGCCTCGTGCACGTTGGGGTCGAACTCGTCGCCCTGCTCGGCGTACTTCTTCAGCCCCAGCTTGGTGACGAGGGACTCCAGCGACTCACCGACCGACTTGAACCCGCCGGTGAGCTCGTCGTACTCCCGGGCCCGGCCGATGTCGTCCAGGATGGGGAGCAGGTCGCCCACCACCTGGGCCAGCGCCTGCTCCTTCAGGGACTCCCGTTCCCGTTCCACCCGCTTGCGGTAGTTGGCGTACTCGGCCTGCAACCGCTTGAGGTCGTTCGTCCGGTCGGTGAGCTGCTGCTGCAGCTCGGCGACCTCCGCGTCGGCGGTGCTGGTGACCACCTCAGCCTCCAGCGGCTGCTCTTGTTCCTCGACCGGCTCGTCGGCGGTCTCGCCGCCCTCCGTCTCGCGCAGTTCACCGGTCTCCGGGTCGACGCGCCGCTTGTCGCGGACCACCGGCCCCTCCGGTTCCTCGCCGTTGTCGTTTTCCGGCGACGACATTAGCTACGCCTCCTTGTTTCCGCGCCGTGCGAGTTAGGCGTTGCCGTCCCGCTTGGTGTTCTCCTCGTCGACGACCTCGGCGTCCACGACGTCCTCGCCGCCCTGGTCGCTCCCGGCGGCCGCGGCCTCGGCGCCCTCGGCGCCGCCCTCCTGGCCCTGGCCGTAGATGGAGGAGCCGATCTTCTGGCTGGCCAGCGCGACCTTCTCGCTCGCGGAGCGGATCGTGTCGATGTCGGAGCCCTCCAGCGCCTGCTTCAGCTCGCTGACGGCGCTCTCGGTCTCGGACTTCACGTCCTCGGGGATCTGCTCCTCGTTGTCCTTGATGACCTTCTCGGTCTGGTGGACGAGGGACTCGGCGTTGTTGCGGACCTCGGCCTCCTCGCGGCGCTTGCGGTCCTCCTCCGCGTACTCCTCGGCCTCGCGGACCATCTTGTCGATCTCGTCCTGGCTCATGGCCGAGCCACCGGAGATCGTCACCGACTGCTCCTTGCCGGTGCCCAGGTCCTTCGCGGTGACGTTCACGATGCCGTTCGCGTCGATGTCGAAGGTCACCTCGATCTGGGGCACGCCGCGCGGCGCCGGCGGGATGCCGCTCAGGTCGAAGACGCCCAGCTTCTTGTTGTACTGCGCGATCTCCCGCTCGCCCTGGTACACCTGGATCTGCACCGAGGGCTGGTTGTCGTCGGCGGTGGTGAAGATCTCCGAGCGCTTGGTCGGGATCGTCGTGTTGCGCTCGATGAGCTTGGTGAACACGTTGCCCTTGGTCTCGATGCCGAGCGACAGCGGGGTCACGTCCAGCAGTAGGACGTCCTTGACCTCACCCTTGAGCACGCCGCCCTGCAGGGCCGCGCCGATGGCCACGACCTCGTCCGGGTTGACGCCCTTGTTCGGCTCCTTGCCGCCGGTGAGCTCCTTGACCAGCTCGACCACGGCCGGCATCCGGGTGGAGCCGCCGACCATCACCACGTGGTTGATCTTGTCGAGGCTGATCCCGGCGTCCTTGACGACCTGGTGGAACGGTTCCTTGGTCCGGTCGAGCAGGTCGGAGGTGAGCCGCTCGAACTCGGCGCGGTTGAGCTTCTCCTCCATGTGCAGCGGCCCCTCGGAGGAAGCCGTGATGTAGGGGAGCTGGATGGTGGTCTCGCTGGAGCTGGACAGCTCGATCTTGGCCTTCTCCGCGGCCTCGCGCAGCCGCTGCAGGGCCATCTTGTCCTTGGACAGGTCGATGTTGTTGCCGTTCTTGAACCGCTCGACCAGCCAGTCGACGATCGCCTGGTCCCAGTCGTCACCGCCGAGGTGGTTGTCGCCGTTGGTGGCCTTCACCTCGACCACACCGTCGCCGACCTCCAGCAGGGAGACGTCGAAGGTACCGCCACCGAGGTCGTAGACCAGGATGGTGGCCTCGTCCTCCTTCTCCAGGTGGTAGGCGAGCGCGGCGGACGTGGGCTCGTTGATGATGCGCAGGACGTTCAGTCCCGCGATCGTGCCGGCCTCCTTGGTGGCCTGCCGCTGCGCGTCGCTGAAGTAGGCCGGGACCGTGATGACGGCGTCGGTGACCTCCTCGCCCAGGTAGGCCTCGGCGTCCCGCTTGAGCTTCTGCAGGATGAAGGCGCTGATCTGCTGCGAGTTGAAGCTCTTGTCGTCGATCTCGGTTTCCCAGTCGGTGCCGATGTGGCGCTTCACCGACCGGATGGTCCGCTCGACGTTGGTGACCGCCTGGCGCTTGGCGACCTCACCGACCAGGACCTCGCCGTTCTTGGCGAAAGCGACCACGGAGGGCGTGGTCCGGGTCCCCTCGGCGTTGGCGATAACCGTGGGCTCGCCGCCTTCCAGTACGGAAACGACCGAGTTGGTCGTCCCCAGGTCGATACCGACCGCACGTGCCATGAGTGCATCCTCCGTAAAAGTTGAGTCTTACAGACACAATATTGCTTCGTCGTGTCCTCACTGTCAACTCACTTGAGTCGCCCAGGCTCAAATAAGTTCGCACACCCCCTCCAACGGGACGCGGCTGGCGTGTTGTTCCCGGTCACCGGAGGGTTGGAGCGATTTTTGGTGGAAACTGGGGCGGGTTTGGCCGGGGGTGTCCGGTGGCAGAGGGCGGGCGCGGGTGGGCTCTGCGGCGTTCGGGGCCGGGGCGGAGGCCTCGGTTGTAAGTGAGATCACTACCGTGGGGGTCGTAGCGATGGCGCGCGTTTCGCGAGGGAGTGTGAAGCGCGAGCACTACTCGCTAGTAACATAGGGGCGGGTTGTTCGGCGTGCCGAGCACCGACGTACGGAACCGAGGGACGGGAGCCCAGAGCTTGAGTGTTCTACAGATCACGCTGGGGCTGATTTGCGCCGCGATGACGGTTGTCGCCATCGCGATGCTCGCCATGACCGTGACGCGCATGATCCGCACCATCCGTCTCGGCCGGCCGGAACCGGGACGTGGCGGTCCCCTCGGCACCCGGCTCGCCGTGATGGTCAAAGAGATCCTCGGGCACACCCGCATGCTCAAATGGGGCACGGTCGGGGTGGCCCACTGGCTCGTGATGGCGGGCTTCGTCGCGCTGATGCTGACAGTGCTGGAAGCCTACGTGGAGGTGGTCAACCCCGAGTTCCACCTTCCCCTGCTCGGTGAGTGGGCACCGTGGAACCTCTGG